>CAZHXA010000021.1:0-38310 GCA_964536025.1 uncultured Muribaculaceae bacterium
ATAATGAACTCATCTCTGCCTACAAACGAATTCTTAAAGACGAATTTAGCAAAGGTAATAAAATCAACAGAAAACATGTAATAGAACGCACCATTCATGAGACCAGACCTCATTTTCATGTAAGTTTTGAACATGCTTATAAAGTTATAAGCACAATTAGAAACACCGATGGTATTTTATTTCGCAAATCATTGCGACAAGAAATGTGGCAAGAACTTTTGTCGCTCGTAGAAGCAGAAATGCGTGAACGACCATACTTGAACATGGGACACGCCCTGTCACGAGTTCTTGCCGAAAAGCACGCAAGTCGATTCTATCTTTCAACGGAATATTGTTACAAAAAACTTTATAAAATCGAAAATTAATCATGAACACAAAACACACAATCAACATTGCATTAAGCCTGTCGGGCATAAAACGAACAATCTTAGCTGAATGTGCTTGGGTTGACGCAACAAACATTACCACCCTACCACCAATCATAAATCCTAGTAAAAAACAAGATATAGAAAATATGATTCTTTCAAGTATCACAGCTTTCTGTACGCGTTTTTCAGGATATATTACCTCAACAACGCAAGATGAAGACATATATCACATAGAAATGAATTTTATGCTATCTTGCTCAAACGTCGAAAGGAATTTAATCCATTTAATAGAGGATTTTATAATTTGCCATTTTTTCACCAATGCCTATGCTCCGCAAAAACAAGCACAACACATTACAGCTCTTTATAACGAAAGGCTCACAACCACAACACGTTCAATAACACACGCTCTTGCCTTTTATACTATTTAATCCTCGCTTTTATCAAATGACTTATCATTCAGCATTGATTCCAAGAGAGTATCCTCTCCTTCAAGGCGACTTATATACTCCTCGAGAGACTCATTGTCTTTCAAGCCCAATTTAAAGCGTTTTAACCTTGATTTGCGTTGTCGCAAGCTTTCTTCCGATGTATTAAGCATAAGTGATATCTTCGATGAAGGTACTTTAAGACACAACAGACAACACAAATGTATTGCTGCCATATTTAAATCGGGGTGATAGGCCTTTAATCGACTTATCACCCCATTATGGCAAAAGTCCAATGTTTTCTGCAACATATCCAATTCCTCTTTATCCAAAACAGCAATCTTCCCAACTAAATCACCGGTTTTCACCTGCATCAATTACCTTATTTTCTTCACAAGATCATTCATTTCAAATATATGTTCTTTAAGTACACGACGTTGCTCTCGAGTTTCTTGTAATTCAGCATCTTTTATCACAGAAATTTAAGCAATTACATTGTAATTTTGCAATACACATCTAGGCTTTTATTACAAATACTACTTGTGTTTTTTTTAAAGAAAGAATAAGTTAATAATAAATCTCACTTAATATAAATATTTTATGATTATGAAAACAATTGAGAATTATAAATTTTACAATTTAGTAATGGCAATAATTTTGCTTTTTACATGTCCACTCGTAATTAATAAGAGTATTCCCTTCTTACCTATATTACATTCAATAAAGCTCTATAGATACAGAATTATATGGACTTTCTTACAAATTTCTTAGAGAAGTAGCTCTTACACAAATAACTTTTTGCTTAATAATTGCTAATTATTTTTTCAACTTCCTACCAAACTATTTTGTAGGATTGCTTGGAACATGTAGTATGATTATTCCAGGATCTTATATAATATCCTGCATATTTTCCCCTATACAATTAGGATGAAAAAAACGAGAAGATGGAGGAATATATTTGTCTTCTAACATTTTAACTTGGATGTTTTTAATCAATCTCATGCTTGCTTTTACCGGATATATTGTAATGTTGTTTTTAGATTCTGAAAGTTCTTTTGTAAGAATATTCTACATTATTTCATTAGCAATAAATGCAATTTTCACCTCTCAACTTATATCAGGTATATTTAAAGAATAATTTCACATCTATTAAATCATACATATATTATTTTCAACTCAATGCGTGTCAACTATAATTGGCACGCATATTTTCAAATATTTTGTGTAAATTTGTTGCATTAATGAATTTTAATTATGAAAATAGCTATTATCAACGGGCCCAACCTTAATTTACTTGGAGTAAGAGAACCTTCAATCTATGGAGATAAGAGGTTTGACAGCTATCTTGAAATATTACATAAAAATTTTGACGATTTAGCTGAAATAAGTTATTTCCAAAGTAATCACGAAGGGGATATAATAGACGAATTACATCGCATAGGCTTTGACTACGATGGAATTATCCTTAATGCAGGAGCTTACACTCACACTTCGCTTGCAATAGCCGATGCCATAAGTGCAATTACAACACCTGTAATAGAGGTTCACATTTCAAATGTACACAAACGAGAAGAATTCAGGCATCATTCCATGATTTCTCGCGTGTGCAAAGGCGTAATTGCCGGTTTTGGCTTGGATAGTTACCGATTGGCAATAGAAGCATTTATCCGATAATCATCATCTATTAAAATTATCATGCAAGAAGAACTTGAAGAATATATATTATCGCACATCGACCCCGAAGGCGACCATTTATCACGTCTCAACAGAGAAACGCACATATACCATTTGCGTCCTCGAATGTGTTCAGGGCATTTACAAGGTAGATTACTCAAAATGTTTGTGCGAATGATTAATCCACACTCCATTCTGGAACTTGGCACTTTTACCGGTTACTCTGCACTATGTCTTGCCGAAGGGCTTATAGCTCCCGATAGTGAACTTCACACCATCGAAATAGACGATGAATTGGAAGACTTCATTCGCAGTCACTTTGAAGCATCTACACTTCACGACCGCATCAATCTGCATATAGGCGATGCCTGCAAGATACTCCCTTCGCTTGGAAAAACATTTGATCTTGTATTCATGGACGCTAACAAACGCGAATACTGCGAATACTACAACCTTGTATTCCCTCTTGTTTCTCCAGGAGGTTTTATAATAGCCGACAACACGTTATGGGATGGAAAAGTTGTAGATTGGGGTAAAAAACTCGATGCACAAACCGAAGGTATATTGAAGTTCAACGATATGGTGGCTCAAGACCCACGTGTAGAAAAAGTGATTATTCCATTGCGAGACGGATTAACCATAATCTACAAAAAGCCTTCACATAAACAATAATACAACAATTCCATAAAATATTAACACATACATCAAGTTCAAGGGAAAGAATAAAACATTCTTTTCCCCTTTCCTCATTCACTTTCATTTCTTTGTTGTATCTTTGTCACAAGAAAAGTCATTTTCTTGATTTTACATCTATTTTTTAAATCGACTCTACAAACAATGGAAACAACAAGACAACAAAAAATAGCTCGCTTGCTACAAAAGGAATTAAGCGAGATTTTCAGACAAGAAACAGCTAAAGTAGGTAACGTAATCGTAAGCGTGAGTGCTGTACGTGTATCACCCGACCTAAGTATTGCACGTGCATATTTGAGCATATTCCCATCAGAAAAAGCTCAAATATTACTTGACAGCATAAACAAAAGTTCAAAAGAAATAAGATACAATCTTGCTCAAAAAGTGCGTTATCAATTAAGAAAAACACCCGAATTATTTTTCCACATTGATGACTCACTTGACTACATTGAGCATATCGACAATCTATTGAATAAAAAAGACTGATTTTTTCAGTTTCAGTTCTATGGGAATCGTTCTGAAAACAGCATTACGCTATTTAAAAGCAAAAAAGACACATAGTGCAGTAAATATCATATCCATAATCTCAGTGTGTGGAGTTGTGATTACTACTGCCGCTATCATATGTGTCTTATCGGTTTACAATGGTTTTTCGGAACTACTCCTTGAAAAAACATCAAAAATAGATCCCGAAATAGAAATCTCTGCACAAAAAGGGAAAACAATAAACAACGCCGACAGCCTGATCAATATTGTTAAGAACATTAACGGTGTAGAAACAGCTATTGCCACTATTACCGATCAAGCTCTCGCCGTGTATCACGATAGGCAAATGCCTATCACCCTTAAAGGCATACCCGACAATTATAACAGTTTTAGTAACTTAAACGATGTTATTTTATATGGAGATTTTACATTGCAAGACAGCTTAAACCGATATGCAATACTTAGTATCGGTGCAGCAGGAAATCTTCAATCGGGTGCCGGTTTTTTTGATTATTTAAATATCTACGCTCCAAAACGAACAGGACGAGTAAACTTAGCTAACCCATCAGGAGCTTTTAAGACCGATTCTCTATATGTATCGGCAATTTTTCAAACGCAACAATATACCTATGACCAAAACTTCATCTTTGTTCCTATAGAAGTTACAAAAAAACTTTTCGACTACGATACTCAAGCTACAAGCATAGAAGTAAAATTGCGTAACGGAAGTAATGAAGCCGACATAATGAAAGATATTCAACATGCTTTAGGTCGCCAATTATCCGTTAAAAACAGAATCATGCAACAAGCAAGTTCATTCAAGATGATAAACATGGAAAAATGGGTTACGTTCCTATTATTATCTTTCATATTGGTTATATCGGCTTTTAACGTAATCAGCTCACTTTCACTACTTATCATAGAAAAAAACGATAACATTCGCACATTTAAATATTTAGGAGCAACCAATCGACAAGTAGCCAACATATTTATTTCCGAAGGAATATTAATTACACTTTCCGGTGCAGCTTTAGGCGTTATAACAGGAGTAATCTTATGCGTTTTACAACAACAATTCGGAATTATAAAATTATCAGCCGAAGCAGGTACCGTAATAGTAGATAGTTACCCAGTAAAACTTATATGGAGCGATGCGATTATTGTATTCGGCATGGTGAGCATTGTAGGTCTTATCACTTCATTATTTACGGCTTTGCTTATGCGTTCTAAATTAAGACGCTACAAATAAGTTTCAAGTTCTTTCATTATAACACTTGCAACCCTTGACGACTCTTTTATAATACTGTCTGACGGCGTAAGTTCCTTTTTGTGATAATAAATTTTGCCTGTTTCACACGACAACATGGCATTTATTGCCGATAAAGAACCTGATTTAGCACTACTTATAAATGGGCGAAAAAATACATTTGCTAAAGAATCAAACCACCTGTGCATGGTTATCATACCTGAATCGACAACTCCGGGATCGGCACAATTGACACAAATTCCACGTTTTGACAATTTAGAGGCAAGCCAAACAGCAAACATTGTAAGAGCACGCTTACTGCGACCGTAAGTTGCAAGTTGACCGAAAGATGACTCTTTAGGAAAAGAGCTTGAAAGACACCACACATTACGAGTTACCGATGTAGTGAACACTATACGCCCACCATCACACACAAGAGGTTCAAGTAACAATGTAAATAAAGCTGTAGAAAGTGTATTTACTTGAAAATCGAGTTCATAACCATCGCGAGTAATCGTACTGAAACGCGACATAACCCCGGCATTGTTTATTACCGAAGCTATCGGACGATTCAATAATTTTATTTGTTCAAAACACGACTTTACGCTTGAAAAAGAAGACAAATCAAGACAAACGCAATGAATATCTTCATTTTCCGTTGACTGCTTTAACATGATTCTTTGCTCTTCAGCTTTTTTCAAGTTGCGACAAGCAAGCACAACGGCTTTACCTTCATGAGCCAAACGAAAAGCTATTTCGGCACCTATTCCTCCTGTTGTTCCTGTAATTATATGTAAGGGCTTGTTCATGATTTTTTCTGCTTATCAAGCAATTTATATTTAACCTGCATTTTCAACATCACAGGCAATTTTGGCATAAGAAAAACCGAAAATTTATTCAACACTCCATTAACATATTGCTGCTTACGCTTAAACATGCGTTTTAATGCCCCTTTCACAAACTTTTGCGGAGTAGAAAGTACACCTATTTTAACCGCAAACCGTTGCAAATTCTTCGGTAAACCAAACAAATCGGTAGCTATACCTCCCGGACATGCCACCATTACATGCACTCCTGAATCCTTAAGTTCCAAATACATAGCACGCGAAAGCACTTGTATATAGGATTTTGTTGCCGAATACATAGCAATTCCGGGCATTGGCATCCAACAAGACATAGATGACATATTTAAAATATACCCACTTCCACGCTTCGCCATATACTCACCAAAAACACGTGTTAACAATGTCACTGCCCTAACATGAACGTCTATGAAAAGATTTAATTGCTGTTGAGACATTTTACACACCTCTTTAAAGACAAAAATGCCCGCATTATTTATCAAAATATCTATTCCCTTAGTATTTTTTACACAAAAATCAAGTAGATAATCAGCACAATCGACACTACTTAGGTCCTTGAAACAAGCATAAAATTTCTGAAACGGATATTCCGAAGCCAAAGCATCACGAGTTTCTTCCAATTCGGTTTCTTGATTGCTCACAAGCACAACATCAGCCCCTCTCGCAGCCAATTGGCGAGAATATTCAAACCCTATACCACTCGATGCACCCGTAACAAGTGCAGTAAGCCCAACACAATCACGCTTCTGTGCCATTTTCTCTCTTTATTCTTGCAATTTCCTTTTTTATACCTTCAGTTAAATCATTTCTATGCTTATGACAAGCCATTTCAAGTGAATACATACGAGCTATACAGTAATTGGTGTGATCACAGCCACAACGCTCTTCTCCTTCACGCATACGATTAACAAAATCGGGTTCATTTATTAATGCACGTCCCATTTGAACAGCTGCAAATCCGCTATCGAGAACCTTATCAATTCCTTTTCTTGACACACAACCACCAACGTAAATAAGTGGCAATTTTACATTTTTGCGAATTTCCAAAGCATCATCAAGAAAATACAAATCTTTATAAGGCTCATTTTTAATCATATATTTACCTACAGCACGTACTCCGTATTTCAACCACCATTGAGTCATATAATGAGTCATAGTGTGGATAGGCATCTCTCCACGCATTACATACATAGGAGCTTTACTCACAAAACCGCCACTCAATACGAGTGCATCAGCTCCAAGTTTTTCCAACTCTTGGGCAATTACAATACCCTGTTCCAAATCATTACCACCTTTAAAGCCATCACGCATATTGGTCTTTACCACAACAGCAACTTCTCCATTGGCAGCTTCCATAACCTTCTCCATGCACAAACGCATGAAATTCATCCGATTATCCAACGAACCTCCGAATTTATCACGTCGATGATTGGTATAAGGCGACAAAAATTGACTTATCAAATAGCCGTGTCCTGCATGAATTTCAACACAATCAAAACCTGAATCTTTAGCCAATCGTACTGCATCGCCAAATTTTTCAGCCATAGCTTTTATTTCACTCTCATTCATACCCCTTACTATTGTAGGAGAATACAAATTAAAACCTGTTGAAGCCGAAATAGGAACTTGACCGGCAGTTGAAACATGAGACATATTGCCACAATGTCCCAATTGAATAGAAGCCTTAGCTCCCTCAGAATGAATAGCAGATGTAAGCTCATGCAAAGACGAAACAATATCTCTACGCATCCACAATTGATTATCAAAAGATAATCCGCTACGACTCACCGAAGCATAAGCAACAGTAGTCATACCTATTCCACCACGAGCAACCGAAGTGTGATAATTATACAACATTTCAGAGGGACGGTGTTCCGGACACATATTCTCAAATGCAGCCGACCTAATTGTTCGATTACGCAATTCTACCGGACCTATTTTTACCGGTGTAAACAACAAAGATTCTTTCTTTTCCATTTCCATGAGCTTTAATAAACAAACGGTATCATTCTATATAATTTAAGTTTGGTGAATTCGTCTCCGAATTCTTGCTTGTAACGATTATAAATACGCCACGCACGAGGAGCCAAATTGGCAAACGTCCACCATGCAAACATTGCCCCCGACAATGACCATGTCATTATGGCAAAACCCACCCACTCGGTGAATTCGCCTAAATAATTTGCACTCGACACATAACGAAACATCCCTCCTCGAGGTATATAATGTCCCGTATCTCCCGGTTTTCGCAAATGTCGTATTATATAATCGCTATTGAGATTTATAACCAATCCCACCAAAAATATCGTTACTCCGGCAATGAAACAAGGCTTGTATAACCAATCTACGTCATAAAGCCCTTCTGGAGAAATATAGAATATCCACCCTCCTTGCATATAAGCATTTATTACGTTAAACAGCACACCCATTGCAACTATGACAACAGGCATACGATTTTTACCTCTCATAATAAAAGGAAAGATAAACGAACGTTGAAAATAATGTATCTGAAACAATAAGAAAAATATTAACGGAGTCGCATCAAAACGTCGGCTGGAATTCCACCATAACAAACACATTACGATGAAAACCGGAGCTTCCATAATTACCCAACCTACTTTATTATTTAACGAAAGCCCCCATTTTCGAGTATACATCATGCCATATCCGGCACCTACAAAATATAATGCTATAAACACTATAATTCCTATCAGTGCCATGCTAAAAAGCACCTTTTCAAAAAAGCATATTTCAAACAGTTGTTCCATATAAACATATAATTTCATTATGATAATAACAAATATCAAAATTACAAAAAATTATTAAGCAATTCAGCAACTATTAAAATTAATAGCCACAATACAGTTTACATATTATACCGATTAATATTTTTTTATTTTTTTTCAATCAAAATCACACTGAAGAGAATCTTATATGACTATTTTTGTAAAATATAATTTTAAAATTAATTAATCATGAGAATTTTAACTGCTTTATTTTTAACTTTATTTACTTTTGCCATACACGCAAATGAAATTTACACAGTCATTGCCAATCCCGGCGAAAATGCATCCAAATCAATAAGAATCAATTGGCATAGCGACTTAGATGATAAACCTGTATTTTGTTTTTACACCGAATGTAGTGACACTAATTGGAGTAAAGCAAAAAAGGCTATCGCAAAACAAGAACTTTGCACTGCATTTGACAGCATATATTCAAAAACTCCTACAAATGAAAATTTCTATGAAACGGCTCGTTTTAACCGTAATACAGTTGAAATATCAGCATTAAAGCCAAATACAAAATACATGTATCGCATAGGAACAAACGCAAATAACGGAGAAATACGCTATTTTAAAACGGCTCCCGAAAACGGAATATGGACTGCAGCTATTATTTCCGACTTTCACGCTTACACCCCTCTTCCTCAACGCGTAACATCTGCCATGAATATGATTAAAACTCTTGAGAAATGTAATAATGCCGATTTTGACATGGTTTTAAACATGGGCGACATTATAGCATGGGGAGGAAGCTATTCGTTTTGGCGTGACCTTTACACAAATGAACCTTTCAAAAAATACATTTGGGCTGGAGTAAACGGTAATCACGATAACATGGACCGCACTTATAAGAAAAGTTCAAATAAATTCTTTCACTTCGCAAATAATAACCCTGAAAACGGATATGAAGGTGAAATAGGTGTATGTTACTACTTTACTTACGGAGAAACGCTTTTCATAGCTCTAAACAGCGAAAGCATGAGAAACGACGAAGGATTAAAAGTCGCTCAAGATTGGGTAAAAGATGTTATTAAATCAAACCCTTCCAAATTCATTGTTGTAATGGAACATTATGAATGGTTTCATGGAACCGATGGAAGAAATTCTCAATACACTCGTTGGAAAGAATTATTTGATGAATATGGAGTCGACCTTGCTATTGCCGGCAACAACCATGTATATGCACGCACCAATGCTCTTTACAACGACAAAGAAACTATCGGAAACAAAGGTACTGTATATGTACAAACGCCATCTTCCGACAATGAACGTGGTCAAAACTTAAAAGAGTGGGTTTATAATAAGGACATCATAAAATATCGCTGGTGTGAAGGTCATAAAACCGTTGGAGGATTAACCTTAAAATGTACCGGAGACAAATTACATTTAAAACTTTACGACCGTAATGGGAATCTTATCGATACAGTAACTGTTTTATCAAAAAGATAATAATAAATCTCATTCTTAAGTCAAACGGGGCATAACTCAAATTACAAAAGAGTTATGCCCCGCTCGCTTTTTACATAATTGTAATAAAATATTTATCGATTTGTTACAACTCAAAAATACTTTTGCAAAGTAAAATAAACAATTAAATAATAGCTACCCTTAAAAGGGAAACAACGTTATTTTTTGTTATAATAACATAGATTAATATTTTATCATTTATGAAAAGATTACAAACTTTAGCACTACTATGCGTAGCATTATCGGTTTTGGTTGCATGTAATTCACAACAAAAAGGAAACGCCAACAAGCGAGATTCTGTTGAATTATCAGGATCAGGAGCTACATTCCCTCTGCCATTCTATAATATAGTGTTTGAAAACTTCCACAATCTCACCGGCGACATGGTGGCTTATGGTGGCATAGGTAGTGGTGGCGGTATTCGCAACCTTAAAGACGGTATCGTGGATTTTGCCGCAAGCGATGCTGTTCTAAACGAGAAAGAAAAATCTGAAATGGCTCCAACAATACAAATACCCACATGCATGGGTGCTGTCGTTCTTGCTTATAACATTCCAGGAATAGATAGTTTGAACTTATCAGGCGAAATAATTGCTAATATATATGCCGGAAAAATCACAAAATGGAACGATGCTAAAATTCAGGCACTAAACCCTGAAATAAAACTACCATCAAGCACCATTATTCCGGTTTATCGTTCCGATGGTAGCGGAACTACTTATATTTTCACCGATTATCTAAGTAAAATAAGCTCCGAATGGAGCAACAACTATGGAGCGGGGAAATCGGTTAATTTCCCTTTGGGACAAGCGGCAAAAGGCAATCCCGGTGTTGCCGGTGTTGTTTCACAAACCTCATGCTCCATAGGTTACATAGGTTCTGAATATGCTTTTGCACAACGCATACCATATGCAACCATTCAAAATTACAACGGAGAATTTATAAAACCTACCGCTATGTCAATTTCGGCTGCAGCCAATAGTATTACCGATGAAATACCAACATCAATAACCGACTCTCATGCAAAAGGAGCATATCCCATTAGTTGCTATACTTGGATAATTATTTACAAAGAACAAAACTACTCCAAGCGTTCCGAAAATCAAGCAAAAGGAACTATCGAACTTTTACAATACATTTTAAGCGACGATGCTCAAAACGTAACAACAGAAGTTCATTATGCTCCTCTGTCAAAAAAAATCATCGAATTAAGCAAAGATAGATTAAACACAGCCACTTACAACGGCACTCCAATCATTAAATAAGTTTCCAACGTATATGAGTGACAAGATTTTCAAAGCCATACTCTTAGCGGCCTCTTTGGTTTTACCATTCATTTGCGGAGGTATTATCTACACACTCACTTCTGATTCTTCAGAAGCCATCACGCATTTCGGTTTTTTCAATTTTATAAGTTCATCGGATTGGAATTACACCGAAGGACACGAACAATATGGAGCATTGCCTTTTATTACAGGTACGCTACTCACCACATTGTTGGCTCTCATTTTCTGCATTCCGTTTTCTCTTCCTGTATCACTTTTTGTGGGTGAATATTTCAAAGGAACAAAAATCGCAGAAATTTTGAGTACTGTTACCGATTTGCTCGCAGGAATACCATCTATAATATACGGATTATGGGGGTTCTACACTTTGCGTCCTCTAATAATGTCACTTAATATATCACCACAAGGTTCGGGAATTCTCACAGCTGCACTTGTTCTTGCAATTATGATAGTGCCTTATGCTGCATCTCTAAGTTCTGAATTCATAAAAATGGTCCCTGCCGATTTAAAAGAAGGAGCTTACAGCCTCGGTGCAACACGAGCCGAAGTTATATGGCATGTAATGTTTCCGGTAGCCGGTTCCGGAATATTTTCCTCCTATATTTTAGCTATAGGACGTGCTTTAGGAGAAACTATGACCGTAACCATGTTGATAGGAAACACAAATCAAATGCCTGAGTCGCTCACATCAACAGGCAACACCATGGCAAGTATTATAGCCAATCAATTTGGAGAAGCCGACGGATTAAGACTGTCTTCACTCATTGCCATAGGACTTATTCTGTTCCTTATAACAGCCGTAATAAATATGGCAGGTAAATTTTTAATTAAGCGAGCTCGCATAATATAATTCTCTAATTCACTATTTCATTATGAATATAGGAAACATCAAACGTCGCACAATCGTGAACCGTATAGTATTTTTCACAGTGTGTTTCTTTGCGATTTTCACCTCGGTTCCATTGCTTGCTATTCTTGGTGAAGTTTTAATGAAAGGATGGAGCCAATTAAGCTGGGAATTTATCACTGAGCCCACACCTACAGCCTATAAAGCAATGAAAGCCATATCGGCAGGCGAACCTATTCCTGGAGGTATTGCCAATGGTATTGTAGGAACATTAATAATGCTTGGAATGGCATCGGTTGTAGCAATTCCCATAGGAATACTTTGTGGCATATATCTTGCCGAAAATGCTCGAAGCAAATTTTCTAAAATAGTAAGTTACCTAACCGACTTACTGCAAGGAACGCCATCGGTTATAATCGGTATCATCACTTATGCTTGGGTTGTCATTCCAATGAAAGGATATTCAGCAATTGCAGGAAGCGTAGCTCTGTTTATAATGATGTTGCCACTTATCATACGCTCTACCGAAGAAACCTTAAAAATATTACCATCTTCGCTCAAAGAAGCCGGGTTGGCACTTGGAGGCAGTTATGCCAAAGTTATGCTTAAAGTTCAATTACCATCGGCTTTCGGTGGTGTCTTTACTGGAGTTTTGCTTGCTGTTTCAAGAGTAATAGGAGAAACAGCCCCGCTTATGTTTACCGCACTCGGTTATTCAATGGTAAGATGGGACGTAGACAAGCCTATTGCTGCCGTTCCTTTATTAATATGGGAATTTTTCAATGACCCCAACCTACAAGACTTAATATGGGGAGCCTCTTTATTCCTTTTATTCTTCGTATTGACATTAAATATTTTAGCTAAAAAAATTGCAAAAAAATGGAAATTCTAAAACCAATATTAGACTTCAAAGATATATGTGTTTCTTACTCAAGTAATACAATGGCAGTAAAAAACGTTTCGGCTTCAGTTGAACGCAATTCAATAACCGCCATAATGGGTCCGTCTGGATGCGGAAAAAGCACATTACTAAGAGCTGCCAATCTTATGCATAAATTATATCCTAACATAACCTTAAAAGGCGAGATTCTGCTTAATGGTCATAATATCATGGATATGAATCCTATTGATGTGCGACGAAAAATAGGAATGGTATTTCAACGACCTACACCATTCCCTACCATGAGCATATCTGATAACGTATTAGCCGGTTTTATGTTAAATGGTATAAGTCTGTCAAAAAGCGAAAAAGAAGAAATTGTAGAGACTGAATTAAGAAATGTTTCTCTTTGGGATGAAGTAAAAGATGTGTTAAAGAAAAAAGGTACATTTCTATCAGGCGGACAGCAACAAAGATTGTGCATAGCAAGAGCTTTAGCCCTAAAGCCTGACGTCTTATTGATGGACGAACCAACATCGGCTCTTGATCCAATTGCTACAAAACACATTGAAGAACTGCTCGTACAGCTTAAACAGAACGTAACAATACTTATTGTCACTCATAATATGGGACAAGCCCACCGTATTTCGTCACGCTCAATGTTCATGTACCTGGGAGAACTGATAGAATATGACGAAACCGAACGAATGTTCACAAATCCCAAAGATGAACGAACACGAGCCTATTTAACCGGCAAAATGGGCTGACATACACCTTTCACATGGGTGATATACACATTTACGAACTATTTAATAAAACATCTTTAATTTTTATTTAATAAGTGACATTTGATACATTTAAAACTCAATTTCATACATTATAATGAAAAAGATGTGATATATGTAGCACAAGCTACCGATGTTAGAGCCGATAACGGTGACATTTAGGAGCTTTTGTGCTGAAAGGAGAGCCTCACTCATGGGGATTATCTAAAAAAGGATTTTGTGCATCTATAAATGGAAAAGTTACAGTCGGTGTTGCCGAAAATTCCCCTCTTTTTGAAAAAACGACCGAAGATGAAGGCTGCTTCTTTCGCCAATATCCACTTGTAAGCAATGGTCAAGTCATAGATAACGAGCCAAAAGGAAAATCCATTCGTAGAGCGATATGTGACCGTCAAGGAGAAATCTTTATGGTTGAGACTGGACTAACTCCACAAAAAGCAGCTATAACAGTTTATGCAAAACAATAAAAGACACATTGACGACAAAAGGTATAAAATTAAGCGTTACTGTTAGATTACACCAATTAAAAGAGACTCCACCTCCTGCTCACAAAGGCGTTTTGATGCTTTACAATACCGGTGCATTAAAAAATGTAGAAACGCCCAACTCAATTTTAAATATTACCGACGTAAAACCTTATATAAAAAAACAGCAATATGCAATTCCATTAGACTATGCTTACCCGGTTTTCGGAAGGGGTGTAAAATTTAGGAATAACAAGTTTGTCTCAATTGTTTCATCAAACAGCAATAAGACTTGTCGCAACAAAGAACATATAAGATACGAAAGACCTACGTTTAACGAGATTCTTGAAGTAAAAAAGCTTGTAGAGCATAATTTAGGCAAACCGGCAAAAGGAAATATACTATATCACTTAGATTATTCACAACTTAAAAATTGCTACCGATGATGAAGTGTGTGCAAATATACAATATACGTTATGTAGTTTTAAGACGATTGCAGAAAAATATCCAAATACGATGAAAGGACTATTAGTTCGTGGCAAGTGTGATAATCTCCACGATTATCCACATAGAATCATATTGATATATATAAACGACAATATTTTCGAGCTATTTTCAAAAAAACGGTCATCTCCCATAATCGGGAATGACCGTTTTTTTAGTTCTTAAAACTATTAATATTTTATTATAGTTCTAAATCTCCATTAATAATTTCATGCCATGGCAAACCTTGCTTGTTTAGTACATCAAGGAACGGATCCGGATCAAATTCTTCTACATTATGAACACCAGGCTTATTCCATTTACCAGTCAAGAACATCATTGCACCTGTCATGGCAGGAACACCGGTAGTATAACTTACTGCTTGCATTCCCGTTTCTTTATAAGCCGCTTCATGACTACAGTTATTGTAAATATAATAAGTCAATGGTTTACCTTCCTTATCTTTACCACTTATACGACAACCTATAGAAGTTTCTCCATGATAATTTTCACCTAATTCCTTTGGATTTGGAAGAACCGCTTTTAAGAATTGTAATGGTACAATTTCTTGTCCGTTATACATAATAGGATCAATGCTTGCCATTCCAATATTTTGTATTACACGCAAATGTGTCAAATATTCTTGTCCAAAAGTCATCCAAAAACGAGCTCGCTTTATGCTTGGAAAATTCACTACAAGAGATTCAAGTTCTTCGTGATAAAGAAGATATGATTCACGAGGTCCGATATTTGGATAATTCAACGTTTTATGAATTTCTTGAGGTTCTGTCTCAATCCATTCTCCGTTTTCATAATATTTACCCTTTTGAGTGATTTCGCGTATATTTATTTCAGGATTAAAATTGGTCGCAAAAGCTTTACCATGATTACCGGCATTACAATCAACGATGTCCAACGTTTCCATTTCTGAAAAATAATGCTTTGCGGCATAAGCTGTATAAACGCCCGACACACCCGGGTCAAAACCACAACCAAGAATTGCAGTCAAACCGGCTTTTTCAAATTTTTCCTTATAAGCCCATTGCCAACTATATTCGAAATGAGCCTCATCTTTAGGTTCATAGTTAGCCGTATCAAGATAATTTACACCACATTCAAGACACGCATCCATAATAGTAAGGTCTTGATAAGGCAAAGCCACATTGATAACAATATCCGGCTTATGTTTTTTCAACAATGCCACCAATTCAGGGACACTGTCGGCATCAACTTGATCGGTTGTTACATTTGGTTTACCTATAGCTTTCGCCACTGCATCACATTTGCTTTTTGTTCGAGATGCAATAACAATTTCATTGAAAACCTCAGGATTTTGAGCACATTTGTGTGCAACAACTGTACCTACACCTCCGGCTCCGATAATTAATACTTTACCCATTTCTTATATAATTATAGTTTTATTTAATCTATTATAAATTTATACAAAAATACACTAAATAAATGATATTCCAATATTCCAGCTTTATTTCTTACCGTAAAAAGACAAAAAGTCGGCAACAACAAATGTGCTACCTCCCACAAATATCATATCATCAGGCTTGGCAGCTTCACACGCAGCACAAAACGCTTCTTTTACCGTAGAATAATCATCTCCATCAAGACCTCTTAAAGTTGCCAAAGCCTTTAATTCTCCTGACGGCAAAGAACGTGGTATTGAAGCATTGGTAAAATAATAAACCGCATATCGAGGAAACATATCAAGTATATGAGTTATATCTTTGTCTTTAACAAAACCTAAAACAATATGTAAATTACTGTATTTTTCCTTAGATAGTTGACGTACGATATATTGAATACCGCCCACATTATGACCAGTGTCACATATAACTCGCGGATTTTCACTAATTACCATCCAACGTCCCATAAGTCCTGAAAGCTCACAAACATGAGCAAACCCTGCTTGAACTGCTTTATAAGGAATTTTTATGCCCAAATCAATCAAAGCATCTACTACATTCAACACCGTATTGGCATTTTTAACCTGACATTCGCCGGATAATTCATCTTCTATCACTCCATATTGCTCAGTTTCAAATATCAACCTATCTTTTTCACGACGATAAGACAATATGTGTTGATTTTCTTCGGCAAAAACAATATGAGAATTTTCTTCAGTTGCTTTTTGAGCAAAAACTTGTCGCACATCACCTTCGGCTTCTCCTATTACAACGGGAATACCCGATTTAATTATTCCAGCCTTTTCGCCGGCAATTTTCACCAAAGTATCTCCTAAAAATTGAGTATGATCAAATGATATATTTGTAATCACACTCAAAATAGGAGTTATGATATTAGTACTGTCAAGACGTCCGCCCAAACCCACTTCAATAACGGCATAATCCACTTCTGATTTACGAAAATAATCAAATGCCATCATCATTGTTAATTCAAAAAAAGAAGGTGCACCGCTAAAATCTGAATTTCGATAACGCTCCACAAAATCAACTACATCTTCTTGGGAAATCATTTCACCGTTCACTCTTATTCTTTCCCTGAAATCAATTAAATGAGGAGAGGTGTAAAGACCAACACGATACCCGCTCTGTTGCAATATCGATGCAATGAGATGTGAAGTTGAACCTTTTCCATTAGTCCCCGCCACATGAATGGTTTTATATGCCGTATGAGGGTGATTATAAATGTCATCCAATGCTAAACTCGTACCCAAACCTTCTTTATAAGCATCACCTCCGGTTCGAGAAAACATTGGCATCTGACTATACAGATAGTTTAAAGTTTCTTGATAATTCATTCTCTCAATATATTATATATCCAGCCAAGCCGGCAAGTATTATTACCAATATGGGATGTATTTTTGTAAAATAAACCGTACAAAACGAAATCAAGCAAATTATTATACTTGCAACAAGTTCATAACTCGTATTGCCGAAGTTTTCCTTATTCATCAACAACAATGCTGCCGAAGCTATTAAGCCGACACAAACAGGACGTAATCCAGAAAATATGCTTTTTATCACCGGGCTGTCTTTACGACGATTGATATAATGCCCTGCATAAAGTACTAATAAATAAGGTGGTATCACAACTGCCAACGTAGCAAGAATGGAACCTATAACTCCACTCGCCCAACCTAAACCTCCCGAATCGCTTCCCACAACATAACCTATATAGGTAGCACTATTTATTCCTATCGGTCCCGGAGTCATCTGAGAGATAGCCACAATATCGGTAAACATGGTATTAGTAATCCAACCTGCACCTACTACTTCTCGCTGTATCAACGACAACATGGCATAACCTCCGCCAAATCCAAAAAGCCCTATTTTAAGATAAGCTAATACCAATTTTAAATAAGTATTCATTCCTTTCCCTCCTTTCTCGTGGTTTTATAAGAGGAAATTATGTAGCTCAAATAACCTCCCACTCCGCCTAAAATAATAAACACAATAGGATTGGATACATAAGGCATACCTGAATATATTAGCAAAGCTGTAACCACCGGTATGATTATCGTTTTTTTGTCAATTTTTGCTGCTTTTGCAGTAGTTATAACAGGTGCTATGATTAGAGCCACCACTGCAGGACGTATTCCCTTAAATATCGCATTCAGTGTAGAATCATTTTTTATCGCATCAGGTGTAAGGAATATTGCAATGGCAAGTATCATTAAAAAAGAAGGTAAGATAGTTCCCAATGCGGCACAAGCACTACCCTTAACCCCCTTGAGACGATCGCCTATCACAACTGCTATATTCACAGCTAATATACCCGGCATTGCTTGTGCAATTGCAAGCAAATCAAGAAAATCTTCTCTGTTTATCCAATGATTTTTATCAACCACCTCTTTTTCAATAATGGAAATCATTGCCCAACCTCCACCAAAGGTAAAAGCACCTATCTTTAAAAAAGATAAAAATAGCTTTATATACAATTTATCCTTCATTCTTTCTTCTTTGATATGCAAATTTACACATTTATTTCCAACAACTATAACATTACATCCATACAGCTTGTTTTATGCCCTATAATATACTTACAACTTTTTAAACCTCATCAATCTTAATATTGTTATTAGTTAAATAATAGACCATTTATCTTATAATAGATTTTGTCTATAGTTCAATAGAAATTATCTGTTTGACAAGAAGTAAATATGAACTATATTTGCTATCACAGAACAAAAACTAAGCAATAACATTAAAAAACACAAAACTATGGCAACAAAATTTTTCAAATGTAAACACTGCGGTAATGTAATCGTTAAAAGTGTAAATTCAGGCGTTCCTGTTGTATGTTGTGGCGAAAAAATGGAAGAATTGGTAGCTAACACGGTAGATGCAAGTGCTGAAAAACATGTACCCGTAACAAGCAAAGTTGATGATTGTTTCTTGAAAGTTGAAGTAGGAAGTGTAGCACACCCCATGACACCAGAACATCACATTGCTTTCATATACTTGGAAACTGAAAACGGTGGTACAATAATGAATCCAAAAGACAAACCTGAAGCAAAATTTTGTATTTGTGCCGATAAACCTGTGGCAGTATATGAATACTGCAATCTTCACGGATTATGGAAAACCGAACTTTAAAAACAAAGGCAATCAATCCTTTATAAAACAGAAAAAGCACCCGATAAAGAGGGTGCTTTTTTCGTACTTATATCTATTTTCTTACGCTTTTTTTACAGGATCACAAGTAAGAACTATTCCCAACTTTCTGAATATCTTATTATCTACTTCACTAAGCATTACAGTAGAGTGAACTTGACAACCTTTAAGTTTTGGCAATTGTTCCAATGCTTTACGACAATTTTCATCGCGATTACTTAAAATCGATAATGCAACAAGAACTTCATCGGTATGAAGACGCGGATTATGTCCATGAAGGTATTCAACCTTAGTCTTCTGAATAGGCGAAATCATTTCTTCGGCTATAAGTTTAACGTCATGAGGAATTCCTGCCAAATGCTTGGTTGCATTAAGCAACAGTGCCGCACTCGGTCCCAATAAAGGGCTTGTTCGTGAAGTGATTAAAGTTCCATCTTGAAGTTCTATAGCAGCCGAAGCCACTCCCGATGTATTTTTCCTTTCATGTGCTGCAACTGTAACACGTCGGAAATCGGTAGTAAGTTTAGCCTGCTTCATAATCAATGCTATTTTACTCACCTCATTCTCATTATTTCCTTTATCGGCAAGATTACACAAAGCATTATAATATCGTCTTATAACCTCTTCTTTTGCCGCATTGCAACACACATCTTCATCGCTCATACAAAAACCTATCATATTCACGCCCATATCGGTAGGTGACTTATATGGACTTTCTCCATAAATACTTTCAAACAAAGTATTTAATACCGGGAATATTTCAAGATCGCGATTATAAGTTACAGCTACTTCACCATGAGCTTCAAGATGAAGCGGGTCTATCATATTTACATCGTTCAAATCGGCGGTTGCGGCTTCATAAGCAATATTCACCGGATGTTTCAATGGTAAATTCCACACCGGAAATGTTTCAAACTTTGCATATCCGGCTTTGGCTCCTCGCTTATTTTCATGATACAATTGGCTCAAGCACACTGCCATTTTACCACTACCGGGACCGGGAGCAGTAACCACAACAAGAGGACGTGTTGTCTCTACATAATCATTTTTACCAAATCCGTCATCGGAATCGATTAAAGCCACATTGTGAGGATATCCATCTATTGTATAATGATAATATACCTTTATACCCAAGCGTTCCAAACGATTACGATAAGCATCGGCACTCGATTGACCATTATAATGAGTGATAACAACGCTGCTCACATAAAGACCTGTTTTTTCAAACTCTTCACGCAAACGCAACACATCTTCATCATAAGTGATTCCCAAATCACCTCTCATCTTGTTTTTTTCAATATCAATGGCACTTATTACCATCAATACTTCGGCACAATCTCTAAGTTGTAATAACATCTGCAATTTACTATCGGGCATAAATCCCGGCAATACTCTACTTGCATGATGGTCATCAAACAACTTTCCTCCAAATTCAAGATACAATTTATCTCCAAACTGAGCGATACGCTTTTTAATGCGTTCAGATTGTATCTTTAAATACTTCTCGTTATCGAAACCTGTTTTCATATGGGACACAAAGATAATTTTTTTCTTTCCAAACGCCACAAAAAAAGAGTAAAAAAACTCATTTTTTATGGTGAAATTATTTCAAATTTCAATTAAGACAATCCGTCTATTTCACCATTTACGACATCAATACGCAATGCCTGAGGCGATTTTGGCAGACCCGGCATTCTCATTATTTCTCCGGCTATGACAACAAGCATTTCTGCTCCGGCATTGATTACAATATCTTGCACATGAATATTAAAGCCTTTAGGTGCTCCATATAATTTAGCATCGGTTGAAAAAGAATATTGCGTTTTAGCTATACAAATAGGGAAATTAGAGTAACCCAAGTCTTCTATCATCTTAATCTTTTTACGTGCTGTTGCACTATAAGAAACGGTATCGGCACCATATATTTTGCTTGCCACACTTAATACTTTCGTTTCTACACTGTCCTCATCACAATAAACAGTTTTTACTGGTTCCGAAGGCTTTTGAGCTATAGTTTTCACTACAAGTTCTGCCAATTCCACGGCTCCGCTACCACCTTCAACAAAAGCATTATTTACGGCAAATCCTACTTCCAATTCACTACAATGCTGACGCAAAAATGCAATTTCATCTTCCGAGTCATCTCCATAACGATTGAAAGCAACAACCACCGACTGTCCAAATAATTTAAGATTTTCTATGTGTTTGTCCATATTGACAACACCTCTTTTCAATGCGTCAAGATTTGGTTCTCCTACTACATCTTGCGACACGCCTCCATGCATTTTTAATGCTCGTGCAGTCACTACAAGTACGGTAAGTTTTGGATTTAGTCCTGATTTTCTACACTTTATATCATAGAATTTCTCAGCTCCCAAATCGGCACCGAAACCGGCTTCAGTTATAACATAATCACCAAATGACATTGCCATCTTGGTAGCAATAATCGAATTACAGCCATGTGCAATATTGGCAAACGGACCACCATGCACAAAAGCAGCAGTGTTTTCGGTAGTTTGAACGAGGTTTGGAGAAAGTGCATCTTTCAACAAAACAGTTATAGCTCCTGCAACGCCTAAATCTTTTACCGTAAACGGTTTATTATCAAAAGTAAAGCCTAATAATATATTTTCAATGCGACGACGCAAATCACCTTCATCTTTTGACAAGCACAAAATCGCCATAATCTCCGATGCCGGAGTAATGTCAAATCCAGCTTCTTGAGTTACACCATTCGTTTTAGGACCCAATCCTGTAACTATATAACGTAATGAACGGTCATTTACATCCAGAACTCTTCTCCACAAGACTTCTTTCAAGCCAAATCCATTATCACGATTTTGATAAATATAATTATCCAACAAAGCAGAAATCATATTATTTGCCGAAGTAATAGCATGGAAATCACCGGTAAAATGAAGATTGATTTTATCCATAGGTAATACTTGAGCATAACCACCTCCGGCAGCTCCTCCTTTCATTCCAAAACACGGTCCTAAAGACGGCTCACGCAAAGCCAAAACAGCTTTTTCTCCTATTCTATTCAATCCCAAAGCCAATCCTATTGATACTGTGGTCTTTCCTATTCCGGCCTTTGTAGGTGTTATTGCAGTAACAAGAATAAGATTACTTTTCTTTACCTTTTCTTCATCAATGTATTTTTCATCGACTTTTGCCATAAACGGACCATATGGATAAAGATTTTCTTCTTTCAATCCTATACTTTCGGCAACTTTACCTATACGTTCAAGTTTTATACTGCGTGCAATTTCTATATCCGATTTCATGTTTATTATTACAGTTCTTTACAATGATATTAAGTTATAGTTAAATTCTTTTTGCCAAAAGGCAATAAAATGCAAAGTTAAACATTATTCCCCGAAATACTAATATCATATACACATTTTACACTATATACAAAATCAAAATACAAATATTTATTGGGGATTTGGTTCTTAATGTTTAACTTTGTAGTTGTTATTTATGAAATCGGTTTTATATAACATATACAGAGTTTTAAGGACTGTAATCATTGCCGGGATTGCAGTTTTCGTTACATTTTTTGTAACTTTATATTTGTTTCTACTCATTCCGAATGTACAAAATCACATAAAATCCACGGCTGAAGAAGAATTATCCTCTTTTTTAAATACAAAAGTAAATATTCACAGTATTTCGATAGCTCCATTTAACCAATTGGTTCTAAACAATGTGGTAATATCTGATAAGAAAAATTTGCCTTTATTGTCAGTAGAAAAACTGGGGGCAGGTGTTAGTCTTTATAATCTTGCCACAAGAGGACGTCTTGTTTTTACCTACGCCGAATTAATAGGATTAGACGGCATTGTATATAAAGAGACTACTACACACCACACAAACATACAATTTATAATCGATTTATTGTCGCCTAAAGATAAAAATCAAGCTCCTAAAAAATTTGATTTATCTATTTATAACATCGTACTAAGGAAAAGCAGTTTAAAATATGATATATTAAATGAGCCACAACCCGTTAATGGCAAATTTAATAAAAATCACATTCAATTAAACGATTTGCGTGCCGACATTTCTTTACCAAAATTAAAGAACAATGATTTTTTCATAAAAATCAAAAGGCTCTCATTTAATGAAAATAATGGATTCGTGCTTAAAAACCTATCAATAAACACTCTGATAAACGACTCATCTATCACAGTTTCCGATTTTAAGGTCGAATTACCGGAAAGCCGTTTCGAAACCGAAGATTTTACTTTTTCATTCAACAGTTTAAAGACTTTAGGTTCTGAACTCAATGATATAAACATTAACATCAACACTTATGATTCTTATGTAACATTACAAGATTTATCTCCTTTTGTGCCTGAATTATCCAAATTCAATGAACCTATATACATCAAAACGATTATACAAGGATCAATGAAAGACCTTATCATCCCTGAACTTGTAGCAAAAACAAAAGATGAATTGTGTCTTGTTTCACTCAATGGTACATTTAAAAATTTAGACAATCGAGATTCTCTTACCGTTGATATTCCCAATTTATACATCAAAGCTCAAGCAAACGAAGTCAATAGACTAATAGCAAACGTTTCGTCGTTATCAGGTCAAGCAAAAGCAATAATTTCCAATGCAAGAAACATTGTAATAGACGGAGCCTTATCCGGAACATTAGCCAAAGCGTTATTTCGTGGAAAAGTACACACTTCAAGCGGAAATTTGACCCTTAACGGCACATTTAGCAACAATAAGCACACGCACCGCATAGGTTTCTATGGCAAAGCTCATTCTTCAAACATAAACATAGGCACTTTACTCGGTAAAAACGAGTTGTTAGGAGAAACCGCATTCAATATGGAAATAGACGGATTTAAAACCGGTAAATTTGTTAATGCTTATCTAAAAGGTGCAGTAGATTACTTTGACTTTAAAGGATATCGTTATCACGATATTACAGCCGATTGTACAGTCAACAAATCGGAATTCAACGGTTTGCTATCGGTCAATGACGAAAATATTTCATTGGAATTAAACGGTTCTGCCGTAGAGCAAGGCGATAGTTCTCAAATCGACATGAATCTTAACGTGAATAAATTTAATCCGGCTAAAGTAAATCTATTTACAAAATACCCTAACCATAGCCTTTCTTTTAAAGTAAACGCCACATCACAAGGTAATAAAATCAATAATTTGAATGGCGACATTAAAATTGAAGATTTAAAATTTGTGGACAACAATGATAACGGCATAAAGTTAGACAACTTACACATAAAAGCTAATAATAAGTCTGTCCCCAACAATATAGAGATAACCTCTGAAATATTAAACGGTAAATTAAGCGGACTTTACAATTTTGATAACATAGTTCCTTATTTCAAGAACATAATAAGCAATGCTCTACCAGCTTTATTACACGAAACCGATATAAAGTGCGATTCAAATAAATTTTATAACAATTTTGACTATATTTTAAAAATTGAGAGCAATGATAAAACCAATAACATATTGTCTTTTTTCAAATCTCCGGTTACGCTCCTTTATCCCATTACTATAAGCGGAGGTTTGAATGAATTAAGTAACTCATTCAATATGAAAATTGACGCTCCTTATCTCGCTCAAAAGAATAAGCTTATTGAGCAAAGTCTCATTACCATAAATGTAGACAGCATCAATAATAACATATACTTAAAAGCAAGGACAATAATGCCTACCAAAAAAGGTAAAATGTCATTAAATTTTGCCGGTAATGGAGGAAACAATACCATTGCAACCGATTTTGCATGGAAAATAGATAGAAAGGCTGATTTTCATGGAAACGTAAATATGTCGGTAGCTTTAGGTCGAGTGAACGAGACCAATTCTTTAATGACTACACTGAAAGTAAACCCCACTACAATGGTCTTCAATGACACCACATGGTACGTTCATGATTCCAAAATAGGATTTTACAACAACACCCTAAGAGTGGATAATTTCAAAGTTTCTTGTGATAAACAATTTCTATCAATAAACGGCAGAACTTCGCTAAACGAAGATGATATATTGTCCCTTGAACTAAACGATATAAATTTGGACTATATCTTTGAAACACTACAAATAAACAATGTAACATTCGGAGGCTCTGCCACAGGAAAAATATTGGCATCGGAAGTAATGACAAAAGCCCCAAAATTAAAAACGGAACGATTTTTCGTAAAAAACATGTCTTATAACGAAACTCTACTTGGAGATGCCGATATAAATAGTTTTTGGGATAACGAAAAACAGGCAATTGCCATACAAGCAAATATTTCACAACCAAACAAAGGAAAAAGTGTAGTAGATGGAGAAATATTTCCATTAAACGATTCCTTAAGATTTGATTTCAATGCCGAAAAATTAAAAGTGGGATTCATGAAACCATTTATGGCTGCATTTACTTCCGATTTAGATGGTTTTGCTTCAGGAAACGCCTGTCTATATGGAAAATTTAGCACATTGAATATGTACGGTGATATTTTCGTTGAAGATTTAAAAGTAAAATTGGATTATACCAATGTTTATTATTGGGCGACCGATTCAGTGAAAATAATTCCCGGATTGATTTCTTTTAAGGACATACAATTAAAAGACAAATATGGCAACACAGCTCTGCTATCAGGATACGTTTCACATGAAGATTTCCATAATGCCAAATTTAGATTTGACGTAACCGATGCTAAAGAATTGTTATGTTATGACATACCCAACAAACAAGCCGATAATTGGTATGGTACTGTTTTTGGGTCAGGCTCGGCTTTTGTTAATGGAGAACCGGGACTTGTAGCTATTGATGTACACATGAGAACAGCCGCTAACAGTAAATTTTTCTTTGAGTTGTCCGACACCGAAGATGCCGTAGAATATGACTTCATCACATTCACCGACAAAAGAAGAGAAAATATTGAAGCCGAAATATTAGCCAATAGAAGCATACATGAACAAATATTAAGCAACTTCGAGAATAAGAACAAACAAGAAGACTCTAAAACTCGAATAATTATCAATATTGATGCCGATATTAATAATTTAGGGCAATTGGTCCTAATAATGGACCCGGTAGGTGGCGACAAAATAAAAGCTAATGGTAGCGGTTCGCTTATAATGAAATACGATAGTAACGAAGACTTGTTCATGCAAGGTAAATACACACTTGAAAAAGGAACTTACAATTTCACATTGCAAGACATTATCGTAAAAGACTTTATCATAAAAGAAGGTAGTGATATAGCTTTTGAAGGAAATCCTTATGATGCAAAAATCAATATTTCGGCAGTTTACCCATTAAATGCAAATCTATTGGATCTTGATGAATCGTTTGCTACCGACAAAGAGTTCAACAGAACCACCGTTCCTGTGCATGCATTATTGAATGTATCAGGTTCAATAGCACAACCGGCTATTTCATTTGATATGGAGTTCCCTACACTATCAAGCGATGCTTATCGCAAGGTAAAAAGTATTGTAAGCACCGATGACATGATGAATCGTCAAATTATTTACTTATTGGCATTAAATAGATTCTACACTCCCGAATATATGGGTGGCAACAATCGTAACAACGAATTAGCTTCGGTGGCATCCTCTACTATTTCATCTCAGTTGTCAAACATGCTGGGAGAAATAAGCGATAAATGGAGTATTTCACCTAATTTCAAGAGTGATAAAGGCGATTTTTCTGATGTTGAAGTAAATCTTGCCCTATCAAGCCAATTACTTAACAACCGACTTTTATTGAATGGTAACTTTGGATATAGAGATAAAATGGTTTCTGCCAACAATTCCAATTTCATAGGTGATTTTGACATAGAATATTTATTAAACAAAACAGGAAATATAAGACTTAAAGCTTACAATCATTTCAACGACCAAAACTATTATGTTAAAAATGCGTTGACAACGCAAGGTGTAGGCGTAGTTTTCAAATATGATTTCGATAAATGGTTTGATTTCTCACGAAAGAAAAAAACTAAAAAAAATAGTAAGAACGATACTATAATACAATCTACGAAAAACGAAATTGACCGAATGATTTTTTTAAAATAAATGATTATTCTGCGAAAATATATAATATTATTTGTTTTACTTACATTGCCCCAATTTATTGCCAATGCAAGCAATGATGATATTGTGGGCGATACCATAAGACAAAGTAAAATTGAAAAATGGTACAACGACATTTGGGAATTCAGACGTCTTGCATCCGACTCTGTCGCAGTAGATTCTTTTAAAACTAAATACGGTCACAACTTTTGGAAACTTGCGGCTTTAAGTGGTAAACTTGATTTAAAAGATAAAAGCGTTAAATATCCGAGATTTATAAAATTTGCGGTAGATGTTTATAATTGGGGTGACAAAACATTCAATTCTTACGATACCGCTTATGTTGTTGGTACAGGAAAACGATGGAAATTACAATTAAAAAACGATAATTGGCTTAATACCTATGATTTAAAAATCCCCCATAGTATTCACATAGGTATGGCATCCAATATTGCTCCCAATATTGGTGCATATATTTCATATATGGCACTCAGTTTGGGATATTCGATGAACATAGACAATTTGCTAGCAGGCGAGCCTGTTAAACATAAGCGATTTGAAGCCAATTTCAGCTGTGCATTGGTTGCTTTTGATTTATTTTATTCCAAAAATACGGGGAATACTATGATTACAAAATTAGGCGATAATTATAAAAACTTCAACTTATTCAAAGCTGATTATGAGTTTTCCGGTTTACTACTTGAATCATATGGCTTAGACATGTATTACTTTTTCAATAACCGAAAATACTCACAAGGAGCTGCCTATTCTTATTCAAAATATCAAAAGAAAAGTGCAGGGTCTTTCATAAGTGGATTAACTCTCTCAAAACAAAACATTAAAATTGATTTCAATACGTTACCTCCTGAAATCATCAACAATTTACCATTGGAACACCGTAATTATCATATTTATTATAACGACTACTGTGTAATGTTGGGATATGGATATAACTGGGCGTTCAAAAAAAATTGGTTATATAATATAACCTTTATCCCTTGCGTGGGATTTAATCATAGTTTAGACGACACGCAAATATCTGAAAAAGATTTATTTTCATTTAATATAAAAACCAAAATGGCATTGGTATATAACCATAATAATTTTTTTTATAGTATAACCGGAAAATACGATGGACATTTCTATCGTAACAGCAAATATCTATTTGTTAATTCTTATGTAAATTTGGCATTTGTTGCCGGTTTTAGATTTTAAACAAAAAAGAACTTTAACAACACATAAATATGAGCGTAATAATATTGGGTATAGAGTCGTCTTGCGACGACACATCGGCAGCTATTCTTAAAGACGGAATCATGCTGTCTAATGTTATTGCAAGTCAAAAAGTGCATGAATCTTATGGCGGAGTTGTTCCTGAACTTGCGTCACGAGCTCACCAACAAAATATAGTACCGGTGGTTTCAGAAGCCATAAAGCAAGCCGGGATAAAAAAAGAAGACATTAACGGCATAGCGTTTACAAGAGGACCCGGTTTATTGGGCTCGCTATTAGTAGGAACCTCCTTTGCTAAAGGTATGTCATTAGCACTTAACATTCCTTTACTTGATGTAAATCATTTACATGGACATGTTTTATCTCATTTTATAAAAGAAGATGAAAACACCGAAGTTCCTCAATTTCCTTATTTATGTTTATTGGTATCGGGGGGCAATTCGCAAATCATCAAAGTTAATTCGCCATCCGACATGGAAGTGCTGGGACAAACTATTGACGATGCTGCAGGTGAAGCATTCGACAAATGTGCAAAAGTGATGGGATTACCCTATCCTGGTGGACCTTACATAGATAAATTGGCGGCTGAAGGAGATGAAAAAAGATTCAAATTCAGCAAGCCACACATTCAAGGGTTTGATTATAGTTTCAGTGGACTTAAGACGTCGTTCTTATACACATTACGCGATGAAATGAAGTTAAATCCCAATTTTGTAGAAGAAAACAAAGCCGATTTGGCAGCTTCTTTGCAAAAAACCATCATTGACATATTGATGGACAAATTTTCCAAAGCTATTAAAGAAACCGGCATCAAAACTGTTGCAATAGGAGGCGGAGTTTCGGCTAATTCAGGAGTAAGAAATGCCGTTGCCGAATACTGTTCTCACCGAAATATTAAAGCATTCATTCCAAAGCGTTCGTTTACAACCGATAACGCAGCAATGATTGCTATTGCAGGATATTTTAAATACTTAAACAAAGATTTCTGCGATATAAATTTACCTCCTTTTGCACGCGTTACTGTTTAAATAATACACATAGCATGAATGTTTCAATTATAGTAATAGGAGATGAACTTTTAATCGGACAGGTTACAGATACCAATTCCGGCTGGATTGCTCGTCATCTAAATCCAGTAGGTTGGAATGTTAAAAGCGTAAAAGTCATATCCGATAATGGAAATGAAATCAAGAAAGCTATCGAACAGGCTTTTCTTGAAACCGATATTGTGCTTACGACAGGAGGACTCGGACCTACAAAAGATGATATTACAAAACAAACGCTTTGCCAATATTTTGGAGGTGAATTGATTCTTGATAAAGCTACTCTTAAAAATGTGGAAGAAGTGGTTTCAAAGCGACATCTATCAATGAATCCATTGAACGAAGCTCAAGCTCTGATTCCTACTTCATGTCGAGTAATACAAAATAAAGTTGGAACGGCTCCTATCATGTGGTTTGAAAAAAATCAAAAAGTACTCGTTGCCATGCCCGGAGTACCATTTGAAACCGAAACTATGATGGAACGCGAGGTAATTCCTCAATTATTAAAACATTTTGCAGGCAACGACCATATAGAACATAGGACTTTCATTGTAATAGGCTATGCCGAATCTGCTTTAGCAATAAAACTTGATGAATTTGAACGTGAAATGCCCAATTATATTCACCTTGCATATTTGCCTAAACCGGGAATCGTCAGATTACGCTTAACAGGAACATCTACGGATGCCGAACGCTTAAAAAATGATATGTTAATGTTGAGCAACAAACTTGACAACATATTAGGCAATGCAATTGTAAGCCATGAAGATAAACCTATATCGGCTATATTGGGTGACAAATTAAGAGAAAAACAACTCTCACTCGCTACTGCAGAGAGTTGCACCGGTGGTAATATTGCACATCAAATAACATCAATAGCCGGTAGCTCCGACTATTTTCTTGGTAGCATAGTTTCTTATACCAACGAAATAAAACATAACCTATTAAACGTTCCTCAAAACATATTGAATGAATGTGGAGCGGTAAGCGAACCCGTTGTAAGACAAATGGCAATGGGTGTGTGTGATTTACTGGGAAGCGATTGTGCTATGGCGACTTCCGGAATTGCCGGACCTGGAGGCGGCAGTGATTTAAAACCTGTGGGAACAGTATGGATGGCTACTAAAGTGGGAGAGAAAACCATCAGCGTATGTAAACACTTTCCCGGCTCGAGAGACAGAGTAATAGACCGCACAACGACCGAAGTGCAAATAATGATGCTTAAATTGCTTTGTGAATAACATTCAAGTAAATCAATGGAACACTCCAACGAGAAAAAACGAATAGAATATTTCGACCTCATGAAAGGCGTATGTATAGTCTTGGTCGTAATAAGCCACTGTTACGAAGAAATCGGGATTAGGTTGGAATGTTCAAGCATGTGGAGCATGCTTGAACATCTTCGCATGCCTTTATATTTTTTCTTGTCTGGCATGTTTTTCAAAGAATATTCATGTTTTATTGATTTTGTAATAAGAAAAATCAATAAACTTATAATCCCTTTCTTATTTTTTTCTCTTATAACAGTTATACCAAAACTGATTTCCGGAGAAATTCCTATTGAACTGATTCCTATTAAAAAGCACTTCACTTGGATGATAAAATTCGGGGGGTATCTGTGGTTTTTAAGAGCCTTGTTTTTTTCCAACATACTATACTACATATTTCATAAATATACAAAGCAACTCAACATTTACAAACAAACATGTATCATATTATTTTTTACAGCTATAGGTTGGTGGATTAATTCATATATTCCATTTGAGGGCAACTACCGGGAAACACACACCTATTTAACCAATATTGTAACATCTTTTTTGGTTTTGCCTTTCTTTTTTGTTGCTACAAATTTAAGAAAACACTTATTGAATATTCAAAGCCTTAACAAGCTAACTCTAAGTTGCATTTTTACTTGTTCTCTGCTTATATGTTACATAACATCAAGAGGCGGAGTTTATCTTATAAATGCCAAAATAGAGAATAATATAATACCTTTTTATATTGCTGCATTTTCGGCTATAACTTGTGTGTGGTGTATTTGTGTTACAATAAAACGATTGTTCTATTTCTCATATTTAGGCAGATATTCCATAATCGTATATCTCACACACATTCCAATAATGCAATTTATCGTTTATAAACACTTAACAGCTTCATTAGGGTGGCTCTCTTTCTTTGTGATGCTATTAATGCCGGTAATGATATGGTTTTTCAACAAATATTTTCCGCATTTTGTTGCACAACGCGATTTATTGACTTTTAATAATGGTAAAATATCCTTTGCAAAGTAAAATTTAAAACGGCAACAAGTACTTTTCGGAAAATATGTTGTAATTTCGCTTTTGTAATAATATAACGAAAGCGTTTATAACATGAATGATAATAAACTTTTTTTGCTGGATGCTTATGCTTTGATTTACAGAGCTTATTATGCTCTTATCAACGCTCCAAGAATGACAAGCAAAGGATTCAGCACTTCGGCTATTTATGGATTTGTAAATACTCTGCAAGACATATTAAAACGAGAAAAACCTACACACATTGCAGTTTGCTTCGACCCCCCGGGTCCCACGTTTCGTCATGATGTTTTTGATGGATATAAAGCGGAACGTCCTCCAACACCAGAAGACATACGTCTTTCTATTCCTTATATTAAACGCATTCTTGACGCATATCACATTCCGGTTATGGAAGTTATGGGTTATGAAGCTGATGATGTAATAGGCACCCTCGCTAAAAAAGCTCAAACCAACGGATTTACATGTTATATGATGACTCCGGATAAAGACTTCGGGCAAATCGTAGATGAACATATTTATCAATATAAGCCGGGCAAACATGGAGCCGAATTTGAAGTTTTAGGAGTAAACGAAATATGCGAAGGATATGGATTTGAAACACCTCTTCAAGTTATTGATTATCTTGCACTAATGGGAGATAAAGTTGATAATATTCCAGGATGTCCTGGCGTAGGGAAAGTTACAGCTCAAAAACTTATAAAACAATTTGGAACAGTTGAAGGATTGCTTGAGCACACCAATGATTTGAAAGGTGCAATAAAAGCAAAAGTAGAAGAAAACGCTGAACAAATTCGTTTCTCAAAATTTCTTGCTACTATTAAAACTGATGTACCTATCGATTTTGATGAACAATTATTAAGAAGAAAAGAGCCCGATTTGAATTCTCTTCATGAAATTTTTAATGAATTGGAATTCCGCACATTAATAAATCGTATAATAGGACCTGATTTTTCTCCTAAACCAATTGTAAAGCAAGAAACTAAAGCCGACTCGCTACAAACTTCACTATTTGATTGCACAGAGCCTAAAAACGATGAAACAAAACAAGAAATTAAGTTGTCAACAATTAACACAGAAAAACACCGATATGATATTATCGACAATCCTGTTTTGATTCAAAAATTGGCTGACAAATTAAAAACGGTGAACGAATATGGCGTGTGCTTGATTACTTCAGGACAAAACAACATTGACCAGCGAATTATCGGCATAGGATTATCGGCAATGAAGTCGGTTGCTGCATATATACCTATCCCAGTAGAACCTATAAAACGAAAAGAATTCATTTCGGCAATTAAACCGATATTCGATAATAAACAGGCTACTGTCGTAAGTGCAGATATTAAACATGACATTCTGGCTCTTGAAAACGATGATATAAATATCTCAAAGCCATATTTTGATACAACAATAGCACATTACCTCATTCAACCCGAGAACAACCACGATGTTGAAAGATTGGCTTCTGCTTTTTTCAACTATGAATGTATTCCGTTTAATTCTCTTATTGAAAATGATGGGAAAAACCGCATAAAACGTGATATTTCCAATGTACCAATAGATTCATTAAAAGACTACGCTTGCGAACAAGCCGATATCGTATTACGTTTAAAACCGGTTCTTCTATCAAAAATAAAAGAACTCGGAATGATAGATTTATTGGAAAATGTAGAGTTCCCTCTTATTGAAGTGCTTGCCGATATGGAAAAAAAAGGCGTAAGACTTAATGAATCGGTTTTGAATGATTACAAATCGGTTTTAATAGAACAAGTGCTACATTTAGAAAAGGAAATATATGAACTTGCCGGAATAGAATTCAATATTTCTTCTCCTGCACAAGTAGGAGAAGTACTTTTTGAACGTTTAAAAATAGATGAGAAAGCTAAAAAGACTAAAAGCGGAAAATATTCCACATCAGAAGATATTCTTCAGAACTTGAAAAGCAAAAATCCTATTGTAGAAAAAATATTGGATGTAAGAGGTCTTAAAAAGTTGCTATCAACTTACGTTGAAGCTCTGCCACAACTTATAAATCCTCTAACAGGACGCATACACACAACTTACAATCAAGCTGTAACTGCAACAGGTAGATTATCATCGACTAATCCTAATATGCAAAATATTCCTGTAAGAAGCGATGAAGGTAGAGAAGTGAGAAGAGCATTCATTCCCGCCGATGGAAATTTATTCTTCTCAGCCGACTATTCTCAAATCGAATTACGCCTTGTTGCCGATTTAAGTGGTGATGAAACTATGATAAATGCTTTTAATAATGGTGATGACATTCACCTAATTACAGCATCACGCATTTATCACGAACCTCTTGAAAATGTTACACCAGACCAAAGAAGAAAGGCAAAAACCGCCAATTTCGGAATACTTTACGGCATTTCGGTCTTTGGTCTTGCTCAACGTTTGGAAATACCCAGAGCAGAAGCAAAAATGCTTATTGATGGATACTTCGAAATGTTCCCCAAAGTACATGAATTCATGAATAAAGCTATAGAACAAGCTCGAGAGGATAAATATGTTTCAACATTTTTAGGTAGACGACGTATGTTACCGGATATTACGTCTCGCAATCCTGTAGTTCGCGGTTTTTCTGAACGAAATGCAATTAATGCTCCTGTACAAGGTGGTGCTGCCGACATTATAAAGATTGCAATGGTACGTATTTTTGACCGTTTCAAAAAAGAAGGGTTAAAATCAAAGATGATTATGCAAGTACATGACGAATTAAATTTCGATGTCGTTCCTGCTGAACTTGAACAAGTTAAAATGATTGTATTACATGAAATGAAACATGCTTATTCCGGTCGTGTTACCATGATTCCTTCTTATGGAGTGGCTTCAAATTGGCTTGAAGCACATTAAACAAAAAAAAATTGGTTATCTCACGACAACCAACCTTAATTAACCTTAAATCTAATACCATGAAAAACACACCACAAAGGTACAATACATTTTTATTTCTGCAATAAAAAACACATTAAAAGTTTATCGTTTTAAAACTTTTTAACCTAAAAATAACAGCTTTCATATTTTTTTTGATTTATATTATATAAGAGAAGTCCCAAATAATCATTTATCACGATTATTTGGGACTTTCTTATTTTAACCCTGATTATTTTCAATCATTGTTATTTTGCCGGTGGCAACATCAAATATTGAATACGGTTTCCCGGTTTTAATATCAATTCTACATATTCTTGAATAGATTCAGGAGTTATTCCGTTTACTACATCACGATAACCTGTATTACGGTCTACGCCTGTCAATAAATAAGATTGAAGCACACCTGTCCAATAACGATTTTCGTGTTCGTTTTGGTCTATTCTCTTCAACATATATTCCTTAACCTTGTTAAGTTCTTCAACTTTCACTTCTTTAGAAAGGTCGGTAAGAGCTTTGATTGTAAGTTCACTCACTTTATCTTTCTTAGTAGCGTCTATACCAAATGCAGCTTGAATAACTACTGTAGGTTCATAACCAAGATTTTGAGCTCCGCTTGCATGTGGACTGTAAGCAGCACCTTCGTCTTCACGCACACTATTTGTCAAATTGGTTGACATCAATTGACCAACAATACTTGTTTTTACACTGTTAGCTACATTATATGGGATTGTATTTGTTTCCCATATAGCAGCATACATTGCTTGGTTATTTTCTGAAGCATGCTCAAATTCATGATAAACATCACCTTTCAACAAATCCAAATGGTCATTTACAGCTACCTCTTTCTTTGTTTTCTTAGCAGGTAGAGATGCAATATATTGAGCAATATATTGTTTCATTTGAGCTTCATCAAAATTACCTATGATAATGAAATCAAATTCAGCAGCATTTCCAAAACGTTCGTTATGAATATTTAGAGTTCGTGCATAATCCATTTTTTCAATCAATTCAGGACTCATTATGGCAGCCTTTGGATTATGATTGTAAATGAAACGAGTCAAAGAATCTTGGAATACATAATTCGGTGAATTTATTTGATTCTTCAAAGCACCTATCATCATTTGCTTAACAACATCAAAACCGGCTTTATCGTTACGAGGTTTAACAATACCTGTATATAACAATTGCATCATTGCTTCTACATCTTTAGGAGTTGTACGTCCTGTGATGTATTCATTGTGAGCACTTATATTGAAAGAAACGCTTGCTTGTTTTCCACTCAAGTACTTATCCAAATCATTATACGACAATTGATCAACACCATTCATGCTCCACAATTGATTATAAACAGCTATATTAGCATGGTCTTCTGCTCCATAAAGTGCTTCCCCCCCCCAACTTGAAGCTGTCAAAATCACTTCATCATCTTTATAATCGGTTTTCTTAATGTACACTTTTACACCATTTGACAATGTCAATTCTGTAAAACCGAATTTTGCAGGAGCTTCTTTTACAATAGAACCAGCTTTAGGCATTTCGGTCATTAAAGCAATATTAGACTCTTCTTCCGCAGGTTTTTCGGTAGGAGTTGCATAAACGTCTTTAGCTGCATCAAACATTTGAGCTTCAGTCATCAACGTTACACCTTCTTTGATAGGACCAAGATTCAACACAACAAGATTTTTGCCTTTCAAATCAAGCAATTGTTTCATTGTTTGATTTACTACTTCAACAGGAAGCATTGGTGCTGTTTGCTTAATTTTTTCATATTCATAAGCAACTCCGCTTATAGGTGTATTGTCAAGAAAATTGGCAATATAAGATTGTGCATAATTATCGTTCTTTTGCTTACTGCGATTAGTATAAGCCTTTTCAAGACGGCTTAAGTATTCGTTTCGAGCTCTATCATATTCAGCTCCGGTAAAACCATGTTCTGCAATACGTTTAAGTTCAGTCAACACTGCTTGAAGAGCTACTTTACCTCCCTTATCATTCACATAAGCTTGAACTAACAAAGAACCTTTATAGTTAGACAAAATGAATGAACCAAAATCAGCACCAACATTACCAAATGGAGCATTGGCTTTCATTGCTATATCTCCAAAGCGTTCCGACATCATAAGACCCGCAACTCCGAATATATAATCATTTATATATTGGGCATCGGTATTACGTAATTCACGTGGCAAAATATCATATTTTACAAAAACCCATACCATTTCTGCCGGCATTTCCTTATCGGCATAACTTACAAATATAGGTTGGTCATTGTCAGGTACAGGGAAATATTCAAATGTAGCTGCATTTTCAGGCATTTTAATAGAGCCGAAGATGTTTTTGATTTTAGCTTCCATTTGGTCAACATCAATATCTCCTACTACAACGATACCTTGTAAATCAGGGCGATACCATTTTTCATAATAATTACGCAATTCACTATATTTGAAATTATCGATAACGTCAATAAGACCTATCGGAAGGCGTTCGCCATATTTACTTCCAGGATAAATAATTGAACCTTTCTTTTCTATCATTCGAGTTATAGCATTACCAAGACGCCATTCTTCATGAATTACACCACGTTCTTTATCTATTTCAGCATCTTCAAGAAGCAAATCATCTGCCCAATCGTGAAGTATCAACAAACAAGAATCAATTACATTTTCGTTTTGTGTAGGAACACTTGTAATACGATATACAGTGCGGTCGGTTGATGTATATGCATTCAAATCGGCACCAAATTTTATACCTTTTGTTTCAAGCCATGTTACAATTTGATTTCCGGGGAAATTCTTTGTTCCATTGAAACACATGTGTTCAAGGAAGTGAGCCAAACCACGTTGAGCCTCTTCTTCCTGCACAGAACCCACCTTTTGAGCAATGTGGAAATCAACTTGATTCTTTGGAAATTCATTGTGACGGATATAATAAGTCAACCCGTTGTCAAGCTTACCTACTCGCACGGCTGAATCCACCGGTGCTGCCGGAATTTGTGGCATTTGAGCTTTTGCTGTCATGGATAAACCAACTAAAGCAACAGCTAAGAGTAGAAAATTAAAAAACTTTTTCATCTTGTTTAAAATTATATATAAACTATTATAAAATTATTCTATAGCACTAAATAATGTCATTTATTTGCCAAATTTATATAAAATCTATCAAAAAAAGACCTTTACATCGTTAAAAGTACCAAAATTACTTTCATCAATTATATTAGACTACAGAATATGCCAAAAAGTTGCATTAAATAATGTATTTTTTGAAAAAATCGCAGATATTACAAAATTTCATCATTTTATAATGATTTCATGGATTGTAGAATTCAATAATTTCTTCCTTCTCTCGAAGATTATGTTGTCGGCATTGTTTTTATGGTAATACAAAAAAGAAAGAGAGAGAATCGTTGACTTGGTTGTCTTTGATTCTCTCTCTTCTC
>CAZHXA010000022.1:0-37745 GCA_964536025.1 uncultured Muribaculaceae bacterium
CAAAGAATATGATAACGTGCCATGTGAAGTGATGGTTACGGCACACCTTCGTACTCATCAAGGCAAAGCTGTTGTAGTGAGTAAAGCCATTTATGAATATACACCACGTAAATTGAACGGAGTGATAGCATATCCAGATAGCCGAGCTTATGAAATGACCGTAAAATTGTCGAGCAATGGTAAAGTGTCGGAGTGGTCGGGTAGTTTGCGTGGTGTGATGGAGCAAGGATATGCGTGCTATGTGAATTCAGATTTTAAAAGTACGGAATTGTCAGCCGGACTTTCGTTTTATGAGCTAACCGAGCAGAATACAAGAGAAATAAATACCACCGAACTTGTTGTATATCGTAACGGAAATCCATTTGTTTCCGAAGATATACGAGATGCTTGGCAAGGAGAAATAACGGCAATTGTTCCGGCTCCCAAGTCGGTGTATTCGAGTGTGTTTGGTCGTTATCCTGTGTATGTTTTCACAACCAAAGGCGTGTTTGCCGCCGCATATAAGTCACTTGGAGATTACAAAGATGTGCAAATGTTAGATTCTCGCAGGCTTGAAAACAGCAAATCAATAGCCGTATCGAGCGAAAAAGTTTATTTTGTGTCGGACGGAAATGAATTGTGTACTCTATCAGGGAAGAGCGTTACTGTAATATCTCAACAAAAAAATGTGTCACAACTTGTGTGGCTGAATAGCCAAAGAGAATTGCTCGTAAGGCATAACGATAATAGTGTGCATATAGAATTGCCCAGCGGTCGTAGTTATTTTCGAACTGAGAAACTCAAAGAAGTTTACAGTGATGAATATAATGCTTTGGCAACCTGTGTAACAGGTGAAATTGTAGATTTGGATAAAGAAAAACAGTCGAAATCGATTGTTAGGCTTGAAACACATCCCATATCGGTTAAGTCAGGCGAGCTTGTTGCCCTTCTTGGCTTGATGGTGAACATTACAGGAAGCGGAGTTGAAAACGGTAAAGTGGAGTTGATTGGTAGTGACGGTGTGTTGTGTGAAGAGCGTGTTTTATCGGAAATCGAATTGCCTGCAAATTGTTGTCATTCGTTATATATACGCATATATGCAAGGCCATGCCGCCTTCTTAAATTACGATTGGAAGCCACGTGTGACAGTGGTTTAATGTTGAGGAATGTTGTGTTATATTATAGATGAAAATCAGCCTAATCTTGCCACACTGAGCGAAGCGAGGCTTATTTTAATGCCCGGTACATGTGAAATAGATAGAGCCGCACTCAATAAAGTGGCACCGGTAGTAACCACATCGTCAACGATAAGAATGTGCTTGTTTTCAATTAAACCGGTGTTTTTTGCATCGAAAATACCTTGAGTGTTGAGCCATCTTTCATATATGCCTTTATTGGTTTGCGACTCGTGATTTCTGCACGCAAAAATAATGTTGTCATAAACAGGAATGTTCAATACATCGGCAAATCCCTGAGCAATGTATGCACTCTGGTTGTAGCCTCTTTTTAGCATTTTGCTGTAATGCAGAGGAACCGGGATTATTGCGTCGATATTGTTGAAGCAATTGTCTTGGAGTAGTTCACGGGCAAACATAGAGGCGACGTATTGTCCCATTTTAGGTTTGTTGCGATACTTGATGTTGTGCAGAATGTTGGCATATGGATTTCCTTTTTCGTAGAAGAAAAAGCCGGAAGCCTTTTCAAAAAGCACTTTTCCAGCAAATAGTTGTTCCATTGCATTGAAATTTTGTAAGTGGTAACGAGTGCGAGGAATATCTAAGATGCAACTTGTGCAAATGTGCATTTCGTGTGATAAAAGAGTGTTGCCACACACCGGACAATGTCGTGGAAACAATATATCAAGCAAACCGTTGGCAATATCTTTAATAATCATTGTCAGTACAATGTAATTTTGAAATCATACGATATATTAAATCGGGTTCAAAACCTCGAGAAGCGGCAAAACGCACAAGAGCAGCTTTAATCAATAGAGGTTCTTTGCCTTTGAGAGAACGCAACTTTTGATTGAGTATGCGGTAAAGCAATTGTTCGTATTCATAGGAATCTATTTGCTCGAGAGCCAAGTCAATAACGTGTTGCGGAAATTCTTTACGCCTAAGGTTGAATGCGATTTTCATCATTCCCCACCCGTCGAATCTAAATTTATCGTGAGCAAACGCTGTGGCATATCGTTGATTGTCGATATATTTTTCCTCGATGAGGCGGTTTATGATTTCTTCGGTGTGAAAATTATCCACGCCCCATGTTTTCAGCTTGTTGCGTATGTCAAATTCGGCTTGTTCGCAACGAGAGCAAAGCATAGCTGCACGAGAAAGAGCGTTTTCGGGGGAGAGTTTTTTTTTGTTATTCATTGTCGATGTGCTTAACAGCCGAAACAAATCGGTCGAGTCCGTACATATCTTTGATTACATTGATGTCGCAAAAATTATTGTTGGCAAGCAAAAGAGCCGTTTCTTTGCCGAAATTACTGTTTATCTCGAAGTAAATTCTGCCTCCATTAAGTAAAGCTCCTTTTGCGTAACGAACGATAGCTTTATAAAATAGTAGAGGGTCGGAATCGGGGACGAAAAGAGCAGTGTGCGGTTCGTATTGAAGTACATTATCCTCCATGTCGTTCATTTCTTTCATGGTTATGTAAGGTGGATTGCTTACAATAATGTCGTAAGAAGCATGTTGAGGAATGTGAGCAGAAAGGATGTCGTCAACCATGAAATTGATTTTCACCTTTTGTGATAAAGCATTATTTTGAGCCACAGCTACAGCCTTTTGCGAAATGTCGATAGCATCGACAATGGGAAATTTTAAAGATTTAGCTAAAGCAATGGCGATGGCACCGCTACCTGTTCCAATGTCAAGAATGTGTAAATCGCTTTTCTTGTTTTCGTCGACAATAATGTCGATAAGTTCTTCGGTTTCGGGTCGAGGAATCAAAGTGTCGGTAGTCACTTTTAATAACATACCTTGAAAATAGGCTTCGTTGAAGATGTATTGTATGGGTTCGTGATTGAGCAATCGATTAAGAACCACATCTATTTTCTCTTTGATGAAATCGCTCAAAATTTCATCGTGGTGCATGATTATGTCTACTTGAGAATAATTTTTAATGTTTTCAAAAATTATTCTTATGATGTTTTTAATCTCACCTTCCGAATATAAAGGAGTAAGAATGTTCTTGATTTTGTGTAAAGTGCTTTGCATAGTGTAAAGTTACTTATTCTTGTGATAACGAGAGCCAGTAAAAGTGATTTTTTTTGAAAATATTAATAAAAAAGGTATGTAAAGAGAGTGTAGGATGTTAAAAATAAACGGGGAGCGATAGATTACGGCATAATATCTGAATTATAGGTAAAGAACAAACAATTTTTATTACTTTTGTAACGATAAAAAAGAATATTAAAAAATGGCATATTGTGTAAACAATCATAAAAAATGGGGTATAAGCCGTTTTTTATGAAATTTGTTGCTAAATTTGCATTTTCAAAAAATATATAAATTATAATGAATAAAAGATTTTCAATATACTTGTTGATGGGCATACTTTTTGCCTCAGTGTCATTTTCTTGCAGTGATGACGATGATAATGATATAGTAATGACTGACAGCTTGATAAGCAGTACTGCAGTAACGGCGTTTTCACTTGAAGCTGATGATGAAATTATGGAAAATCTGGATACTGTGTTTTTTACTATAGACTTGAAAAACGCGTTGATTTATAATGCCGATTCACTTCCAATGGGAACCAATATATCCAACTTGAAGATAAACATGACCTATGTGGCATGTAGTTCAGCCGAATTTCATGTAACCGGCGGTAAATCAATGAGCGATACTACATTTGTGTATAGCTCAGGCGATTCAATAGACTTTACTGGTGATGTGAAGTTTGAGATAATATCACAAGATATGTCGGCAAAACGTACATATGATATAAAAGTGAACGTACACAAGATGAAACCCGACTCATTGAGCTGGGATAAAGTGGCTCGTAGAGATTTACCTGCATATACTACCACTTTGAAATCGCAAAAGACCGTACAATATGACGGCAAATTGTATTGCTTGGTGAATGAGGGTAATTCTTATGTATTGTCGACAACATCTCATCCCGGAGAAGAAACATGGGTTAAGAATAGGGTGAACTTTGCGTTTAAACCTAAAAACGAAACATTTACGGCTACTGAAAATGCGTTGTATATATTAGATGAGAACAATGCGTTATATTCTTCGGTAGATGGAATGGAGTGGACCCCGTGTGGCGAAACATGGTATAGTATATTAGGGTCTTATGATGACCGTTTGCTTGGCGTGGTAAAGGTGGGTGAAGACTATCTACACACAGAATATCCAATGCGTGCTACATTTACCAAGAGTAAAGTGTTAAGCAGTTTCCCGGTAGAAGGAGTGTCGCAAATGGTGACCTTGAATTCAAAATGGGCAGTAGGAAAACAACGCATTGTAATGGGTGGAGTTACGGCTAATGGAACCTATTTGTGTGATACTTGGGGTTATGATGGTGATACTTGGGGTAAAATTACAAGATATAGTGCAACAGCAGATGTGAAGGATGCTACATTGTTTGCATATACATATACATATTTTGATGCCGAGACATGGACAACCTATGAATATCCAGCTTTGTATTTAATAGGTGGTGTGATGAAAGACGGAAAATCGCTTGATAATTCGGTGTATATTTCAACCGATAACGGTATGACTTGGGGACAAGGCAATGAATCGTTGCAACTACCTGAATATATAGAACCATTTGCAAATGCACAGGCGTTTGTATATGAAAGCACATTTGAGGATGCTCGCAGTAGTGAGAATAGCGGTTGGATAGAAATGCCATCGCAAAAAATGCCTGCAGGTTATCGTTATAAGTCAAGAGCTACAGTAGCGGTAACAAGTTGGGATTGTCCTTATGTGTATTTGTTCGGCGGAACAGCAGAAAACGGAACATTGTATAACAATATTTGGCGAGGAGTGATAAATCGCTTAACGTTCAAACCGCTTTATTAAAAAACAAATAGTGATTGATATACTTTTTTATGGCTTAACTGCGTTTTTTAAAAGTAAAGTCGAATAATAATATATGAAAAAGATATTAACCACGATATTGGTGTTGCTATCGGTGATGTTGTCGGCAACGGCTCAGGATTATCGATATGAAATAGGAGGTGGAATAGGAACCAGTGGCTACCTTGGAGATGTGAATAAAAGTAATTTTATGAAGCATCCTGGTTTTTCGGGTGGTTTGTTGTTTCGTTATTTGCCAACTACTCGCTGGGCTGTTAAAGGAAATTTATCTGTGTCGGGTATAAGTGGCGATTCGCAAGATGATAAAATGTCGTTTCCCGATGGGATGACATATAAATTCAATTCGACGTTGTGTGATTTTGGGGCACAAATAGAGTTTAATTTCTTTGATTACGGGATAGGTCCGAGTTATATGAAATTGAAACGTCTTACGCCTTATCTCATGCTGGGAATTGGCGGTGTAGTAGCATCGTCTTCGGGACAAAGTTCGTTTGCGGTGAATATGCCTTTAGGCTTTGGACTGAAGTATAAGCTTAAAGACCGGTTGAATATAGGAGTGGAGTTTTCAATGCGAAAGGCATTTGGCGATAAACTTGATGGCTTGAGTGACTTGAACGGCGTTAAGAGTTCGTTTGCCAAAAATACCGACTGGAGCTCAATAACAATGTTTACCATAAGTTATGAGTTCAGCAAGCGTTGCAGAACCTGTCATTATGTGGATTAATAGAATAAATGATATAGAGAAAGAAGATGTCATTAAAAGAACAAATAGATAAAACACGTCTGCCTGAACATGTGGCGGTGATAATGGATGGAAACGGTCGTTGGGCAAAACAACGTAACCTTGACAGGTCAATGGGTCATGTAGAGGGCGTAAATACCGTGCGTCGCATAACCGAAACTGCATCGGAATTGGGAATTAAATATTTGACGTTATATACTTTCTCTACCGAGAATTGGAATCGCCCCAAAGAAGAAGTGGATGCATTGATGAATCTTATAGTTGTGGCAATCGAACGCGAAACCCCCGATTTGATAAAGAACAATGTGCGTCTCACAATGGTAGGTGATATAAAACGTATGCCTGAATTTGCGTCGGAACGCTTGCTAAAGTGTATAGCCGACACATCTCATTGTACCGGGTTGACACTTGTGTTGGCGTTGAGCTATTCATCAAGGTGGGAAATACTTGAAGCGTGCAAAAATATTGCATCTCAGGTAAAATCCGGTACTATATCAGAAGACGATATAACAGATGAATTGTTTGCTAAAAACTTGTCGACAAAAGAACTGCCTGATCCGGATTTGTTGATACGTACAGCTGGAGATTATCGCATAAGCAATTATTTGTTGTGGCAAATAGCATATTCGGAATTGTATTTTACCAAAGTGTATTGGCCTGATTTTTCAAAGGAAGATTTCTATGCAGCCGTGTTGAATTATCAGTCTCGCGAAAGACGCTTTGGCAAGACGAGCGAACAAGTGAGTGAAAAATAAGAAGAAACAGATGTTGAAATATATAAAAGATATGAGATATAAGTTATTTCTTGTATTGGCTGCCATGATGTCGGGCACATTTACATCGACCGCAATAGCACAGGAGCAGAACGATACAATTTATAATCCTAAAATTGTTTACACCGGAATGCCTCAAAAGTATGAAATAGCAGGCATAAAGGTGACCGGTGTGGATAACTATGAAGATTATATAATAATCGGCTACTCCGGATTGTCTGTTGGACAACGAGTTGAAATACCCGGTGATGACATCAAAGCCGCTGCAAAACGCTTTTGGCGTCAAGGCTTGTTCTCCAAAGTGCAAATAAATGTGGAGAAGATTTGTGGCGATAAGGCATGGTTGGAATTTAATTTGCGTCAACAGCCACGAATCTCCGACATTAATTATTTAGGCATGAAAAAAGGCGAACGTGATGATATAAAGGAACGTTTGGGCTTGATGAAGGGAAACCAAATTACTCCTAATATAGCAGCACGAGCAAAACAAATCATCGAAAAATATTATGATGACAAGGGTTTTAAAAATGCCGAAGTAGCAGTTACTCAAAGAGAGGATTTGAGTAATGAAAATGAGGTAATAGTAGATATAAAAGTAGATCGTCACGATAAGGTTAAGGTGCATAAAATTTATATCGAAGGCAATGAGGTGCTAAGCGATAGTAAATTGAAACGTACCATGAAGAAAACCAATGAAAAGGGTAGTTTGGTAAAACTTTTCAGTCAAAAGAAGTTTGTTCCGTCAGATTTTGAAGACGATAAAAAACGTATCATCGACAAGTATAACGAAATGGGTTATCGTGATGCGAGAATCGTAGCCGATAGCGTGGTTAATCATAACGAAAAGACCGTAGATGTGCATTTGAATATCGAAGAAGGTAAATTATACCATATTTCAGATATTAAATGGGTGGGAAATACGTTGTTTAATTCGGCATTCCTTGGAGATGTGCTTGGCATGAAAAAAGGCGATGTCTATAACCAAAAATTGTTGAATAAACGTGTTATAGAAGATGATGATGCGGTGTCTAACCTATATATGAACCGTGGTTATTTGTTCTTCAATCTTGTGCCTATTGAAAATAATGTACAAAATGACTCAGTGGAGTTGGTTATGCGTATTATGGAAGGTCCTCAAGCACGCATTAATAAGGTTAAAATCAATGGTAACGACCGCTTGTATGAAAAGGTTGTTCGTCGTGAATTGCGTGTTAAGCCAGGACAATTATTTTCTAAGCAAGACTTGATGCGTTCAGCTCGCGAAATTGCCCAGACCGGTCACTTCGACCCTGAAAAGATGGATATACGTCCTGAACCGAATGAAGAAAATGGAACAGTCGATATTTTGTTTAATTTGGAATCGAAAGCCAATGATCAAATCGAGTTTTCGGCAGGTTGGGGTCAAACCGGTGTTATAGGTAAATTGAGCTTGAAGTTTACCAACTTCTCTATTAAAAACTTGTTCCAACCATCATCATATAAAGGTATTATACCACAAGGAGAAGGTCAAACGTTTACTATAAGTGCTCAAACTAATGCCAAGTATTACCAAGCTTACAGTGTTTCATTCTTGGACCCTTGGTTTGGAGGAAAGCGACCTAACTCATTGTCGGTATCGGCATTTTATTCACGACAAACCGGTATCAACTCATCTTATTACAACAGTAATTACACCAATTATATGTATAATAACTATTACGGTTACGGCTATGGTTACGGTAATGATTATTATAACAACTCTTATGAAAGTGCTTACGACCCGAATAAATTCTTGCAAATGGCAGGTATTTCGGTAGGTTTCGGTAAGCGTTTGAAGTGGCCTGATGACTATTTTACATTTACAGCCGAATTGAGCTATCAATGGTATAGCTTGAAAAATTGGGATTACTTGTATTACATGAATAATGGTGTATCAAATTCTGTAATTTTAGGTTTGACACTTGCACGTAACAGTATAGACAATCCATTATATACTCGTAGCGGTAGCGACTTCTCATTGAGTTTGCACTTGACACCACCGGCTTCAATGTTCGGTAAAAAGAATTGGAAGGCATTGGCAGAAGCCAATACCGTTGAATCAAAGAAAGAGATGTATAAATGGATTGAATATTGGAAGTTGAAATTTAAAGCACGTACTTATACTCCGCTAACCGACGTAGACGGAAAATGGACACTTGTGTTGATGACGCGTGCCGATATAGGATTGTTGGGAAGCTACAATAAATATTTGAAGTCACCGTTTGAAACCTTCTATGTGGGTGGTGACGGAATGTCGGGAAGCTATACCTATGCAACCGAAACCATTGCATTACGCGGATATGATAATGGAGCTTTCACACCATACACTAAGGAAGGTTATGCTTATACTCGTTACTGTTTTGAATTACACTTCCCATTCATGTTGCAAACGAGTACCACTATTTACGGATTGGCATTTGCCGAAGGAGGTAATGCTTGGACAAGTGTGGGAGAATTCCAACCATTTAACTTGAAACGTTCAGCCGGAGCCGGAGTGCGTATCTTCTTGCCAATGGTAGGTATGATGGGTATCGACTGGGCTTATGGATTTGATAAAGTCTTTGGAAACAAAGGCGGAAGCCACTTCCACTTTATTTTGGGTCAAGAATTTTAATTGATAATACATATAAGCGAGGTCCTTAATGTTTAAGACGTTAAGGACCTTTAAATTAAATGAATATTGAGAAATAAAGCCATAGGCATATTAAACCACATAAAGAGAAAATAGTCAAAAGAAAGAATAAAAAACAAAACCGTGAAGATATGAAAAAAGTAATATTGTCATTCATCGCAATGTTGGCGATGGCGTTCAGCGTAAATGCACAGAAGTTTGCACTTGTTGATATGGAGTATATATTGAAAAATATACCAGCTTATGAAATGGCAAACGAACAATTGAATCAAGTGTCGTTGCGTTGGGAAAAAGAGGTGGAAGATTTAGCAAAAGAAGCAGAAACAATGTATCGCAATTATCAAGGCGACATGGTTTTCTTAACCGATGAACAGAAAAAAAGCAAAGAACAAGAAATATTGGCAAAAGAAAAAGAAGCATCGGAGTTGAAATACAAATATTTCGGTCCTCAAGGCGAATTGTTTAAAAAACGCGAATCGCTTATACAACCTATACAAGACGATGTTTACAATGCAATAAAGAAAGTGAGCGAAGAGCGTGGTTATCAAGCAATTTTTGACCGTGCATCATCTCAAAGCATCATCTTTGCATCTCCTCGTATCGACGTGAGCAATTTGGTGCTTGAAAAATTGGGCTATGGCAAGTAATACGGCGTTTTTATTGCTCAATAACAACTAAAAACAATTGATGATATTTTGTTATTGTTGCTCATTTGCATTATCTTTGTGCTTGTAATAAAAATAAGGTAATTAATAAATCAAACAATATAAAAAATGATAAAGAAATTATTATTGGCTGTAATGTTGGCAGCTCCTATGTGTATTTCTGCTCAAACTGCAAAGTTTGGTATGGTAAACACTCAAGAAATCTTCAATGTAATGCCTGAAAAGGCAACAGCAGAAGCAACTTTAAGAGAAACTGCAGCAAAATATGATGCTGAAGGCAAAAAATTGCAAGAGGCGTTTACTAAGCAACAAGAAGAAGTGGCAAAAATGGAAAATGATACAACAACTCCTAAAGCCATAAAAGATCGTCGCATGCAAGAATTACAAGAGTCTTATCAAAAGATTCAAAATTTTCAACAAAATGCAAGCCAAGACCTACAACGTACACAAGAAAGCTTGATGGCTCCTATCATGGATAAATTGCAAAATGCAATCAAGGCTGTGGGTGCAGAAGGCGGTTTTACATTTATTTACGACAGTACTTCTATGCTATACAGTGGAAATGGTGTGCAAGATGTATCTCCTCTAGTAAAAGCTAAATTAGGTATAAAATAATACTGATAATATAAACGAACTTATTATAGTGTGGCGGGTTGCGAAAAAGGCAATTCGCCACATTTTTTTCAATTAGTCTTCCGGTAAAACTGAAAAGTGAAAAGGTAAAAGAGAAAAGTAGGAATCTGAAAAGGAGTAAAGAATGAAACCGTAAGTATTACATGTATAGAGTTTAACGGTGGATATGGTTTCTTTCAGAAACTGCGGAGTGTGGGTGTGTCGGAGAGTGTCCGCACGTGGCGGAAACTTCGTTTCCTTACGCAGCGGTTAATATGCAATGTAATGCCTTCGGCATTAGTATTTTTGTTTTTAGCTTCCTATACCTCCGGCATAGCCCTGTTAAAAGTGAAAGCGGAAAACTGAAATTATGTGATATGTAGCGGTTTTCTGTCTTAGCTGATGAGAAGAAATAATACTTTCGGTATAAAAGTTGAGAGCTGTAACTGTGTTAAGTTGACTCTACTTTTTTGATATCTAATTTTAATGATTAATAATTAATTGTATTAAAAGTATAACCTTAAAGATGTTTTTTCCTATAAATAAAATTCGATATCCTTTTTGATCTGTAATATTTCTTTCTACAAAAATAGAAAATATTTATAAAAGAAGAAAAAAAATACATCATTTTTCTTTTTTTTATCTCTAATCATTAAAATTAAACATTATGAAAAAAATTGCATTTGCTTTGATGGTAACAGTTGCCACACTTTTCAGTTTAGGTTTCACTTCTTGTTCTGATGATGACGATGAACCAAATTTTTCAGAAAACATGATTTATGGTATGTGGGAAAGCGATTATTATGAGTATTGGGCAAAATATGATGGCGAATTGGAAACTGATACTCAATTTAAAGGAGAATATCATAATAATCGCATATATTTTGGAAAAGATGGGGTATTTAAAACTTATTATAAAATCGATTCTGAATGGGTGTTAGATGAATCGGCAAAATGGTCTTTATCAGGAAATAAAATTATTATATATTATGGAGAAGAGGATGGTTATGATAAAAGAACTATTAAAACTTTAACTGATATAAAGTTAGAATTAGAATTGTATGTGAAAATGTATGATGAAGATGAAGGTGATGTTGAAGTCTATGAGTATACAACTTTACATAAAGTAAACTAAAACTTTTATCGATATATAAAATATAGTATTTACGGGGTCGTCAAAAAAGTCGGCCCCGTTTTGTTTGTGTAAAGTATATTGGTGGGAGTAGCATTTGAAATGTTCTTTTTTACGCAATATCCAAATAAAATTGTTATTTTTGTGGCATAATAACTAATAATATCTGAATTATGGTGAAGAAAATATTGTTGATAGCGACATTAATGGCACCGGCAATGATTTCGGCTCAAAAGATTGCTGTTGTTAATACAAAAGCTGTATTTGAGGTTATGCCGGAAAAAATATCGGCAGAAACACAATTAAATGATTTGTTGTCGAAGTATAACGAAGAAAATGGCAAGTTGGAACGCGAATTCAATTTGAAATATTCTTCTTATCAAGCACTTGATGAATCTACACCAAAGTCAATCAAGGCACGCAGAATTCAAGAGATTCAAGAAAATCAAAAAAAGATTGCCGATTATCAATTGATGGTTGAGCAGGATATGAAGATGAAGGAAGCAGAATTGCTTGACCCTATAAAAAATAAAATTCAGAGTGTAATAGACAGTATAGGAACAGAGGAAGGTTATTCATTAATTCTTGATGTTTCTGTGACTCCTGTTGTATTTAAAGGTGCCGATACTAAAGATATTACCGATGCGGTTAAGGATCGCTTAGGATTGAAATAAATAGTTTTAAACGGCGAGTATATAGAAATGCCCGATTCTTTTGATGGAGTCGGGCATTACCTTTTATTTGTCGTGATTTAATTTTTGTGGGAAATGTATGTTGTAAAAAAAAACTTTTTGAGCCACAAGTGGGACTCGAACCCACGACCTTTTCGTTACGAATGAAATGCTCTACCGGCTGAGCTATTGTGGCGGTAAGGACGATTTAAATCGTCCTTTTTGTCTTAGTATTGTTTTTGCTTGCTGTAAACAAATGTTACTTTAGCTTTGTCAAGATTTACTTTAGCAATCATAGGACCCGAAACAGCCGGAGTCATTGCGGTAATTGTGGTTGTAGTGTTGTAATAGTAGTAATAAGAGCCATAATTGGTTTCACTTTCTACATCAACAGGCACCAAAGTGAGGTCGGCTGCATCTCTTAATACTTCGGCATCGCCATCGATTATATCCAATAGGAATTGTCGCATGTTGCCAAATGTGTAAGATTTGGTTGAAGCGTTATAAGTAGCATAGAAATTGGTCTTGTTGTCGGTCAACTCGTTGTTGGCAAAAAAACTGTCTTTCTTTGAACTTCTAATCAATAGCAAGTGCTTGGGAGGAGCAATGTTGTACTCGTTTTTAATTTCTTCAACCGGAATAGTTAAATAAAGCGAGTTTATTACTTTTAATTTTTCGGGGTCGCTCTTGAAAGTACTTACAATTTCTTCGACCGGGAAGTTAATTTTTACTTCATATCCTATGGGAGCTTGTAAAATGGCTTCACCTTGATTAACTCTGTTAATGATGTTTTGAGCCACTTTCATCTTGATGTTATTATTGGAAATAACTTCGGGAGCCGCAGTAGCATAGCTTGCACTGTCGCGAACGATGGTGTCGTTGCCTGCTTCGGTCTTTGACTTGCGACGGAAGTTGATGAGCATGAAAGTTTTGTCTATTTTCATGATGCGTCCGCTACCATAAGAATTGGCTGTGTATATACCCGGAAAGAATTGGTTGAATTTTGCTATTGAACGGAAAGTCTCGGGATTTTCCTTATATTCTTTGAACATGTTTACTGCCAATTCTTTAGGCAAAGTCAAAACGATAGTGCGATAAGTGCTTTTTTCGATAGTAGAGTGTACTAAATTGGGTGAAGCACTTCTTGTAGCCGTGTAGGCTCCTGAGCCTAAGAGAGTAGACTCGTCATAGTAACCTTGTGGATTGAACGCACTGTTTATCGGAGCTTTGAGTTGCTTGTTGAGTTGATAAACATTTACTCTCATGGGAATGATTGAATCACCTGTGTATCCCCCGATAGGAGTACGCATGATGAGTCTTATGGAGTCAATCATGTCTAAGCTCATTCCGGTGGTATCGATAGCCGAAGCCGGAAGGAATTGACAAACGAAATCGGAAGAAAGCTCACCAAAATTGGTCGCATTGATTTTACCCAAAAGCTGAGTCATGGTGCGAGTGAGTATTTTTTCGGTTTTAACCGAAGAACCTGTAACGACAAATGACGAGTCGGATACGATATCCAATTCGGTATTGGTTATAGAAGACCCGATAGTGTTGTCGGAGCAGGAATATACACCGTTAATCAGCAATAAACCGAGTAAAAAGCCAAATACTTTTTTCATAATCAGTTATGGAATAAAAGTAATATGTTAAATCGATTTGTAGAATTCGGCATAACGTTCAACGTAATTGCTGTTATCTTCTTGATAAGGCAAGAACGGAATACCGAGTTCCTTGATATATTCAATAATTTCAGGTTTTACGTTCGGACTGTATTGAATCACACCGTGAGAATGAGCGATAGCCAATTTTGTGAGAGCGGTGTGGTCAACCGGTTTTCCTTCAATAGGAGCAACGTCTTCGGGAATAATGCCGTCTTGTTTAAGTTTCTCTGCAAGTCTTGCGTCGAATGGCATAGGGAAGGCATCGTCGTATAGAGAATAAACAATTTTAGTTCCGTTGTAAATAGGGTCCTCGTTATACATGTGTTTCAAGTAAAGAGGAGTAAGAGCAGAAATCCAACCATGGCAATGTATTACATCGGGTTCCCAACGTAATTTTTTAACGGTTTCCATTACTCCTCTAACGAAGAAAATGCTACGTTCATCATTATCTTCGGGAGAAATTACGGTTTCAATGTCTTTAGTTACATTGTGCATGAAATAATCATCATTATAAATGAAGTACACTTGCATGCGAGCCGGTTGTAAGGTTGCAACTTTGATAATAAGAGGGTGGTCGGAATCATCGATTATTATATTCATTCCCGACAATCTTATAACCTCGTGAAGTTGGTTTCTGCGCTCGTTGATATATCCATATTTTGGCATGAAAGTGCGAACCTCCATTCCTAACTCTTGAATACCTTGAGGCAAGTCGTGTCCGATAGTTGCAATAGGCGATTCGGGCAAATATGGGGAAATTTCTTGAGAAATAAAAAGTACTTTATTTACATCCATAGTTAAAAAATTATTATGCAAAGATAGTAAAAATAATTCAGACTCCGATTATTAGCAAGGTATGAAAGTCTTCTATTTAAGGAAATAATAGGTTATTTGTTAAGAATTTAACAAAAAACAATAGGATCCTTGCATTAAGGATATTTTTTTGAAAGTAATAATTACCTTATGTTTGCATTAAGGTTAAAGTCAATTTGTGTATGTGATAATTTAATGTTTATTTTGCATAGTTTTTTGAAAAAAGTGTCATATTCACGAAATATGGAACGTGTACAGTAATGAAAAAATAATAAAAAAAGATATATACAATGTTTGAAAGTTTAGTAGAAAAATTAGAGCATTCTTTTAAGATTCTAAAAGGTCAAGGAAAAATTACAGAAATAAATGTAGCCGAAACACTTAAAGATGTGCGTCGTGCGTTGCTTGATGCCGATGTGAACTATAAAGTTGCAAAACAGTTCACCGATACAGTAAAGGCAAAGGCTATGGGACAAGATGTAATCAATTCGCTTGAGCCAAAGCAATTGATGATAAAGATTGTTCATGACGAGCTAACCGAAATGATGGGTGGAGAGCAAGCTCCGTTTAATATAGAAGGAAAACCTGCAGTAATATTGATGTCGGGTCTTCAAGGCTCGGGTAAAACCACATTCTCGGGAAAGCTTGCAAATCGCTTGAAGATGGACAAGCACAAGAAACCATTGCTTGTAGCATGTGACGTGTATCGTCCTGCTGCAATCGAACAGCTGAAAGTGCTTGGTGGACAGATAGATGTTCCGGTATATTCGGAGCCTGATAGCAAAAATCCTGTTGAAATAGCTAAAAATGCGGTTGCACATGCTAAATCGGAAGGCTATGACTTGGTAATTGTCGATACAGCCGGTCGTCTTGCTGTGGATGAGGAGATGATGAACGAAATTGAAGCGGTAAAGAAAGCTATCAATCCAACCGAAACTCTGTTTGTAGTAGATGCAATGACCGGTCAAGATGCTGTGAACACAGCTAAAGAATTTAATGACCGTCTTGACTTTGATGGCGTAGTATTAACCAAACTCGATGGTGATACGCGAGGTGGTGCAGCGTTGTCAATACGTTCGGTAGTGAATAAGCCTATAAAATTTGTAGGAACCGGCGAAAAACTTGAAGCAATTGATGCTTTCCGTCCTAAAGGTATGGCCGACCGTATTTTGGGTATGGGTGACGTCGTTTCGCTTGTAGAACGCATGCAACGCGAATATGATGAAAAGAAGGCAATGGAGCTTCAAAAGAAGATTGCCAAGAATCAATTTGACTTTAATGATTTCCTTTCTCAAATCAATCAAATCAAGAAGATGGGTAATTTGAAGGACCTTGCTTCGATGATACCCGGTGTGGGAAAAGCTATAAAAGATATAGATATAGACGATAATGCGTTTAAGGGAATAGAAGCTATAATCTATTCAATGACTCCGCAAGAACGCTCAAACCCTGAAATTATCAACGGTAGCCGTCGCCAACGTATAGCAAAAGGTAGCGGTACATCACTTCAAGATGTCAACAGATTGTTGAAACAATTTGAAGAAACTCGTAAGATGATGCGTTTTGCAACTCAAATGAAGAACCCAATGAAGATGATGCGTAACATGCGTCGTCGTTAATAATGTAAATACTTTGTTAAAGCCTATGGAACTTATTGACGGAAAAAAAGTATCGGGCGATATAAAAAGAGAAATCGCAGCCGAAGTTGCCGAAATGGTGGCAGCCGGCAAGAAACGTCCGCATCTTGCGGCTGTGCTTGTGGGACATGATGGAGGTAGCGAAACCTATGTTGCGGCTAAGGTTAAAGCATGTGAGGAATGTGGATTTAAATCAACGCTTATCCGCTTTGAAGCTGATGTTACCGAAGCTGAATTGCTTGACACTGTGAAAAAATTGAATGATGATGAAGATGTAGACGGATTTATTGTTCAATTACCGTTACCGAAACATATTTCGGAACAAAAAGTAATAGAATCTATCGATTACAGAAAGGATGTGGATGGATTTCATCCGGTAAATGTAGGTAGAATGTCAATAGGTTTACCTTGCTTTGTGTCGGCTACTCCGGCAGGAATTATAGAGCTACTAAGAAGGTATAATATAGACACCAATGGTGCTGAGTGTGTGGTTTTAGGCAGAAGTAATATCGTGGGAAAACCAGTGGCATCGTTGATGATGCAAAAGGGTAAGCCTGGAAATGCTACCGTAACTGTGTGTCATAGTGCAACAAAGAATTTGAATGAAATATGTCGAAAAGCCGATATTATCATAGCTGCTTTAGGTTCGCCTGAATTTGTTAAGGAAGATATGGTGAAAGAAGGAGCCGTGATAATAGATGTGGGTACAACACGAGTACCATCAACCTTAACCAAGAGTGGTTGGAAACTGAAGGGAGATGTGGATTTTGAACATGTAGCTCCTAAATGTTCTTATATAACTCCTGTACCCGGAGGAGTGGGCCCAATGACGATAGTGTCTTTGATGAAAAACACTCTTTTGGCGGCAAAAAAATGTATTTATTAAAAGAAAAATAAATCAATTAACAGGTTGTAAAAGTTGTTTAATATAACTTATATGATTAATTTTGGGTGCAACTTTATAGGTTGCACCCAAAATGTTTTAATATGGAGATGCTATCGATATTTCTACTGTCGTTATTGGGACTGTTGCAAATGAATGACACTACGGAACTGGTATTTGCCGGAGATGCCATGCAACACGGACCGCAACTTAAAGCTGCGGCTCAAGCCGATGGCACATTTGATTACAGTGATTGCTTTTCATTGTTGGAGGATGATATAAAGTCGGCTCATTTTGCGGTGGTAAATTTGGAGTGTCCGTTGGGAGGAGAGCCCTATAAAGGTTATCCTATATTCAGTTGTCCCGATGATTTTGCCCGACAGCTGAAAAAATCGGGATTTGACTTGTTGCTTACAGCCAATAATCATTGTATGGATTCGGGAGGAGCCGGGCTTAAACGAACAATCAAGGCACTTGATGAAATGGGTGTCGCTCACATGGGTACATACTTAAATGAAAAAGACAGGCAAGAGCGATTGCCTATGATAATGGAAATAAACGGACTGAAAATTGCATTTTTAACCTATACTTATGGAACCAACGGCATACCTGTACCTAAATTGGCTATAGTGGATTTGATAGAAGAAAATAAGATAAAAAACGATGTGCAAACTGCCAGAGAAAATGGTGCGGAACTCGTATGTGTGTGTATGCATTGGGGAAATGAATATGAGCAATTACCAAGTGTAAGACAACAAAAGTTGGCACAGAGATTGGAAGAAATGGGGGTGGAATTGGTGATAGGCAGTCATCCTCATGTAGTTCAACCTATGGAACTTAGCTATGACTCACATAATGGTACCGGAATGGCAATAGTGTATTCGTTGGGTAATTTCATATCTAATCAAAATGATTTAAACAGCCGTGGTGGTGCGATGGTTACAGTGAAATTGGCTGAGTATGATAACCGTCCGGTAGTTTTGGATGTGAAACGTGAATTGTTGTTTTGCCAAAAGCCGTTATATGGAAAAGGTAATTATAAATTAATACCTTGCACTAAGAGCGATTCGGTAAGAGCCGATTCGAAAACGACTTTTGAACAATTTATGAGCAATGCAGAGAACTTGTTTAGAAAACATAATAAAAATATAGATTGAAAAATTATAAGACAATGAAAAAAACTACACAAATCATTAATGGCGTTATTCACACATCTTTGGGATGGGTAAAAGGCGGTTCTGTTGTCTATGCTGATGGCAAGATAGTAGAAGTGAAACAAGATAGTGAAGTGGTAGAAGGAGCTGAAGTAATTGATGCTCAATGTGGCTATGTTGTGCCCGGTGGAGTAGAGTTGCATGTGCACGGTGGTGGCGGTCATGATTTTACTGAAGGTGATGAAGAAGACTATCGCAAAGCGGTGCATGCACACTTGATTCATGGTACGACAAGTATATATCCAACCTTGATGTCAACAACTGCAGCCAATATAAGACGAACTGCCGAAATATGTACAAAATTGATGGCTGAAGAAGGTAGTCCAATACTTGGTCTTCACTTGGAAGGTCATTATTTGAGCCCTAAAAAGGCCGGTGCGCAGTTGCCTGATGCAATAAAGAATCCTGATCCGGCTGAATATAAGCCGTTAATAGAAGATTTTCCTTGTATCAAGCGTTGGGATATAGCTCCTGAACTTGACGGAGCAATAGAACTTGGTGCTTACTTGACAAGTAAAGGCGTATTGCCATCAATAGCACACACTTCGGCTTCTTATAAAGATGTTGTGAAAGGCTATGAAGTGGGTTATCGCCATGTAACACACTTCTATAATGCAATGAACGGTTTTCATAATGTGCGTGAATACAAAGAAGAAGGAACTGTAGAAAGCGTATATTTGATTGATGGAATGACTGTTGAGGTAATTGCTGATGGTATTCATGTGCCTATTCCATTATTGAAACTTGTGTACAAAATAAAGGGTGTTGAAGGTACAGCTTTGTGTACTGACGGACTTTCTTGCTCAGCGGGAGATGAAAATATGTATCTTGACCCTCGTTTCATTATAGAAAACGGAGTGTGCAAACTTGCCGACCGCTCTGCTCTTGCCGGTAGCGTTGCGACAATGGACCGCTTGATAAGAACTATGGTGAACGAAGCTGGTGTAACACTATTTGATGCAGTGAGGATGTCTTCAGAAACTCCGGCTCGCATAATGGGCGTTTTTGATAGAAAAGGTTCTATAAAAGTAGGAAAAGATGCCGATATGTGTATTTATGACTCTGAATTGAACTTGAAGTCTGTTATTGCATATGGAAAAAAAGTAGTATAATCAGGAATGGATATTAAACTGATGATTAACTAAACTAATTAACTTAAATAGGGTTTTGAGAGGTAAAAACGAAAGAAAAACGGTTTTACCTCTCTTTTTTTGTTTTTTTAAAAAAGAGTGTTACAAATTATGTAGTTTTGCGTATAGTATAATGAGTGACATTTGAAACTTGAATGAAACAGAATGGAAAGCGATAAAGTTACAATCATATTTACCGAAATACGCCAACGCTTGATGAATATGGCGGTGCGAATTTTGGAAGATGAAGAGGATGCCGCCGATAAGGTGCAGGATGCATTCTGTCGATTGTGGCAACGTCGCGAAACATTTGGCTGTGATTCGGAGGTGGAAGGAGTGAGTATGGTTACTGTAAGAAATCTTTGTATAGACTCTAAACGTCGTAAATCGGCAGGCTCAGAGGTGAGTTTAGATGAAAATAGAGCGACTGCGGAATGTGTGGAAAACGATACTTTTGTGGATTTGGAGCGAAAAGAGGCGTTTGATGAGTTGAATTCCATTATGGAGAGAGAATTAACAGTAATACAATTGAAGATAATGAGAATGAGGGAGTATGAAGAACGCTCGTATGAAGAAATAGGCGAGATCCTTGGAATGCAACCTGTTGCGGTGAGAATGCAATTAAGCAGGGCAAGAAAACTTGTGCGAGAAATATATAAAAACCGAAAATTATAGCCGGAAATGAGACGTAAACTGAATAATTATATGACGCAAGAGGAATTGGAAGCTCTCATTGAGAAATATTTTGAGTGTGAGACTACTGATTACGAAGAATCTTTCTTGAAACGAGTTTTGCCGGAGTGCGATTACAAAAGCCGAGTTATAGATGAAGCTCTTGTTACAATGGGGTTCTATGAAGTGGGACGTAATAAAGTAAAGAGAAAAACTGCAAGAAAAGTTACAGTATTGTCATTGCGTATTGCTTCGGTCGCAGCTATGCTTGCTTTGATTGTGGTTTTTGCTGTGAATTTTGAAAGTGGTGAAAATGGATTGTCAAGTTGTGAATGTATAGCTTATGTAAATGGAGAAGAAATTAAAGATGACGAGACGGTAACAATACTTATGAAAGTGAATTTAGCAGAAATGAATAGTGTAACCGAAGAGTCGTCAAGTGTTTTGGAATCACAATTAGTGACAATACGTAGTATTATGTCGGTAGAAAATAATAATTGACAAAATTATGATACGGAGGTTGTTTTTTATATCAGTAATAATGTTTACTTCATTGACTGTTTTTGCTCAAACGAGTTTACAGGTTAATAAACTTTTTGACGGTCGTTACAGGAAATTGCCTAATGCGGTAGAAATAGTTGTAACAGGAGAGATGGCTAATAAATTGAAGTTGAATGTGTTCCGAAGTTTGTCACTTTCGGAAGATAAGAGCGTTGAACAAGAAATAGAGCGACTTGTTGTAAAAGATGGAGCAAAAGCTCTTGATAAAGAGGTTGAATATAGAGAAGGAAATTTATATTATGGTTTTTATCGCTTTAAATCAGAAAAAAAAGCAATGAATCGCTACGTGTTTTATTTAAATCAGGCATACGCGAGCAAGAATCCTGTGAATAAAGTTACTGTGATTTATATGGAAAGTAGAGAGAGTGCAGATTATATAAAAAGTTTGATTAAAAAATAGAAAAATATATGTTTATTATGAGAAAGATTACTTTTTTATTATCGTTGATGGTTGTAGTGTGCTTGAATGCACAAGACAAAGTCGAGTGTGATACCGTAACCAATGTAAAGAATGCAGGTAATGTGATTATTACCGAAACAGGTGGTGGTGTGAAAGTGTTGATTAAAGGTGCCGGAGATGATAAAGATTATGTTTACAGTTATAAACAGTCGGCATCACCAGATAGTAAAATTTCGATTTCTCAAGATTGGAATTTGCATTTGCCTTTTACAAAATCCTCTGTTTCCGGAAACAAAAAGAAACGTAGTAAGTGGTCGGTGGTATCTGGAGGTTTTTATTTTGGTTATAATAATACCGTAGATGAAACAATAGGAGAGAAAACTACGTCTTCAATGGAAATTGCATGGGATAGAATTCTGGGAATGCAGTATAAACCGTTTGCTAATGGTCCTGCATTTTCTTTAGGCTTTGGTGTGGGGTGGAAGAACATTGGCTTTAAGGATACATATAAGTGCTTTTCTGGAGATAGAAATCAAATTTATATAGGACAATTTGATGAAGAACGTATTCCGAAGTCCTCGCGTTTGAAGGTTTTTAGTTTGCGTGTTCCATTTATGGCGAGTCATAAGTTATTTTCCGATTTAAGATTGAGTGCCGGTACTATAATGAATGTGAATACTCATGCTTCGGTTAAGAATTGCTATTTGCGTGAAGATGATGTGAAAGTGGAAGAATCTTTCAGTGGAGTACCTGTGCGTAAGGTGTCTTGGGATGTTATGGGTGCGTTGAGCTGGGATTGTATTGGAGTGTATGTGAAATATTGTCCGCAGACGATGTTTAAATCGGGGAAAGGTCCGCAATTTAAAACCTTTTCAATTGGTTTTGGGTTGTTTTTGTAATTCTTAGAATGTTTTTAATGCGTGTTGTTTAATTTAAGGGTAATAAAATGGTTTAACTGTTGTGTTGGAAACGAATTGTAATTTTTTTTGAAAGAAAATTATCAAATGTGCTTGCATGTGTGAATAATTTGTTTTACCTTTGCACTCGTTAAAAACAAACATGGTGGATTTAGCTCAGTTGGTTAGAGCGTCGGATTGTGGTTCCGAAGGTCGTGGGTTCGAGCCCCATATTCCACCCATTAAGAGCGAAAACTTTGTAAAGTTTTCGCTCTTTGTTTATAGGTTTAAATATAATTAACTTTTTTTTTTTTTTTTTTGAGTTTCGTTCTTGGATTTATTGGATGAATTGTTTTATTTTTGTATTGATATATTCATTTTTTGTCCTTGAGTAGGGCTTAAAAATGTGAATAATCCTGAAGTTTATGTGATTAATTGTTTGTGAATTAATTGATTATGTGCTTTGGGGTGAACTGTAGATATTGCTAACTGTGAAAGGAAAAATAGTGTGAATACCTGAAACTATATGGAGAAAAATGTGGATATTGCAGAAGAACTTCCGAAATGGTTTGTCATGAATGCTTATAAATGTGAAAATAAAGCAGAAGACATTCTAAAAGGAGAAGAGGGTATGGAATATTTTATACCCAAGCGTTATGAGGTTAGGAAATATGCGGGCAAAATGAAACGAATTCTTGTTCCGGTTATTCCAAATCTTGTCTTTGTTCGTGCTTTATACAGTGACTTGGAACTGTTTAAGCATAAATATCCTTTTCTTAGGTATGTAACATGTCGCATTGACGGTGCGAATAGAATTCTAAAAGTGCCCGATTCACAGATGGTAAATTTTATTAAGGCATCAAGCCATTATGAAGAAGAACTTACTTATTATACCCCCGAAGAGATTCAGTTGTCAAAAGGTACACGAGTGCGTGTAGTAGGAGGCACGTTTAATGGGGTTGAAGGCACGCTCTTAAAGGTGAAAGGAAAGCGTAGTAAGCGTGTAGTGATAAGTATAGATGGTATTATGGCTCTTTCGATTGCCGAAATAGAACCTGAATTTATTCAAGTTTTGAAAGATTGACGGTGTAATCTCTAAATAATTGTGACTAAATAGTTATCTTTGTCATATATTCCCTAAAAGATATATTGTAATGAAAATAGCTGTAGCAGGAACAGGTTATGTGGGATTGAGTATTGCTACTTTGTTGTCGCAACATAATGAGGTTGTGGCTGTGGATGTCATTCCCGAAAAGGTGGAAAAAATCAATAATAGGATTTCTCCTATTCAAGATGAATATATAGAAAAGTATTTTGCAGAAAGAAAATTAAATCTGCGTGCAACTCTTGATGGTGGGGAAGCATATAAAGATGCTGATTTTGTGGTAATTGCAGCTCCTACAAATTATGATCCTCATAAAAATTTTTTTGACACACATCACATAGAAGATGTTATTGATCTTGTGCTTGAATCGGAGTCAAATGCAGTCATGATTATAAAGAGTACAATTCCGGTGGGATATTGTAATAGCTTGTATGTAAAGTATGCCGCTAAGTTTAAGGAACGTGGGTGGGATAAGACTCGTAAGTTTCGTTTGCTTTTTTCTCCGGAATTTTTGCGTGAAAGCAAGGCTTTGTATGACAATCTTTATCCAAGTCGCATAATTGTGGGTTATCCTAAGGTAGCTGAAAGTTCAGGAGAGGAAGCAGATGCCATTAAGGCTATTGCCGGCAATCATTTGTGCGATTCGGCTCATCAATTTGCTGAATTATTACGTGAAGGTTCATTAAAACCAGAAGTCTCAACTCTTTTTATGGGGCTGACTGAGGCAGAAGCGGTAAAACTATTTGCTAATACTTATTTGGCATTAAGAGTGAGCTATTTTAATGAACTTGATACATATGCTGAAATGAAGGGACTTGACACTCAGTCAATTATAGAGGGTGTGGGTCTTGATCCTCGTATAGGAACTCATTATAATAATCCTTCGTTTGGATATGGAGGTTATTGTTTGCCTAAGGATACAAAACAACTTCTTGCCAATTATTGTAATGTTCCACAAAATATGATGACTGCTATAGTGGAAAGTAATCGCACGCGTAAGGATTTTATAGCTGATCAAGTGCTTGCAAAAGCAGGTTATTATACTGGTTCAAGTGCATGGAATGCCGAAAAAGAACATCCGGTTACGATAGGTGTTTTTCGCCTTACGATGAAGACTGATAGTGATAATTTCCGTCAAAGTGCCATTCAAGGTATCATGAAGCGTATAAAGGCTAAGGGTGCAGAAGTTATAGTTTATGAACCTACACTTGATGATGGTGCAACGTTTTTCGGTAGCCGTGTAGTGAATGATATTGAAGAATTTAAACGTTTGTCAAAAGCTATTATAGCCAATCGCTATGATTCTTGTCTTGATGATGTGAAACAAAAAGTTTATACTCGCGATATTTTTCAACGCGACTAATTGAGTAATTATTAAAATAAAATTAAGTAAATATTATATAAAATGAAGGGGATAGTTCTTGCAGGTGGAAGTGGTACGCGTTTGTATCCTATCACAAAGGGGATAAGCAAACAGTTAATGCCTATATATGATAAACCTATGGTTTATTATCCTATTTCGGTTTTAATGTTGGCGGGAATTAGAGAAATATTGATTATTTCTACACCTTATGACCTTCCCGGATTTAAACGATTGCTTGGAGATGGCTCCGACTATGGTGTTCGTTTTGAATATGCAGAACAACCATCGCCCGATGGATTAGCTCAAGCTTTTACTATAGGGGCTGACTTTATTGGTGATGATTCAGTTTGCTTGGTGCTTGGCGATAATATTTTCCATGGTGCCGGCTTTACAAAAATGCTGAAAGATGCTGTGCGTACAGCTGAAGTTGAACAGAAAGCAACCGTTTTTGGCTATTGGGTTAATGACCCTGAACGTTATGGCGTTGCTGAGTTTGATAATGATGGAAATTGCTTGAGTATTGAAGAAAAACCGATAAAACCAAAGTCAAATTATGCTGTTGTGGGGCTTTATTTCTATCCAAATAAGGTTGTAGAGGTGGCAAAGAATATAAAACCATCGGCTCGCGGTGAATATGAAATAACAACCGTCAATCAGCAGTTTTTAACTGATGGCGAATTGAAAGTGCAGACTTTAGGTAGAGGTTTTGCTTGGCTTGATACAGGTACTCATGACTCATTAAGCGAGGCTTCTACTTATATCGAAGTGTTAGAAAAGCGTCAAGGGTTAAAGGTTGCTTGTTTGGAAGGCATTGCTTATAGACAAGGATGGATTTCGGAAGAGCGAATGAGAGAACTAGCCAAACCAATGCTTAAAAATCAATATGGTCAGTATCTTTTAAAGGTGATAGATGAGATAAAAGAAACCGGCAAATCAAATCTTGAATAATATGGATGTAATTAAAACAGATATAGAAGGTGTTGTAATAATAGAACCAAAGGTTTTTAAAGACTCGAGAGGCTATTTTTTTGAAAGTTTCTCTCAACGTGAGTTTGAAGAAAAAGTGCGAAAAATAAATTTTGTACAAGATAACGAAAGCATGTCAAGTTATGGAGTTATGCGTGGCTTGCATTTTCAACGTCCTCCTTATGCTCAAAGCAAGTTAGTGAGATGCGTGAAGGGGAAAGTTCTTGATGTTGCTGTAGATATTCGCAAAGGTTCGCCTACATACGGTAAACACGTTGCTGTGGAATTGAGCGAGGAAAATTATCGTCAATTCTTTATTCCTCGTGGTTTTGCTCACGGTTTTGCTGTGTTAAGCCCTACGGCAGTATTTCAATATAAGTGTGACAACTTTTATGCTCCAAGTGCCGATGGGGGTATAAATATTAAAGATGAAAGTCTTGGTATAGATTGGCAGATACCTGTTGATGAAGCTATCTTATCGGAAAAAGACATAAAGCATATTTGCTTGGGTGGTTTTGATTCACCATTTGATTATAACGAAGATTTATATCCGGAATTTAAATAAAGTATGAAAACTATATTAGTAACAGGTGCAAACGGTCAGCTTGGCAATGAAATGCGTATTGTTGCCAAAGAAAGCCAAGATCGTTATATATTCACTGATGTTCTTCTTAGTGAGGGTGTGGAGACTCGAATTCTTGATATAACCGATTTAAAAGCAGTGCGTGATATTGTGGCAGAATATAATGTAAATGCAATTATTAATTGTGCTGCATATACCAATGTGGATAAAGCCGAAGAAGATGTGGCTTTTTGTACTACTCTAAACGCTAAAGCTCCTGAAAATTTGGCGATTGCAATGAAAGAGGTTGGAGGTTTGCTCGTTCATATATCAACCGACTATGTTTTTGGTGGAGAACCATATAATACTCCTTGTAAAGAAGACCAAAAAGGTACTCCTACAGGTGCCTATGGTAAATCTAAACTAATGGGTGAACAAGCTATTAAATCACAAGGTGGTGATTATGTTATTATTCGTACGGCTTGGCTTTATTCTGAGTTTGGAAAGAATTTCTGCAAAACTATGATGTCTCTTACCGAAACGAAACCTCAGCTTAAGGTTGTATTTGACCAAGCAGGTACACCAACGTATGCTTTAGACTTGGCAAAAGCTATTTATGTGATACTTGAAAAATTTGACGGTTCACAAACAGGCGTTTATCATTTCTCAAATGAAGGCGTTTGTTCTTGGTATGATTTCACTAAGGTGATAGCCGAGTATAGTGGTAATACGGATTGCGATATTCAACCATGTCATAGCGATGAATTCCCAAGTCCTGTTAAGCGTCCGGCTTATTCTGTGCTTGATAAAACGAAAATTAAAGAGGTGTTTGGAGTTAATGTCCCATATTGGACTGACTCATTAAAGAAATGTATTACAAATCTTAAAAAATAGTAAAAATCATGTCAAAACGCAATATAGTCATTACAGGTGGAGCCGGATTTATAGGTAGCCATGTTGTTCGTTTATTTGTAAATAAATACCCGGAATATAATATTATCAATCTTGATAAATTGACTTATGCAGGAAATCTTGCCAACTTGAAAGATATTGAAGATAAGCCTAATTATAAGTTTGTAAAGATGGATATATGCGACTTTGATGCTTTCTATAAATTGATGCAAGATGAGCATATCGACGGTATAATTCACCTTGCAGCCGAAAGCCATGTGGATCGCAGTATAAAAGACCCTTTCACATTTGCAAAAACCAATGTAATGGGAACTCTTTCTCTCTTGCAAGCTGCAAAACTTTATTGGGAAAGTCTACCAGAAGGTTATGATGGCAAACGTTTCTATCATATTTCAACTGATGAAGTTTATGGAGCACTTACAATGAATCATCCTGAAGGTATAGAACCTCCGTTTTCAACAACGGCATCTTCGAGCGAACATCATTTAGCTTATGGTGACGATTTCTTCTATGAAACTACTAAATATAACCCTCATTCACCATATTCGGCAAGCAAAGCGTCTTCTGACCACTTTGTGAGAGCATTTCACGATACATACGGAATGCCTACAATTGTAACAAACTGCTCTAATAACTATGGACCATATCAATTTCCTGAAAAATTGATACCATTGTTCATTAATAATATACGTCAGCGTAAGCCACTGCCTGTTTATGGTAAAGGTGAAAATGTGCGTGATTGGTTGTTTGTCGAAGACCATGCCAGAGCAATTGATGTGATTTTTCACGACGGAAAGATTGCCGAAACCTATAATATAGGTGGATTTAATGAATGGAAGAACATTGATATTATAAAAGTGGTAATAAAGACCGTTGATCGATTGTTGGGCAATCCGGAAGGAGCATCTCTTGACTTAATAACTTATGTAACCGACCGCTTAGGACACGACGCACGTTATGCTATAGATTCCACCAAGTTACAAAAAGAGCTTGGATGGGAACCTTCGTTACAATTTGAAGAAGGCATCGAAAAAACAGTACGTTGGTATCTCGATAATCAAGAGTGGATGGACAACATCACCTCCGGCGACTACGAGAAGTATTACGAAGAGATGTATAAGAATCGATAACATTTGGATGAAAATATATTATTATAATATCTTCCCCGAAGTTACTATAAACGCCAACTGTCGTAAAATTATTATGTTAACTATGTTTAAGAAATTATTATATAATATTCTGATATTATTTAATCTTGCGTATAGTTTTTAAAATATACTACCAAGGATGTATTGTGTAAAAGATTGAAAGTCAATTCTTTCGGGGGTATGTGAGATTGAATAAATATGTGATTGGAAGTAATAATTATATGGAAGTAGGTCGCAATAGTCATTTGGCTGAGACTTCAATTCATATAGTTGGAAATAACAATAAGATTGTTTTTGAAGACAATTGTAGGGTTGGTATTAATTGTAGTTTTTGGATGGAAGGCAATAATATAACAATCATAGTTGGATCTGGGACAACCTTTACGCATTCTGTACATTTCTGTACCCAAGAGGATAATACAACTATTCGCGTAGGTCAAGATTGTATGTTTAGCAATACTATAACAGTTCGCATTAGTGACTCTCATCCTATTTATGATTTGTCTTCGAATAAGCGAATAAATCCTGCACTAGATGTAATCATTGGAAATCATGTATGGATTGCCCCAGGTTCAAAAATAATGAAAGGCGCAAAGATCGGAGACAATTCAATTATTGGATCTAACACGATGATCACAAAAGAGATCCCAAGTAATTGTTTAGCAGTTGGGGTACCTAGCAAGGTTGTGAAGACAAATATTAGTTGGACAAGAGAAAAAATATTTTAAGTTATGTCAAAAGAGACCATTACAGTCACAAGCCCATTACTCCCCAATTTAGAGGAGTTTAATGTGATGTTAAAAGAAATATGGGCAAGTAAATGGGTAACCAATAATGGAATGTTTCATAAACAATTAGAAAAAGAGCTTGCAGAGTATTTGGAAGTTCCATATGTGAGTCTATTTACAAATGGTACTTTGCCTCTACTTACAGCATTACAAGCCTTAAGGATTACAGGAGAAGTAATTACTACGCCATATAGCTTTGTGGCAACAACTCATTGTATCTGGTGGAGTGGTTGTAAGCCTGTTTTCGTTGATATCGACCCCACGACTGGCAATCTTGATCCTGACAAAATTGAAGTAGCTATTACACCTCAAACTACTGCAATTATGCCCGTACATGTGTATGGTAAGCCATGTGACATAAGGAGGATTCAAGAAATCGCTGATAAATATGGTCTCAAAGTTATTTACGATGCAGCACACGCATTTGGGGTAAAGGTTAATGGTGAATCAATTCTTAAAGCAGGAGATATGAGCACCCTTAGTTTTCATGCCACAAAAGTATATAATACGCTTGAAGGTGGTGCACTTGTTATGCACGATGAACAAACCAAGAAGCGTATTGACTATCTTAAAAATTTTGGGTTCGCGGGCGAGACAGAGGTTATTGCGCCAGGCATTAATAGTAAGGTTGATGAGGTGCGCGCTGCTTACGGCATACTAAATCTTCGTCAAGTAGATGATGCGATAGAGGCTCGTCATCAGGTTGCAATCAAATATCGTGAAGCTTTAAAAGGTGTTGAGGGTATCTCTTTTATGGTAGATATGTCAGGTGTTAAACACAACTACTCTTATTTCCCCATTTTCGTAGATGCCGATAGGTTTGGAATGACTCGCAATGAACTTTATTTCAAGATGAAGGAACAAAATGTTCTTGGAAGAAGGTATTTCTATCCATTGATTAGCGAGTTTTCTACATATAGAGGGCTTCCAAGTGCTGCAAAAGAGAATCTTCCCAATGCTCATAAAATGGCAGATAGTGTGATTTGCTTGCCAATGCACCATGAACTCTCGGAGGAGGATTTGGTGAGAATACTTAAACTTATTGTAAAGTAAAATTATGAAACAAAAGAAGTTGATGCTTCTTGGAGGTTTACGTTACCTTCTTCCAGTTATAGAGGAAGCACACAAACTTGGGGCATATGTTATAACCGCCGATTATCTACCTGATAATATTGCTCATAAATATAGTGACGAGTATTGCAATGTGAGCATTATTGATAAAGATGCGGTATTGAAGAAGGCAAAAGAATTAGAGATAGATGGAATTCTTTCTCATGCTGTTGACCCTGGTGTGGTTTCGGCTGCCTATGTTGCAGAGCAGATGAATTTACCATTCCAAACATCTTATAAAACGGCCTGCATTCTTCAAGATAAATCGCTTTTTCGCCAATTTTTATCAGAAAATGGCTTTAATTGTCCTACTGCGAAGGGTTATACTAATGCAGAAGATGCGCTTAAGGATGTAGATTCTTTTAATTGGCCAGTTATTGTAAAGCCTGTAGATTCTGCTGGCAGTAAGGGGGTTACTAAAGTTGTCGATTCTAAAAATTTACAATTAGCTATTGAAACAGCGTTAAATTGTTCTATATCCAAGAACTTTATTATAGAGGATTTCTTGGATATTGTAGGCTATCAGTCAAGTGCCGACGTTTTTACCGTTGAAGGGAAGTTAGTTTATCCAGCTTATTCAGATCAGTTATTTGATAAGGATGCCGCCAATCCATATACTCCTGCGATTGAAATATGGCCAGCGAGTATGGAACAATCATTCCAAGATAATTTGACAGAACAACTTCAAAGGCTCTTTAATTTACTTGGCGTAAAGACTGGTATTTATAATGTAGAATCAAGGGTATGTTCAGATGGAAATGCTTATATAATGGAGGTTTCTCCTCGTGGTGGTGGCAATCGTATTGCCGAACTTCAAGATATGGCAACTTCTCAATCTTTGATTCGTGCAGAAATATGCAAGGCCTTATCATTGCCCATTGAAGACATTAAAACACCTGAGTATGATGGCGTTTGGTGTAATTATATTCTTCATTCATCTGTTGAAGGTATCTTGAAATCTATTAATATTAATCCTGAGTTTGAACAGAAGTATGTTAAGGATAAAGGCTTCATTGTAAAAAAAGGCGACCATATAGTGCCGTTTACAGGTGCCAATACCTCGCTGGGAACATTGTTTTTAAGAGCGAATACACGCGAAGAACTCGATAGAGAGTTAGCTACTATTCACAAAAATGTAAGAATCCAATTGTCATGAGAGCGATAGGGGGCTATTTCGAATGGGAATTTCCTACAAACGATGGATCTTTTCTACATTCTGATGGAGTGTTATTGAATAGTGGTCGTCATTCGTTGGAGTATATCTTATTGTCTCTTGGTCCGATTAATCACCTATGGATTCCTTATTATACATGTGATGTAGTACTACAACCGATTGAACGTCTTGGTATCTCGTATTCATTCTATCATATCAACAAGGATTTTACTCTTACCGAAGACTTTGAACTTAAAGCATTAGAATACCTAATTTATACTAATTATTTTGGTGTAATGGATGAATACTGTCAAACATTAGCAACTCGTTACGGTAGTCAATTAATATTAGACAGTGCACAAGCTCTCTACGCACCTCCCTTGAATAGAATCAATACTTTCTATAGTCCTCGTAAGTTTGTGGGTATTCCAGATGGAGGTATTGCTTATACCAATTTAAATGTAGATATTGAATTAAAAAAGGACATTTCTTATGACCGTTGTGCTCATCTTTTAAAGAGGCACGACCTTTTACCAATGGATGGATATAGTGACTTCAAGGAGAGTTCGCACAAAATAGCAATTGGGGCTATTTCGTTGATGAGTACGCTTACTCAAAATATGCTTGCATCATTAGATTATGAAAATATAAAGGAGAGAAGATTAGCAAATTTTTCGTTCTTGCACATGCATCTTGCGTGTACAAACGGCTTAGATTTACCTTCATTAGATTCTTTCATTTGTCCTATGGTTTATCCTTACTATACGGAAGAAACTGATTTAAGGAAACGTCTTATAGATAACCATGTATTTGTGGCAACTTATTGGCCTAATGTGTTTAAATGGTGCAAAGAAGATGACTTAGAATACGAATTATGTAAAAACATCATTCCAGTTCCTATTGATCAACGATATGGAGAGGAAGATATGCAACGAATAATAAATATTATAATTAATGGATAAGTTGTTAATTTTAGGTGCGACCTATCATGAAATAGATATTATTAAGTGTGCTCATAGTAAGGGCATATATGTAATCGTAACTGATAATAACATAGATTGGTCTAAAAGCCCGGCTAAATATGTGGCTGATGAAGCGTGGGATATAAGTTGGAGTGATATTGATACGCTGGTATTGAAGTGCCAAGAGGTGAACATTAATGGTGTTATTGCAGGATTTAGTGAATTTAGAGTGGAGAATATGATAAAACTATGCGTAAAGCTCGGTCTCCCTTGTACCTTATCTATGGAACAATTAGATATAACACGTGATAAAATTAAGTTTAAACACCTCTGTGCTGAGTATGGAATTCAAGGAGTCCCAGAATATCAATATAGTGATAGAATAGACTTTCCTGTAATTATAAAACCCGTAGACCGAGCAGGATCCATAGGTATTAATGTAGCCCATAATGAGGAAGAATTTGAAGAATATTACAAGATAGCTTATGATTTATCGCCTTCAAAGAATGTAATTATAGAAGACTTTGTAAATGACGGCATTAAGGTAGATTTCTATTACTATGTTAAAGATAATGAAGTCTATCTATTGGGTACAAGCGATACTGTTATGTGCGAGGGAGAGTTGGGTGCACCAATACTTCAAAAGGCATGGGTATTTCCATCACGATATGAGAAGTTATATATATTGGAAGAAAATGAAAAAATTAGGAAGATGTTGTTAGGCATTGAAATCCACAATGGATATGCTACAATGTCAGCTTTTTATCGGAATGGAAAATTCTATTTCTTTGAAGCAGGGTTTAGATTGAGTGGCGAGTTATCATATAATTATTACAAACATATTTCTGGTATTAATTATATAGACACTCTATTAGATTATTCTCTCGGAATTTCAAATAATGACAAATACGAAGACTATTATAGTATAAATAAAAGAACGAAATCCGTAATTCTAAATTATTTTGGAATTAATGGTCTTATCGAGAAAATAATTAAACCAGAAAACCTTATTACAGACTCATATAACGTTATCGCCGATTACTATGTTAAAACAGGGGATTGCATAGATAATAAAACGAATGTATTTAAGAAAGTTGCAATGCTCACTATATTTTCAGATAATGACATTGTGCTAGAAGATACTATCAGATACATTAACTCAAATGTAAAGATCTTGGATGGTAATGGCATAGACTTAATTTATGAAAGAGTAAATGAAAAGACATTAGGATTATCTTATGATATTGATGCAAAATATTCAGAAAGAAGAAACCGCTTTTAATTTATATGTCTCATTCATCGCTTAGATATAAAACCATCAAGGGCGTAGGCTGGAGTGCCGCTGATGCTTTCTTGGGGCAAGGTATTACATTTCTTGTAGGTCTTGTCTTAGCACGTATATTATCGCCAGATGAGTACGGTTTGATAGGTATATGTCTTATATTCACAACTGTGCTTAACGGTGTGGTAGATAGTGGATTCAGCAGTTCACTAATAAGAAAAAATGATGCTAACAACGATGACTATAACACGATGTTTATTACGAATCTAATTATTAGCATCGTGTTGTATGTTGGTCTTTATTTTGCATCACCCTTAATATCAACTTTCTTCGATAGAACAGAACTGACACCACTGGTTAGAATATTGGGTATAGTACTTATTATCAATGCACTATCGATTACTCAAAATACCATCCTTACCAAGATGATCGACTTCAAGACCAAGACTAAAGTATCTTTTATATCTGCTACAATAAGTGGTGTTGTAGGTATAGTTATGGCATATGCGGGAATGGGCGTGTGGGCATTGATATCGCAAGTACTCACTAAGCAATTGCTATATACTATTTGCTTATGGATATTCAATCGTTGGAGGCCAGATTTCACATTCAGCCGAGAGAGTTTCCGGTATATGTGGGGATTTGGCTCAAAAATGATGTTAAGCGGATTGCTTGATAATATATGGAAGCAATTATATCAGGTTGTTGTCGGTAAATTTTACAGTCCGTCAACACTTGGTCAATACTCTCGCAGTAAAGAATATGCCAATATATTCTCAGCCAACCTCACATCTATCGTACAACGCGTAAGCTATCCGGCACTGGCAGAGATTCAAGACGACAAGTCACATATGGTAGCTGTATATCGCAAAGTGATAAAGGTAACCATGTTCGTAACGTGTGTGTGTATGATTTCGATAGGTGCAGTAGCAGAACCACTAATATACTGTCTGATAGGTCCTAAATGGCATGAGGCTGCTACATATCTACCATTGATTTGTCTCACAATGTCGCTCTATCCGCTACATGCCATTAACCTCAATATGCTACAAATACAAGGACGTAGTGATATATTCTTGAATTTGGATATAGTAAAGAAGATAATTGGCATGGCACCTCTTGCCATGGGTATATTTATGAATATCTATTGGATGCTTATAGGTAGCATCATAATAGGTATTATATCTTTTTTCCTCAATTCCTACTATACAGGTAAATGGCTCGGCTATAGTTCGTGGATGCAACTCAAAGATGTATTATCAAGTTATGGAATAGCATTTATAATTGCTCTATCTGTGTATTTTTTGAAATATATTTTCCTATCTTATTGGATAACACTTCCTATTCAGATAGTTGTAGGAATCGCAGTTTGCATAATCGTATGTGAAAAACTACAACTTACAGAATACCTGGAAATAAAAAATATAATCCTATTGTCAGTAAACAAATATGGACGAAATACAAAGCAATAATAATTTTTTGGTTGGTATACGATGCTACACATATAACCAATCTAAATATATAACCGATGCATTAAATGGTTTTGCTATGCAACAAACTACATTCCCATTTATCGCAATGATTGTAGATGATGCATCAACAGATGGCGAACAAGATGTAATAAAAGCATATGTAGAGGAATATTTTGAACTTACGAATGAAAAGGTCGCATATAAAAAGGAGACTGACTATACTCATATAACTTTTTCCCAACATAAAACAAATAAAAATTGTTATATAGTAGTTCTCTATCTTAAAGAAAACCTATACTCAAAGAATTTAGGGTACAAGAAGCTGGAATATTTGTCAGAATGGCGTGAGGGAAACAAGTATGAAGCTATCTGCGAAGGAGACGATTATTGGATAGATCCTCAAAAACTACAACGGCAAGTAGACTTTTTGGAGAATAATCATGAATATGGTATGTGCTATACGCAATGTCAATGCTTTCTTCAAGATAAGAACCTTTTAATGCCTAAACCTTTGGGTGGGCCACATGAATCATTCGAGCAAATAATGAAAGATAACCCAATCCCAACTTTAACTGTATTAATGAGACTGGATCTCCAAAAAAAATACAATAGGGAAATAGAACCGTCAACGAAAGGTTGGTTAATGGGGGATTATCCTAATTGGATATGGTATTCACATGAAAGTAAAATTAAATTTCTTCCATATTGTACTAGCGTTTATAGAGTACTTTCAACTTCTGCAAGTCATTCGTTGGATGTTGAAAAGCTAATACAATTTTTAGCGAGTTCGATTGAAATCCGTAGTTTTTACGAACAATTATTTAACATCCCCCGTGGTACCTATATTAATTCAAATTTTCTACTAAGAAAGAAATTGTACTTATACGCACGTCATCATAAATACCTTGAGTTTATGAAGATCCTATCAAGCCATCCAAGACTTATACTAAATCTGAAAGTGATAGGATATATTAGATTTTTCTTTAGAAGAACTTTTAAGTAATAATATAAATAGTAATATAAATGGAACAACATAATGTCGTAGTATTACTTTCATCTTATAATGGAGAGGAATACATTAAAGATCAGATAGACAGCGTTCTTAATCAAAAAAAATATTGAGGTACATTTAATTATAAGAGATGATGGTTCTGTTGACAATACAATAAAAATATTAAAACAATATGAGGAGCGTCCCAATTGCAAAGTAATATATGGAAAAAATATAGGAGCATGCTCTTCTTTTATGTGGTTAATCTCTAATGCACCAAAGGCAGAATACTATTCTTTTTGCGATCAGGATGATATATGGGATGATGTTAAACTCATTACAGCAATCAAAATAATAAATAGCGGAAAATACCAACTATATACTGACTACTCTTTTAAATAAATTTCAAACATTTTTTTATATGAAAATTATTTTGGCTGTGCCTAATACCCCAAAATACGGTTATGGTGCGTGGAGTAATAATCAGATGGCTCGTAGGCGTTGCTCATCGTGTGGTGTGGGATATGAGTTAGGTAAGTATTAATTCAACTGGGATACTTTTTGCTAATATTGTCTCAGTATGGCTAAAAACATCATGATCCAGTCAAATAGTTATTAAATCAATATTATTTGTGGATTGGTTGTGGCAATTTCCTAAAAGAGTTATTAATAAATTAAAGAGCTTATTTAAATAAATGAAAAAGAAGAAAAGAGTTGGTATTATAACGATGCATCGTCCTATTAGTTTTGGCTCATCTTTACAAGCTTATGCTCTGAAAAGAAAGGTACAGGATTTAGGTTGCGATTGCGAAATCATAGATTATCAATATCCAAATAAACTTTATAAGATAAAGAACAATTCAATCAAGGCGTTTGTAAAGCTTATTGTTCATTATATGATGAATTTATTTATGGAAATGCCGTGTTTGATTGAGTATCTGAGATTTAAGAATTTTCGTAAAAACTATTTAAAACTTTCTGACTATTATGGGGATTCCGAGTCTTTAATTAATAATCCGCCAAAATATGGTATATATTGTACCGGAAGCGACCAAGTGTGGAATACAAATTTTACAAAACTAGATCTTCTTTTATCTTGTCATTTGTAAAAGACGATATCTTATGCCTCAAGTTTTGCTGTTGATTATGTTGTAGAGGTGTGTATGTGTGATTTTAGAGACAATTCTCTTGCGTTTTTAAAAGATTCAATTTAAATTAAAGTTTAATGGATTTCTATATATTTTTATTTATATTTGTTATTGTATTATCTTTATTCTTTCCTAAGAACAAGTATATAGGTCTTTTAGTAGTCTTTATTCTTTGTTTCTTCTCAATGTTTAGAGGTGAAAATGTTGGAACCGATACATCTGTTTATATGGATGTTTTTTATATGCAACGGACATATGAACATTCTATATATAGTAGTTTTAACTCACGTAATAATATAGAATATATAACATATATTCTATATACTATAATTGTTGAATATCATCTTTCTCCTCGTTTAATAATAATATTTTTTTCTTTGCTGACATTTTTCTTTTTATTTTTAGCTATAAAAAGAATGAAAATATCTTATTGCATAGGTCTTTTGATTTTTTTTATATTATTTTACTTCAGTTCGTTTAATATAGCACGTCAAATATGTTCTGCTGTAATAGTATTATATGCAATAACTTTTTTATTTGATGGCACATATAAGAAAATTTACTTTTTTGCATTTATATTGTTAGCTTCTTTAATACACGCATCGAGTTTATTATACTTGCCATTATATTT
>CAZHXA010000023.1:0-34257 GCA_964536025.1 uncultured Muribaculaceae bacterium
CCTTTGCTAAATTCGTCTTTAAGAATTCGTTTGTAGGCAGAGATGAGTTCATTATCTCGCATTGCGAGAAGTTCGTTTGTGTGTTTAATCATAATATAAAATTTCAATAAATGGTATTACGCCACAAAGATAAGGTTAAAAATGGTAATATGCAAATTTATTGCAACAAAATAGGTAAAAACCAATAAATATAAGAAAAACCTACCAAAATCTTAAATTTATGAGCAATCAAGAAGGAAAAAACAATGGGGTGGCAAACGTAATTGAGCAGTTCGCAAGAAGAATAATCACGGGAAATGTTACGGATTTAATTTCACTTCTGAAACTGATACTATTCTCCAAAACTCTATCCCCGGTAATTATATAGTGCGACTAAATGCTTGAAATCAAGTGGATATAAACGAAAATAGCCACCCGATTAGGTGGCTATTTTTGATTTATAGTGATTCGGTTGGGATTCGAACCCAAGACCCACAGCTTAGAAGGCTGTTGCTCTATCCAGCTGAGCTACCGAACCATCATAAAAATGTGCATTTAAACATTTCTGTTCAAAATCGTTTGCAAAAGTAATATTTTTTACTGAATTACCCAAATTTTATTCCATACAAGTTAAGAAAACTTTCTTTATGTTCCGTTTTTTGTTCTTTTTGAAAATATTTTTGCATTTTTTTTGGGAAAATTATTGTCAATTCAAAAAATATATCTACCTTTGCAACCGAAATAAATAAACGGCTATGACTTCGTAGCTCAGTTGGTAGAGCAACTGACTCTTAATCAGTGGGTCGAGAGTTCGAGCCTCTCCGAGGTCACAGTAACGATGGAAGTTCAAGAAATTGAGCTTCCATTTTTCTTTGTATATATACCTTTGTGCTGATTGTGATGAGGACTAATTGCAAAAAAAAATCCGCTGACTCCCAATAAGCCGGTGTGTAGTCGTTTTTTTGCTACCCGGAAAAATTAATAGGCTGTTAATCGAAGATTAACAGCCTATTAGTGTACCCAGACCCGGGATCGAACCGGGATGGGTCGCCCCACTGGTGTTTGAGACCAGCGCGTCTACCGATTCCGCCATCTGGGCTTTTGCGAGTGCAAAGTTAGCTATTTTTTTATAGCCTGCAAATTTTTTTGCAAAAAAAATACTGAAAATGAAAAAATATTGAGAAAAAACGAAAAATACGGTGCGTGTGCAACCTTTTAGAGTATTATATGCGTCAAATGCATGAAAATAGTTCAAACAATTTGCATGTGATGTTTGAATTAAGAAAAATATTAATAAATACAATTTAAGAAATGAAAATATTTGTTTTTGCGATAAGTCTTGTCTTAACGACAAATATATATGCACAAACTTCTGTTGATACACTTAATAGTGAAGTTGAGCTTAAAGAATTGGTGGTGAAAGCTGATAAGATTATAAATAAAGCCGATCGTAAAATGTATATTCCTGATGGGAAACAGATAAAGGGTTCGATAAACGGCACTGATTTGCTTAGAAAGTTGAATATACCGGCTCTTATTGTCAATCCTGTAGATGAGTCTATCACTCTTGCTTCGAGGGGGAAAATAGACCTTCGCATAAATGGTCGTGCTGTGAATAGTGCTGAAATAAAGGCCATAGATCCATCTACCGTTTTAAGAGTTGAATATCATGATAATCCGTCGCTTAGATATGGAGAGGCTGAAGTCGTGATAGATTTTATCGTAAAGAATCGCACATCGGGAGGTCGTTATTCTACGACTCTTACTCAAGGTCTTAATAAAGGGTATAACGACAATTTTAATAATTTAAAATTGAATTATAAAAAATCGGAATTTTCTTTTTACAACAATTTTCAATCAAGATGGGATTTGGGTCAATGGCGTAATAAAACTGAATATTACAAACAGTTGGATGGTACTATTTATGAAAGGGTAGAGGATGGTGTACCTGCCGATACGGAGCATTTTATTGATTATGCAGCATTAAGCTACTGTTTTACTGACCCTGACAAACAAATGCTTTGGGTTCAAATGGGAATAGATGGGAGAAAAGAAAACCATGACGATTATAAGGGCTTTTTAACCAATAGTGAAAGCAAAGACCGACTGAAAATGAATGATTTAAATTCTTTGACTCGTTGTAATGCAACACTAGATATCTATTATCAACGAAATTTTAAAAATAATCAATTGTTAATGTTTAACGTAGTAGGCTCGGTTGCTCCAAGTCGTAGTAATAGAACTTATCAAGAATATCCGTTAATAGAGGAAAACGTTTATGGCGACGTCCCCGTAGTGGATATAAATACGAGTGTGAAAGGAAAGTCTTATGATGTTTTGACAGATATGGTTTATGAACGAATTTTCCCAAAAAGTCGTTTTACAGCAGGTTTATGTGTAGAAAATACTTGGAGAGAAAGTAAATATAAAGAACAAAACGAGAAAAGAGAAAATAATCAGGGAAAGTATTATGTATATGGTGAATATTGGCAACGCATTTCCAATAAGACCGACATTACATTAGGCTTGGGAATGTCGTATTATAAAAATAAAATTGAAGACATCAAAAATTCATCGGTTATATTTCGACCTCGTTTGAGCTTTCGTTATCGACCAAGCAAATCATCTACATTTAGATTAAATATGAATGCAAGAGGAAATTCACCAACGATTTCTCAGCTTTCAAATGTAAATCAACAAGTGGATAATACTCAAATAAGTGTAGGAAATGTGTCGTTAAATAATTTTGTGTCTTATACATCTTCGGTACAGTATGAATATGTGAAAGGTGTTTTCTTTGGTTCTTTAAAAGGTTATCATGTTTATAGTCATAATCCGATAATGGAATATAAATATTGGAATGATAATTATATTGTAAGTTCCTATGCCAATCATAAGAATTCACATATAATCATGTGTGAAGCCGATCTTGCTATTAATAATTTAGCAAATTGGGTGTCGGCGTCATTAAATATGGGATTCAACCGTTATATCATGCATGGTAATGATTATACACACACCTATAATAATCCATTTTTAGACATTCAATGTGAGATTTCGCATTGGAACTGGAGCGTAGCTGCACAAATTTACTCTAATCGTAATAGTTTCTATGGAGAATCATTAAGCGGAGGGGAATCGATGCATTTGTTAACTGTTATTTATAAATATAAAAGTGCTCAATTTATGTTGGGTTGTTTAAATCCGTTTACCAATAATTATAAAGTTGAATCGGAAAACAGGAATCAATATGCTGGGTATAAGCGTACGTCCTATTTGAAAGCCACTCAGCAGTTATTTGCAATAGGAGTTAAGTGGAATATTAGTTGGGGGCGTAAGCATAATAGTGGAACAAAAAGACTTAATAATTCGGTTAATACAGAAACTGTTAAAGCTGTTGGAAAAGGATAATTATTAAGCATCATTAATTCCTTATCCTGTCGTCAAATGCAGTAAGTGCAGCTTTTGCACCTTCACCCATAGCAATAATGATTTGTTTGTATGGAATGTTGGATACATCTCCTGCTGCATATACGCCGGGTATTGAAGTGCGACCGAATGAGTCGATTATGATTTCGCCTGTTTTAGTTGTTTCAAGCTCATCGCAAAATGGGGAACTATTAGCAGATAGTCCTATCTGTACAAATATGCCATCGATAGGATAATTCTGCATGTTTTCTGTTTTGCGATTTTTTACGTTTATACTGATTACTTTTTCTCCATCTCCGAGTATCTTTTCGGTTTGAGAATAAGTGTGAACAGATATATTTGGAATGCTTTGTAGCTTCTTTTGTAAAACCATATCGGCTTTTAAAGAGTCGGCATATTCAAAAACGATAACCGATTTACATATACCCGCCAAATCAATAGCAGCTTCTATACCGGAGTTTCCTCCGCCTATTACAGCTATATTTTTGTTCTTAAAAATAGGACCATCGCAGTGAGGGCAAAAAGCCACACCTCTACCTATATATTCATTTTCTCCATCAATTCCGAGTTTTCTCCATCCGGCCCCGGTGGCAATAATTACGGCAGGAGCAGAGAACGTTTCTCCTGTGTCGGTAGTAAGATTCTTGATTTTATTCTTTAAATGGGACAAAATGATTTTTCGATTCTCGTATATTCCTATATTATATTGTTCCATGTGTTTACGCAAGGAAACCGCCAATTCACTACCTGTGGTAAATGGTGTTGATATTAGATTTTCGATGCCAACGGTTTCTTTTACCTGTCCTCCGATGGTTTCGGCAATAACGGCAACTTTCAAGCCTTTGCGTGCTGAATATATGGCTGACGAAGCTCCTGCAGGTCCTCCTCCCACCACCAATAAGTCAAAATTGTGTTGAATGTTTAGATTTGATGATTTTTCAATTGTTCCAAACGCGTCTTCAAGTTTTGATAGTAGTTCGCTGAGGGAGCCTCTTCCTACATGTAATAATTTACCATTAGCAAATACTGTAGGGACTGCTTGTATTTTCAATTTATTGACTTCATCTTGAAACAAAGCACCATCAATAATTTCGTGTGTTATATGTGGATTTATCAAAGCTATAATATTTAGAGCTTGAACCACATCGGGACAATTGGTGCAAGTGAGAGAAACGTAGGATTGAATCTTTATTTCACCTGAAATTGTTTTTATGCGATTGGAAATAATTTCATCGGGCAGATTTTTACCTTTGTCATCGGCATTTAATAGTGCAAGTAGCAGAGAAGTAAATTCATGTCCGTTTGGTATTCCTCTGAATTTTATTCCGGTTGGTTTATTGTCTTTTAAAATAGAAAATTCCAATACATTCCCATTTGACACCTCATTTATGTGGCAAGTAATATGAGAAGAACAACTTGCTACATCTTGTAAAAAAGCAATCATTTCATCTTTTTCTTCACGACTTGGTGAATAAGTTATTTTAAAAGTGTAATTTGAGTCAAGATTGACAAATAACTCACTTACTTGGTTTAGAATATTATTATCCAACATAATTATTAAAAATAAATAAGGTGTTTAAAATGAAGAATTAGCGTGATTTCCTTGGAATGAAAGGAAATCACGCGAGAAAAAATAAATAATTAAATCTTTCCAACGAGGTCTATGCTTGGTTTTAGGGTAGCTTCGCCTTTTTTCCATTTAGCCGGGCATACTTCTCCATCATGTTCGGCAACAAATTGTGCTGCTTCAACTTTACGAAGCAATTCATCGGCATTACGCCCTATGTTGTTGTCATGGATTTCGGCTATTTTGATTTTGCCTTCAGGGTTTACTACAAAAGTACCACGGTAAGCCATACCGGCATCTTCGATAAACACACCGAAAGCACGGCTTAACGTACCGGTGGGATCAGCTAACATTGGGTATTGAATTTTGCGAATACTTTCAGATGCATCATGCCAAGCCTTATGCACAAAGTGAGAATCGGTACTTACAGAATAAACTTCAACTCCCATAGATTTAAATTGTTCGTATTTTTCAGCAACATCTACAAGTTCGGTTGGACATACAAATGTAAAATCGGCAGGGTAAAAGAAGAATATAGCCCATTTGCCTAAAACATCTTGATGAGAAACGGTTTTGAACTCTCCGTTTTGGAATGATTGAACTTTAAATTCAGGAAGTTGAGAATTGATAATCGGTGTCATAATCATATAGTTTTATTAGTTGATATTTTTATTGTTTTTAATTATCTGCGACAAAGATATACGCACATTCTTGAAGAATAACAAAAATATCAATTGATTGGTTTTATGACACGATAGATGCAATCTATATCGCAACCTGTGAATGCTTAAGCGATAGCATGTCTTTAGGAATAGATGCTTGAATCTCAGTTTGTAACATGTTTATGAGTGTGTGGCGAATATAATTTTTTTCGGTAAGTATTATTATGCGTCTTGCCGGTGTGGGAATAGCGAATGGGCGTATGAGCTCCTTTTGTTGCTCGCTCATTTGCGGTATGGCGAGTTCGGGCACAAATGTCATGCCGTTGCCACTTTCTACCATACGCATAAAAGTTTCCATACTACCAAGTTGATAAGTCATTCTGCTGTCTCGTGCTGCTTTAATGCTGCAAAAACGCACCATTTGGTCACGAAAACAATGACCTTCATCAAGAAGCCAAAGTAATTCACCTGAAAGGTGAGATGATTTGATTACTTTTTTCTCAAAAAGATTGTCTTTACGAGAAACGTAAGCATAAAATTCTTCATAAAACAAGTGAGTGTGATTATATATTTCCATATCGGGCAATTCGGCAAGAATACCTGCATCAATGTCGCCCGAAAGCAATGCTTGTTTTATGTCGGGCGTTTTCATCTCGGCAACTGTGATGTTTAGTTTAGGATATTTTGTTGTCATTTGTTGAAAGAATCGCGGTAGTAAGTAGGGGGCGATAGTAGGAAGAATGCCAAGTCGGAAATTTCCGGTTATTTCTTGTTTCTCTTCTTCTACTATGTTTTTAACGTTATCAACTTGAACCAATATTTCTTTAGCTTGTTTTATTATCAAAGCACCTGCTTGGGTAGGAGAAATGGGTTGCTTGGTGCGATCAAATATTTTCACATCAAGTTCTTCTTCCAGCTTTTGAATCATTGCACTCAGCGTGGGTTGTGTAACAAAACATTGTTCTGCAGCTTTTGTAAAGTGGCGATGCTTGTCAACGGCGAGTATGTATTCAAGTTGTTGTAGTGTCATAATTATAATTTATAGTATAGTTGCTTGATATAGAATTTCTCTATACAAAGATATGCAATAAACCTTTTATGAACGAATCTTTCTAAAAGATAATTAAAGAAAAAAATCAAATACCTCTAAAACATTAAATTATGAAAACATTAGATTATTTGCATTTAGATGAACAAAAGATTGTAAAAGTGGTAGAAGCGTTAAAGCATTTGCTTTCCGATTTTCAAGTACATTACACCAATTTGCGTAGTATGCACTGGAATGTAAAGGGTCATGGCTTTTTTACTTTGCATGAAAAATTTGAAACAATGTATAATGACACTGCCGAGATAATAGATGAACTTGCCGAACGCATACTTATGCTTGGCTGTGTTCCCGAAAATAAATTCAGTGAATATCTTAAAGTTGCGTGTGTTAAAGAAGTCTCTGATATAGAAAATGGTTTGGAATCTATCCACAGAGTACTTGATACTTATAAAATTCTGATTAACGAAGAACGCAAGTTGATAGAGATAGCCAATGAAGCGAATGATGTGGTAACAGCCGACATGATTACCGGATATTTGAAATGTCAAGAAAAAATGGTGTGGATGCTTGTGGCATTTAGCTCCAGCCATTGTGAAAGATGATGAATATTAATAAAACAAAAGACTCAGCGTATTGTTTTATCACGCTGAGTCTTTTATATATAGGAGTTGTTTCTCTTATTTTTTAAGAGCTGCTATGCTTTCTTTTAAAGTTTTGATTTTACTTTCGGCATCGGCTTGTTTTTTGCGTTCTCCTGCCACCACAGCTTCGGGAGCTTTGCTAACGAAACGTTCATTGCTCAATTTTTTCACAATTGAGGCAAGGAATCCTTCCATATATTTCAAGTCGGCTTCAAGTTTCTTCAATTCTTCTTCCACATCAATGTTATTTCCCAATGGAACTGCAAATTCGGCTGTTCCTACAAGGAATGATGCTGCTGTTGCATCTTTTTCATTAACTTCTTCCACAACATCGAGATTGGCCAATTTTTTGATAACCGATATGTTGTTATTGTTGAATTTTCCTACAGCTTGAAGAGACAGAGCATTTTTATTAGGAATATTCTTTTGCAAACGAACGCTACGTACTCCGGCAATAATATCCTTAGCTTCGTTCATTGCTGTAATTATCTCTTTGTCAAATGGCTTTGCTTGTGGAATACGAGCTACCATAATGCTTTCATTTTCTCCACGTTCGGCAATATGTTGCCATAATTCTTCGGTGATGAACGGCATGAACGGATGAAGTAAACGCAACAAGTTATCAAAGAATCCGAGAGTGGCTTCATAGGTGGCTTTATCTATAGGTTGTTGATATGCCGGTTTAACCATTTCGAGATACCATGAAGAGAATTCGTCCCAGAATAGTTTGTAAACGGCCATAAGAGCTTCGCTCAAACGGAATTTTCCAAACAAGTCTTCAACTTCGTCAAGGGTAGAATTCAATACGGCATCAAACCATTCTATAGCCTTACGTGCCGATTCCGGTTGCTCAATATCGGCAACTTCCCAACCCTTAACCAAACGGAACGCATTCCATATCTTGTTGTTGAAGTTACGTCCTTGTTCGCATAGTGCATCATCGTAAAGAATGTCGTTTCCTGCAGGAGCTGCAAGCATAAGACCCATACGCACACCATCGGCACCGAATTTTTCCATTAATTCTATTGGGTCGGGTGAGTTTCCTAAAGATTTACTCATCTTGCGACCTAATTTATCTCTAACGATACCTGTGAAATACACGTTACGGAATGGCATTTTACCTATGTATTCATAACCTGCCATTATCATGCGTGCCACCCAGAAGAAAATAATATCCGGACCGGTTACAAGGTCGCAAGTAGGATAATAATAATTGATTTCTTCATTTCCGGGATTGTTGATGCCGTCAAATAGAGAAATAGGCCATAGCCATGAAGAGAACCATGTATCAAGAGCGCCTTCATCTTGGCGTAAATCTTCAAGAGTAAGAGCATTGTTGCCTGTTTTTGCTTTAGCAAGTTCAAGCGCTTTTTCTTTGTTCTCGGCTACAACAAATTGTTCTTCTTCGCCTTCTTTAGCTTCGCCTATATAGTAAGCCGGAATTCTGTGTCCCCACCATAATTGACGGCTTATGCACCAGTCTTGAATATTTTCAAGCCAGTTGCGATAAGTAGATTTGTATTTTGCCGGGAAGAATTTAATATCATCATCCATTACAGGGGGTAGGGCGATTTCGGCAAAATGTTTCATGTCGATAAACCATTGAAGAGACAAACGAGGCTCGATAGGTACATGAGTACGTTCAGAGCAACCCACTTTATTGGTATATGCTTCGACTTTTTCCATCAAGCCGGCTTCGGTAAGGTCTTTTGTGATTTGTTCGCGAACGTCAAAGCGGTCCATTCCCACATACATGCCGGCAACTTCATTAACGGTACCATCTCCGTTGAAAATATCTATTGTTTCAAGATTGTGTTTCTTGCCAAGCATATAGTCGTTTTGGTCGTGAGCCGGAGTAACTTTCAAACAACCTGTACCAAATTCAACTTCAACATAACGGTCTTCAATGACCGGAATAACGCGATTTACAAGAGGCACAATCACTTTCTTGCCTTTCAACCATTGATTTTTAGGGTCTTTAGGGTTGATGCACATAGCGGTGTCTCCCATGATTGTTTCGGGACGAGTTGTAGCTACAACGGCGTAGCGACGTCCGTCGGCATCGCGATGAACAACTTCTTCTTCGCTACCTGTTTCTCCGGTTCCATCATCTTCGGCAACGTAGTATTTCAAGTAGTACAATTTTGATTGTTCTTCTTGATAATAAACTTCGTCATCGCTAAGGGCAGTTTGATTTTTAGGGTCCCAATGAACCATGCGAAGCCCACGATATATAAGACCTTTGTTATATAAGTCTATAAATACTTTAATAACGCTTTCAGAACGCTTTTCATCCATAGTGAATGCTGTGCGACTCCAATCACAAGAAGCTCCGAGTTTCTTTAATTGTTCAAGGATGATACCACCGTGAGTGTTGGTCCAGTCCCATGCATGTTTCAAAAACTCTTCGCGTGTAAGATCTGATTTCTTTATGCCTTCAGCTGCAAGTTTGTTCACTACTTTGGTCTCGGTAGCTATTGAAGCGTGGTCGGTTCCCGGTACCCATAGTGCATTTTTGCCATTCATGCGTGCACGACGTATAAGAATATCTTGAATGGTATTGTTAAGCATGTGTCCCATGTGCAAAACGCCGGTTACGTTTGGTGGCGGAATAACTATTGTATATGGTTCACGTTCATCGGGAACAGACTTGAATAAATCCTTGTCAAGCCAGAATTGGTACCACTTACCTTCCACTTCATGTGGATCATATTTAGTAGCTAATTCATTCATAAAGCGTTGATATTTTTGTTTCTAAATTACTTTTAAAATGCAAAAATAGTAAAAAAAATAATACGGAGTTACAGGAACTCCGTATTATTTATATATTCCTAAGTTTTAGGCTAAATACTTTGTTGCAAGTGGAAATTGTGTATTGTTATTGCTTGTTGAATTTAAAACCTGCGTAAACTCCGTCATAATTTTTAAGCATAGTTGAAATTGATGTCAAATTGGCATTTTTTGAATAATCGGCGATTGCAGTAACGAGTTTTACCAATTTGCTTGCATCAAACATAATGCTTAAACTTGTGCCTTTGCTTACATAAGCCGTAATTTTTCCTAAATTTTTAAGTTTTCCGAAAGTGAATACCATTGTTCCATCGGTTACGCCTTTTTCAACGGTTCCGGTTATTGTGCGACCGTTTTTAAGAGTTATGGTTAATTCTCCTTTTTTAGTAATGGTGAAAATAGCATTTTCAAGTCCTGCCTTTTGATAATAGGGAGTCAATTTATTCTCTATGGCAGTTGCTGCAGCTACTCCTCCTGCTTTTTCGAGAATGTTTTCGCTCTTGAAAGAAACCGATGGTCCTGCCGATTTCCACGAACCTTCAAGGTCTTCGACATCAAGATTGTCGATCTTTAATATGTTATCTACTACAGTACTTGCATCTTCTCCCACAGTACTTGAAATTTTTTTCTTTAGGGTCTCCCAGTCAAAAGCCATTGCCGAATTAAACGACATGCAAAGAGTTACAATTGCTAAAGTTAATTTTAAAAATTTCATTTATCTTGTTTTTTATATTTTCAAAGTACAAAAATAAGAATTTATCTTTAAAAGAGATGTGGATGATTGTTGAAAAAGTTCTTTTAATTATTTAAATGAATTTGTAATAATGACAAATGGTATTATTATAGCGTATAAACAGTTTTGTTTTTATTTTTAGACGAAAAGTTGGTGAAAATGTCAAAAGATAATAATGCTATTAAAATAGGTAAGAAGTTTTTTTGTATTTTTGCAAAATATTTTAAACTATTTTGCAGTAAAAGTGTCTGAAAATTGTTTTTATTATTGAATTGTTAATTAATAACCAATTTACAATAGAAGATTTATGAAGTTAAAGCATTTTGGATTATTGGCTGTAATGTGTTTGTTGTCATGGGCTTGTTCCGACAACAATAATATCGCCAATAGTAACGGAATGGGAGAAATCAATGCTACATTTTCGGCGAATTATCGCGTTCGCCCCTCGATGGAAGCCGAAGGCGAGCAACCTGAGAACGGAAATGAGGAAGCTATTGCTCCCGAAATTCAAGACTTTGCATTAAAATTAACCAAGAGTGATGGGTCTTATACAAAGACGTGGCCATCTATCGCCGAATTTACGGCTGGGCAAAAATTCACTACCGGAATTTATTCTATGGAGATTTATTATGGTAATATTAATGTAGAAGGTTTTGGAAAGCCCTATTATTACGGAATGGACAAATTTGAAGTAATCGACGAAGAAACGTCGACTCCTTCAATTGAAGCAAAATTAGCCAATGCTATGGTAAGCATAACTTATACCGATGCATTTAAAAATTATTTTTCATCTTATTCGGCTAAATTGCGTACTGCAAGCGGTAATATAATAGAATTTACCGATGCGGAGACTCGTCCGGCTTATGTAAAACCCGGAAAAGTAACTATTCAATTATCGGCAACTAAAACCAACGGTACTGAATTGTCTTTGGAACCTGCCGAAATTGAAAGTGCATTGGCTTGTACCCATTATAAAGTAAAATTTGATGTAAACGGAGGAGAAGTAGGAGATGCGGTTTTGTCTATTACATTTGATGATGCAACTACTACCGAACCTATTGAAGTGAAATTGAGTGACGAACTCATGCTTGCTCCGGCTCCAGTGTTAACAACTAAGGGGTTTGATAACAACACCTCGATTAATATAATAGAAGGAGATGAAGCTACTGCATCGGTAGCTGTTATGGCTCAATCGGGTTTGGCTGCTGTTACTTTGAATACCGATTCTGAATATCTTCTTGCTAACGGTTGGCAAAGTGAATTAAACTTGATGGTTGCAACTGCCGAACAACAAGCAATGCTAAAATCTTTTGGATTGGACGTAAAAGGCTTATGGAAAAATCCTGATAAAATGGCGATAATCGACTTTAGTGGATTGATTCCAAAGTTAAAACCTTTTAATGGTAATTCTACTCACAAATTCACAGTTCAGGTAAAAGACGTGTATAATCGTGTGGCTGAATCGGCTGTTATTCTTACCGTAAATGCTCCTGCTGTTATCTTCTCTATGGGAGATGCTCAAAAGAGTGAAGCCGGAACGCTTGAAGGTAAATTTACATTGACTTTCAACGGTAATATGAATAAGGTGTCATTTAAAGCACTTACCGATTATGGTAATTATGTGGATGCTCCTATAAAAAACTATGTAGATAATCATGATGGAACGTATTTGGTTACTGTTACTATTCCTGATAATGCTAATTCAACTATCATAAAAGGTCTTTATGACGGTGTGGAAAAAAGCAGTGTTTCCGTGAAAATAGGTTTGGCTTTTTCTTTAACTGCCAACGATTATGATGTTTGGGCTACTAAAGCAATAGTTAAAGTAAATAGCAAAACTCAAAATCTTATTGTGAACGGTGTAAAGAAGGTCCTTGTAAATGGAACTGAAACTTCTAATTACTCTATTGATAAAACTAACGGTTTAGTTACTGTGATGGGACTTACTGCCGGTGCTTTAAACGTAGTTAAAGTTGTATCGGAAAACGAAGGTGAAGAATCGGAATCGTCAATAACTGTTACTACCGAAAAAGCTATACAAGTACCAAACTCTGATATGGAAAGTTGGAGCATTGAGACAAAAACACAAAAAGATGAGGTTACACAAGGCTATAAAACTTATTACAATTTTTTACCATATACAAATGGCGAAAGCGATACATGGTGGGCGACCAATAATCAAATAGGTCAAAATGGTACTATAGCTTTTGGTATTTGGTGGGAAGGTTGTTTTGCTTCATCAACAAGTTATACAACCGATGCTCATGGAGGAAATAAAGCCGCTTATATTTTTACAAACGGTCACGGTAGACATTATGCCGATACTGAAAGTCTACAATATACTGGAGGCTCTTATATAGGAAGCTTATTTATAGGAAGTTTTAATTACTATGAGAAAAATTATGATGGAGAACCTATACATGGACATTCTTTCTCATCTCGTCCTTCTTCTTTAAGCTTTTGGTATAAATATAAACCTTATAATACCGATGCGTTTAAAGTGTGGGTGGCTATTAAGTCGGGCGATGAAATTATTGCTGAAGGAACATATATACCGGCAACTTCTACAACTGAAGTTAGTTCCTATACACAAGCTACTGTGAATTTGGATTATACGGTGATAAATAAAAAAGCTACTACGATTTGTGTACAATTCTTGTCGTCGACTAAATCTTCAATAAGTTCAAAGGATATAAATAAGAATGTAACAATCAATTATCCTGAGGTTGGTGAATGGAAGGCTCATCGCGGTAGTGAATTGTGGATTGATGATTTAAATTTAAATTACTAAACCGAGAGTGATTAAGATATGAAAAAGATAATAAATATAATGTTTATAGCAGTCCTTTCGGCTATCTCTTTGATGAGTTGCGATAAAGGATTGGATAATATTGCTGAATCGGAAGGTAAATTCTCATTTCAGGGATTTGAAGCGACCGTGCAAAATGGTGAAACAGTGATAGAAAGTCGTGCTTCATCGGTAGATGTAAATTCGTTTAAGGTTAATATTGTAAATAAATCCACAAATACTAATGTGGGAAGCTGGGTTTATAGTTCACTACCTGAAATAGTAACTCTTCCGGTTGGAAATTATAAGGTGGAAGTATATAATAGTGAATTGAAAAATGCCGATTGGGAATCTCCTTATTTTTATGGTTCTCAAGATTTTATTATCAAAGAAAACGATGTTACTACAGTTGACCCTATAGTTTGCAAATTGTCAAACTTAAAGGTAACCATCAAGTACAGCGATGAATTGAAATCGGCAGTAGGTCAAGGTGAAGATGTGAAAGTAAATGTGGCAGTAGGAGAGAATAACTCTTTGGATTTTACTTATGGAGAAACTCGCTCGGGATATTTCCGTTGTGATGCCGATAGTAAAACACTTGTTGCTACATTCTCGGGTACGGTAGAAGGCTTTTATATCTCAGAATATAAAATATTCAGTGATGTGGTAGCCGGACAACATCGTATTATTACATTTTCTCTTAAATCGGCTCCTGATGTTTCTGACGAATATGGCTCGGTTGGAACTACTGGTTTAAAGTTGAATGCAAGTGTTACTATTGTGGATATGACTAAAGATGTTCCTGCAGAAGAAGAGATTATTAAGCCGGATGATTATATAACTGTAAGTGAAAGTACTTTGAGTTATACAATGAAATCGGCAAGCAAAGATGTTGCAATTTCGGCTTCGGATGCTTGGACTGCTGTTTCAAGTGAAACATGGTGTACCGTAAGTCCTGCAACAGGTAATGCCGGTGAAAGTAAATTGACTATCAGTGTTGCTGATAATACGGTGGAAAGTGAACGTACAGCTACAGTTACAGTTTCAATGGGAAGTATTTCTCAAGAAATAACAGTGAGACAAGCTGCATTCAGCAATCAACCAACGGCTGCAACTCCAACAATTACAAGTGTTTCGGAAGGAATCGTGCTTAACCAAGCATGTGTTGTTACAGCTTCTACTAATGTTGCTGTAGATATACAAGCCGAAGGCGGTGTGGATAAGCTTGAAGTTAATATCATTTCGGATGTGCTTTCTGCCGAGGAACTTGCAAGTATGGGATTACCTGCACAATTTGATTTGGCTTCTCCGGGTGATTTGGAAGCAACTTTGGGAAGTCCTAATGGATTTGGTTTCCCTGTGGGAGCTCAAGTGAAGAATAATAAAGATGTGATTAATTTCAACGTAACTAAGTTTATGGGTCTGCTTTGTCTATTAGGAGAGGCAACACACACATTCCGCTTGACAGTAACAGATAATTTGGGTCAGTCGACAAGTGCCGACTTAATACTAAAAGTAGAATAAGGCTATGAAAAAGATATTTAATTTAATATTGGCTATGGTAGCGATAGCTGCTATATCTACTTCTTGTAGCGATGAAAATGCAAATGTTACAGGCAAAGGAAAAGTAAGCCTTTCTTTGTCAATAGATGATAAAGTAACGGTTTTGTCCAGAGCTGTTTCTGATGAAGAATTAACTTCGTTGCAAAACACTTGCAAGATATATATGTATAGCTCAAAGGGCTTGATAAGAAAATATCACGGTACCGATGAAATTCCAAGCGAAATATGGTTGGTAAGTGGTGAGTATTCGGCTGAAGCTTGGGCTGGTGATAGCGTAGCTGCTTCCTTTGATAAAAAATATTATAGAGGAAAAACTTCGTTCTCTGTTTCTCCGGCTAAAACTGCCGAAGCTCGAATCAATTGTAAAATTGCCAATGTTGTTGCATCGGTTGCTTTTGATTCTTCGGTTGCTGGCGTTTTATCTGATTATAAGGTTAATATTGCCAATACAAAAGGTAACTTGGATTTCGATAAAAGTAAGGCTTCTTCAAAAGGTTATTTCATGATGCCTGCGGGAGATTCTAAACTTACTTATACAATTACCGGGACCAAACTTGATGGAAATACTTATACTCAAACAGGTGAGATAAACGACGTTAAGGCTGCTACAGAGTATGCTATGACCATTAAATTTGACGACAAGAGTTTTGATTCTGTGGGTGGCTCGATGTTTACTGTGGAAGTGGATGAAAGTGTTGTGGAAATAAACAATTCATTTGAACTTACGGCAGCACCAAGAATTACCGCCAATTTTGATTTAAGTCAACCTAAATCGGGTGAAGCCGGAGGCTTTAAGAAACTTTCAATTTATGCAAGTGCTGTCGAAGAACTTACTTCAATTGAATTGTCGGGATTGAAAAGCATAGGTTTTAATTCAGCCGATGCTATACAATGGATGAGCATGACTGAGATGACCAAGCAAGAATTGACCTCTTTCGGAGTCGAAATCAAAGCTCCTTTTGCTACAGAAGAGTATCCTGATGGTGATAAGCGTGCTGCAAAAATTACTTTTACAGCCGAATTGCTTAATTCTCTTGGTAACGGAACTTATTCAATAGGAATAAAAGTTGGTGATAATAAGGGGAAAATACGCACAGCAACACTGCAACTTGAAATAAGTGATGATGCTGTTAAGACTGTACAAGTTGCCGATTATGATGTTTGGGCAACAAGTGCGACTCTTAGCGGAAGTAAAGCCAAAGAAGCTGCAACTGGTATCGGTATTGAATATCGTAAATCGGGAGGACAGTGGACAAAGGTGTATGCTGAAAATACTCCGTTTACAATAGAACTTTCAGGACTTGAAGGTGGTGTAAATTATGAATATCGTGCATTTGCCGATAATGATGGCGATGGAAATCAGTTTACTTCAAGCACAGTGTATAATTTTACTACCGAAGAGGCAGCTCAGTTGCCTAACTCTGGTTTTGAAGCATGGAGTACAGATGGTGGTGCTTATATCCCTGCGGCTTCTGATAAGGATTTATTCTGGGATTCAGGTAATCATGGTTCTATAACAATGAAGATAAATATTACCACAAGAGATTCAATAATTAAAAACAGTGGAAATTATTCGGCTAAGCTTGCGTCGAATTTTCCCAATCTGTTTGGAATTGGAAAATTTGCCGCTGGTAATATCTTTACAGGAAAATACCTTGCAACCGATGGTACTGATGGCGTTCTTGGTTTTGGTAGAACATTCTCCTCTCGTCCTAAGTCGTTGACTGCTTATGTGAAATATAATCCGGGTCAAATAGACAAAACCAATAGTGAAGTTCCGGAATGTGCTGAAGGTGCTAATGATAAGGGACATATTTACATAGCTTTGATTGATGACCATAAGGAAACTTACAACAATAAAGAATATCCTTTGGTTATCAAGACAAAGACGACAGAGCGTAACTTGTTTAACAAGAATGCAAGCTATGTTATTGCTTATGGTGAGTGGACAAGTACCGAAGCTACAAGCAGTGATAATTCAATGATTAAAATAGAAATACCGCTTGAATATAAGCGTAAAAATGTTAAGCCGTCGGCAATACTTGTTGTATGTTCGGCAAGTTATTGGGGTGACTACTTTGCCGGTAGTACAGGCAGTGTAATGTATATAGACGACTTTACGTTGAACTATTAATTAGTCGTTATTACACGGATAAAGGGGATTTTGAATGAAGAAACTGAGTCTGATTATACTGTTTTTCCTTGCTGTGGGAGTGTTTTCTCCTACAGCACAGGAAAAATTTACTCGAAATTTGGAATCGGTTGATTTTATACCTAAAGGACAGTGGATTACCGGTGTAAGCGTGAGCTATTCACAGTCCAATATGGATAATTATCAATTTTTGATAGCCGAAGAGCTTGAAGGTGATGTTTATTCCTTTAAATTGGCTCCATCGCTGATGTATGCGTTTAAAGACAATATGGCAATAGGAGGAAAGTTTGGATATTCACGCTCTCGCAGTAATCTTGATAATGCTCGCTTGGTGATAGATTCCGAAACCGATTATACAGTGGATAATATGTATCTTATTTCACAAGAATATTCGGCAATGGGTGTGTATAGGTATTATTTCAGTTTCGGACGTTCAAAACGCTTTGGTATGTTTGGTGAGGCTCAATGTGAATTGGGACTTGGTCAATCGAAAATACGCGAAGGTTCCGGGAGAGATTTAACCGGGTCTTTTCAAGATAATGTATCTTTGAATATTGGTCTTGCTCCGGGCTTGATTATGTTTTTGAATAATTATTCAGCGATAGAAGTTAATGTGGGTGTGCTTGGATTCAAGTATAATCACACGAAGCAGACAACCGACCAAATATACGTGGCAAATTACAGTTCGACGAGTGCCAATTTTAAGATTAATATTTTCTCCATATCGTTCGGAGTTATGTTTTATTTATAAAAAGAATTCTTATGAAGGGGAAATTATTAATAATGCTTATTATAAATTGTGTGTGTTCTCTATGGGCTAATGCAGTTAATGTGGATGACCTGATATTGACACCCGACAGTATTGTGGCAGTCAGAGACAGCATAAAAAAGGAAGTTTTCCGAGAAAAAATCAAAAAAGACAGCATAGGAGAAGTTTTGTTGCACACTAAAAAATCGGATGGATATGACAGCCTTGTGAAAGTTGTTGTTTCACATAGCCCTATTACAAAATTGGAAAATGAACAAAATCGTGTTATAGTGGGGCATGATACTATCAGTGTAATACTTCCGGGTAAAAATTATAGTCGTTATGATAGAGGTTTGCTTAATTATTTATTTGTGCCACGTGGACAATGGATTTTAGGGGCAACAGCTTCGTTTGGCGAGTTTGATACTGAGGATGTACGTCTTTTATCGTTTATGAAAGACTTCAATTTTAAAGGTAAAATGATGTCGGTAAATCCTTATGCCGGATACTTTTTTAGAAGCAATCAATGTGCCGGTGTAAAATTGGGATATTCAAAAAATACGTTTGAATTAGGTAGTTTAAGTGTGGATTTTGATGATGACATAAATTTTACGCTGAAAAATGTAGAATATTCGTCAAAAAATTACTCTGCGTCTGTTTTTTACCGTTTTTATGTAGGATTGGACAATAATAGACGTTTTGCATTGTTTAATGAAACCGATTTGAAATTTTCAACCGGTTATGGGAAGTTTTTGAGGTATTATAATGACGAACCGCGTGATACTCGAACCACAACGAATGAGGTAAGTCTGAATTTTTCTCCCGGATTATGTATTTTTGTTCATGAATATGTGAGTTTTAATATGTCTTTCGGAGTTTTTGGATTCTATTTTAAAAACGAGAAGCAAACGACCAACAGTGTAGAAGCCGGTAAACGTTTCTCAAGCGGAGCTAATTTTAAATTCAATATATTCAATTTGAATATGGGTATTGCTGTACACATTTAAAAGAGTGGGAGGACTTATAATGGCGACTAAAACAAAATATATATTCTTTTATGTGTTTGTGGCAATGCTCTTGTGTGGTTGTTTAAATAACGATATACCATATCCTACTATTGAAGCGAAATTTATTTCGGTGAGTGCAGAAGGGGAGATTTCAACTGCGGTAATTGATGAGGAAAATCAAAATATTTCTCTTAATTTGGGTGAAACGGTAGATTTGGAGAAAGTGAAGATATTATCCTATGAAATTACTGAAGGAGCAAGTTTGTCGAATGAAATAACTAATGGCTTGAACTTAACTAAGGCGTTTGGCGTAACTCTTTCACTTTATCAGAACTATTATTGGACTATCACTGCCAATCAAGAAATAAAGCGTTACTTTACAGCCGAAGGACAAGTAGGGGAAAGCGTGATAGATGTGTCGGGAAAACGTGCGATTGTGTATGTTTCAAAGAATATTTCACTTTCAGCGGTGAAAATACTATCGCTAAAGTTGGGACCTTCTGAAATTAGCAAAATGTCTCCCGATATTTCAAATCAAATCGTGGATTTTTCTAAAGGTCCTGTTAAGGTAGAGGTATCTTATCTAAATAAAACAGAAATATGGACTATATATGCCGTTACTTCCGATATTGCTGTAGATATTACATCGGTTGATGCTTGGACTAATGTGATTTGGGCTTATGGCTCGGCTGAAGCAGGTAAGAATAATGGATTTGAATATAAAGAATCGGGTACAGATGCTTGGACTGAGGTGCCAGCTGCTTGGATTACAGATAATGGAGGTACATTCTCGGCTTGTATTCGCCATTTAAAGGCAAATACCGGTTATGAAGTAAGAGCTTATAGTGATGATTTCCGTAGTACTGTATCACAAGTTGTGACCGGAGGTTATTATGAAATACCTAACGCATCGTTTGACGAATGGTGGAAAGATGGAAAAGTGTGGTGTCCTTGGCAAGAAGGTGGTGTGGCTTTCTGGGGAACAGGAAATAAAGGTGCAACAACGCTCGGTGACAGTAATACATACCCATCTACCGATACTTGGAATGGTGCCGAAGGTTACAGTGCTCGTCTTGATACTAAATTTGTTGGAATTGCCGGAGTGGGTAAACTTGCTGCTGGAAATATGTTCTCGGGCGATTACAAGAAAACCGATGGTACTAATGGCATTCTTGATTTTGGTCGTCCATGCAACGAGCGACCTACTCGCTTGAAAGGCTATTGGAAATACACATGTGTGCCTATAAGCCATTCTTCATCGGAATATAGCCATTTAAAAGGGCAACCTGATACTGCAAACGTGTATATAGCATTGACCGATTGGTCTGCTCCGTTTGAAATCAGGACTAATCCTAAAAACAGACAATTATTGGATAAAAATGCCGATTATATAATAGCCTATGGTAGTATTCAATCTGGTGAAAATATCCCCGAATGGACTCCTTTTACCGTTGAGTTGGAGTATAGAGATACGCATCGTGTCCCAAGCTATATATTGATAGTGAGTTCGGCAAGTAAATATGGTGATTTCTTTACCGGAGGCTCCGGAAGTACTCTCATGATAGACAATTACAGTCTTGAATGGGATTATGAGTAGAGAATAAATAGTATACTCATTTGAGTTAATTGATGCTAATGGCGTGAATTCGTTTTGATGTATTGCGGGATTCGTCCTGCTTTTGCATCGTAAAAATAATATATAGTTTTGTAATCCTCATCGGAGGGCATAATGATAAAATGCCGGATTAAGATGATTGGGTAAAACCAATCACTTATCTGGCTTTTTTATTTGTAATAATTAAATGTAGTAATTAATAATATGGAAAGAGATGCTATTGACTTAAAACAAACAAATGTATTTAAATTGTTTAATAAGTATTTTATTCCAATGTTGCTTGGTATGGTGAGTATGTCTGCTGTAACTGCGATTGATGGGATATTTATCGGTCATGGTGTGGGTAGTGATGGCGTAGGGCTGTAAATATTTGTATTCCTATACTTATGTTTCTTACAGGAGTAGGCTTAATTCTTGGTGCGGGATGCTCAGTTGTTGCTTCTATTCATTTGTCAAGAAGAAAAGAGAAGGTTGCTTCCCATATTTTTCGGTGGCATTTATTTTCTTTATTGTTAATTTGACTATTGTAGGATATTTTCAGAGTGTTGAAAGTGTAAAATCAGCAACAATTTTTGCTTTGTTGCGTGGCGTTGTATTTCTTGTGCCAAGTTTTATTTTGTATACCTAATATACTTGGTGTCGTTGGAATTTGGCTTGCATTGGCTTTTTCTGAAGCCACAACTACTATGAGTGTTATAATCTATTATTTGTGTTGCAAATTTAGGTAATGTGATTCTTATATTGGTTATTTTACAATCTTAATGTGATAAAAAGATAAAGCCCGCCTTTTTAGGCGGGCTTTATTCATTGGAATTTATCTATTCTTGTTTTATTATAAAATGTCGATAGATTAAAGTTGAGGACCTGCAGCAACTAAAGCCTTACCAGCTTCGTTAGTTGTGTATTTGCTGAAGTTCTTGATGAAACGGTTAGCAAGGTCTTTTGCCTTTTCTTCCCATTGAGATGCATCAGCATAAGTATCGCGAGGATCTAAGATTTTAGGATCTACGCCTGGAAGTTCAGTTGGAACTTCGAATGAGAAGTAAGGAATGTTTTTAGTAGGAGCAGAATTGATGCTACCATCAAGGATTGCGTCGATGATGCCACGAGTATCTTTGATAGATATACGCTTACCTGTTCCGTTCCAACCGGTGTTAACCAAGTATGCTTTAGCACCGTTAGCTTCCATCTTCTTAACAAGTTCTTCAGCATATTTAGTTGGGTGCAATTCAAGGAATGCAGCACCGAAACAAGCTGAGAATGTTGGAGTTGGTTCAGTAATACCGCGTTCTGTACCTGCAAGTTTAGCAGTGAAACCGCTCAAGAAGTAGTATTGAGCTTGTTCTGGAGTAAGAATAGATACAGGAGGAAGTACACCGAATGCGTCAGCTGAAAGGAATATAACTTGCTTAGCAGCAGGACCTTTAGATACAGGTTTAACGATGTTTTCGATGTGGTCGATAGGATAAGAAACGCGAGTGTTTTCAGTTACGCTCTTATCAGCGAAATCGATTTTTCCGTTAGCATCAACAGTAACGTTTTCAAGAAGTGCGTTACGCTTGATTGCGTTATAGATGTCCGGTTCTGAATCTTTGTCAAGGTTGATAACCTTAGCGTAGCAACCACCTTCGTAGTTGAATACACCTTCATCGTCCCAACCGTGTTCGTCGTCACCAATCAATTTACGTTTTGGATCGGTAGAAAGAGTTGTTTTACCTGTTCCAGATAGACCGAAGAAGATAGCTGTGCTCTTTTCTTCCATGTCGGTGTTAGCTGAACAGTGCATAGAAGCGATTCCTTCAAGAGGTTTGAAGAAGTTCATCATAGAGAACATACCTTTCTTCATTTCACCACCATACCAAGTGTTGATGATTACTTGTTCTTTTGAAGTAAGATTGAATACTACTGCAGTTTCAGAGTTCAAACCAAGTTCTTTGTAGTTTTCAACTTTAGCCTTAGAAGCGTTGTAAACGATGAAATCAGGTTCAAATGTTTCAAGTTCTTCAGCTGTTGGGCGAATGAACATATTTGTTACAAAGTGAGCTTGCCATGCAACTTCTACGATGAAACGCACTTTCAAGCAAGTAGCTTTGTTTGCTCCACAGTAACCGTCAACAACATACAAACGTTTGTTAGACAATTCTTTCTTTGCAATTTCTTTAAGGGCAGCCCAAGTTTCTTCAGTTACAGGCTTGTTGTCGTTTTTGTATTCTTCGGTTGTCCACCAAACTTTATCTGCACTGTAAGCGTCCTTAACGATGTATTTATCCTTAGGAGAACGTCCGGTGTAGATACCGGTCATTACGTTTACTGCACCAAGTTCAGTTACTTGACCTTTTTCAAAACCTTCAAGACCTGCTTTTGTTTCTTCTTCGAAAAGAACTTCGTAAGAAGGGTTGTGTACAATCTCAGGAGTTCCTGTAATACCGTACTTAGTTAAATCAATCTTTGTCATTACCTTTTTTGTATAATTAAGAAATTAATAAATTCTACCTTGTAAGCGGAAGTTCTAAATTCCTTTGCAAAATTAGCTATTTTTTTTGAAGCATTATAATTAATAAAGAAATTTTTCTTCAATTAAATGTGAAGAATTTATAACAGACCTTTTTTTTGCCTATAAATTGCACAATGTCAATATGTTTGGGCATCGTTTTTTTGTTTGTGTGCGTCTGTGTGCTTGTATACGTACTGATAACGCAGAATCTTTTGTCTGTGTTCATTGCCTGTTGTGAAAAAGTGCTATGATTGTCCTTAAAAAATGCTTTTTAATTGTGCAATATGGTTATATTTGCAAAAAAATGTGCAGTTATGATATTTTACTTTTCAGGAACAGGAAATAGTCGTTGGATTGCCGAACAACTTTCGTCGCGTTTAGGCGAACGTATTGTTGCAATAGGCGATGCCTTTGCCAATAAAGATTTTTTTTATAGGCTTGACGTAGGAGAGACTATAGGTTTTGTTTTTCCTACTTATTCTTGGGGACCTGCTCCTGTTATGGTTGAGTTTATCAAGCGTTTAAAGCTTGATGGTTATACTACCGACAATTATTGCTTCATGGTGACTTCTTGCGGTGATGATATAGGTCTTTCTGTTGATATTTGGAAAAAAGCGTTGCGTGGAATAAGGGCAGATGCCGCTTTTTCGGTGCAAATGCCCAATAATTATATTTTATTGCCCGGTTTTGATGTCGACGCCAAAGATTTGGAAGAAAAAAAGAAACTCAAGGCAGTTGCGAGGGTGGAATATGTTGCAAAGTGCTTGAAAGAGCATAGTTCTGTGGTTGATGTCACCGAAGGGGCTTTTGCGTGGATAAAAAGCCGATTGATTTATCCATTATTCAGTCGTTACAGTATGGATGATAGTAAATTCCGCGTTAATTCCGATGTGTGTACTCATTGTGGAGCATGTGTGCGTAATTGTCCGGTGAAAAATATTACCATGTTGGGCGATGGTGAGCCTGAATGGCATGGGAATTGTGTCATGTGTCTTGCGTGTATTCATCGGTGCCCTGTGCGTGCAATTGACTACGCTAAAGCTACGCAGAAAAAAGAACGTTACTTCTTTAAATGATATGGTTTATATATAATTAATGTGTAATACTTGAGAAGTATAGGAAATTAGATAGGTTAAAAATCTTTTAATGAGGTTAAAAATATAAAATCGCTTTAACTTTTTTTGTAAAAACTTGTCGATTGGTGCAAAAACTTAACATATTAAGTTGTAATTAAATAGTTGTAAGAATGTTAAAAGAATAATGCTGAAAACGTTGATTTAAGGGGGAAATGTTGGTTTGGATAAAATTCTGTGATAGCTTTTTTGAAATTTTATCGTATATTTGTACTCGTTTAAGTGTGCGTGAAAACTAAATGAGATTATTGAATCTAAAAAACTATAGTATTAATAAACAATTTTTAATTATGAAGAAACAGCTATTGCTACTGTTATTTTCCTTATTCGCGGTGGCTGGCTATGCTCGTGTTATTTCGGGTACTGTAATTGCTGAAAGTGACAATTTACCTGTCATTGGAGCAACTGTTATGGTGCAAGGTACACAACGCGGTGTAGCTACTGACTTCGATGGAAAATTCTCGATTGAGGTTAAGGATGGTGATGTCCTTAACGTTACTTATGTGGGAATGATTCCACAAACAGTGAAAATTGGTAATCAACAATCGCTAAACATTGTGTTGAAAGAGAACTCTCAAGTCCTTGGCGAGGTTGTTGTTACTGCGATGGGTCAAACTCAAGAAAAGAAAAAATTGAACTTCGCTGTTCAATCTCTTGATTCCGACCAATTGACTGCCGGTGTTTCAACCAACTTGGCAAGTACTTTGCAAGGTAAGGTTTCCGGTCTTCAAATTCAGGGTACAGGAGGTTCTCCTAACTCTTCTCAAACAATTCAAATTCGTGCTATTTCGTCAATCAACACTTCACAAAACAACGAACCGTTGATTATCGTTGATGGTGTTCCTGTGCGTGGTGGTGGTTCTTCTTTGAGCGACATCAACCCTAACGATATTCAGCACATGTCAGTGCTTAAGGGTGCTGCTGCTTCGGCTCTTTATGGTCAAGAAGCTGCCAACGGTGTTATCATGATTGTTACTAAGAGTGGTTCCGATGGTAAATTGCAAGTTAATGCCAATGCTACTTTTGAAGTGTCTCAAGCTGCTCGTGTTCCTGAAATCCAAAGCCGTTACACTCCTGGTTCTAAAGGTTTCTATGTATTGAACTCAGGTAGTGGTGGTTGGGGACCTCTTTTGTCTTCTAAAGACAAGGTTTACGACAACGTAGGCGATTTCTTGGGAACTGGTTTCTTGCAAAAATATGATATTTCAATGACCGGTGGTACTGAAAAAGCTAATGCTTATGCATCTGTTGCTTATTCTCAAAACGATGGTGTTGTGCCTGAAGATTATAAGAATCAGTTCAACGTGTTCTTGAAAACTCAATTCAACCCTTCTGAAAAGATTAAAATCCAACTTACTTCAAGCTTCAAGGAAAGTAAGGCTCGTGGATTCGGTAATGCTATGTCAACAGTTTACAACTGGGGTATAAACAAGAATATGGCTGATTATCAAACTCTTGAAGGTTATCCTAACTGGAGCAGCCGTTACGATGATTGGAGTCAAGTTTTACCTGAAGATCGTATCTCAGCAACTGTTTCTCCTTATTTCGGACGCTATAACGACAAGAGCGAAACAACAAGCACTCGTATCATGTTGAATGGTCAAATCTCTTACGAACCTATCAAGAATTTGGTATTCACCGGTAAGATTAGCTACGATAAGGGCTATTCTATGTATGATTCTGCTACTGTTCCTCGTTTCCGTGAAAGCGATTTCGAAAATCCTAAAGCTGATTATCTTGCTGACTATGCTTATAAATTTGGTGCTTATACATTCCAACCATCACGTAGCGAACGTTTCAATGCTCAATTCCTTGCAACTTACCAACGTGACCTTGTTAAAGATTTGAACATGAACGTTTTGTTTGGTATCGATTGGTCTGAATACAACTCTCTAAGCTCTCAATTGGCTGGTCAACGCTTCTTGCTTGAAGGCGATTTCTATAGCTTTGCTAATATCGACCCAACTACATTCACCAACTCTTCTTCTTCTGACTATTACATGTACTTAACTCACTCTAAGTGGAATAAGTTCGGTTATTTCGGTGAATTGCGTTTCGACTATCGTGGTATTGCACAAGTTTCTGTAACAGGACGTCTTGACGGTTCTTCTACTTTGAAACAAGTTGATTGTACTTACTTCTACCCATCAATCACCGGAGGTTTCATGTTCTCTGAAGCATTCGGTCTTGCTAACGACTGGTTCTCTTACGGTAAAGTACGTGGTAACTGGGCTAAGGTAGGTAAGAGCTGTACTTCTTATAAATTCTCTGACACATTTAAGAACTGGTCTACTTTCCCTGACGGTGGATGGGGTAACGACCCTACAATCGGTAAGGCTTTGAACTTGGAACCTGAAATGTGTTCTTCTTGGGAAATCGGTGCCGATTTGCGTTTCTTCAAGAACCGCACTCGCTTGGATCTTGCTTATTATTCAACTACTGTTGATAACCAAATCGTTACTGTACGTGTTTCTCCTGCTGCAGGTATGATTCTTCAAACTCGTAACGAAGGTTGTGTTGAAAACTATGGTATTGAAGCAACTCTTTCTCAAGATATCTTCAAAACTAAGGATTTCGACTGGACTGCAACAGCTAACTTCTCTTTGAATAGAGGTAAAGTTAAATCATTGCCTGACCAAATCCAACAAATCGACGGTACTAACTACGGTGGTATCTATCCTACTGCTTTCTTAGGTGGTTCTACTACAGGTATCACAGGTAAGGACTACGTTCGCGACCCTCATGGTAATGTCGTTTGTGATGAAAACGGTTATCCTTTGGTTCAAACTGCTAAACAACTTTATATCGGTAACCGTGAACCTGACTTCTTGTTAGGTCTTGGTTCTAACTTCCGTTACAAAGATTTGACAGTAAGCTTCTTGTTCGACGGTCGTTGTGGTGGTGATGTTGTTAACCTTACAGGCTCAAGCTTGATTTCTAACGGTCAACACCATCTATATGACAAGTATCGTAACCGTGAAATCATCTTCAAGGGTGTTGTTGCAAGTGGTGTAGATGCTAATGGTAATACCATCTATACTCCTAATAAAACTCCTATCATCCTTGACCAAACTTTCATTGGTACTTATTTCACTCCGGTTTCTTCTAACTTTATTGAAGATGGTTCTTACATTCGTTTGAGCTATGTAACAGTGGGATATGACCTTAAGAACCTTCTTGCAAAGAACTGTCCTGTTAAGGGGTTGAATGTTTCTTTGACTGGTCGTAACTTGTTCTTGTTGACTAAGTATTCAGGTTCCGATCCTCAAGTTCAAGAAAGTGGTAGTGCTTATGGTTCTGGTTCAGGTGGTTTCGACCGTTACGGAGTTCCTAATACTCGTAGCTTTAATCTTTCAGTAAAAGCAACATTCTAAAATGAAATAAAATTATGAATAAGCTAAAATATATTTTATCAACTTTATTGATCGGTCTTGGTGCTACAAGCTGTACCGACATGCTTGACGATAATATCAATCCTGATAAGTCTCATGCCATCACCGTTGACACCGGTCTGCCTGTTGTAGTGTTCTATGCACAACAAGCTACCTACGACCATGCCGAGTATTATGCTTACTTGTCACAATGTCTTACTACAGGTGGTAAATCTTCTATCGGTAGTTATTCTTATAAGTGTGAATGGGAATTCTTGACCATGAACCGTCACCCGCAATGGCGTCGTCACTTCTATGACATAGGTTCTAATGTTAATAACCTTATTGCAAATGCTGAGGCTGTTAATTCTCCTAACTACACTTTGATTGCTCGCACTGTGCGTTTGCTTTCTACTCAATTGGCTGTAGATATGTTTGGTGAAATGCCGTTGACTAATGCTTACAAGTCAAATACTCCTACTTATGATACTCAAGAACAAATCTATGCTTGGTTGTTTGATGAATGTGAGTCTTTGTTGAGTGATTTTGAAAATCCGGCAATTACCGAAAATCCTTCAAATTATAAAATCGATGCAGTTCAAGATCGTCTTTATGCAGGTGATTTGAACAAGTGGAAAGGTCTTGTTTATGCTATAAAAGCTCGTCTTCTATTGCGTAATATTCCTAATATCGACACTTCTGATGCTAAATGTCAAGAAATCATTGATGCTGCCGATGCTGCTATTAATCAATGGCGTAGTGGAGACCTTCTTTATGGTGATTGGTTTGGTAACGAACCACGTTACAAATTCGACGGCGGTACTAACGAGCAAAACTGCGTTTGGTCTTCAGCTCAACCTATCATCAACTCTTGGGAATCTCGTAAGAACTTGTTGGATAGTGCAATTCCTTCAAAATTCTTTGTAGTTGATTGCCTTGGTTTGTTAGGTCATGGTACTTCTAACGAAGGTTTGTATAGTCCTGAAGCAAATAGTACTAAAAACAGCTATGAAGGTTATGCAAATGACCCGCGCCTTCCATTGTTGATGATTCCTCGCACAGGACCTGCTGAAGATAAAGCTGCAAAAGTTCGTTATCTTGAAAACAACATCGGTATGGGTACTACTTACAAAGTGGATTACTATCCTAACTTGTATATGGGTGCTTATGCAGGTTCTATCTCAGGTTACAACCCTATCTTTACAATGGAAGAACTTTACTTCATTAAGGCTGAAGCTCTATATTGGAAGGGTGATAAGGTAAGAGCTTGTGAATTGGCTCAAGAAGCTACAAAAAACAATATCCAAAGACATTTGGACTTCTTCCAAGCTAATTATGCAACTGCAGATAAAAAGAATCCCGGACAAGCTGACAATAATAAGCCGGGTGTTACCGATGCAGAAAGATGGGATGCACAAGTTAAAGCTTTCTTATATAACGAAGAGTACTATACTATTGACAGAAGAGGTAATAAAATTGTGTATGCTCGTCCTGTTTCTGAACGCGGTAACGAAATTTGGTACTTCGAGCCGGAAGGATTCAACTTGGAACGTTTGATGACTCAAAAGTATATCGCAATGTATATGCAACCTGAGCAATTCACCGATATGCGTCGTTATCACTTCAGTAATAAACGTAACAATTACGGTATAGGAACTGCCAATGAAATCGTTTATCCTGACTTGCGTCGTCCTTACAATTTGTATTCAGCTTATTGGATTGACGGATTGACCGATGCAGAAAAGGAAAATCTTTGGGTACAACGTATTCCTCAAGACCCTGATACCGAAGGTAAATACAACCGTGCCGAATTGGAACGTTTGGGTGCTTACAATAACTATAAATGGATTCAAAAGCCTTTGATTTGGGCTCAAGATGCCGGAGTTTGCACTTCTTTAACCGGTAAATAATTGAGATTAGTGAAATCATAAATTTAGAAAAAAGTATATGAAACTATATAATAAAATAGGACTTGTTGCAACCGGAGCTTTTTTGATGGCTTCTTGTGCAGTAAACGACCCTTTTGCCGATAATATGGAGCTTGGACAAGTGCTTCCCACTGTTTCTTGGGAACTTTCAAGTTCTGTATGTAAAGCCGGTAATGAAGCAGGTTTCTTAGGCAAGTATTATACTACGGCTCCGGGCGTGACTATCGAACGTTCTGAAGTTTGGGGTATGATTACACGCAGCGAGAGTGCTTCGGCTGTTCAAAAATTGATTACTTCTCCGGCTTATTCACAAACTGTAAATGCCGTTGATACCGTTCGCGGTTTCCACTTGTTGGCTACTTTCCCTCACAGCATGGCTGTATTGGACACCATTAAGGGTACCGAGTATCAATTAAATGCTTCTTTCCCTACTTCTCGCACTTTAAGCCCTGTCACTTGGGCAAGTCCTGCCGATTGGGATCAAGCTAAATTTGATATGTACTATCCTGAAACTTTCCAAGCTGAATTTAAGGAAAAAATGGTAAATTATTTGACCAAAGACAGTACTTATTTCTCAGGTTTGCGTGAAGTTTATTTGAAGTATGCGTTTACTGAACAACAATTCAATGAAGTAAATGCTAAATATCCTGATCTTACTCCGCTTCCTTGGACCGACTCCGAAGAAGAAGGACATACTAAGGGTGATTTGTGGTTTGGTGCTAAGACCGACGTTGTGGACCATTATTATTACACAACAGTTGAAAACGGTGTTACCATTGAGCATGAAGTTGCTACTAAAGAAGAAGCTGTTGCTCAAGGTATAGCCGAAGACAGAATCTTCGATGTCTACAAAGCTCCTCACTGGGTATTCTGCCGTTATTCTGACGACGTGGGTGCTGCTATAACAAGTATTCGTGCTGAGTACATGCCTTTGTGGAAAGAACTTGTTGAATTGATTCCGTTTGAAGCTTGGATTTACAATAGTTCCGATCAGAGCTATGCTGTTGAATTCACTCGTTCTTATACCATTATTCCGCAATTTAAAGTTGTTGACAGCAATGGTAAAGTTGGTATGGATACCGAAGCTAAGACAATTGATCTAAACTAATTAAAGTGTAAGGAATATGAAGAAAATTAAAAATATTTTAGCTTTGATGTTGGTCGTTTTTGCGGTTTCTTCTTGTGTGGAAAAAGAACCCGATTATAAAAACCTGCCAACTAAAGATGTTGATTTCACTTTCTGTGTTGAAGGTAATGAATATCAACGTGACTTCTATTATGTATCAACATTCCAATTTACCAATACTTCGGCTAAATCGGGTGCGGTATCTTGGGATTTTGATGGCGACGGCGAAATTGACTCTACCGATCCTAATCCTACTCACAAATTTGATAAATCTGGTGAGTATAAAGTTACTTTGTATGTTGATGGTGTGGGTTCTCGCACTTATCCTATTCTTGTAATGGACATCGTTCCTGTGTTGAGCGTTGAAAGTCAAAGCGATTCTATTGTAATTATTAACGATGTTACTGTGGATTTGGGTATCGAATTGCCTAACCCTGATAACTTGAAATGTAAATACTTGTGGAGGTTCCCTGAAGGTACAACTCTTGCTGATGGTACTGAAATTGCCGAGTTTGAAGGATATTCTCACGAAGATGGTTCTATCGACAACCCGGGTACTTTGAAGTTTAAGAATGTGGGTTCTCAAAAAATCGAAGTTCAAACTTACTTCGATGTTGATGGTGAAAATCGCCGTTTGGACGACTCTTACTTGAATGTTCAAGTGGGATACACCGAAGCTGTTCCTACATTGTATTATGCTTCTTATGGTGGTAATATCAAGGCTTATAAGATGATTCCTGAAGGTACTCTTCCTGAAGGTACAAAGAACCTTCCTTTCGATATGGGTGTATCAAGCGGTGTAACTCCACAATGCTTGGTGTTTGCCACTGTTGATAATCAAGATTACATCTATATCTTGGATAGCGGTAAAAATTTCTGCTTCCAAAATGATGACGACGGTGTGCTTGGCGATGGTAAAATCACTGTGATGAGTGCTGATGGTACTTATGCAAATACTGTTATTACCAATGTGGGCGGACATGCTTTCAGCGACCCGTTCCATGGTTGTGTAAGCGGTGATAAATTGCTTTATACCGACCGTAATACCGGTGTCAGCTCTATTTCTTTGACTACAAGAGGTGCAGTAGAAAAACGTGTTAACTCAAATACAACCGATAACTGGTTGTTTGTAAACCAATCTTTGGGTTACTATGGAAAAGGTATTGCTTATGGTGCCGTTTCTACTGCTATCGCTGTTGATAAAACAGGCGTTTACTGGTGGCCTAAGTGCTACAACGCAACAGGTATCTATCGTTTCAAATCAAGCGATATAGGTGTAACCGATGTGAAACCTACTGAAATATTGTTGGATGGTGCAACAATGAAGGCTTTTGCTCTTGATGAAACTCACGGCAAAATGTATTGCTGGTTGACTTCGGGTGCTGTAGGTGTAGGTTTTGCTCAATATAACATGCCTGCTTATGAAGAAGGCTTGGCAGTAACTGCACACTCTAAATACATTAAGATGAATGCCGCAACTACTGCAGGTACAGCTTCTTCTTATGAAGCTTTGTATGTGTCTCAATTTGCTGTTGACCAAACTACAGGTAATGTTTACTTTGGTTTCAATGCCGAAGACGGTGAAACAACTACTACAGGTGTTAAATACTTCGATTACTCTACTTCTACTATTAAGAGTATGGAAGGTAATACCGATAAAGCATTTGGTATCTGTATTAATCCTAATAAGACTAAATTGTTCTGATAAAAGTAGAATAATAAAGTATTATAGTAAAGAAATGAGGCGAACCATTGTGGGTTACGCCTCATTTCTTTTTTTGATTGGCTACGATATATCAATTAAAATTGTATGTTTAAAAAATAATGAAAAAACTTGTGTGTTATAAAAAAAATGCTTTAATTTGCCGATGTAATTTTCATGTAGTGTGGTGTATGCCATGTTACATAAACTAAAAACTATTTTTTTAACTAAAACATTATTAATTATGAAGAAATTTTTACTTTTAGGTGCTGCTGCAGTGCTTGCTTGCTCTGCTAATGCTCAATCACTTAAAGAAATCACTAAATTTGACACTCAAGTAGCTGAATGGGCTGCTAACGTTCGTAATGCTGAAATCGTAGGTGATAAACTTGCAGTTGCTAACATGTCCACAAATTGTGTAGAACTTTACGACATGAAAGGTAACTTGCAGAAATCTTACGATATTTTGGATTTTAATACAACAAATGAAATCGGTATACATGGCGAAGATTCTCTGGGTAATCCTACTTTTAATGCTTATAAAATAGGTCGTGCTATTGCTGTTGATGCTGCAGGTAACATCGTTGTAAACCTTAATTTCCCTAATGCAGCATCTGCTAACGAATTTGTTGTTATAGACCCTGAAGGCGCTATGACTCATGTTTCATGTGAAGTTCCTTCTCCTGCTACTGCTACTCGTGCTGACTTTATTTCAGCTGCAGGTGATGTGCTTACAAACGGTTTTATCGCTGTAGCTCCTACTACACAAGCAAATGTTATCGTTTATAATATTTTTGAAGGAGAGCAAGATAAGGACTATTCATATTTGGTAACTTCTCCTGTTGCTCTTACAAATGAAACTAAAATTGCGTTCCCTGATAAGACTGTAGAAGATGATGCAGATAAAGCACCTGAATTCTATGTTTACCACCGTGGATATGCTAATAAGAAATTACTTCGTACAAATGATACTAAAAATGAGTTAGTAGATGTTGAAAATGTAGGTAATGGTGGTGCTGGTTCAACTGGTCTTGCTGCATTTACAATTGATGGCGTAAAATATGCAGTTCTTCCTGCTCCTAATGCAGCTGGTAGTCGTACTACTGCTTTGGCTATTTATGATGTAGAAAAAGGTGAGAAAGTTGCCGGAACTGAAGGTCCTCTTCAAGTTGACAAATATGCTGAAGACTTCTCTGCAGTTGTAAACGCTAATGGAACTGCTTATATTTCTCAATTGGTACAAGGTACTTGTCTTGTAGTTTATGAATTTACTCCTGCTGGTTCTTCAGCTATCGAAGAAATCGCTGCTGACAACGCTCCTGTTGAATACTACAACTTGCAAGGTGTAAAGGTTGCTAACCCTGAAAACGGTGTATTCGTTAAGAAGCAAGGTGCTAAAGCTGTTAAAGTTGTTCTTTAATAGTTAGCAACAATATAAAAAACGCAAAAGCCCGGTTTCGCCGGGCTTTTGTTGTTTCTTACCTTCATAACTTTGCTTCATGTTTTTATGGGTCAGTAGTTATTTATTTCCACACTAAATAACTACTGAACCGTTTTTATGACTCCGATTTAACCTTCCGGTTTTCAGCTTACAATGCCTTCGGCATTGTATCTCTCGCTCGTTACGGACACTCAGAATTATAGCTTTCCCTTCCCTATTTTTAAGTCCAAACGGGGCGGGGTGGGGAATAAACGAAAAAGCGACTCAATCGTTGATTGAATCGCTTTTTTTGTCGTGGGCGTTGACGGATTCGAACCGCCGACCCTCTGCTTGTAAGGCA
>CAZHXA010000024.1:0-32933 GCA_964536025.1 uncultured Muribaculaceae bacterium
AGAGAATGATAATAATGCGGCACTAAGTAAAATTAAATGGCTGTATTCAGATATAGAATCGGTACCTTTTGTTAAAAGGATAAATATTAATGTTTCAATAAGAAATGTAATAGGAATAGCTGACGCTATTGGTGTTGGTCTGTTCTTTTTACGTAAATTTCCCAATTTATGCTTGTTTAAATGAAATAAGATGCAAATTTAGGTAAAAACTATGATATATTTATTGATGAATGTAATGAAAATAAAAAATATCAGCAATATCATTTTTTTTGATATTGCTGATATTTAGAACTAGTATATACTTCGATTTATTCAGCTGTTGTGTAGCTATAATCAGACAATGACTCCATGTCAAATTTGTTTATAAATTCAGCATGTTTAGAAATTTCGGCTTCACCAAAACGAATATAATTGTTTGCCGATTTAGTGAAACGTTCTGTACGAGTAGCATCAGCAAGCAACAAGTATCCCATAATAATGTGACCAGCCATTTCGACTAAACGACGTGCTTGAAAATCGGTATAAGTAGAATCTTTTACTTCACTAATTTTTGCAAGAGCAGATTCGTAGGTGGCAGTCATTGTTTGTAACTTGCTTTGTAGAGGTTTTAAATGTGCTGCATATTCAGCTGCATCAAGTTCTTGAATAAATTTGCTATAAGTACCGGTTGTTACGTGACGAATAGCAGCAACAACTTGTAGCTGAGTTGTTCCTTCATATATTGAAGTAATACGTGCATCACGATAAATACGTTCGCAAGCATAATCTTTCATAAAGCCTGAACCACCATGAATTTGGATGCAATCATAAGCATTTTGATTACAATATTCACTGCCCATACCCTTAGCCATAGGTGTACATGCGTCTGCAAGTTTGCTGTAATATTTCATCTCAGCACGTTCTTCAGGAGTTAGCGTACGCTCTTTTGCGATATCTTCATATATTTTATACATATCAACAAAACGAGCTGTTGCGTATAATAGAGAGCGAGATGCATCGAGTTTTGCTTTCATTGTTGAAAGGATTTCAGCAACAGCAGGAAACTCTATAATTGCTTTTCCAAATTGCTTGCGATCTTGAGCATATGCGAGAGCTTCGCGATATGCGATTTCACTCACACCTACAGATTGTGCTGCTATACCCAAGCGGGCTCCATTCATTAGAGCCATAACGTATTTAATCAAGCCTAATCTACGTGATCCACAAAGTTCGGCTTTTGCATTTTTGTAAACAAGTTCACAAGTAGGAGAGCCCTTAATACCCATTTTATTTTCAATACGTCTTACGGTTACACCACCGTTACGCTTATCATAGATAAACATAGAAAGTCCACGTCCATCTTTTGTTCCTTCTTCTGAACGAGCTAAAACCAAATGAATATCGCTATCTCCATTTGTAATGAAACGTTTAACGCCATTTAATAACCATGTTCCATCTTCTTGTGGTGTTGCTTTCAGCATAACGGATTGAAGGTCAGAACCGGCATCAGGTTCGGTTAAGTCCATTGACATTGTTTCTCCTGCACACACGCGAGTTATGTAGCGTTGTTTTTGATCTTCATCAGCAAATTCATAAATCGTTTCAGCACAATCTTGAAGTCCCCAAAGGTTTTCAAAACCAGTATCAGCACGGCTCACAATATCTGCAGCCATAATGTAAGGAGTAATAGGAAAATTTAAACCGCCAAAACGTCGAGGCATTGCCATTCCCATTAAACCGGCTTTTCTGCAAGCTTCGATATTTTCTTGAGTCCCATCGGCATATATGACTTTACCATTTTCCACGCGAGGACCTTGGTGGTCTACACTTTCTGCATTTTCTGCAATAGTGGTGCCACACAATTCCCCTACAATTTCAAGTACTTTATCGTAGGAGTCCATTGCGTCTTCAAAATTGAATGGAGCATAATCAAATTTTTCGGCATCTGTATAATTACGTTCTTTTAGCTCAACAATCTTGTTCATCAATGGATGATTAAGATGATGCTTCAAGTCTGGATTGTCTGTATAGAAATTAGCCATGATTTTTTTACTTAGAGTTCTTTTTGTAATACTTAATAAGTTTAGGAACAATATCTTCCATATTTCCTGTAATTACGTAATCTGCAATGGTGTTTATTGGTGCATTAGGATCATTATTGATAGAAATAATGATAGAACTATCTTGCATACCTGCTACATGTTGAATTTGTCCTGAGATACCACACGCAATATATAATTTAGGGCGAACAGTAACACCTGTTTGACCAATTTGTCTTGCATGTTCGGTAAATCCGGCATCAACAGCTGCACGTGAAGCTCCAACTTCACCGCCCAAAACATTGGCTAATTCGTGTAGAAGATCGAAATTTTCTTTACTTCCAACGCCATATCCTCCGGCTACAATGATTGGAGCATTTTTGATGTTAATATTACTTTTTTCGATGTGACGTTCAATAATATTTACAACAAAATCGGCATCGCTTACATATTTGTTTACATCAAGGTCTACAACTTCGCCTTTGTAATTTGTGTCATAAATTTCTTTTTTCATGACACCTTCACGAACTGTAGCCATTTGTGGTCTACATTCAGGATTTACTATGGTTGCAACAATATTACCACCAAACGCAGGACGAATTTGATATAATAAATTGCTATATTCTGCTCCTGTTTTGGGATCTTTATGATCTCCTATTTCCAATGATGTGCAATCGGCAGTAAGACCACTATGCAAGCAAGAGGAAACGCGAGGTCCTAAATCTCGACCAATACAAGTAGCACCCATTAAGCAAATTTGGGGGTTAATTTCTTTAAATAGGTTTATGATGATAGATGAGTGGGGTAGTGATGTATAAGGGTAAAGTCTTGAATCTTCTGCTTTATACACAACATCAACACCATAAGGAAACAATTGTTTTTCTATATTTTCAAGTTTGTCGCCAATAACGATGGCTTCTAACTTAACATTTAGTTCAGAGGCAAGTTTACGTCCTTTGGTAAGCAATTCAAGACTCACATCGGCAACTTTACCATCTTCATATTCACAATATACTATTAGATTATTTAAATCTGCCATAATTATTTCAATATAATTGTTAGATGAATTAACCGATAGTGTGATTTGCTATTAAATCTTGGATAAGTTCTTCGATTCCTGCATCATCAGAGCCATCAAGTTGTTTACTTTCTTTAGCCGTAAACACAACGTTTACGACTGTTTTTACCTTCGTTGGAGAGCCATTAAGTCCTATTTGATTTGGATCTGCTTCCACATCGGTCGCACTCCATTCCATAAGGTTTAAATAATCGCGACCTTCAAGACATTTTGCTTTTTCATCACTAAGTAATGCCTTTTCACTTGGAGTAACAGCATATTTATATTTTTGAATAAGGCGTGCATTACGAGGTCTGCATGAAGCAGCCGAACCATTAACAGTTACAACAAGAGGAAGAGGAGAAACTACAGTTTCATAACCGCTTTCAATACGACGTTTAATGGTTGCTTTTCCATCATTTACGTAAACTTCTTCAGCATAAGTTACTTGTGGTAAACCTAATTTTTCAGCAATCTGAGGCCCAACTTGCGCAGTGTCTCCATCTATAGCTTGTCGTCCACCGATTATAATGTCATAATCCTTAATATGCTTTACAGCAGCAGCTAAAGAATAGGATGTTGCTAAAGTGTCTGCTCCACCTAAAGCACGGTCGGTTAAAACGATTCCGGTATCTGCACCACGATATAATCCTTCACGAATAACTTCAGCAGCACGCGGAAGTCCCATTGTCAATAGAGTGATTTTTGAACCAGGGTGTTCATCTTTAAGTCTCAAGGCTTGTTCTAATGCATTTAAATCTTCAGGATTGAAGATCGCAGGAAGTGCAGCACGGTTGATTGTGCCATCTGCTTTCATTGCATCTTTGCCCACATTACGAGTGTCTGGCACTTGTTTTGCCAAAACTACAATATTTAAACTCATAATATTATTTTTATAAATGTATTTAGTTATATATGTCAAGTTTTCATAGATATGTATTTACATTCATGTACATGTAAATACATTGCATTGCAAAGTTAAGTAATTAAGTGAATTAAATTACTGAATTTATCTAAAAAAACGTTTAATCAGCTTTGTTTTTATTCCATAATACATTCATGCGTTCCGCCAATTTTATTTCAGCTTGATTATTTGCAGCTTTCCAAAATGTTGGATGATTAGCTTCTTGAGGCATGAATTCTTGAGGTACGAAATTTCCGGGATAATCGTGTGCATACTTATAGCCTGCACCATATCCAAGTTCTTCCATTAGTTTTGTTGGGGCATTACGAATGTGAAGAGGGACAGGTAAATTCCCAGTCTTCTCAACAAATTCAATGGCTGAATTAATTGCCATATATGCAGAGTTACTTTTAGGCGATGTAGCAAGATAAATAGTACATTCAGCCAACGGAATACGCCCTTCAGGCCAACCTATTTTTTGAAGAATATCAAATGTAGCATTTGCTAAGAGCAATGCATTTGGATTTGCTAAACCAATATCCTCTGCAGCAAGAATAGCAAGACGTCTTGCTATAAATTTGGGGTCTTCACCTCCTACAATAAGACGTGCAAGCCAATAGATAGCAGCATCAGGATCGCTGCCTCGTACACTTTTTATAAATGCAGATATAATGTCATAATGAAGTTCTCCGTTTTTGTCAAAAGCCATTGGATTTTGTTGTAATCGTTGTGTAACAATTTCATCATTAATAACAAATGGTTCATGAACAGAGACTGATTGCATTATTAAATCAAGAATATTGAGGAGTTTGCGGGCGTCTCCTCCTGAAAACCTCAATAAGGCTTCGGTGCTTTCTATTCTTACTTCTCGATTTAAAAAAATCTTATCAGTAGAAACAGCACGATTAAGCAGTTCAAGTAAATCATTTTTTTCTAGAGGATTAAGTACATATACTTGAGCTCTGGAAAGTAATGGGCGAATAACTTCAAAAGATGGATTTTCTGTAGTTGCTCCAATTAGTGTAACTGTTCCATTTTCTACTGCACCGAGAAGTGAATCTTGTTGAGATTTGTTAAATCTATGTATTTCATCAATAAATAAAATAGGGCGTCCTTTTGAAAACATACTTTGTGCATCGTGCTTACAGCGTTCAATAATGTCACGCACATCTTTTACTCCTGATGTTACAGCAGAAAGCGTATAAAAAGGAACTTGTGCTTGTTCTGCTATAATTCGAGCTATGGTTGTTTTGCCAACACCAGGAGGACCCCATAAAATAAATGAAGAAATATTACCTGATTCTATCATTCTTCTTAAAATGGCACCTTCTCCCACAAGATGTTTTTGCCCGATATATTCATCAAGCGTTTTGGGTCTTAATCTTTCTGCTAATGGTTCATACATAATGATACAAAAGTACATATTTTTCTTTATATTACGTTATCATGAATTAATAATAAAAAATACCGTTATTAAAATAAATGTTAATAGATGTGCGTAATATGATGATAAATTGGTATTTTTGTAAACTGACTTTATGTGTTATGGATAATAAACAATTGCAAGATATAATTTCCAAAAAAATGGGAAGGAGTTATGATGATGTATCTAAATTAATGGATGCTCTTGTAACAACAATAAAAGAACGGTGTGGAGAGCTTGATAGTATTGCAATACCGGGATTTGGGACTTTTGAAGCTAAAAAAAAATCAGAACGAATTGTTGTTAATCCCGCAAATGGGAAACGTATGCTTGTCCCTCCTAAAATCACGCTTTCTTTTAAACCAAGTGCATTGCTTAAATCAAAAGTGAAATGATTTTTTAATGCCAACTAATAAAAATATTGCATTTATACATGTACTAAATGAATAATAAGATAACTTTTCCCGAACTTGTTGACAATATAGCAGAACTTACCAATACCTCAAAGCGAACTAGTGAATTATTCCTTAAAGAATTGTTTGGAACAATAAAAGAGCGTTTAGAGCAAGGAGAAACTGTTAAAGTGAAAAATTTGGGTGTCTTTAAAGTAGTCGAAATAGCATCACGCAAAAGCGTAAATGTGAATACCGGTGAAGAATTAGAGATTCCGTCACATAATAGAATAAGTTTTACTCCGGATAAGGTTATAGCTGAAGCTATAAATATGCCATTTGATGGCTTTGAAACGATTATATTAGACGATAATATTACAGAGAAAGAACTTAAAGAACTTGCTTCTCTTGATGATGGCGAATTGGATTCTAAAAATGAGATAAAAATTGAGGAAAACGATGAAATGCTACCACCTCCTTTTGTTGAAAATGCCTTGTCAAATGTAAACGAGACATCCAATATTGAAACTGAGCAAAAAGATGCTTCTTGCGAAAATAAAAATCAAGAGGAGACAGCTACAGCTAAAGAAGATGAAGAAATTAATGATATATCGGATAATGTATCAGAAGTAAATAATGAGCCAATAGAGTGTTTCGAGAGTGACAGAGAGTTTGAAGAAAAACATCAGCAAAACGATGCAAGAAAGTCTTTTGTCTTGGGATTTACCGGTGGTATTTTATTGTGTATTCTGATAGGTGTTATTGCTATAGCTGTATGTCGCAGTTGTTTTATGGACTTTTTGTTGTTTAAAGATTCTGTATCTGATTCCCCAAAGACAGAACTAAAAATAGATTCTGATGTAGTTGATACTGCGATGAATAAGCAAAAAAAGATGCAAGTTACAACAGATGTTCCTAAAATTGTTGTTGATACAGTACGAGTTAATTATTATTTGACAAAAATGTCTAGGAAACATTATGGTAGGTATGAATTCTGGGTTTATATCTATGAAGATAATAAAGATAAAATTGCAAACCCAAATAAAATAGCACCTGGTTTGGAGGTAGTAATTCCACCTGCCGATAAATACGGTATAGATAAAAATAATGAAGAGAGTGTGAAGAAAGCGAAATTACTTGCTGAAAAAATATTGTAATTTAACATTACTAACTTAAAATATTATAAATTAACTCCCTTCGATTGTTATAATATCAGCTAATGTAATATATTTGCATATATAAAGAAATAACAAAGAAATTGATCACAAAAATAGTTTGTAACAATGAACGAATCTGTTAATATCAGAGAACTTAATGACATGATTGCTGCAAAGAGCAATTTTGTAAATATGATAACAAAAGGTATGGATCAAACCATAGTAGGACAAAAACATTTGGTCGAGTCATTACTTATTGCATTGTTGGCTGACGGTCACATATTATTAGAAGGTGTTCCGGGGCTTGCTAAAACTCTTGCAATAAAGACTCTTGCAACATTGGTAGATGCGAAGTATAGCCGTATACAATTTACACCTGATTTATTGCCTGCAGATGTTGTGGGTACTATGGTTTACAGTATTAAGAATGAAAGCTTTGAAGTAAAAAAAGGACCTGTCTTTGCTAATTTTGTATTAGCGGATGAAATAAACCGTGCTCCGGCAAAAGTTCAGAGTGCGTTACTCGAAGCTATGCAAGAACGCCAAGTTACAATTGGTGATAATACATTCAAATTAGATAATCCATTCCTTGTAATGGCAACGCAAAACCCAATTGAGCAAGAAGGAACATACCCACTTCCTGAAGCACAAGTTGACCGCTTTTTAATGAAAGTTATAATCGGTTATCCTAATAAAGACGAAGAAAAATTGATAGTTCGACAAAATATCAATTCCATAAAAACGAATGTTATGGCGTTGGTTAAGCCCGAAGAAATAGTCGAAGTGCGTGAATTGGTTAATAAAATATATATCGATGAAAAAATTGAAAGATATATTGTTGATATTGTTTTCGCAACACGTTTCCCAAGTGATTACGGATTAAATGATTTAACAAGTATAATTTCATTTGGAGCATCACCTCGTGCATCTATCAGTTTAGCTCGTGCTGCACGTGCATACGCTTTTTTAAAGAATCGTGGTTATGTTATACCCGAAGATATTCGTGCAGTAAGTCATGATGTTTTAAGACATCGTATAGGTTTGTCTTATGAAGCTGAAGCGAACAATATTAGTGCAGACGAGGTTATAAGTGAAATCTTGGATAAAATAGCAGTACCTTAATTTATTATAGTACTTTTTTAAATGGATTCTAATGAGTTGTTGAAGAAGGTCCGTAAGATTGAAATTAAGACTAAAGGACTGTCTCAAAACATATTTGCCGGAGAATATCATTCAGCGTTTAAAGGGCGTGGTATGACATTCTCTGAAGTACGCGAATATCAATATGGTGATGATGTTCGTGATATTGATTGGAATGTAACAGCTCGTCATAATAGACCTTATATAAAAGTCTATGAAGAAGAACGAGAAATGACGGTCATGTTACTTATTGATGTGTCAGGCAGTAGAATGTTTGGTGCTCAAGGAGTCCCTAAAAGAGAAATGATAGCCGAAATTGCTGCAACTTTAGCTTTTTCTGCTATACAAAACAATGATAAAGTAGGGTTGATGTTTTTTACCGATAAGATAGAGAAATTCATACCACCAAAGAAAGGTAAAAAACATATATTATTGTTGATTCGAGAAATGCTTGAGTTCCAACCCGAATCTTCAGGGACAGATATTAATATGGCATTAGAATATCTAACCGGTGTATTAAAGAAGCGTTGTGCAACTTTTTTGATTTCTGACTTTATTGACACTCATGATTATTATCAATCGATGTCTATAGCAAGTCGCAAACATGACCTAACTGCTATACAGGTTTATGATAAACGTGAAACTCAGTTGCCTGATGTAGGGTTGATGAAACTGTTAGATTCAGAGAAAAATGAAGTTCGTTGGATTAACACAAGTTCAAAAAGTGTGCGTCAAGCATATAATAAATGGTGGTATGAAAGACAATTGAATATGAATGTAACTATGCAACGTTGCAAAGTTGAAGTGGTGTCAATTGCCACTGATGAGGATTTTGTCAAGTCTCTTATGTCTATGTTTAAGAAACGGGGGACAAGATAACAATTGACTTATAACAATTATGAAAAGAATCAAAAATATACTGTTATTATTTATCTTGACATTATCGGCAATATCTATTACTGCAGGTAATGTGTTGATAACGACAAAAATGGATTCCACGTTATTGTTGATGGGCAAAAAAACAACATTACACATGGAAATTGTTCAAGATAAAGGTACAAAAGGTTTTTTTATAAACGAACACGTAGATACATTAAATTCTTTCGTTGAAGTTTCTCAGCGATTGAAAGCAGATACAAGCGATTTAGGAAATGACAGAGAACAAATAAATCGTGATATAATAATACAATCATTTGATTCCGGTATGTATGTAATTCCGGAATTTAAATATATTGTAGGAAATGATACTTTTTTGTCAAATACTTTAACTTTAAAAGTTGTTCCTATAAAAGTTGACAGTTTAACTACAATCAATGATTTAAAATCTATTGTTGAACCTCCATTTTTTATCACAGATTATTTACCTGATTTTATCGTGGAATATTGGTGGCTCATTTTAATAATTTTAATAATTGTTTCTGGTGCTGTTTACGCATATATCAAATTGTTTAAAAAAGGAGAAATTCCTTTTGTTAAGAAAGAAGAAGTTATATTACCTCCATATGATGAGGCAATGATGAAACTTACTCAATTAAAGAATGAAAAATTATGGGAAGCAGGACATGATAAGGAATATTTTACTCGTTTGACTGATATCTTACGCAATTATATTGATAGAAGATTTGGCATTAATGCAATGGAAATGACTTCTGCACAAATTATAGATATATTACGTAAAAATGAGGAATCACATGCAGTAAATGAACAATTGAGTAAGGTTCTTGAAATGGCTGATTTTGTTAAGTTTGCAAAAATGAGACCATTACCTGAAGATAATGAAGTCGCATATCAACGTGCTATTAATTTTGTAAATGAAACAAAACCTGTAGTTTTGACTATTGAAGATAATCCAAATGAAAACAAAGACGGAAAGGAGGATGTAAAGAATGATTAACTTTGCTCATCCACATTTCTTATGGCTGTTTTTATTATATATTCCTATTATATTATGGTATATAAAAAAACAAAAAACAGCTGAACCAACATTGAAAGTTTCTACATTATTACCTTTTAATAATATTGGTAAATCGTGGAAAGAATATATGCGACATGTGTTGTTTGTAATTAGATTACTTTCTATAGGTTGCCTAATAATAATATTATGTAGACCTCAAACTTATGATAAGTGGTCGACAAGTGAAACAGAAGGAACAGATATAATAATTGCATTAGATGTGTCAACCAGTATGTTGGCACGCGACTTTAAACCAGATCGTTTTGAGGCGGCAAAAGATGTTGCATCACAATTTATTTCCGGACGCGAAAGCGATAATATCGGTATGGTAATTTTCGCCGGGGAAAGTTTTACTTTAGTTCCAATGACTACTGATAAAACTGTACTACTTAATTACATACAGGACATATCAATGGGAATGCTTGAAGATGGAACTGCTATTGGAGATGGGATTGCAACTGCCATTAATAGAATTAAAAACGGTAAAGCAAAATCTAAAAGTATTATTTTGCTTACAGATGGATCTAATAATACCGGTGTTGTTGCACCATTAACTGCGGCTGAAATAGCAAAAGAAATGGGTGTGAAAATTTATACTATAGGCGTTGGAAGTAATGGGGAAGCTTTATATCCGGTTGGTATTAACTATTATGGTAAAATGGAGTATCAAAAAATGCCTGTTGTAATAGATGAAGGTACGCTACGTTCTATTGCAAGCATGACAGGAGGTAAATATTATAGAGCAACAAGTAAAAATGTTTTAAAAGAGGTATTTAGTGATATAGATCGTTTGGAAAAAACTCAATTGGATGTAAAAAATTATAGTCATACAGAAGATGATTATATGAAATGGTCTATTCTATTATTTGTTTTAGTAGTCGTAGAAGTTATTTCTCGTTATACTATTTTAAGACATATACCTTAATAAAATTTTGATAACGATTAAACAGTAATATTTTAGAAATTATGTTTAGTTTCGGGAACCCAGAATATTTATATTGTTTGACATTATTACCGCCAATAATTATTTTATATTGGTTTGCACGAAAAAAACGAGTGAAAAACTTGACGATTTTCGGGCCAAAATTAAATGAACAAGAATTAATGCCTGACGTATCAAAATACAAAGCTTGGATAAAACTTTCATTAGAGTTAATAGCAATAGCTCTAATAATTATTATCATGGCAAGACCGAGAGCCGGTTCTAAAACTGAGGTAACAAAAGTAAGAGGCATTGAAGTTATGTTATGTGTTGATGTTTCCAATTCAATGCTTGCAAGTTCAACGGATGAGCAAAACGGTGTTAGTAGAATGCAACGAACCAAGTTGCTTATGGATCGTGTTATTGATAAATTAAAAGATGATAAAGTTGGTTTGATTGTTTTTGCCGGCAATGCCTATACTCAAATGCCTATTACAACCGATGGTGTGTCTGCAAAGATGTTTCTAAACGAAATAAATACCAACATGGTACCGACACAAGGTACTGCAATTGGAGCAGCTATAAAACTGGCAATGAATTCTTTTACTGATAATGAGAAATCTCAAAAGGCCATTATTGTTATAACTGATGGAGAAAATCATGAAGATGATGCTGTTGCTATGGCAAAAGAGGCTAAAGAAAAAGGTGTACAAGTGAATGTTGTTGGTGTAGGAACAGTTAAAGGCTCACAGATACCTTTAGGTGGAGGGCAATTGATGAAAGATGATTCAGGTAATGTGGTAACAACTCGCTTGAATGAAAAAATGGCTCAGGATATTGCTTCTGCCGGTAGTGGCGTATATGTATCAGGTAATGCAATGGATGCAGTTAAAGTTTTAGACAATCAATTGCAAAAACTTTCAACAACAGAACTTGAATCTGTTGTTTATAGCCAACATAACGAGCAATTCCCTGTTTTTGCATGGCTGACTTTATTAGTGATTTTGATTGATACATTTGTTGTAGAAAGTAAGAATTCTTGGTTGAGAAAATATAATTTCTTTTCAAAAGAAGAACAAAATGAAAAAGTTTGATAAAATAATAATAGTTCTGTTTTTTATGTTTTTACCATTGATTTCTTTCGCAAAAGGAACCAATGAGGATGTTACAATACGCAAAGAACGTGAATTTATAAGAAAAGGAAATAAGTTATATAATGATAAACGATATGCTGATGCTGAAGTTGAATATAAAAAAGCTATTGGTGAAAATGCAAATTCACAAATGGCTAATTATAATTTAGCATTATCCTTGATTAAGCAGAGTGGAGGTACTAATGTAGAAGATGAGAATAATCCTTTGAAAACAGCAACAGAATTATTGACTTCTGTTGCAAAAAATTCTCATGATTCAGAATTACGCTCAAAAGCGTTTTATAATTTAGGCAATCTTGCTTATAATGGGCAACAATATGAGCAAAGTATTGAATTTTATAAAAATGCTTTACGTCAAAATCCTGAAGACAATGAAGCTCGTGAAAATCTAAGATTGGCTCAACTTAAGAAGCAAGAACAAAATCAGAACAAGGATAACGGACAAAATAAAGATAATAAGAAAGATAAACAAGACGATAAAAAGGAACAAGATAAGCAAGAAGAACAGAATAAAAAAGACGAAAATAAACAACAGCAACCTCAACAGCCAAAGCCGCAAGAAATGAGTAAAGATAACATGGAACAAATTTTACAAACCATGCAAAATCAAGAAAAAACTACTCAAGAAAAGGTTAACGCTAAGAAACCACAAAATATAAGAAAGACCGGAAATCAATGGTAAATCGTATATATAGTAAAATAATGAGAATAAATAATAGGGCACTAATAGCATTATTTTTCATATTATTGAGTGCTAGTGCAATCTCGGCACAAATATCGTTTACAGCACATGCACCTCGACAAGTTGTGCAAGGCAATAAATTTGATATAAGATTTGTCTTGCGAAATGCTGAAGGTTCTAATTTTAATGAGCCTAAAGTTGATGGCGTTACAAAAATATATGGACCATCATTATCAACTTCTTATAGCCAAGAATGGATTAATGGGAAGAGTTCAAGCAGTTCATCGCAAGAATATACACTATTATATAGAGCTGATAAAGCCGGTTCATACACCATACCTGTTGCAACAATAGATGTTGAGGGTAAACGCTATTCTTCTAAAGCTTTAACGATTGAAGTTTTACCTCCTGACAAAAGTGCATCTCAAGGTGTTAATTCTCAGGGAGTAAGAATTGACGATATCGATTCTCAATCTACCTCAAAGCCATTAAATTCAAATGACCTTTTTGTAAGAATTATTATGTCTAAACAAAGAGTTTTTGAACAAGAGGCAGTTGTATGTACAATAAAATTGTATACAAAATATCAAATAAGCCAATTTATGACTACTTTGCAACCATCATTTGACGGTTTTCTGATTGAAGAATTGCCTATAGAGCCAAGTTTGAATAATGTTGAGCATTATAATGGTGAAAATTATATGGTAGCAGAATTAAAGAAATGTATTCTTTTCCCTCAAAAATCGGGTAAATTGACAATTTCTTCAGGAAGTTATGATGTAACTGCTGTACAATATGAATCGGTAAGAAGTTTATTTGGAATAATACGTCAACCCGTTGAAAAGAAATTGCAAGTTAAATCAAATTCAGCTACTGTAAATATTTTGCCTTTGCCAACTCCAAAACCATCATCTTTTCAAGGTGCTGTAGGACAATTTACTGTTTCAACAAACATAAAGCCGGATAAGTTCAAAACATATGAAGCTGCAACTTATACCGTTGATATTTCCGGTAGTGGAAATATTAAATATTTAAAAGCTCCAAGTGTAAATTTCCCTTCTCAATTTGATGTATATGATCCTCAAAATAATATAGAAGCTAAACCTTCAGGAACAACAGTTAAAGGCTCTTCTATTTTTGAATATACATTTATTCCGCAATTTGTGGGTGATTACGACATTCCTGCAAGTGAATTTAGCTATTTTGATCCTACTTCTGCAAAATATGTAACAATTAATATTCCGGCAAAAAAACTAAAAGTTGGAAAAGGTGTTGCATCAGTTTCGACAACGTTTACAAAAGATTTTGAATTGAAGAATAAAGACATTCTTCATATAAAGTTAGGTAACTTGAATATACAGAAAATACATGAAATGTATTTAAATTCGTATCTTTTCTGGTTCTGGTATATTATACCTATTATCATTTTAGTATCAATTTTGTGGTACTACCGTAAAACTATCAAGCAACGCTCAAATATACAATTATTGAAAACGAAACGAGCTAATAAAGTTGCAAAGAAAAGGCTTAAACGAGCAAAAGAGTATATGACTGTTAATCTTAACAATGAATTCTATGCTGAAATATTAAAAGCTCTATGGGGATATTTAAGTGATAAATTGAATATACCTGTTTCTGAGTTAAATAAAGAGAATATTTCGCTCGAATTAAGTAATTATGGAGCAGATGAACAAATTATTAATGAATTGATTTCAATTTTGGATAAATGTGAATTTGCTCAATATGCTCCGGAATTGGGCGGAAGTAATATGGCTGAAATTTATAATGTAACAAGTGAAATAATGGATAAACTTGAAAATACAAAAAGAAAATAGTCGAGATATGAAAAGAAATATAATATCAATATTGATTTTTTGTATAGGAGTAGTCCCTATATTCGGACAAAGTCTTCTTGAAAAGGCAAATAGTGAATATAATAATGATAACTTTAATCGAGCATTGGAGTTGTATTTACAAGTTTCAATTGAAGAAGGTTCATCAAGTGATTTATATTATAATATAGGTAATACATATTATCGTTTGGGCGATTTGGGGCATGCTGTCTTAAATTATGAACGAGCTTTACTCCTAAATCCCACAAATAATGATGCCAAAGTAAACCTTGATTTTGTTAATGATAAAATACAAACAAAAGTTACTGAAAATAAGTCGTTTATAGCACAAGTAATAGATAATTTTATTGGCTTACAATCGTCTAATGCTTGGGCAGTTACATCTGTAGTTTGTTTTATTTTCGTTATTATTGGAATTTTGATATATGTATTTACTTCTACAATAATATTACGAAAAATCGGTTTTTTTGGAAGCGGAATAATGCTTTTGGGTGTCTTAATAAGCTTAATATGTTCATTTGCAATGAAATCAAGAGTAGAAGCGTCTAATAAAGCAATAATTCTATCTCCTTCAGTAACATTAAGTACTGTTCCTCGCATTCCTAAAGATAAAACAGAAGAAGCATTTATATTAAGTGCAGGTAATAAAGTTACTATTGTAGATTCTATTTCAAATAAACTTGGAGAAAGTTATGAAATTTGGTATGATGTGAAAGCAGACGACACGCATAGAGCTTGGTTGAAAAAAGAACATATAGAAAGAATTTAATGTATTATGATTGAGTATCTTGATGCTATTGACAAAAGTTTGCTTATTTATTTAAACAGCCTTCATTGTAATTTTTTTGATGTATTTATGTGGTATGTATCTAAAACTGCCACATGGATGCCTATGACATTGGTCTTATTATTTATTGTATTCCGGAAAAACAGTAAACAATCGCTATTGGTAATATTTGGAATTACACTAACTATTTTATTAGCAGATCAAATTTCTTCTGGATTAATTAAAGGACTTGTCGAAAGATTTAGACCAACTCATAATCCTAATATAGAAAATCTTATTCATGTTGTAAATGGATATAGAGGTGGTTTATATGGTTTTGTATCAAGCCATGCTGCCAATACTTTAGGTGTTGCTATTTTTATTTCTTTATTATTTCGAAATAAAATTTTGTGTGCAACTTTAATATTTTGGTCAACCTTGGTAGCATACAGTAGAATTTATTTAGGTGTTCATTATCCCGGTGATATATTAGGAGGTATGTGCGTAGGATTCTTTAGTGGGCTAATAGCTTATAAAATTTATAATTTGTCTTCATTAAAACTGTTTAGCGTAGATACAAACAATAGTTTCAATGTCGAAATATCTAAAGAATCACATTATATGACATACGGAATATTATGTAATCTACTTGTCACACTGATAGTTTCTTTTTTATGTGTTTTTTAGCATAAAAAAAAGTTATTGTTTTTTTTGGTAGATATATAACAAACTACTAAATTTATACCAACAAAAATTAGTATTAATAATCTAAAACTATATTATCATGTCAAAGACTATAACATTTAATGAACTTCGTCGTATCAAAGACAGTTTACCTGATGGTTCAATGCACAAAATTGCAGATAAGTTAAATTTGACCGTACAAACTGTAAGAAATTATTTTGGCGGTTCGAATTATGAATATGGTAGTAATTGTGGTTTGCACATTGAGCCGGGACCTGAAGGAGGTTATGTAATACTCGATGATACACAAATATTAGATATGGCATTAGATATGCTTGAAACGGAAAACAAAGAGTAATAATAATTAGAGAGGTCTGAAACGGAATAAGTTTTAGACCTTTTTCTTAAGAGTATTTATTATTTAAATCTATAAAAAACATGGAAAAGAAAGATCGACTTATAACCATAGCAATACATACTTATGCCAAAGCTTTAATTTTAAAATCCTTATTGGAAAATGAGGGGATACAAGTTGTTATAAATAACGTGAATCTCATTCAGCCAGTTGTCTCATCGGGGGTTAGAGTGAGAATTAATGAACAAGATTTACCATTAGCATTAAAGATTATAGAAGAAATGTCATTTGAAGAAAAAGAAGCAATCGATGACAAAAACAAACCTCTTATTTTGATACCAATAGATTTTTCTGACTATTCTAATAAAGCGTGTGTCATAGGATTTGATTTCGCAAAACAATTGGGTGGACAAGTTTTATTGTTACATTCATATATTGCTATGCAATATGCAATGGCAATGATGCCATTTTCAGATGATGATTATGATGATAAACATGCTGAAAAGAAAGCACTTAAAAAAATGACGGATTTTGAGCATTATATTAAGGATAACATTGCGTCAGGTAATTTACCTGGTGTGAAATTTATAAGCAAAGTTGAAGAAGGTGTACCTGAAGAATCAATTTTGGATATAGCTAAAAAAGAAAATCCTATTTTAATTGTAATGGGGACTCGTGGAAAGAGTAAAAAAGAAGCTGAATTAATAGGCAGCGTAACAGCTGAAGTTTTGGATGCAGGAAAATTTCCTGTGCTTTCAATTCCTGAAGGTATGGAGATAAGTAATATTTCAGAAATTAAAAATGTAGCATTTTTTAGTAATTTTATTCAACAGGATTTATTATCTTTTGATGTATTTGCACGTATATTTAAAGGCAAAAAATTAAATATAACAATAATTCCTATTGTAGAACAAAGCAAAGATGAAAAATCCAAGCAATATTTGAAACAATTGTTACAATACTGTCAATCTCATTATAAAGATTTTGATTTTAGAATAGAGCATTTAACTGACGCTAATTTTTTAAATGATTTTGAGGAATATGTAAAAAATAGTCAAACCGACCTTATATTAATACCAAATAAAAAAAGAAATATTTTTGCAAGGCTGTTTAGCCCGAGCATTGCTCATCGAATGATATTTCATTCCGATATACCCATGTTGGTCGTTCCTATATAATAAAAGCACCATAAAAGTCTTTTTTTGAAGCTTTATGGTGCTTTTTATTTTGATACAAAATGGTTATTCTTATTTGATGTTTGGTTCTTCAAGACCAAGCCCTTTTTTCTTGTCAACAGCTTTAAGTATAAATCCGAGAATTAAAGCGGCAACACCTAAAGAAGCCAACATAACAAGAGGTGCAGTATAATTATATGATACAGCAGCTTGTTCCGGTGAAATACTTCCATTTTGCAATCCTTCAACTAATTCTGGATTTGTTTTATCAAGAACTTTTCCTATTAAAAGAGGGAATAACCAAAGACCTATGTTTTGTATCCAAAAAATCAAAGCATAAGCACTTCCTATAATTTTTGCATCAACTAATTTAGGAACACTTGGCCATAAAGAAGCAGGAACTAATGAAAAACTTGCACCAAGAACTAAAATGGTTAAATATGCTATCGTTATACCTCCTACAGGATTACCTTTAAACATTGGCAATATAAAGGCAAATGTTAAGTGACATGCAATAAGTAACATCGAACCCAATATTAACATTGAAGCCGCTTTACCTTTATGGTCAACATAATTTCCTAAAATAGGGGTTATACCTACAGCTAAAAGAGGGAATACTGCGAATACCGTTTCAGCACTTTGACGCATATACCCCATATAGCAGAAGATAGTTAAAGCAACAATGGCAATTACTAAAAGACTGCTTTTAGTTGTTTTATTTTTTGAAAAATTACTTGCAAAAGCCGATGCTGCAACAATTAACATAATACAATATTGAATAACTGTTACCGTATTTGTTGCCCAAAAAGAATTTGGGTCAACTTCAGTAAATGTCAAATTACATTGTAGCATATTAACTGCATATTTTTGAAATGGGAAAATTGCAGAGTAATACAACACACAAAGTAGAGCAACCAACCAGAAACCGCTACTTGTTAAAATAGAACCAAGATCACTTATTTTGAAAGGATCATCTTTTTCTTCTGCTTCTCCTGTTTGTGAATCAAGTTTTTTGTCCATAAAAAAATAAACTATGAACATAATGAGTGCTATCATCAATAATATAACACCAAATGCGACTGATCTTGAAACATCAATAGTACCGCCTAATTTTGCAAACACAGGAGAGAATATCATGCATGTTGCAACGCCAAGACGTGCTAAAGCCATTTCAGATCCCATAGCCAAAGCCATTTCTCTTCCTTTAAACCATTTTACAATTCCTCGAGATACAGTTATACCTGCCATTTCAACACCACAACCGAATATCATGAACCCAACTGCAGCAAATTTAGCTGAAGCAGGCATACCTTTGTAGAATGGAGATATACCTAATTCATCAAATCCGGGTATATAATTTAAATTTTCAGTAAACCATAAATTTAAAGGACTATTAATGAAAGATTCTGTTACTGCATACCAATTGATTGTTGCTCCTATAAGCATTACAACTCCCGATAATACGGCAGTAAACCTTACTCCCATTTTATCAAGAATGATTCCGGCAAAAATTAAGAAAAATACAAATACATTTAGGAATGTTTCCGAGCCTTGCATTGTGCCGAAAGCAGTAGAGTCCCAACCTCTTGTTGACTGCATTAAATCTTTAATAGGGGACAAAATGTCCATGAAGATGTAACTAAAAAACATTGCTGATGCTAAAAGCAATAAAGCGGTCCATCGCATTGCTGAAGAATCTCGCAAAGTTTGTTGAATTTTGTTAGTTGTTGTCATTTCTGTTTATAATTAATATGTTAAGTATTTTACTTTTTGGGATTAACGACTCTATCTCCAAGATATTTTGCTAATTCTTTTCTTAAATCATATAATTCTTGAATAAGTTTCAGTAATTCTTCCGTATTACCATTATTTAGCAATAATTCTTTTTGAGTATCTTTTATTTGACACAATATTAAAGCATCTTTCCAATTATAGATAGCTTGAGGAACAAGAGTGTCAAGTTTATCTAAATCAGATTTAATAGTCCCATATCTTGTATGTATTTTGCTTAATAAGTGCTTTTCACTTATTAAATCTAACGATATGTTTCTTATCTCATCATCCGGATGTGAAGTTAATTTCTTTTCCAAAAAATACTTTTGAAATTCCTGTAAAGAAGATTTATAGAATGAGTTTAATACATCATTGAGTTCTTTTTCCTTTTTTTCTACATCTTGTATATTAAGAATGTCATCTTTTATGGAATGAATTCCTTCTTCTCGTTTTTGAGATATTGTAATATTTAAATTTTGTAAAAACACATCTTTTTCTTTATCGTAGTCTTGTCTATAAGAAAGACAAAGATTAAATAATTTATCGAAAATAGGATTTGAAAAAGAAAGATTGTCCACACTTAATTCATCTGCTATGTATTGTATTAATGAGATAGACATATCTTTTCCATTTTCATTGCAAAAATCAAGCATACCATATTTTACGACATATTTCAATATATCTTTTTCATGTGGATATAGAATTTTTACATTTGTTGAAATGTTTTTTATGTCGTTTACACTTTCTTTTGTTTCTTCTATTGGACTTTTTGGTTCGAAGTTTTGATGTGTTTCTGATTTATCTTCAAGATCTTTTTTACTTCTTTTTTCTAGTTCTTTTTGCTTGTTTAGTTCGATTTTTTTATTTACCTCTCTGATTATTACCTTTTCATCAATATTAAACAATTCGCTACATTCTTTTATGTAAATCGAACGAGGTATATCAAAAGGTATTAGTGCTATTGATGATACAACATCTCCAATAGCAGCAGCTTGTTTAATTGGATCTTCTTTTGTTCCATCAAGAAGCATTTGCTTCATAAATCGAATAAAATCGACTTCGTTATTGTCAATATATTCTTGAAATTCGCTTGCACTATGTTTTCGTGAAAAACTATCAGGGTCATCTCCATCTGGTAGTAAAAGTATGCGAATATTTAGTCCTTCAGGCAATAATAAATTTATTGCTCGTAATGCCGCTTTTATTCCGGCTGAATCGCCATCATAAAGAATTGTTACGTTTTCAGTAAATCTATGAATTAACCTTACTTGATTTATTGTAAGTGCTGTCCCTAAAGATGCAATAGTATTTTCAAATCCGGCTTGATGCATTGAAACTACATCGGCATTTCCTTCTACAAGAAAACATTTATCTTTTTTTACTATTGCTTGTTTAGCTTGATACAATCCATAAAGTTCATTACTTTTTTTATAAATTATAGATTCTGGAGAATTTACATATTTTGCATGATCATTTTTGAGAGTTCTACCACTAAAAGCTATTACCTTTCCAGCAATATTTAATACAGGGAACATAACGCGTCCCTTAAAACGGTCATAACCTCCTCCTCTGTTATCATCTATACATAAACCTGTGTCATATAAATATTTCTTGTTATATCCTTTAGATACAGCTTCGTTAAAAAGCATATTGCTATTATCTAAAGAATATCCAAGATGGAATTTTTTTATAATGGAATCACTGAACCCTCGTTCATAAAAATAGGATAATCCAATGTCGCGTCCATCATCGGTTTCATATAATTTTTCTTCAAAAAAATTGCTTGCAAATTCATTTATAAGGAGCATGCTTTCTCTTTCTGACTGTGCTTTACGCTCTTCATCTGTCATCTCCTTTTCAATAATGTCTATATGATATTTTTTTGCTAAATATCGAAGTGCCTCAGAGTAGGAGAGTTGTTCATGCTCCATTATAAAACCAATGGGACTACCTCCTTTCCCACAACTAAAACAATGACAAATACCTTTTGCTTTAGACACACTAAAAGAAGGCGTTTTTTCATTATGAAAAGGACATAATCCTATATAATTTGCACCACGACGACGCAAATTGACAAAATCAGACACAACCTCAACAATGTCGGCAGTATCCAAAATCTTTGCAACTGTAGACTTATCAATCATTATTTTATATAAACCACATTACAAAATTAGTCAAAATATATGACACGTTTACTATGTAAATAAAAAAAGTCGGGCAATCTTTTAATGCCCGACAATTATATATATGAGTAATATGTTTTATTCCATTCCTTTTATAAGAGAAACACCAAGTCCAGGTTTATCAGCCGGAATCACTTTTCCATCTTTAAAAATGAGACCTTCAAATCTATCATTAGCTATTAATACATTTCCGTCCAAGTCAGTCCAATCTACCATAGGTGATAATTGTGCTGCTGCTGCAATACCACAAGATGTTTCTGTCATGCAACCAAGCATTACGTACATATCCAACGATTTTGCTAAAACGGCCATTTTATAAGCTTCATGAAGACCTGTACTTTTCATAAGTTTAATATTAATACCATCATATACGCCTTTAAAACGAACTACATCCGGTAATCGCTGAAAAGCTTCATCAGCTATTATAGGAAGAGGGCTACGTTCTCGTAACCATGCAGTTTCATCAAGCATTTCTTTTGGTAATGGTTGTTCTACAAAGATACAACCCCTTTCTTTTAGCCAATGACACATCTCTAAGGCTTCTTCTTTTGTATTCCAGCCTTGATTAGCATCAACACATAATTGTCTATCTGTAGATTTTCTAATACTTTCAACAAGTTCTTTATCTCCAGGTACGCCCATTTTGACTTTGAGAACTTTATATTGTTCAGATTCTTTTATTTTTTGTTGAACAACATCAGGAGTATCGTTACTTATAGTAAAAGATGTTGGGTGTATTTTTTCTGGAGATAATCCCCATATTTTATACCATGGTTGCCCCATAATTTTACCAAGTAAATCGTGTAGAGCTATATCGATTGAAGCTTTTGCTGCTCTATTATTTGGAGCAACAGAATCAACATAAGACAATATATCATCTATTCTAAATGGGTCTGTAAATTGAGCAAGGTCTAAAGAACTAAGAAACTTTTGAACACTTTCGATACTTTCACCCAAATATGGAGGCATAGAAGCTTCTCCATATCCAATTATACCGTCATATTCTAATTCTATCTGCACATCAGGAGTTGTTGTACGGCTTGATTTTGCTAAATTAAATGCATGTTTTAGCTTTAATTCATAAGGTTTAAAACGAAGTGTCAAATGTCCTGATTTAGTAGTTGTTTTTGTGCTGCAACCAAAAGCAGATAATGACATTAAAGAAGATGCTGACAAGATTCCGGCACTTGAACCTATTATAAATTTCCGTCTGTCCATATATTAGCATATTTATAGTTAACAATTAGAAATACCAAATGTGATTTTTTACCAAAGTAATACCTTTTGTACCAATTTTTCCATTAATACGAGTCATTGATAAGAATGGAGTCGTTAAGTAGTTCTCGGCATTAGGGTCAACACTATTAATTTTTACTCTTCCGGAGCAATGAATATATTCTCCATCTTTCAAATATATAGCCACATGAGTAACACGTCCGCTTTTACTTCCAAAGAATAACAAATCGCCCAATTGTGCTTCTTTCCAATTCTCTGCAGACATTACAGAACCTATTAATGCCTGTTGTGACGCATCTCTATGTAAAATTATACCATTTGCAAAATAAGATACTTTTACAAGACCGGAACAATCGGTTACTTTAGTTGAAGTTCCTCCCCAAAGATATCCATGTCCCATCAATCTATGTGCAACTTTCGAAATAAGTTCTGCATTAAATGTTTGATTTGACCACGAACTTAATTCTTGAACTTCGTTTTTTTCAACATATCCGATTCTACCGTCCGGGGTAGACAATTCTATTTGGTTACCTTTTTCTCCTTTATATTCAAGAATATTACCCATTACAAGGTCGCTAACTGTATTTCCTGCTTCATCAACTAATTGAGTTTGATACTCTGTGACGATATATCTTTTAGCCTTTCTCCATGCATCAAATTCAATCTGTGTTATTTTATGTAACGAATTGCTCGGAACATATGAAATATATTCATCAGGAGTTTGAACTCTTGCCCAATCTCCGGAATATTCAAGAATTTTCACTGGTGTACCCATGATAGCTTGAGTTGCCATTTCTGCAGAATGTTTACCTGCTGTTCTAAGTGATGCTATAGCTAATTTCACAATAGCCCAAGGCTTTTCCTGAGTATATTCAAGAACGGAAACACTATCTATATATTTAACGCCATTTGATGATAAATTTTGCAAAATGTGATGCTTAAGAATATTGTTATCAACTTTTCCTTTAAGAGTCCATTTCCCATTTGATTCTTCAGCTTTAATATCTACAATTGCTATTCTTGAGTCGGGAGCTAATTGTTTTTTTATTGAACCGATTAATTCATTTACATTTTCTTGAGCAGTTGTTGTATTACAGCCCAAAATAATTGCACATGAGAATGCTAAAAGCTTAATTGTTCGTATCATAATAATATAATGTTATTTAATAGTAATAGGAGTTATTTTATTTATAATTAAATCTGATTTAAATCTTGAAATATTTCCATTTTTCCATTCGACTTCACCTGCTTGAAAATCAACAGTTTCACAACGTAAAAACTTCTTTTTAGGATAAAATTCACCATTAGTTCCTTTATTTGTTGCAAATCTATATCCATCAATAGAAGTTTTGTAAAAATCTTGGAATGGCTCATTATATGTAGTTCTACCTCTTGACATATCACAAGGCACCCAACCTGTACCTTCAAAATAAATTTCTAACCAATCATGCCAGCCTGCACTGCTTGAAGGAAATTCCCAACCACTTTCCCAACGAGCCGGAATTCCAATATTTCTTAGTAATGAGATATATAATAATGATACTTGACCACAATCTCCATGATTGATATTTAAAACATATTCAGGAATACATGGTATTGTACTATAATCAATAGCACCTGCCCATGGATAATTTGCAGAAATCCAATCATAAATCAATGATGCCTGTTTAACAGGATTTTTTTCATCACCTATTATTTTTAGTGCCAGTTCTTTCATTTTATCATTTAGTATGATATGCGGTAACTCTTGGCAAGTATTATCTTTATATTCTTGTGTTTGCGTATTATATGGTTTTAAATTTCGCAGAATTGTACCCCTATGAAAAACTTGAGCACCAACTTCATAACTCATCTTTATTTCAAAACGAGTAGGAGTATCTTTTTTAGCTTTTTGTTCCATATAGACTGTATTATGCACACTACCAACAGAATGAGTTACCGGTGACGAAGAATAATCTATTACGAAATTTCTTTGGCGACCATTATCATAAGGAAATGGTAGCCATGCTCTTATAATTTCTCCTGATGGAACTTCATTTGCAGGCACTTCAAGAAAATATGTCAATTCAATCTTTTTCCAATCACAAACATTGTTGACGTCAGTTTTTTGAGATAAAATATATTCACATATTTTATGAACATCATTATAGTCTTCTTTTTTATCTAAGGCTATCTTTGATGAATATAGTTCTTTGTTTAGCAAGCTAAAATTTCTAATAGATTTTCTAAACCAATATTCTTTTCCATCAATATTTCTTGTCTCGAGGTATTTTTTTTCTTTCCAAGACTCAATCAATTCATCTGTTGCATTAGGAACTTTTTCAAGTAGTATTTTTTTTCCTTCTTCCGGAGTCAAGTTAAAATCTTTACGGATTCGAAACATTATATCTTGTAAAGAATCAACCAACCATTTTTGTTGTTTTTTCTCTTTTTTACTTAATTTATTAATCGTAGTTTCTACATTTATGAAATTACCATTATTTAGATCTTTTATTGTTTCTTGTTTCCATGTTTGAGCATAAGCACTTGTTCCTATAGCAGTGCATAAAGCCATTGATAATAGTTTTATGATTTCTTTTTTTCGCATAATAGTGATTTTAATTATCCAATTACAAATATAGCGAAAAATAAGCAATTTTTCATTTTTTAATTATTTTTTACTGCAATATTGTAAAAAACATTACTTATTTATTTTTTAATAAAGTTTTTCCTTCATTATTGTTGAACTTTTATGTAATCCATTTTAAAATACTTAAAAAGTATAATCATACATAAAAATTGTGTTTGTATTAATATTTTTTACGTAACTTCGCAATATAAGTTATTTGCAATATGAAACGATTATTTTTGTCAATACTTCTAATCGGTATATCTCTTCTAAGCATTTATGCACAAAAAGATTATTATGAGCTCGTTGATTCGGCTGAGAATAATATCAAGAATCATAATTGGGATAAAGCTGAATTGTTTCTGAAAGAAATTCTAAATGTTTTTCCTGAAGATAATAATAATTCGCTTATAGTATCCAATCTTGCAACAGTTCAACGCTATCAAGGTAAATATCAAGAGGCAATTAATAATTATACTTATGCTATAAATTTAACACCCAATGCTGTAACATTATTAAAGAATAGAGCATCTTTATATTTGGATGTAGATAGCATCGTGCATGCATTACGAGATTTTGAAAGGATTCTTGTAATTGATGAAAAAGATGAAGAGACTCGATATTATCATGGTATTCTTTCAATAAGAATAGGTGATATGGATGCAGCAAAAAAAGATTTTGACTATATACTATTTTATAATCCATCATCAGGCCTTGGTCGTGAGGGGCTTGCTTTATGGTTTAAAGAAAGAGGTGATAATATAGAAGCGGTAAAATATTACTCTGAAATAATCAAGCAACATCCATCTTCCGTAAGATTATCAAATCGTGCCGAATGCTATTTGGCATTGAAGCGACTAAATGATGCCGAAAATGATATTAGAAAAGCTCTTGAAATGTCTCCTGAAGATGCTTATATATATGTATTAAGAGCAAAATTAAATAAAGCTCGTTTTAATAGAGAAGATATGGAACGAGATTTAAAATTAGCTGAAAAATATGGTATCAGTAGAGAATTGTCGTTAGTAATTTTAAATAAGAAGTAATTTTAAATATACTGTATTAAGTGTTCTAAAATCAATTCATAAAATATAAATTGAAATATCTTTTTTGTTAAATAGTATTTCTTACAAAAAAGATTCACTACTTTTGCAAGAATAACTTATTATTGAAATAATAAACAACTATGAATCTAAATAAATCATTAACAATCAGTTTAATATTAACTGTTTTATTTACACTTAATTGTAATGCTTTTGAACTTTATGATGCTGTTTTGCATGGTAGACCAAATGGAATAGGTCAAATGGTACCTTCTATAGATGGAAAACACTATTATAGATTTAATGAAACACATGCAGCTATAGAAAAAGTTAGTTATGCAACAGGAGACGTGATAGGAACCATTTTTAATTCAGAAACAGCTCGTTATTGTGACATTAAAGAGTGGGATGGTTTCAAAATAAGTGACGATGAAAGTAAAATTTTATTATATACCGATAGTCGACAGATTTACAGATATTCATTTAAAGCAGATTATTATATTTATGAAGTGCGTCATAATAAATTAATGAAAATTTCCGAAAATGGTGGCGAAGAAATTGCTACCATGTCACCCGATGCTCGACAAGTTGCCTATGTAAAAGATAATAATGTATATATTTTTAAAGTTGATTATGGCTCAACTGTAGCGGTAACCAAAAACGGTGTAAAAAATCAATTAATTAATGCTGTTCCCGACTGGGTTTATCAAGAAGAATTCGGTTTGTTAAATTCTTTTGCATGGTCTCCCGATAATCTAACTCTTTCATTCATACAATGGAATGAAAAAGATGTACCTATGTATGAAATGAGTTTTTATAAAAGTGCATGTAATCCTATTATAACCAATTCTCTTTATCCTCAAATATTTCAATATAAGTATCCTGTTGCTGGTGAGAAAAATTCAACGGTTAAAGTATTAAGTTATGATGTGGAAACTCGAAAATTGCAGGATATGAAAATTCCGCTTGATGAAGATGGCTATATTCCTAATATAAAATACGCAAAGACAAGTGAACGTTTAATGGTAACCACGTTAAATCGAACTCAAAATAATTTGAAAATATACGCTGTTAACCCTCGTTCAACTGTATCAAAATTAATTTATTCTGAAAAATCTAATAGCTGGATTGATGTGAATTTGTCTAACAAGGCTGTCTGGGGTGAAAAATCTTTTACTATTTTGAGTGATAAAAGTGGATTTACTCACTTATATGAATATGCCAATACAGGAGCATTAATAAAGCAATTGACTTCAGGAAAATGGAATGTTACCGATTATTATGGATATGATTCTGTAAAAAAACAGCATTATATACAAACCACACAACGTGGTCCGCTTAATCGTACCATATCAAAAGTTGATTCTAAAGGTATAGTTTCTGAAATAACAAAAAGTGATGGTACTTACACTGTTGCTTTTAATAACAATTTTACTTATTATGTTCAAAATTTCAGCGACTCAAAAACGCCAAACCAATATACTCTTTGGATAACAGGAATAAAAGGTAATAAAAAACTTCGTGATATAGAGTTAAACATTGAATATGCTGAAAATTTCGGTAATGATGTGCCAAAAAAAGAATTCTTTTCGTTTGATAATGATGGATATAAGCTAAATGGTTATTTTATAAAACCTACAAATTTTAATCCAAACAAGAAATATCCTGTTATAATGTCGCAATATAGTGGCCCCGGTTCACAACAAGTACTAAACAAGTGGACAATGGATTGGGAAAATTATTTTGCTACACAAGGATATATTATAGCTTGCGTTGATGGTAGAGGTACAGGTGGACGAGGAAAAGAATTTGAATCGCTCGTTTACATGAATCTTGGTTATTATGAAAGTATAGACCAACTTGCAGCAGCTCAATATATGTCGTCTCAATCTTATGTAGATGCATCAAAAATCGGTATTTGGGGGTGGAGTTATGGCGGATATGAAGTATTAATGGCAATGTCACAGCCAAATAGTAAATATGCTGCAGGCGTAGCTATTGCTCCAGTAACCGATTGGCGTTTTTATGATACAATTTATGCCGAACGTTACATGCGTACACCTCAGGAAAATCTTGATGGCTACAAAAATAGTGCTCCTATAAATAAAATTATGCAACAAAAAGGAGAACTTCTTATAATGTATGGTACTGCAGATGATAATGTACATCCGGCTAATACTCTTGAATATGTTTCGCAACTTACATCTCAAGGTAAATTATGTGACATGATGGTCTATACAAATATGAATCACTCTATAAATGGTTGCGATGTACGACTTCCTTTATATAAAAAAGTACTTAAATTCTTCAACGATAATTTGAAGTAACGTTATTGCTACATGGTTAAAGATTTGAAAGACATCTTATTCGTAGTTACCGGACCTACAGCATCGGGCAAAACTTCAAAGGCTGTTGCTTTAGCAAAACATATTAATGCCGAAATAATAAGTGCCGACTCTCGTCAACTATATCGTTGTATGGATTTAGGTACAGGTAAGGATTTGGAGGAATATGATAATGTTCCTTATCATCTTATTGATATTTGTGAACCTGGATATAAATATAATCTTTTTGAATATCTGCGAGATTATCAGCAAGTCTCAGAAGAAATACAAAAACGAAATAAACCTATAATTTTATGTGGTGGGACCGGATTATATGTAGAATCGGTTTTAAAAGGGATACAATTACCGCAAGTGCCGGAAAATAAGACGTTAAGAGATGAACTCAAAAACAAGACCTTATGTGAATTGACTGAAATATTGAAGCAATATAAAACATTGCACAATACAACCGATATTGATACCGTAAAACGTGCTATTCGTGCTATTGAAATTCAAGAATTTTATCATAATAATCCACATTTAGAAGCAAAAACAGAACCTCATCCATTAAATAATGCAATAATAATAGGACTTGATATTGGTAGAGAGGAACGAAGAGAGAAAATATCGCACAGATTAAGAAAACGTCTTGACAATGGAATGGTTGAAGAAGTAAGGGCTCTTATTGAGCGAGGAGTACACCCCGATGATCTTATTTATTATGGGTTGGAATACAAATTTTTAACCAATTATGTGATAGGGGAGTTGTCTTATGATGAAATGGTCTCTCAACTTGAAATTGCAATCCATCAATTCGCAAAACGACAAATGACTTGGTTTAGAGGTATGGAGCGACGTGGTTTTCATATAAATTGGATTCCATATAATGTGAGTGATGAAGAATTTATATGTCGTACATTACAACTTATTGATAAATTGTAATAATATATTATATATATACCTTAAAAAAATAAATGAGCTATTAAAAAATAGCTCATTTATTTTTTTAATCATTATTTTTTATTTCTTCTGTAATTGTTGCAACATGTAATTTTTTGCACTTTTGAATAAATTTGTTGCAAAAACGAAATCATTAAGTTCTTTATTATCACTTGTAAAAACATCCTTGCTTGTTCCGGTCCAATCGAGATTTCCTTTATTGATAAATATAATATTCTCACCAATACCAAGCACAGAGTTCATATCATGTGTGTTTATTATGGTTGTTATACCATATTCATGAGTAATATCGCTCAATAATTCATCTATTAAGATAGAGGTTTCAGGATCCAAACCTGAATTAGGTTCATCACAGAATAAATATTTAGGGTTTAAAGCTATCGCTCGAGCAATAGCTACACGTTTTTGCATACCACCACTTATTTCAGAAGGGTACTTATGGTTTGCACCATCGAGATTTACTCTATGTATACAAAACTCAGCTCTCTCTTTCATCTCAGCGTAACTCAAATCTGAAAACATTTTAAGAGGAAACATCACATTTCCTTCAACAGTTTCAGAATCAAATAGAGCGGAACCTTGAAATAACATACCTATTTCTTTACGTATTTTTTTCATTTGTCCGACCGACATTTTAGTTATATCTCGTCCGTCATAAAGAATTTCGCCTTCATCAGGTTTTAAAAGTCCTACAAGATTCTTTACAAGAACAGTTTTCCCAGAGCCAGATTGACCGATAATAAGATTAGTCTTACCATCATAGAATGTGGCGTTAATACCTTTTAATACGGTTTTATCCTCAAATGATTTTATGACGTTTTTTACCTCTATCATCGCTTGTTATTGTAGCATTATATTAGTTAATATTACGTCTAACAATAGTATTAGTATACTGCTTGTAACGACTGCATTTGTACTCGCTTTTCCAACTTGCAAAGCTCCTCCGGTTACATGATATCCAAAGTATGAAGCAACACTGCTTATTACAAATGCAAAAAACAGCGATTTTATTAGAGCATACCACACATACCATTCGGTGAACATTGTTTGAATACCATACAAATACACTTCAGGTGATACTATTGAAGTAAGTATTGTGATAAGATATCCACCAAATAAACTCGTTGCCATACATAAAATCACTAAAACGGGAATGAATGTCACAAAAGCCATAATTTTAGGTAAAACAAGAAAATTAGCTGAATTAATTCCCATTATTTCCAATGCATCGATTTGCTCTGTTACACGCATCGTTCCAATCTCCGATGTGATACTTGACCCCACCTTACCGGCTAAAATCAAGCACAGAATAGACGATGAAAATTCGAGCAATATGATTTCGCGTGTTGCGAGTCCTACAGTGTATAACGGTATAAGTGGAGACATAATGTTTAACTTCATTTGAATAGTACACACCGCACCTATAAAGATTGAAATAACAATTACAAGTGGAATGGAATCGATAACTAATTTTATGATTTCACTAATATAGCGACGAAAAAACTCACTCCATTTGTCAGGTTGTGAAAAAACACGCCAAATGAAGATGCTATATATACCAATGTTTTGTAAAGTCTTTTTTAGCATAGAATTTGTTTTAATTTTGCAAAGATACGATAAAAGGAGCAATTTTTTATACCGTATTTTATTGAATTAAGCACAAAAACACCTTATTTTTTGTATTAATGTAACCATTTAGTGCTTTTTTTGTTCTTTACAAAACTATTATTCAATATCAGAAGAATCAATCAAGTTATTAAGCAATGCATAAGCCACAAGTCCTGCAATTGACTTAATTCCGGTTTTTTTAGTAATATTTTTTCGGTGCGAAATAACTGTATGTACCGAAATGTTAAGTTCGTCGGCTATTTCTTTACTCATTTGTCCTTTAGCAATAAGAATCAATACGTCTTTTTCTCGTTCCGATAGTTCTGACATGTCTTGAATGTCTTCATTATGTTCATTTTCTATTGCTTTATGCAATATGCGTATTATTTTATTTGACGCTTCTCTAATATCTATCACATCGTCATATTGCTTGATTACATCCGGCTCCACATACTGATAAATCAACGCTATTACCGGTATTTTAGATTGTATGTTTGCGATATGATTATTTAAATCACATTTGCTTGCATTTAATAAAGTGGGGTTGACTATAATAACGTTAGGATTGTTTTTTATGATGATGTTATTTAAGTTATCACTCGAAGTAACCTGTCTTAATACATTTAGAGAAGAATTTTCATTTATTACCGTAACTAATCCTTTATAAATAATTTCCGACGGCTCTATAATGAGAACAGAATGTTTCATTTCTTGTTCCTCCTTTCGAGATATTCAACAAAAGGTACAAGCAAATGTTCTTCTATAAGAGCATGTTTCTTTAAATCCTCAGCCAATAGTAAAATATCAAATGCCATGCCGATAGTATTTTCACATTCAACATTACTTGGTAAATATTTAAATACTATTTGAATAAGATCGTTGAGCGTATCTTCTATATTTGTATGAGCTTCATCATAACCATAAAATTCCGAACTATTTTCGGTGTTATTCCACAAATTATTTAGCAGAGGGAATACGTTTTCTTCTTCATAGTCAAAATGTTCTTTTACTTCTTCTTTGTATTGTAAGAAGAAACGTAACAGAATTTTTCCCGATTTATTATCTATTTGCTCAGCAATTATATTTAAATGCTTTTCGATATGTGGTATCCTTCGATTAAAATAGTAAATGTGTGATTCTTTTAAATAATTGATAAGATGCTCTATGTCTGTTTTCGATATATCTTTAAATGATGGTCTGAAATTATCAAATGCATAAATATTGCACACATCAAGAAATAAATTCAGTGGAACATTGAATTTATTACACACATTGCCGATTGTTCTATCTCCAAATCCCAAAGAAATATTAAAACGTGGCAATAATTGAACCAAAATAGGGCAAGATGTAATCGCTTCGGCTAATTTTGTGTTTTCTGTAAAATATTTCAGCATATATTAAGACAATTTATATATAGTTATATACAAATATACTAATAAAAGTCGAAAAAACGGAAAAAAAAGGGACGTTTAGAGGTCCTTGTAAGCTTAAACTTTTCTAAAAAACACTTATTCTTCATTATTTTGGGGTAATAGAGTCAATGTTTCTCCACGCTGAACCCT
>CAZHXA010000025.1:0-30265 GCA_964536025.1 uncultured Muribaculaceae bacterium
CCTTCTTCAACCCAATAGAATTTTCTTTTGAACAAATTTACGTTAAATTTACGTTTTGTTCTTCTTTTAGAGTGCGATACATTATTTCCTGTAATCGCCTTCTTGCCTGTAATTTGACAAATTTTTGACATGGCTTTTATCTCAATTTATGTTTCTAAATTATTTCATTTCAAAACAGAGTGCATATATGCAGAGTATGTCAGCTTTTCAGCCAATTTACTGCCATCTCTTTCTTCGCAGTAGCGCAATATTCTAAATAAAACACAGTCGGCAACATTTTTATTGAGTTGTTAACTGCAAACAATTTTTATGTACAATATCGTCCTACGCTTTATGCAAGAAACTAAGCATCATCATCTTGCATCGAAGTTTCAACGATTAAAGTCACAGAACATGACTAAAGGAATAGTCGTTGTACTGCTGCTTTGAAATTTTTCGAGTGCAAAGATAGTATATTTTTCATTATTATGCAAATCCTCAGCTATCGTTTTCTCCTTATAATTTCACAAGAGAACTCAAAATGGTACTTTAATAACTATTTAAGCATTTTCATAAACTCATCTCGCAAATTTGTATCGTCAAAAGCTCCACTATATTCCATAGTAACTGTAGTACTCTCTTGCTTTTCAACTCCTCGCATTTTCATACATAAATGTCCGGCTTCACACAAAACGATTACTCCTTTTGCTCCTAAAGTACGTGCAAGCAAGTTACATAATTCGCTTGTCAAGCGTTCTTGCACTTGCAAACGCTTTGCTAATGCATTCACAACACGTGCAACCTTACTTAAACCCACTATTTTTCCATTCGGCAAATAACCAACCGATACTTTTCCAAAAAAAGGAAGTATGTGATGCTCACAAAGCGAATAAAATTCTATATCTTTCACAACTACCATACTTTTCCCCGAATAATCAAACATAGCCGACATAATCAGCGATTCAGGGTCATAATCATACCCTTGTGTTGTTTCAACTAATGCTTTTGCAGCACGAAAAGGAGTTCGTTTCAACCCTTCACGGGATACATCCTCACCCAACAAGTTCAAAATGGCTTCATAATGCTTTGCGATAGAATCAATCTTCTCCTTATGTTCATAATAGAACTTATCTTCACTATCAAAACTCATTTTTCCGTAAATTAATTTTATCTACAACAACTGTCACCTCTCCGGCATAAGAAGGAAATGCTTTTTTAATTTCATGCATTACCTGTTCAGCTTCACCACGCGATTTAAAATCACCCACACGCACTCGCCATGATGGTGATTTATACAAAAGATATACGCTTAAATTAGGAAATTGAGTTGCTATATTTCGTTCTCTTGTTTGTGCCTGATTTTTAGCCGTACGTTGATTACTATCTGAAAATACTTGAACACGATAACCTACAGCCTTACTGACACCATCATCATCTATAGTATTTTCTTCATTCAATTCATTCTTTGGCTTTAATCGGTCATATATTTCGTTAGGTTGATTTATAACGATTTTACCTTTTGAATTATTTGCGATAAATTCGGTTATAACTGTATCTCTATTTTGAGCCATTGAAACAGTACAAAAGCACAAAAGAATGAATAAAACATATTTTTTTACGAATAGGCTTACCATCTGACAAGTTTTTTAAAACAATTATAGGCTACAAAGATAACTAAAATATCCTTGTAGCCTATAATTTACTTATCTAAATATTCAAATCAGAATGCAGTAACAATACCCATGAATGATTCAGCATCAAGAGAAGCTCCTCCGATAAGACCTCCATCTACATTAGGTTTAGCAAACAAGCCTTTTGCATTTGAAGGCTTACAGCTACCACCATATAGAATAGTTGTATCATCAGCAACCTTATCGCCATATTTTTCAGCAATCAAGCTACGGATATAAGCATGTATTTCTTCAGCTTGGTCATCGGTTGCTGTTTTACCAGTACCAATAGCCCAAACCGGCTCATATGCAAGAACAATCTTACCAAAATCTTCAGCTGACAAGCTAAATACTGATTCCAATTGAGCTTTAACAACTTCATTTTGTTTACCTGCTTCACGTTCTTCAAGAACTTCACCAATACAGAAAATAACTTTCAAATTGTTTTCTAAAGCAAGTTTCGTTTTTTCTGCAAGCATTTCAACTGTTTCTCCATAATATGCACGGCGTTCAGAGTGACCTAAGATTACATAATCTGCACCGGTTGAAGCTACCATAGAAGCTGATACTTCTCCTGTATAAGCACCCTTAGTGTGATCTGCACAGTTTTCTGCTCCAAGATGTAATTTTTCACCACACACTGCCTTGCAAGAAGTCAAGTGAGTAAAAGGAACGCAAATAATAACTTCGCACTTAGCGTCTACACCATTAAGAGCTTCATTTACTTCGGTTGCCAATTTAACACCTTCTGAAACTGTTGTATTCATTTTCCAGTTTCCTGCTACAATATTCTTTCTCATTTTAATAATATATTTTTAATTTATTTTCTTATTTATTTTTACAAATGCAAAGTTACGTTTTTATTTTTGATTCTTTTTAATCAATCGAGTACTAAATTTATATACTCTGTTGCTTCGATTCAAAAATAATATTATAAACAGTGCCAATATATACACATAAGAACATATTTTCAATCGACTATACCCATTATAATCGGAAGCAACCCATTCCAAATCACCTCCGCCATTTATGGCTTCTTCAACACGAGTGGCACTTATCGACTGTAATGTTCTTTTCCACACAACTTTTCCATCACGCATGAAAACAACTGCCGGTTTTCCTCGTGCTAACACTTTCAATTCGGTGTCATCGACACGATAAATAGGATAAGTTGCCATCGACATATCAACCCAATCGGCGATCTCGTTACCATTTGCTCCGGTAACACCAATAATATCCACATTCAATTGACGAGCCAAGTCATCTATAATATTTATCAAATATGTATATGTAATGTTTATATCATACATATCAGAAAAGACAAATATCAACTGCTCTCCTTCGTTTTTCAAGACTTCTTCTGTAACATCGTTATTTCCATCTGTAATAACTATCCCCGAAGATTCTGTTCTTTTTGATAAATGAGCTTCCGGTTCACGTCGTTCTATAAAACTCCATGTAGAATCAATATCATCGGGCAGCTCTGACAATTTGAATTCATGGATTTCGTCATCTTTTTCATAAACAAAAACAATAGATTCATCCGCACCACTACTATATTCTAAATTTGTAATAGATTGTCCTGTTTTATATGGTCTAAAATCTATCATAGGTTGATAAAAATATCCATATGCTGCTATTACCGATATGTAAACGATTGTCAACAGAGTTACAATCCATTGAATACTCGGACTATAAAAGTTTGCAACTTTAACATTATGTCGCATTAAATATAATACTGCCACAAGCAGTAATACATTCTTCACGAATGTAGTTGTATGACCTAATACAATTGCATCTCCAAAGCAACCACAATCAGACACAGCATTGGTTATTGCCAGCCATAATGACAAAGGTGTCATTATGAGCATAAACAGAAATGACAAATATACAGAGACATGTCTATATGCTCCTATTAATAAGCAAACGCCAAGAACAAATTCAAATATCGAAATCGCAAATGCTCCAAAAAGCAAAAATGGAGATAACCATTCACAACCAAGTGCAATTGAGTAATCCTCAAGTTTATACAACATTCCCCAAGGGTCTATTGCCTTAACAAAGCCTGAGAATGCAAAAACCACACCTACAACAAGCCTCAGCACAAGAACTATTTGAGGAGCGTATTTATCAATCTTAGGATGCTTATTTTTTGTCATTACCTAATTTTATCAAGCCAAAAAGAGAATAATTAACAATATCCATAAAATTGGAATCAATTCCTTCCGAAACGAGCGTTTCACCATTATTATCTTCAATCTGCTTGATACGTTCAAGTTTTGTCAATATAATATCGGTATAAGAACTTACACGCATATAACGCCATGCTTCATCGTAATCACTGTTTTTATTAAACATAAGACCAGTTGTAAGCCCCATATAATAATCATATAATTCCAATGCCTTAGTCTCATCTATATCAACTTTATCGGCATATCCCATTTTTAATTGAATAAGAGCCATAATACCATAATTGGCCATTCCCATAAATTCAGGATAAATACCCTCACCCACTTTAGACTCTTTTTTCACCTCAAGAGTCCTTATACGACGTGCTTTAATGAAAATTTGGTCTGTTAACGACTGAGGACGCATCAATCGCCACGATGCTCCATAATCGTGCATTTTCTTTTTAAAAATATCACGACACAAACTTATTACATGTTCAAATTCAGCTTTAGTATCGGCCATCTTTATATAAAATTATATTATTATTTACTATTAAAAATTTATCAAAAAGCATTTTTTTCTCCTTTAAAAACATTCCATACGGTAAGGAACATTATTTTTAAATCAAGAAATAAATTCCAATTTTCGGCATACCACACATCATATTCCACACGTTTTTCCATTTGCCATAAATGTTCAGTTTGCCCTCTATAACCATTCACTTGTGCCCAACCTGTTATTCCGGGCTTTATTATGTGTCTTAACATATATTTATCTATTAATGCACTATAATCTTGTGTATGTTTCAACATGTGAGGACGAGGACCTACTATCGACATTTCACCTTTCCAAACATTATAAAATTGAGGCAATTCATCTATACTTGTTTTACGCAAAAAATTTCCAACTTTTGTTTTCCTCGGATCTGTTTTCGTAGCTTGTACCAAATCACTATCCTTATTAACTTTCATCGTTCGGAACTTATAGCAATTAAAATCTTTACCTCTAAAACCGGTACGTTTCTGCGTAAAAAATATAGGACCGGGAGAAGACAGTTTTATTGCAATTGCAACAGGTATAAGAACAATAGGTGATAATACAAGTACAATTGATGAAACAACAAAATCAAACAATCGTTTGATAAAACGATTTCCTAATTTATTTAACGGATTTGAGCGTATAGACATCACAGGAACTCTGCCGACCGAATCAAGAGAAAATAATCTAACTACACCTCTACCAAAATGAGGCAAATAGAAAAAATCAACAGCATTGGATTCGGCTAAATTTATCATTTTTTTTATTACATCATCTCCTGTTAAAGCACAATACATCTCATCTACATTATATTCTTTTATAAACTGCTGTACATCGTCAAGTTCTCCCTTATAAGAATCAAAGCCTTCTGCTTTATCTCTACTATCAAACAGACCTAAAACCTTATAACCATATCCACTATCCGAATTCATTTCTTCAAGTAGTCGTTTCCCGGTTTCATTACAGCCTAATATAACAACTTTTTTAAAATTAAAACCTCTGCTACGATATGCTTTCAAAATCTTTCGCGACACAATCCACCATATACACAACACTAACGAGAATGATGTATAAAATAACCCATAAGCTTTTAATGATATTTCATTAAAATCAAGAAAATACATAAGAGTAACAAAGACCAAAGCATGAACGAACACAAGTTTCAACGTATTCATTACTACTTTATCGGCAAAAATAGCACGCTTACCATGAAAATCAGCAATTATACCATAAGAAATTGCAAGGCTAAGATTCAAAGCAAACCAAATGTGTTTTGTGCAAAACGCGTAAGAGACATCTTCTATACTACAAAGCCCTATCAATACAAAAACAATATTGAGAATAAAGAAATCGGCTATAGTTAACAAGCTACTTATAAAATGTCCGTAACGTCCTTTTTTATTCATCTACCTATATTCATTATATATTAAAATACTACTTTGAAAAACGACATCGGCAGCACCTTCATTGATACTGCACGACATCGTTTATTATATATCCGAATTAAATTCAAATTTTGCTATCAATCAAATTAATCTTCTTTTCAATTAATGCTAAATCATCTTTAATTCTTTGTATTCTTCTTTCCATTTCTTTTAACATTGAGTTTCCATTTTTAGATTTTGTATTAAAGAAGCCCATGTTATTTTCAAATGTCTTCAATTCATTACGTTTTTGCTCGTAACTTCTCAACAAATGCTCTCTTTCGCGATAAATCTTATCTTTATCAGTCATTTGGCTTATTGAATTTTCATAATTATTCAAAGTAGCCTTAACTTCTTTCATGTCAAATTTTTCAAAAGCTTTATCTATCGCGGTTTTATACTCGGTATAAATTTTATCCTTGTCTTTAAATGGTACATGACCTACTTCTTGCCATTTCTTCATAAGTTCACGAACCTTTTTGCCTCCTTCAGTCTCAGATTCGTCTTCAAGGATAGCATTTATTGATGCTATAATTTCTTTCTTGTTCTTCAAATTATCATGTTCTACTTTGCGAACATTTGTTGTTTGCTTATTTTTTTCTTCAAAGAATGCATCACAAGCAGATATAAAACGTTTCCAAACTGAATCACTTTGTTTTTTTGCTACCGCACCTATGGTCTTCCATTCTTTTTGCAAAGCAACCAAAATATCAGAAGTCTTCTTCCAATCGGTCGAATCTTTAAGAGCTTCAGCCTTTTCACAAAGAGCTATTTTCTTTTGAAGATTTGAAGCCAACTCATCTTTCATTGTTTTAAAGAATTCAGCTTTCTTTGCAAAGAATTCATCGCAAGATTTACGGAATCGAGCAAACAATTCAGCATTCACTTTACGAGCAGCAAACCCCAATTGTTTCCATTCTTCTTGTAAAGCAATAACCGATTTTGTTGCATCTTCCCAAGCCGGATAAGATTTCAATTTACTCCAATCCATTGCTTCAAGTTTTTCACAAATTGCAATCTTTGCTACTTCATTTTCCTTTTCTTTGGATTTACGTTCTTCAAAGAATGATTGATATTTTTTATTTATAATTGAAGACGCATCTTTAAATTTTGTCCAAAGTTCGTCACGAAGTTCTTTTGCCACAGGACCGGTTTCACGCCATTGTATGTGTAAGTCTTGTAAACGACGAAAAGCAAGAACAACATCATCTTTCCCGCCTAATTCTTCTGCTTCGGCACATAATTGTTGCTTAATTTCAAGATTTTTCTTGAAATCATAATCACGCAATTCCTTATTGATTTTCAATAAATCATAAAAACTTTCGGTTGCAAGTTGATAGTCTTTCCACAAATCAGTTGAATCGGTTGCAGGGACCTCACCTATTGACTTAAATTCTTGTTGCAACTGTTGAACTTTGTTATATAACTTATTAACACTATCCGGATCTACGGCAATAGCTTTTATTTCTTCTATAATAGCACGTTTACGTTCAAGATTTTGTTGACGTAATGCCTCTTGAGCATTATTAAATTCTGCTCTTTTTTCTTTAATTTGATTAAGAACTTCCTTCAATTTAGCTTCATCTTCATCATCTCTCACTGCAAAAGCTGCTTCTTCATTTCCTTTTGCAAGGAACTCTGCCTTTTCAACTTCAATCTCAGCTTTTCTTATGCTATAAAAAGCCATTTTAATTTGAGACACAGCTTCACGCACAGTATCAATAGGCTCATCTAATAAAGCTTTCAAAGCATCTACCAATTCACTCTTTGTTAGCGAAGTATAATCTACCGGCAACTTCTCAGACATGTCTGGCACTGATTTTTCAGCCAAATTTACAACTTCCGAATTTTCTTCGGTTTTTCCATTCACAGATTCTGTAGTTTTTGCTACAGTTTCTTCATTCAAGGTTACATCTTTGTCCAAGTTTTCACCGGTTAAAGATTCTTCACGCAAATTCATAATCAAAACATTTATAAGAGTGGCAACATTACCACATCAAGTCTTTAAGTTACAAATATACAATTTTTTGATTGCAACAAAAATTTTTGTTATAAAAAATTAATTCTCAATGAATAAATACTGACTATTTTCACCATATTGGTTATTTATGTCCATAAAATAAAGTGGTACAATTAGACTCAGCCAACACTTCATTTGCTACCCGTAGTATATCATAAGGTTTTAGTGCTCGATATTTTAATATTTCAAAATTAATATCATTTGCACACGTTGAATATTCGTATGAACATAATTTGGTTGCTTTTTCTAAATAACTAATATTCTCAAATTGCTCTTTTGAATCTAACTTATTAATATATTTGGTAATCTCATATTCTGTTGCACCTTCTTTTAAGAAATTATTCAATTCATTCTGTATTACTGCTTCCCCTTCTTCATAAGATACCCCATCACACAAATATCCACGTACATAAAACAAGCCCGGTTCTACACTACCTCCCACCGAAGCATCTAAAGATGAAAAGATGTCACTTTTCATTAGAACATTTCTATAAAAACGTGCAGAATTACCATTTGCAAGAATATCACTTATAATATCACACGCAGGATAATCAACATCTGCCCTACCACACATGTGATAAGCCTTCAGTATCATATTTTTAGGCACATCTCGATCTACATGTACATGTTTAGGCTTAATTTGTTTAGGTTCCACCGGTAAAATAGAATGTCTGACGCTACGACTTTCTATATCACCAAACCATTTTTCGGTCAATTCAACAGCACGTTCAAAATCAATATTTCCCGACACGCATAAAATCAAATTATCGGTTGAATAATGACTTTCAAAAAAATGCTGTGCATCGGCAAGTGTAGCATCTGCAATAACATCTATACTTTTCCCAATAACAGGCCATCTATAAGGATGAACAGTATAAGCATTTTCTCTTATTATGTGCCCCACATCTCCATACGGAGTATTTAAACAACGTTGCTTAAATTCTTCAATAACAACACTTTTTTGTGCTTCAAACTTTTTTTCCGTTAATGACAGATTTAATAGTCTGTCACTTTCAAGCCAAAATGCAGTTTCGACATTATGAGCAGGAACAATATCATAATAGTTTGTAACATCGTTACTCGTCCAAGCATTACTTTCTCCTCCGGCTGCTTGCAAAGGCTCGTCAAAAGATTCGGAATTTAGTGACCCACTGAACATAAGATGTTCAAATAAATGAGCAAACCCCGTTTTTTCCGGATTCTCATCCTTAGCACCTACTTTATATAATAAATTTAACGCTACCATTTTGGTGGTAGCGTCTTTATGGTGGAGCAACCTAAGCCCGTTTGACAGAGTATATGATTTTACTGCAATCATTCGACAACTTTTGCTGAAATTATTTTTATATCTTCTTTCGGTCGGTCATTTCTATCAGTAGCAACAGCTTCTATCTTTGCAACCACATCAAGACCTTCAAGCACTTCGCCAAACACTGTATATTGATTATCCAAATGTGGTGTACCTCCTAACGTTTTATAAGCCTCACGCTGTTCGGAAGTCATACTAACTGGATTCTTAGCAGCTTCGGTTTCTGTTTCGGCTATCAATTGCTGACGAAGAGCCTCTACTGCAGCAGTATCCTTTGCCATCATCAACTTTTTAAGTTCATCTCGTTTTGCGGCAGCTTTAGCTTGAAATATATTTTGCTTGTTCATCATGTCCATTTGGCGTTCCATTTGAACAAGTTCTTGTTCATTATATTTTTTACCTGTTACAATATAAAATTGCGAACCACTTGAACGACGTTCCGGATTAACTTGGTCACCTGTACGTGCAGCAGCCAAAGCTCCGCGTTTGTGAAAAAATTTGGGATATACAAATTCCGCTTCAACTGTATAACCAGGATCACCGGTTCCAAGCATTTGCCCCGGCTTTGCGTTTTTTGAATTACCATCTCCGGTTTGTATCATAAATTTATCTATAACACGATGAAACAATACACCATCATAATAACCGTCTTTTACAAGTTTAACAAAATTATCATGATGTTTAGGTGTTTCTTTATACAAGCCCAAAACTATATCACCAAGCGTTGTTTTTAATTCTATTTTTGTCATTTCCGGTAAATTTACATTTATTTTCTTTATTTCTTTTTGTTGTTGCTGTGCATTAGTTGTACCGTTACTGCAACTTATAAGCATTACAAAAAGCAAAAACAATATTACATTTTTCATAATGCACATTCCTTATATACCTATGGGATATAAACGTTTATAAATACGCCTGAAATTATCATCGGTTGCACTTAGTTGCTCAGCGTGTTCTTTATAATCGGCACCCCAAATACTTACTGCCAAATCTCCAAGATACTTACGTTCACGGTCTTTTTCTATTGCAGCTTTTATCAATAGATTTATGCTTTCAGCATATTTTTCTTTGTCTATTGCATTCAAATATCGAGCTGCACTGACCACAAATTGTCCTGACATATCCACATTGATGATATTTTCAGCTAATTCAAGCATAATATCATCTATAGAACCTATATTATTTGCGATATATTCATAAGTTAGCAAACCATCAGGGTCCTTAGACAATTGCTTTTTTAATATTTCATCCATTTTTCAAGTTTAATTAAAAAATAACGCACAAATATAATAAGAATTTCTTAATTCTCGCAATATATCAACTTTTACAAGCACAACAACACTATGCAATATTGTTATTTTTTATCTTTCGAAATTCACTAAAACTTATTTTTATAAAAAATGTTATATCTATAAACTATTTTTAAAGCTATCTAAATTATATGAAAAACACACTTATATTAAAACGTTTGACATACATTATTAAATCGCAACATATTGTAATGATTGTCTTAACTCTCTGCTTATTCTATTTCCAAAACATACAAGCCGAAAATAATACATCGGAATCTTTAATAACATCCTCCGGGAAAGTTATAGATAAAAACGGAGAACCTATTATAGGTGCTTCAATATTGGAATTAGGCACAACAAAAGGAACCCAAACTGATATTAACGGTAATTTCACAATATCAACTGTACCCGAAGCTGTTTTACGTATTTCTTATATAGGATATAAAACTCAAGAAATCAAAGCCGGAACAAACTTATTAATCGTTTTAGAGGAACAAACTAATGCACTCGATGAAATAGTCGTTGTAGGCTATGGACTACAAAAAAAGGTAAATCTTACCGGAGCGGTTTCATCGGTGGACATAAAAAAGAATCTTGACGGGCGACCTCAGCAAGATGTAAGTAAAGCGTTACAAGGAACAGTAGCCGGTTTATCCGTTATTAATTCTCAAGGTGGCATCAATAGCAATCCGGTGTTAGCCATACGTGGAACCGGCACTCTAAGTAACAATACACAAAGCAATCCGTATATATTGGTAGACGGTGTTCCAATGGAAGACATTTCGTTTCTCAACACACAAGACATTCAAAGTATTTCTGTTTTAAAAGACGCAGCATCAACTTCAATATATGGAACAGGAGCTGCTTTTGGCGTTATTCTTATCACAACAAAATCAGCACAAAAATCAGATCGTATAATAATAAATTATTCCAACAATTTTTCATGGGACAAACCTACATATCTTCCGGACTATCCCGATGTACCCACACAGATAAGAGCTTTATCGCAAGCCAATAAACGTGCAGGACAGGAAAATGAACTTTTTGGAATGTATCTTGATGTTATGTTGCCATATGCCGAAGCATGGAAACAACAAAATAAAGGGAAGAAAGCCGATTATCGCGAAATGCGACCTTTCAAAAACATGAACGATGTAGGAGACTTTTTTGTCAATCCCGATGGCACAGGTGCTTTATATTACGCCGATTGGGACGTTCGTAACATAATGTTCAAACAATGGACTTCTTCTATGGCTCACAATATTTCAGTACAAGGTTCAAGCGGGAAAGCCGATTATTATGTAAGTTTTGGATATAACGATAAAAACGGTGTACTTAAATTCAACACCGACAAACTTACAAAATACACGATTTCATCTAATGTTAATTATAACATAAACGAACACATTAAATCCGGAATAAGAATTAATTACAGCAATAAAAAATATGAAAAGCCAAACGCTCGACGTTCTACATATACCTATATGTGGCGATGGGGTTCTTTTTTTGGTCCATACGGCACTATAAATGGAATTGATAGTCGAAATGATATAGCATATCTAAAACAAGCTGCCACTGCTAAAGAGTTGTCTGATTTTACAAAAATATCGACCTATCTTAAAGCAAATATAACCAATGAAATAACCCTTAATGCAGATTACACTTACAATATAACAAACCTGAATTATTCTGAACCCGGATTCCCTGTAACATTCTATAACACATGGGGAGGAAATATATCATTACCTGCAACTGTAAATAACGGAACAAGCACATATATGTATGAATCAAACTCTCGCAATACAAAATGGATATTTAATATATTTGGAAACTATAAACACACGTTCAACAATTATCATAATATAAACGTAATGCTTGGTGTTAATGGAGAACGTGAACACTATACTTTTTTTGATACTAAACGCACTAATCTTTACTCTATTGAGCACCCGCAAATAGACCTTGCTCATGGCACACAAACTACCAACGGAACAGCTTCTCGGAATAGCTCTGCCGGATATTTCGGTCGCATAAACTACGATTGGAACGGTATTTGGCTTGTTGAAATAAATGGGCGTTATGACGGCTCTTCACGTTTTCCCAAAAATGATCATTGGGCATTTTTCCCATCTATTTCTACAGGGTATAGATTCAGTGAGGAAAAATATTTTGAGAAAATTAAAAATTCCATAATTAATAATGGTAAATTACGATTTTCATATGGAGAAATAGGTAATCAAGCCGTTGGCGATTACATGTTTTTATCAACAATCACGCCTATATCTCCTACGGCTTCTTATTGGCTTGATGCCGATGGTAATAAAATCGCCATACTTGGGTCTCCTACTTACGTTGATAATAATTTAGGATGGGAACGAGTACAAACATTCGACATCGGACTCGATTTAGGCATACTTAATGATAAAATAGCCCTTATATTTGATTGGTATCAACGTACCACTCGCGATATGTTAGCTCCCGGTCAAGCAATGCCTGCCACACTTGGGACCAAAGCACCCTATTCCAATTCAGGCTCTCTACGTACAAGAGGTTGGGAACTATCGATATCATTTCAACATAAATTCGGAGAATGGGACACTTATGCAACATTCAATTTGAATGATGCCATTACTAAAGTTACAAAATGGAATGATAATTCACGCTTACTTAATTCTTATTATAACGGAATGAAATATGGTGACATTTGGGGGTTCGAAACCGAACGATATTTCACCGAAAACGATTTCAATGATGACGGAACATTAAAAGCAGGCATTGCTTCCCAAAAAGAGCTTGAACAAGGCGATTTTCACTATGGACCCGGTGACATCAAATTCAAAGATTTGAATGGCGACGGAATTATTAACGGAGGAAAAGGAACGGCTGAAAACCATGGAGACCTTAAAGTCATTGGAAACTTTTTACCACGATATGAATATAGTTTTCACCTTGGCACAAATTGGAACGGTTTTGATATAGATTGCTTCTTTCAAGGTGTTGGGAAAAGAACTCAATGGACACAATCTGCATTTGTTATGCCTTTTATGCGTGGAGCCGATACTATTTACGGTAACCAAACAAAATACAACTACTACGATTACGAAAACGACAAATACTACATTGACCAAAACAACAATTATCCTTGCCTGTATCCCGGTAATTCTGACTACGGCACTATTTCCGTTCTACAAAGAGGCTGCCACAACTTTTATCCACAAACACGCTATATTGTTGACATGTCATATTTGCGTTTTAAGAATATTACTATAGGATATACTCTCCCTACAAAATTGATAAAAAAAGCATATCTTTCAAAAGCAAGAATTTATTTAAGTGCCAACAATATATGTAACATAATTAAAAAGAGCAAATATCCTATCGATCCTGAAATAAGTACTTCAGAAGAGGCTAACGACCTTGCAAACGGAACTTGGGGACGAGTTGCTCCAATGACAAAAACAATATCATTCGGATTACAAATTTCATTCTAAAAAATTCAACGTTATGAAAAAAATAAAAAACTTTATACTATGCTCTATAATAGGTTTGCTTTTTACTGCTTGCAACGAAATGTTGGACAAATCTCCACTTGATCGTTTTGAGAATAATCCTTCTTTTTGGAATAAATCCAATAATGTTGAAGGATTAACAAACTCATTCTATAACGAATTTACAGCCTACGGAAATAACGGAGGGTATGGATTATTCTATTTCAAAACAATAAGCGACGATCAAATAGGAAATCCTTTTAAAGAATGGGAATACACATCAATACCGGCAACTGCCGATATATGGACTAATGGTTGGAGTAAAATACGGTTAGCCAATTTAATTATAAAAAATGTAGAATCTTCAACCCTATCAAATGATGATAAGACAAAATACATATCCATTGCACGACTCATGAGAGCATGGGAGTATTACAATATGGTAAAATTTTACGGAGATTTGCAATGGATTGACCAACCACTTTCCATAAATGACAAAAATATACTTTATGGGAAACGTATAAGCAGAGATATAATCATGGATTACGTTTTACAAGACCTTGATTATGCCTCTTACTACATGCCTATTTCTTCATCTAAAACAACTTGGAGTAAAAATATGGCAAATGCAATGAAAGCCGACATTTGCTTATGGGAAGGCACTTTTCGCAAATATCGCACCAACAGCGAAAACAATTATCCACCCGATTATGAAGGTGCCGAGTTTTTTTTAAACGCTTGCATTAATGCTTGTAATTATATTTTTTCACAAAACTATCGTTTAAACGACAATTATCAAGCAAACTACAATTCAATCGATTTATCTGATAATCCCGAAATAATTTTCTACAAAAAATATAGGCAAAGCATTTTATGCCATTCTTTAATAGATTACACTTGTTCATCTACCCCTATAAGTGGAATGACTAAAGATGCTTTTGATGCTTATTTATTTCTTGATGGAAAACCTCGCTCTCTCACGAATCTTCGCACCGACGATGCAGGATATATAAGTTACAACGAAGCAACTCGACAACATAACATTATAATAAGCAAACAACTGAAAGTACGAGACAAGCGATTAAGTGAAACTATTGACAGTGTAGTATATTTTAAAGGAAGTACATGGTCAAGAACTTTAGACGGCATGCAAATGACCTCAACCACAGGATACGGTTGTCGCAAATATGATAACACTGCTATTCCTCTAAATTACCGACAACAAGCAGCCACCAACTATACTTGTGCCCCCATTTATTGGTACTCAGCAATACTTCTTAATTATGCTGAAGCTAAAGCTGAGCTTGGCACCATTACACAAGATGACATTGACAAAACAATAAATTTATTAAATACCAGAGCCGGATTACCTGATTTAAATATCAACCCCGGTTTTACCGATCCGGCAAATAATCACAATGTAAGTGATTTAATTTGGGAAATACGCAGAGCAAGAAGATGTGAGTTAATGTTTGACAATTGGAACCGCTATTGGGACCTTGTAAGGTGGCACCAATTAGACAAATTAGATACAAATTCCAACAATAATCTTTTATTAGGTGCAAATATTTCCAATGCAATAAATCCCGAAATAGACACAAAAGATGGTTATATTTACAATCCGGATAAAATAAGAACTTTCAACAAAAAATATTACCTTTACCCTATTCCTTCCGGCGAAATTTCGTTAAATCAGCAACTCTTACAAAATCCCTTTTGGGAATAGAGGTCTATTTACATAACTATATTTTTGATGAGCCCAATTTAAAAGAATCAATATTCTATAATATTATAAAAATTATTATCTTTGTAACATGAAAGATAAATATGTTATAACCATAGGACGCCAATTTGGTAGTGGAGGAAGCACAATAGGTCGTATTGTTGCCCAAAATCTTGGCATAAAATATTATGATAAAGAACTTTTGGCGGCGGCGGCTAAATCATCGGGTGTAAACACCGAATTTTTTGAAGCATCAGATGAACGTAGCCCGAACTTTTTTTCAGGGACTAATATTTGGTCTTTCAATATTGGTTATAACTTAGGAAACTTCTTTTCGGCAGAAGTTTCATTTTCCGACGACAATCTATATAAAGCACAAAGCGAAACCATTACAGCATTAGCCAATGAATCATCATGCGTAATAGTGGGACGCAGTGCCGATTATGTATTGCGTAATCATCCATGCTTGATAAGTGTTTTCATATCATCTTCTGAAAGTGAATGTATTAAACGTATTATTTCAAGAGGTGATTGCGACAACGAAGCCAATGCTCGGGCTTTGGCTGAAAAGAAAAACAAGTTACGCTCCAATTATTATAATTTTTACACCGATAAAGATTGGGGAAATTCTACAAGCTATGACTTATGCATAGATTCTTCTAAAATAACAGATGAACAAGTTGCCGAAATTATAATAGAATACGTAAAAAAACGTATTTCTTAAGTTCCTCAACAAAATTATGCCTACAACAGAAAAAAAGACACTGTTAGCCGTCATTAATCCTATATCTGGTACATCCAAGAAAGAATATGTACCTGAAACTCTTAATAGATTTATCGATAAAAATAAATTTGACCTTAAAATACGCTTCACCCAACGACAAGGTCATGCAACTGAACTTACAAAAGAAGCTATTAAAGAAGGTTTTTACGGAGTTATTGCTGTAGGTGGTGATGGAACAATCAACGAAGTTGCTTCTGCTCTATGCGATTCCAATACGGCTTTGGGAATTATCCCTTGTGGTTCCGGAAATGGACTTGCACGACATTTAGGTGTACCTGTCAATATTGAAAAAGCAATACATATACTTAACTTCGACAATGTAGAACATTTAGACTACTGCACAGTCAATAATCAACCATTTTTTTGCACATGCGGAGTAGGATTTGACGCTCATGTAAGTGAAAAATTTGCATTAAGTCACAAACGCGGACCTCTCACCTATCTTCAAAACACACTTATTGAATATCTCAAATATCGTCCACAAAAATATCACATTGAAATGGGCGAAGAAGTCATAACAGAAGAAGCTTTTCTTATAGCTTGCGGAAATGCATCTCAATATGGCAATAATGCATTTATTGCACCCAAAGCCAGCATGCACGATGGCCTTATAGACGTAACGGTAATACACCCATTTACTCCGCTTGATACAGCTATTATGAGTTTTCTATTGTTCACAAAGCATCTTGATCAAGACATAAACATCAATACTTATAGAGTTCCGGAACTTACTATTTTACGAGATAAACCCGGAGTTATGCACATTGATGGAGATCCTGTGATGATGGACGCTAAATTGCACATAAAATGTCACAAAGCAGGAATAAAAATGTTACTACCTATAAGCGATAATGTTGAAAAATCATTTTTATCTTCTCTTGAAGACTATTTTTGGGAATTTGTAAGTACAGTACGTGGCGAACTTAAAATATAACATTTCAAAAATATTACGTACAATAAAATCAATTAACAATTGTAACTTTTTCTTCTAAAAAAGATTCATTTTATTGGAATTATACTAATTTTCACTACATTTGTGTAAAATAAACACATAACCAATGATAGATGAAATTAATGTAAACAATATAACACTTTTTTTTTGCTCAAGGTGCACATTTTTTATTCGTAATGCTTTTATCAATAAAACTTTTATGCCAATATCAAGTTCGCATTAAGTTACAATTTGGCTTATTGTTCTCCTTTTGGGTAATACTACACATTAAAGATCTTATAATATACCATTGTACAACAACTCTCACCTTACAAGATATAAATTGGATTACCATAATTGATGTTTTAATAGTGCCATTGTTCAATTGGAAATAATAAAGTCAAAACGTATTAGTAACCTATGTGCTTTTTCCTTAATACTACCATTTATAATACTTTTTGCCACATATTGTATTGTTCAAAATCACACTATAATCATTGCATCATATATATTATCGGCCGTATGTTCATCAATTATTTGTATATATACATTTTATACTTGTTCTAAACTACCACAAAAACATCTTAATCGAAAAGCTTCCATCTATACTATAAGTGCGTTCTTGTCGTTTTTTCTATATGTCTAAAAGAAGCCATATTTTTTACAAATTGCTCACTCTTTTTGACTATTTGAAACATTTTTCATTCATTTTATCCATTAATTTACCTTAGCTAAATTTAATAAACTAACATGAGCTAACTCATTAAATACACACAATGTGCTATTGTTATAATTATTTCAATGACAATGTTTCAATGTTCTTATAAAGTAAACAATGAATCATCACCACAAATACCTATTGAAATATTACAAGCCGGAGATATTGCTTTTAGACGAGGTGAAAGTATTGCAAGCGAAATCGTGTTACATAATGACATCAATGGGAAATATTCACATGTGGGACTGGTTGTTGAAACCGATAGTGGTTTAATGATTGTACATTCTGTTCCGGGAGAAATATCTACAAATGAAATTAGCGACATTATACAAATCGAACACATCGATAACTATTTTGCTCGTAACGTATCAGTGAGAGGGAAAATCATGAGAATGAATTTAGACTCTGCTCAACGCAAAACATTAAATTTTTTGGTTCTTAAAAAAGTGCAAGAAAAAGTACCTTTTGATCACAACTATGACCTATCGGATACGACAAAACTTTATTGTACCGAACTAATACAATTACTTTTTAAAAACATAGGTATAGATATTGCTCAAAAACGCATCACGACTATTAATGTTCCAGGTTTGAACACTAAATATATCATGCCATCAGACATATACAGCAATAATAATTTAAAAACTATATTTATTAACTCATAAACACTATTAATTATGAAAAAACTATTTTTATCATTGGTATGCATGATTGCATTAATTACAATTTCTTCATGTGGCGGTAATTCTGCGACCCCTTCTGACACTGCAAAAGAATGGATAGAACTAATAATCGAAAAGAAAGGTGGCATTGATTCTTATTCAATTTTAAGTAAAACCATAGCAGAAGATGGAAAGACTGCTAAAGTTGAATATGAAATTGTCTATGGTAACGGCAAGAAAGACAAGCAATCTTTTGACATGGTTCTTATTGACGGTAAATGGAAACAACGTATAAAGAAATAACACAATGTAAACTTATTGAGGATATATAACTCATCCTCATAAGTTTACATGCCATGGAAAACACTTCAAAATTGAAAAAATCATAACCTAAAAAGATTTATGATTTTCCACCATTAGAATTAAGAAATTCAGCCACTTAATGTTTGTAAACAGTGTTTTTATGCCAAAAAACACTGTTTACAAACATTTTTCATTCTACAACTTACATTAAATCAATTTTTATCGAAAAAATAATTGCCATTACCATCTTTTTTGCGTAAATTCGTAAAGAAGATAAAGTGATATTCCATAACACGCGGAATTAACTCTTATTTTCTAATATTATTACCATAAGAAAAATAACTAATAACAAAAAAATAAACATTAGCATCAAAACAATGAGCTACTTAAGATTTGATAAAACTCTGTTAACGAATCTCGAAGAATCACTTCCTAAAGAAATACTTCGCACCAATCGTTCCGGAGCATACCATTGCACAACAATCGTCGATTGCAATACTCGCAAATACCATGGATTGCTTGTAATACCAATACCGGAATTAGACGATGAAAATCACGTAATGCTATCATCTTTAGATGAAACCGTTATTCAGCATGGAGCAGAGTTTAATTTAAGCCTTCATAAGTACCAAGGCAATAATTATAGTCCCAACGGACACAAATACGTAAGAGAATTTGAATGTGAAAAAGTTCCCACAACATGGTACCGTGTGGGAGGCGTTATTTTGAAAAAAGAAAAGCTGTTCGTTCATCACGAAAACAGAATTTTAATAAGATACACATTAGTTGAAGCACATTCAGCAACAACATTGCGACTTCGTCCTTTCCTTGCGTTCCGTAGTGTTCGTCAATACACTCACGAAAATACTCAGGCAAGTCGCGACTATCAATTAGTAGACAATGGAATAAAAACATGCATGTATCCCGGTTATCCTGAATTATACATGCAATTAAACAAGAAAAATGAATTTCACTTCAATCCTGATTGGTATCGAGGAATTGAGTATCCCAAAGAACAAGAACGAGGATATGACTTCAATGAAGATTTATATGTTCCGGGATATTTTGAACTAAATATCAAAAAAGGTGAAAGTGTTGTATTCTCTGCCGGAATTTCGGAGGTAAGTACACGCACATTAAAGAAAACATTTGAAGAAGAACGTGAAGAACGTACTCCTCGCGATACATTTCAACATTGCTTGATTAACGCAGCACACCAATTTTTAAATAAACAAGGCGACGAATCTTATATACTTGCAGGATACCCATGGTTTAAATGTCGTGCACGCGACCTTTTCATTTCATTGCCAGGTCTTACATTATCCATCAATGAAGTGTCAAAATTTGAAAAAATCATGGAAACAGCAAGTAAAGCCATACGTCATTTTATAAATGGTGAACAAAATGACTTGAAAATATATGAAATGGAGCATCCCGACATCCTTTTATGGGCAGTGTGGTGTATTCAACAATATGCAAAAATGGTGTCCCGTGAAAAATGCCGTGAAAAATATGGCGATTTATTACGCGAGATAATGGAATTTATAACCAATGGTAAACATAAAAATCTATTTATTCATTCCAATGGTCTTGTTTATGCCAATGGTACCGATAATGCAATCACATGGATGAATGCAACCGCCAATGGTCATCCGGTTACCACAAGAACCGGTTACATTGTTGAATTTAATGCATTGTGGTATAATGCACTTCGTTTTGTTGCTGAGATTCTTAACGAAAAAGAAAGCAACACGTTGTTTACCGACAATTTAAACAAAATTGCCGACACTACCGGTAAATCATTTGTCGATACGTTCCTAAATGAATATGGCTACTTATTGGACTATGTTGACGGCAACATGATGGATTGGAGCGTAAGACCAAACATGATTTTTGCAGCAGCTTTTGACTACTCTCCTTTAAATGCACAACAAAAGAAAGGCGTAGTGGATATTTGCACAAAAGAATTACTTACCCCTAAAGGACTTCGCACATTAAGTCCTAAGAGTGGCGGTTATAATCCTAATTATGTAGGTCCTCAAAGTCAACGCGATTATGCTTATCATCAAGGTACTGCTTGGCCTTGGTTAGCCGGTTTCTATTTTGAAGCATACATTCGCATCTATAAGATGAGTGGTGTAGGTTTTGTTGAACGTCAACTAATCGGCTACGAAGACGAATTATCAACACATTGCATAGGCTCTATTCCTGAATTATTTGATGGGAACCCACCGTTTAAAGGACGTGGAGCAATTTCTTTTGCAATGAATATTGCTGAAATATTGAGAACTTTATACTTACTAAGTAAATATAACTATAACATGGAGGAACCTGTATGAAAGTATTAATGTTTGGATGGGAATTTCCTCCCAAAATATTAGGTGGCTTGGCTGTTGCATCCTATGGTATAACAAAAGGTTTAAGTTTGCAAGGTGATGTAGAAACAACTTTCTGTCTGCCAAAGCCTACAGGAGAAGAAGAAAAATTCTTAAATATAATAGGAATGAATCAAGTTCCCATTGTGTGGAAAGATGTTAATTATGATTACTTGAAATCAAGACTTCCCAACTACACGACACCGGAACAATATTATTCATTCCGCGACCACATTTATGCCGATTTCTCTTACATGCGTACCAACGACCTCGGATGCATGGAATTTGCCGGTGGTTACCCTCAAAATCTGCATGAAGAAATCAATAATTACTCTATTATAGCAGGCGTTGTAGCACGTCAACAAGAATTTGACATTATACATGCTCACGATTGGCTCACATACCCCGCCGGTGTTCACGCTAAAATGGTAAGCGGAAAGCCTCTTTGCATACATGTTCACGCAACCGATTTTGACCGTTCTCGCGGTAAAGTTAATCCTACTGTTTATTCTATTGAAAAAAACGGTATGGACTATGCCGATTGTATAATGTGTGTATCAGAGCTAACTCGACAGACTGTAATACACCAATATCATCAAGATCCACATAAATGTGTGGCCATGCACAATGCAGTATATCCGCTATCTCAAGAATTACAAGATATTCCGCGTGCAGAACACCCCAAAGAGAAAATTGTAACATTCTTGGGTCGCATAACCATGCAAAAAGGCCCTGAATATTTTGTAGAAGCAGCGTCTCTCGTTTTAAAACGAACAAAAAATATTCGTTTTGTCATGGCAGGCTCCGGTGATAAACTTGAAGAAATGATACTTTTGGCTGCCGAACGTGGCATTGCCGACCGTTTCCATTTTCCTGGTTTCCAACGAGGCAAGCAAGTATATGAAACCTACAAAAACAGTGATGTATTTGTCATGCCGTCGGTATCTGAGCCGTTTGGTATAGCACCGCTTGAAGCTATGCAATGTGGTACTCCATCTATCATCTCAAAGCAATCGGGATGTGGAGAAATACTATCAAATGTAATAAAAGTAGATTATTGGGATATTAATGCTATGGCTGACGCCATTTATTCTATCTGTACCAACCCGTCATTATTCAAATATTTACAAGAAGAAGGTAAAAAAGAGGTTGACGGCATTACTTGGGAAAAAGTGGGATTAAAACACCGAGCTATCTACGACGAATTAATAAGAAACAACCGATAAACATAAATAATTTAATAAAATGAAAACAATTTGTCTATATTTCGAGATACACCAAATAATACACCTAAAACGCTATCGCTGTTTTGATATAGGTCGCGATCATTACTATTATGATGACTATGAAAATGAACGTAGCATCACCGAAATAGCTGAACGCTCTTATATTCCGGCTCTAAACACTCTTATTGAAATGGCTAAAAACAATAATGGTGCTTTCAAAGTTGCTGTTTCAGTTTCGGGTGTAGGTCTTGAACAATTGGAGATACACGCTCCGTCAGTTATTGAATTATTACATCAATTAAACGATACTGGTTGTTGTGAATTTTTATGCGAGCCATACTCTCACGGACTTTCTTCACTCGCCAATGAAGACTGCTTCCGTGAAGATGTGGAAATGATGAAGGTGAAGATTAAACAAATGTTTGGTAAAACTCCCAAGATTTTCCGTAACTCAAGTTTGATTTACTCCAATGAAATAGGTGCTATGGTTGCCGACATGGGTTTCAAAGGTATGCTCACTGAAGGAGCAAAACATGTCCTTGGTTGGAAGAGCCCACACTACTTATACCATTGTGCCAACAATCCTAACCTAAAACTTTTATTACGCGACTATAAACTGTCTGATGACATAAGCCTTCGTTTCTCCAACTCAGAATGGTCGGAATATCCCCTATTTGCCGATAAATATATCGGTTGGATTGCCGACATGCCCGAAGAGGAACAAGTCATAAACATATTTATGGAATTATCTTCCATAGGCATAGACCAACCTCTATCTTCCAATATTTTGGAATTTTTGAAAGCACTTCCTATTTGTGCAAAGAATAGAGGAATTACATTCTCTACACCAAGCGAAGTTATCAGTAAACTTAAATCAGTTGACATGGCTGATGTTCCTTATCCTATGTCATGGATTGACGAGGAACGCGACACAAGTTGCTTCTTAGGTAACATTATGCAGAGAGAAGCATTCAACAAGCTATATAGCGTTGCCGAACGCGTACACTTATGCACCGACCGCAGAATCAAGCAAGACTGGAGCTACATGCAAGCAAGCAATAACTTCCGATTTATGACTACAAAAAACACAGGTATTGCCGTAAATCGCGGAATATATGATTCTCCGTTTGATGCTTTCACCAATTACATGAATATTTTAGGTGATTTCATCGGCAGAGTCAATTCTCTTTATCCGGTAGATATGGATAATGAAGAACTTAATTCACTCCTAACCACAATAAAAAATCAAGGGGAAGAAATTGAAGTGCTTAATAAAGAAGTTGACAAATTAAAAGCAAAATTGGCAAAAACAACGCCTAAAGAAGAGAAAAAAACAACTTCAACTAAGAAAACTGCAACTACCAAAAAAACTGTAGTAGCTAAAACTTCTAAAAAATAATCTTTTTTATTCATAATTATTTTAGGTCAGAAAAGTCTTTTAAACTCATAAAAGGCTTTTCTGTTTTCTTTATATTTGACAATATTTTATACGAAATTTTAAAACTATATATAATTTGACTAACTTTGCCACGAATTACACAGTATTAATAAATTGCAATTATTTTATTATGAGAAAAACATTGCTAACTTTTATTATAATCCTTTTTACATGCTTTTTTTCAAAAGCACAAACAAGCAATTCCACTATAAAACCATTTAATCATTTAGATCTTGGTGTCACTGTAGGAACAACAGGTATAGGTCTTGAACTTGGCTCACACATAAACGATATGTTCCGAGTTAGAGCCGGTTTTTCTTATATACCACAAATTGAAGTAAACATGAACTTCGGCATAGAAGGAAAAAGAAAAGATGACACCGGTAATTGGGTTACAACAAAGTTTGACTCAATGGCAGACCGTTTTAAAGACATAACCGGACTTGAAATCAATGACAACATTGACATGGTAGGTAAGCCTAATTTCTATAACGGGAACCTACTTATCGACTTTTTTCCAATCAAAAACAATGCATTCCACATTACAGCCGGATTTTATTACGGTTCTTCAAAAATAGCTAAAACCTGCAACGCTATTGAAGACATGGCATCACTTTTAGGCGTTTCTATGTACAACAACATGTACCAAAAAATCGAAGCAGGAGAGCCTTTGTATGGTGATGTTTATCTTGACCCGGAATTAGAAGATAGATTTAAAAATATTGGTGAAATGGGTATCCATTTGGGTGACAACAAAAAAACCGGTGACCCATATATGATGAAACCCGACGAAAACAGCATGGTTAAAGCTAATGTTTTTGTCAATTCATTCAAGCCATATCTTGGCGTGGGATATGGAGGCAAAATAGCAAAAAATAACGATAATATAAGAATTGAAGTTGATTGCGGTGCTATGTTTTGGGGCGGAACACCTAAAATCGTAACACACGACGGAACAAATTTGTCTAAAGATATTAATAATATAAGAGGAAAAGTGGGAGATTATGTAAGTTTCATAAAAACCCTCAAAGTGTACCCGGTGGTAAATCTTAAAGTATCTTTCAGAGTATTTTAACAAATTTTCCAAGTATAAAAAAGACTTCCAATAAATAATATTTTTATTGGAAGTCTTTTTTATTAGACAAGCTTTTGTCAAATATTTGCAATCTTACTTAACAATTACTTTCTTTCCGTTTACAATATAGAATCCGGCAGATAAATTATTCAATACACTGTCATCATTACCCACTTTTACTCCTGTAATTGTGTAAACACCTGTTGCACGATTAGCTTTCACATCCTTTATAACATCTTCTATGCCACTGAAATCTTCTTCTGAAACAAGTTTTATTTCACTTGGTGAATTTTCAGGGACTACCAAATAAGCCTTATTAGCAGGCAAATAATCATAGTTGGCAGTTACAAAACCTATATTGCCATCCGACATTACACCCAAAACTCTCATTGTCTTTGAGTCATAAGCTTTTTGATTATTATGCTTATTGGTACCATTATTAAAGTACACACCCGACAACAAGTTTTCACTAATTGCAGTTGCTCCGTTATTCTCAACAATCACCTTATTTTTAAGATATTCCGATGAAGCACACTTAACCAATACAGCAGTAGACGCAGGTACTTTCCCATCTGTTACCTCTTTCCACACAGCCTGACCATTAGCAACACGATCTATATAATAAGCCTTCATATCACCTGAAGTAATCGTAAATGGGAATGATGCATAAATTGTTGCATAATACTCATCATTAGCTGCAACATCGGGAGTTAATGCAAAACATTGCTTATCACTTTGATCCATAGGTAAAACCCACCAATCACGAGTTCTACTATCATTAGTCAACACTACACCGGTGTCGTAAGTAGTATTTTCATCATTCAAGTATTTTACAAGACCACTATCTTGAGCATAAACACGATATGATCCATCACTGTTCTTATACAATTTCACATAATACTTTATAATACTATAAGAACTTGTACCTTGTGCTTTTAAATTATAACCTATTAATTTGGATGCGGAATCAAAAGCCGACTCTATATAAATAATTGAAGCCGGATCTGAAACAATTTTCTCAAATGGCTTAACAGTTTCCATTGCTCCCAAATCGGCATCGGTTGTAGCCAAATTCACACTACCCTTATTGTCGATTACTCTTATGTAACGTTGAGTAACCTTATTTTGCACACGATAAAAGCCATTGTTCACCAATTGAGCAAACGCACAACTAAATGAAGCAACAACAAAAGCAATCGATAATATTATTCCTCTCATATTTTAACCTTAAAAACATACTCAGCCCTAATGGAATGATTAAATCCAATAAGGCTGAGTATAAATACCTATCTGAAGTTATTATTCTTTACTTTCTTTCACAACCTTAGCCTTAGCTACACAGATTGTTACACGGTTAGCACTTGCTCCTACAAATGGTTGTTCGGTATCACCCTTGCTTTCATAAGAAATTCTTGATTCAGGGATATTGAACTTAGTCATCAATGCATTAGCTACAGCTTTAACACGCTTTTCAGCCAATTGAGCATTAATTTTTGCAGAACCTGTACCCTTATCGGCATAACCAACCAAAGTTACAGTTGAAGTTGGATACATCTTCATGAAGTCGGCAATATCTTTAACCTTAATCATTTCATTTTGAGAAATCGTTGTATTTCCTGCACGGTTAAAGTTGATGTCACGACGTATTTCAGAAACAGTTGTTTCAACATAAACTTTCTTTTCTACAACTTTTTCTACGATCTTTTCTACAATTTGTTCTTGTGCATTGGTTTCGATTGCTGGAATGTTAGGCATTTCAACCTTTCTCTTGACATTGCTCTTACCAAATACATATTTAACACCTACAAGACCATTGAAATACCAATCGGAGTTACCGGCCTTCTTTGAGTTATATTTATCACTCAATGTATTAGCTTGTAATTCAACACCTACGCTAAATTTTTCATTAATTCTGAAATCACCCATAAGACCGGCTTGACCCAAGAAACATGTTTTTGAATCTTTCCAGTAATAACGTAAATTTTGATTGTGGTTGTACAATTCGCCAACGCTTGTCTTCACTGCACCTGCTTCATCGTTATTCCATGCAAAGTTTACACCAACACCGGCAAACGCACTCAAGGTAAACAAACGTTCAGGATTGTAACCGAACAATAGATTTGAAAGGTTCAATGTTACATCTACACTCGGTGCAATGTAATTCCACTTCCATGATTCATCAAGTTGCTTACCATGAGCATCACTATAGATATCCAAGCCACCTTTGCTTTGGAAAGCATTGATTGCAAAACGAGCACCTAACAACTTATTAAAGTTGTAACCTACTGTTGCTTGCAAATTATATGATAACAAGTCTCCAAAAGAGCCTTCACCCAATGTATATTGAGCACCCAATGGTTGAACTTGAATATACCAATGTGGATTGAATACATTTTCTGTTTTGACTTCTTGATTTTGAGCCGATACAGAAACGAATCCCATCATCAACAAACTTGCTAATAATGTTTTCTTTATTTTCATAATCCTTTTGTATTAAAATTAATTTTTTTTTCAATCAAGTGGGAGAACTCCCACTTGATTATTTTCTTGTTTCGCTCAAAATATTATTCAGCTGTCACATAGTACTTCTTAGCAACATTCTTACCGCTGTAGTCTACTGCAGTGTAAACGATTTCATAAACGTAACCCTTTTCTGCTGTAAAGTTCACATTTTGAACATCTCCATTAAGAATTTCAGCTACATTTTCTGCACCGTTTGCTCTTTGAAGAGCCGCCTTACATTTAGCATCACCAGCTTGTGCATTCTTAGTTATGTCAAGTGAGTAAACATTGGTTACACCCACAAGTTTCTTAAATGCAGGAGCGATAATTTCTGCTGTATATGAAGTTGGAACAAGAGTGAATTGAGTTCCGTTGATTCTTGAAGGATAATTAATTGCTTGGCTCAATCTTGCATAAGAACCATTGCTATGTACCAAAAGTACTGGTTGAAGAGCCTTGTTTGCCGAATTTACAAGGTTACAAACCTTTTTATTCAACTTATCAAGATAAGTAATCAACTTATTCTTACTGCGATCTAATGCGTTTTCAAACTTAGAAATATAATCGTTTACTTTATTGATTTCATCAAGAAGATTGTTAACATCATCCATGAATTTATTCAAATTATCTACGATATTATTAAAACCATCTACCGGTTTGTTCATTTCAGCATATAAGTCTTTTACAGCTTGAGTCATATCAACTTCACGAGTAACAAGGAACTTAATTTGTTCACCTTCCACTATAATTGGTTCTATATAAATAGAATCCCCTGCAGCATCGGTAGCTGTAACATTAATTTCTTTACCGGCAACTGTGATTGTAGTATCAAGTTGAACAACAACCTTGAATTTAGCCATCAAATCTTCTGTTAGCTCACCTAATTCAACCTTTTCAATAACAGGAGCAGTTATAGTAAGATTAAATTCAGGAAGATTAATTTTAATTCTATCAGCTACTTTGTTTATCAATTCTTCTGCACGAGAGATGCCCGGAACGCTTGACACATTCACATCTTGCATAAATGCATAAGACAACGGTTTAACAGCAGTTGTAGCCAAATTGTAGTTTGAATATACACTACGTTCTCCGGCAACTTCGTCATTCCAAGTAGCTTTAACAGCATTAGCATCAAGTTTTTGATTGAATTGAGCAAGCACATCGGCTACAGTATTAACTGCATTTGTTACATTAACGCCATTATTTGGAGTTAGAATATCTTTTACTGTAGCTTTAATATCGCTTGTATTGAAATCAAATTTCATTGCAACATTTTCTACATCTTCAGCATTCAATGTAGCATTAGCTTCATAGAAACCATTTTGAGCCGATCTTGAATATCCGAATTGTAATTTATAATCAGAATAAGCCAATGGAGAAAGTTTTACTGCTGATTCTTCATCCAAGCTATTTACGATAGGCATCAATTTACCTTCAAAATTAACATTTGTAGGATTTACGGTTAAATATATTTTACCTGCATTACCTTCTTCGCCAATAATTACTGCACCATCATTTGCTTTATATGCAGTAACACCAAGCATATCTATATCAGCCGGAGTAAGAACTGCATTACCGTTTGCATAATAGCGAGGATAATATGATGGGAATTCAACTCCAAAGCTTCCTGCTTCACCATAATAAGCCATCAACACATTACTTTGAATGTTTGCTGGATAAGCAAATGAACCGAACACAGGGTTATAAGTACCTTGTATAATCACTCCAGAAACAGCCAATTTGAATGCATCAAATATTTTCTTCAAATCAGCAGTATTCTTATTTACTTGCTCTTGCAATTCATCAACTTTTTTATCTAAAGCATTAAGGTCATCTGCAAGTTTCTTATCTGCCGCTTCACAAGCATCTTTCAAAGCCTTCAAATCATCAAGTTTAGCTGTACTATCTTCCAAAAGCTTGATACGTACATTGAGAATACTGTCAGCCTCTTCACTCGCTTTTTTTGCGTCATTCAAAGTTTTTTCGATTTCTTCAACTTTAGACTTATCAGCTTTACCGTCTTCCAAAGCTTTAATTCGAGCTTCATTTGATTGAGCCAAAACATATGCTTGGTTTGCTTTCGCTACAGCTTCAGGAATAAGACTATCAGTGATGTATTTAACATCTTCAATATTCTGCTTAATAGCTTCAGCATTTTTTTCAATATTTTCAGCATTAGTATTTACTTTATTATTTATAACTGTGCTGAAATTTTCAATAGTTGTATTTATATTATTAACTTCAGTTGTCAAGTTTGTAATTTGTTCAACAATAGATACTTCACCTACCGGATTTAAAACAGCATTTAAAGAATCAATTCTACCATTCAAAGCATCAATTAACGCTTTATATTCAGCAACATGATTACTTTGCCAGTCTTTACAGCCTTCTTTACAAGCTTCTTGCAATGCTTTTAGAGCATTTAATTGCCCTTGTAGGTTTTCTTCCAAATCAGCTACCGCTGTCTCCAATTTTACATTTTGCCCTTGTAACTCAGCATAAGCATCTTCATCATAATCCTTACAAGAAACAAAAGAACCCGCAACAACAAACATCATTGCTATTGCAAGCATTCCATTTAAAATTCTCTTTTTCATTGGACTTTTTTTATTAAAAAATAATTATTAATTTGTTTTTACT
>CAZHXA010000026.1:0-29787 GCA_964536025.1 uncultured Muribaculaceae bacterium
CAAATTTTTATATCATCTTTTTAAAACAAAAAACTATATCTAAATATTCTTACTCACCAATAATAGTGAACAAATTAGATATAAAACCCTAAAAATAGGTATTTTTTCAATGATAAAAACAATCTAATTTTGCAATGTGAAATTAAACATAGTATAATATAATGTTATTGTGAAAAAGGTTAAACCATAGTAGTTTTAAAATGGCGTCGTTGTAGAAACGATGCCATTTTTTCATAAAGAAACAGCCATAAAAATAATTTATGACTGTTTCTAATTCATTTATATGTTTTTAGTTTAATCTTTACCTGTCAATTTCATTTTACGCCATGAATCAACTAAGTTATCTGAAACAACTATTGTTGGTGTTTGTTTTTTTCCATTAATAAGAATAGATTGTTGAGAAACATTTTTTTCAATATAATCAGCTAAGTCTCCTAAGGACATATTGCCTTTATTTTCTTGCATCTTTTTCAAGAAGAAATATGTAAATAATCCGTGTTTCTCTTCTTTATAAGCAAAAGCCGTTTCTTCATTTGAAGTAGCTGTAAACACGACAGTACTTCCTTTGGGTTTTTCATTTTTAGGTTTTATAGCAACACCTCGAGCTGAAACAATCATATCTCCATCTCTTTTAGCTCCGCTAAAACAAGCATCTAAGAATATAATAGATTGATTTATATTCATAGCTTCTATTTCTTGGTACATTTTTCGCAATGAATAACATACTTCAGAATCACTGCCATCGGCATCTATTGGCATTATATAGGCGTCTTTGGATGCATTATCAGGTATCCCATGACCAGCATAATATAAAATAAGATTTATATCTCCATTATATGCATTTGCAACAGAATGTAAATCTTTAATAGCTTTTCTCATTTTCCCATAAGAAGCATCAGGACAATAAAAAATCTGTTTATCTGTTAATCCTAATGTTTTTGAACAATATTCTTTAACTGCCAAACCATCATTTGTCGCATTTTCAACTTTTTCAACCATTTCATAATTCTCGTTGGCAATAATTAAAGCAAATGTATTTTTTGATTTTTTCCCAGTATATGGAGCTGCATTCACTCCTTTTGTAACATCAATACCAATTATGGGAGTGTTTTCATCGCTTGGTCTATTGTATATAGGAGAATATGCCGTTTCATTATTCTGTTCTACTTTCACCAAATATACATGTCCGTCAACAGCTTTTTTAGGTATTTCGATTGGAACATAGGTATAATTATTCGATCTAAAAGTTAATTTTACAGGTAATTCTTTTTTTACAACTTTAAATTCATATGGAAGTTGAGAAATAATCTCAGTACGACCATTTTTACCAACCGTCATTTCAACATCTTCATATAAAGTGCCGGTTAAACGGATCTTTTCAAGCTTGGGTTTTGCAATCGCTGTACACGCAAAAATTAACGATATTACAACGGCGTATAATCTTATTAATTTCATTGTAAATAAGTAATTGAATTTAAAATTAAAGGAATTATTTTTTTCTCATTTTTCCATTGAGATTTTCCATATTTTGCAGTAATAATATCTCCATTATTAAGAGTTATTAAAAAAACAAGCGGTAATTCATCATTAAATACTTTTTGAATTTCGTCAAAAGAGAATTTAGATGTTGTCCTTATTTCATAGCCATTTTTTAAAACATCTCTATATAATGTAGACAAATAGTTCGCTTTTATTTGATTTTCTCCGTTTTTTAAAATAACAGAGCGAACGCTGTCAGGTTTTTTTGCGATAAAAGTGAAATTTAGAGTAACAGAGTCAGTAGATGATAGATATGTCATATCATAAACAAACCTATCTATTCCTTTTTGTGGAGATATTTTTTTAGGACAAAAGAAATATGTTGTCCCATTACTCCCAATGTGACTTCGATATCTACTGTTAAGAGATTGTGCTTCTATTTGAAAGCACATAATTAACATTAGTATAAATGTAATGATTTTCATATTAATAAACTAAGGGGGACAGAGCCCCCTTAAATTAATTATTCGCCATAAACGCGTGTTGTGTATTTAGTTACAAAAAAATAATTCTTTTGAACATAATCAACGTGTGATATTTTTGTAATACCTCCATTTTTTGCAGCTTTATTAATACCGATGTTATCTGAACCACCGAATAAACCAAGTATTCTGGTTGTTGTTGCTTCTCCGCATTTATTACCTACGGGATTAGAAGTTGCTGTAATAGGAGTTGTTGTTGCACAACTTGCAAATAGAATTGCTGAAATAGCCATAAAAGCTAAACTTTTAACTGTTTTCTTCATAATAGTAATTAATTTGTGTAAGTTATTATTAAAGCGTTAAATATAATTACATTTTACTCATAATATATTTATCGTTGTTTTTCAATATTCATCTATATGAATTATTTTGTCACAAAATTACAATAAGTCTTTAAATCCGCAAAAAAAAACAACAAAAAAACTGAGAGCCAAGATGAATAATGATTATAAAATTGTGTTTCATTTATAAAAAAATGAAAGGACTTTTTTTATTGTAAAATCCTTTCAATTTAATAGATATAGAATATTTGTTTTTATTGTCTTATAGAAATTTTAGAAAGCTACTCCAATCCTGAAACCTAAATTATTAAGTTGGTTGGCATGTCCATCAAGTACATGTCCTTCATTAGTTGAAAAATTATAATAAAGAGAGACATTAAATCCAAAATTTTTATCTTCACTTAACCAAATATTTGTTCCTATTTCCGGGGAAAAATAAAATCCCCAAGTATTATCTGATAATTGATAAGTTGATATATAAGACGAGAGCTGTGCGTATTCTGCACCAATTTTTAATGCTACATAAGGGTCAAACATTGAACTTATTGGATTTATACGATACCTTGCATTTATTCCAAAAGGAATTTGAAAAAGAGAACGTTGTTGATTTGTTGTAAGGGCTATATTAGAGCCTTCCATTAGCGTTTTTGTAGGTATGTATTTGTGATTTGTACTATATGACACAAATGCACCCAATCCTATTTTAGGAGTTATGTAATAACCTCCGTCAAAACTTGCTCCCCATCCTGATGCTTTATTTGAAAAACTATTGCTGATAGGGGCATTAAATTGCCAGTTGATATTACCAAAATAAGGCTTATACTCTTGAGCTTTTATTGAAATGGGTATAATTATACTTAGTGCGATAAAAACAGAAGCTATAACTGTTTTTTTAAAAATATATAATGTTTTCATAATATTTGCTTTAATTCAAAATTAAATAAAGGTTGGCTCAATCTTATTTTATTTTAATATTTCAAATAAGGGGATTGCTGAAATGATTGAGCTATTGCTGTCATTAATTTGTTTTCGTTTGCCTTAGAAAATGATATAACATTTGTAATATAGTTATTCCATATTACCGAAGGATTGGCTGTACTCATAGTTGGGGTAACTGACGTAATGTCAATCATTTCACATAAAATAGAGCCATTGGTATAACTGTAAATAAATTGGTAAGGATAGAACCAATCTCCATTTATCCAAGGCCACCAATAAGCAGTATCCCAATACCATGGGTATGCACTCCACCATTGAGAACCGTTTGTATAATAATATGTACTTTCTATATAAGAGATTTGTAATCCGTAAGTTGCTTCGTTTTTGTTATCAACTTTAGAATAACCTCTTGATTGCATTTGATTAGAATATGCATTGATAATAAAATCTCCTATAGTAGGGTCTAAGTAGGTTACATTTTGGCTTTTATTCCCTATAAAAAGTATACTATCGGGAATATAAAATGTGTTACCTTTTGTGAAATTTGCATTTTTGTCATACTGAGTGTAGACAACATAATCAATTTGGACTTTGTCCAAATTCGGCTCTTTTTCACATGATACAAATATCAATGCTGTGAAAAGTAAGGGAATTAATTTTTTCATATACATAATAATTTAAGTTAGTAATTGTATCCTTATTTATTCCCTTATATAACAATACAGAATCAGGAATGTTTAGTCTGAATAAATCGTATCATTGAGTGTGTTTGGGTTAAAAACAGGCAAAGACATTCCTGTATAAAAACGTAGTGTTTTACTGCTTTTTGCATTAAAATCTTTTCTTGGCAACCATTTTTGTTCTGTTCCTTGAGCACCAAGTATTAAAGAACCTTTACCACATCTGTTATTTATGTTGTCAAGTACATTCATTAGTTTTTTTTGTTTATTTAAATCAACTTTTTCAAAAATATTTAGTTGGATGTCAGTACTTTTAATTAGGTTACTTACCTTTACACTAGCTTTTTTATATTTATAGCCATTTCTATAAATGTTATTAAATGCTTTGAGGGCGTGTTGAGTGAGATATGCAGTGTCAAAAGAAGGGGTGTCGAGTCTGATATCACAAAAATTAGAATAAAAAGGTAGATTATTACAATGTATGTCACCTCTTATGTATACACTTATTGTTGAAGCTGAAGTGTCTTGAGCTCTTAACCGTTCAGCACAACTTGCTGTAAAATAGGCTATAGCTTCCCATAATGTTTTTTTATTATCAATCAAAGAACCAAATGAACGAGAAGATGAAATTGACCTATGATCCTCATTTATTGCATTAATTTTAGTGCAATCTTCTCCTTTTAGTTCTCTTATAATACGTTCTTCAGTAATAGAAAATTGAGCTCTAATCCAAGACATAGGAGCATTAACGAAGTCTTGTGCTGTTATAATATGGAAATTTTTTAAAGATTCGGCAATACGTTTTCCAATTCCCCACACCTCGCTAACCGGCACAGAATTTAAAATTTGATTTATTTGTTCAGGTTTGGTTAAGAGGAATACATTCTCATAATTTGTATTGTTCTTTGCAATATGAGAAGCTATTTTTGTCAATGTTCGTGTAGGGGCTAAGCCAATGCTTACAGGAATACCGATAAAAGTTTTTACTTTTTTTGCTAAATTACTTATGAAATTTTGATTTTGTATGTCATTATCATAAGGAGCTTTGAAAAAACATTCGTCAATAGAGTAAATTTGCAAATTCTCAACTTCAGAAGCCAATAATGTCATAATGCGGTCCGAGATATTACGATATATATTATGTCTACATGATAAAATTGTTACATTATCCGGATTGGTATATTCTTTAATTTTAAATGCAGGTAAACCCATAGGTATTCCTAATTTCTTTGCCTCATTACTACGAGAAATTACACAACCATCATTATTGGATAAAACCACAACCGCACGTCCTTCGAGAGATGGGTTAAACAGGCGTTCACATGAAACAAAAAAATTATTGCAGTCTACAAGTCCGTACATTTTAAATAGCTGTTGATTTTTAAAACTTAATATTTTACAGCTTTAATTATATGAGTAACAATTCCCCATACTTGAAAATTACTTTCTTCATTAACATGAATAGGTGTATAATGTTTGTTGTATGGGATAAGATATAATCCATCAGCTTTTATGGAAATGCGTTTTACCGTAAATTCACCATCAATAAAACATACTGCAATACAACCATTACTTGGGGTAATTGATTTGTCTACAATTATTAAATCTCCGTCATTTATACCGCAATCAATCATTGAATCTCCCGATACTCGAGCACAAAAAGTAGAGGAGGGATTAGGTATCAATTCACGATTTAAATCCAAAGAATCACTGTTACAATCTTGTGCCGGGCTTGGGAAACCGGCTTGTATCTTACTTTCAAGAAACGAGATGTTCATTTTCTTGCTATCATTTATATTTAATATGTCTAAATTATTTTTCAATGCAATATTTTTTACAAATATAAGAAATAATTAAAACTGCTTTTTGTACTTATAAAAAAATATTACTTTTGTGAAATTGAAATTTTATTTTTGCCTTATGAAAACGTATAATAAGAGAATTGAAAACCGTAGAGGCTTTTTGAAAAAAATGTTTTTAGGTGGAGCTGCTATTTATTCTGCTACCATCGGTTGTGACTCTCCTAAAAAGGACAGGCAATTAATCAAAGACGTTCCATCCGGAGCAATGACATATCGATTAAATAATAAAGGCGAAAAAGTTTCGATTTTAGGCTATGGTTGTATGCGTTTGCCGACTGTAGAAAACAATAGTGCACGTGAAAGTGATTCGATGATAGACCAAGAAATGGTTAATCGACATGTAGATTATGCAATAGAGCATGGCATAAATTATTTTGATACATCTCCTGCGTATTGTAAGGGGAAATCGGAAAAATCCATTGGAATAGCCCTAAGCCGACATAAACGTAACAAGTTTTATATAGCCACTAAATTGTCAAACTTTGCACAAAGTACTTGGAGCTACAAAGAAAGCGTAAAGATGTATAATAATTCCTTCGTTGAATTACAAGTAGATTACATTGATTATATGCTTTTGCATGGCATAGGAATGGGTGGTATGGAGAACCTTAAAGCTCGTTATTTGGATAATGGTGTTCTTGATTTCTTACTAAAGGAAAGAGAAAAAGGCAAGATAAAGAATCTCGGTTTTTCTTATCATGGAGATGTGGAATGTTTTGATTATTTACTTGCTAATCATGATAAATATAAATGGGATTTTGTTCAAATTCAATTAAATTATGTCGATTGGAATCATGCTGTGCGTGATGCTAATGCAAAATATTTATATGATGAATTAGAAAAACGAAATATTCCTGTGGTTATAATGGAACCTTTAAGGGGTGGGGCTTTAGCAAATTTAAACCATAGTGTTTTAGCATCGTTTAAACGAGTTAATCCTGAAGCTACTGCAGCTTCTTGGGCATTTCGTTTTGCGGCAACGCCCCCAAAAGTGCTTACTGTATTAAGCGGTATGACATATATGGAGCATTTACAAGAAAATATAAATACATTTTCACCTTTAATACCATTAACAAAAGACGATAATGAAATGATGGAACAAGCAACAAATATGATGCTTAAATATCCACTTATAGGATGCACAGCATGTCAATATTGTATGCCTTGTCCTTATGGGTTGAATATACCGGCTATTTTTGCACACTATAATAAGTGTATAAATGAAGGATTTTTCACCGATAATATTAAAGATGAAAATTATGCTAAAGCTCGTTCGGCTTTTCTTATCGGTTATGACCGAAGTGTACCCAAATTAAGACAAGCTGATCATTGTGTCGGTTGTCATAAATGTGAAGAACATTGTCCTCAACAAATTCCCATTGCCGAGAAAATGCGTATGATTGATGTATATGTTGAGAGTTTAAAAAGAAATAAGATATTTTAAGTTTTTAGTGGAGTTATGTTAAGAAATGTACGAAGAATTATAGCACTGCTTGTTTTTGTAATTATAACATTATTGTTTCTTGATTATACAGGCACTATTCATAAGTATTTTGCTTGGATAGCATCAATACAATTAGTTCCGGCTTTTCTTGCCTTGAATTTTGGCATAGTTATAAGTTTGGTATTGTTGACATTAATATTTGGTCGAGTGTATTGTTCTGTAATATGTCCGTTAGGTATATTACAAGATATTATATCATTTATATCAAGTAAAAGAAAAGGGAAAAAACATAGATTCACCTATTCTAACGAAAAGAAGTGGTTAAGGTATTCTGTTTTGGCAATATTTATTATAATAATGGCTTTAGGTTCTGGTGCGATAGGAGCTGTTTTGGCTCCATATAGTGCTTATGGACGAATCGTTTCAAGTATTTTTGCCCCAATTTTCGGAATAATTAATAATTTATTAGCAGAAATAGCCGCAAAATATGATATTTATTCTGTGTATGCAGTAGATGTATATATAAAAAGTTTTATAACATTAAGTGTTGCTATAATAACATTGATTGTAATATTTATATTGGCTTGGCATGGAGGTAGAACTTATTGTAATACTATTTGCCCGGTAGGCAGTCTATTAGGATTATTGTCTAAATATTCCTATTTCAAACCATTTATTGATACTTCATTATGTGTTAATTGTGGGTTATGTAGTCGCTCATGTAAATCATCATGTATAAATGTAAAAAAACATAGTATCGATTATAGTCGTTGCGTAATGTGTATGAACTGTTTTGAAAAATGCAAAAAAGACGCTATTAAATATTGCCATCCTTTGAAAAAAAATAAGTTCATTGATAAATCTCGTAGAAAATTCATGGCAATATCCGGGATTACAATGACAACAATGGCTATTAAGGCAGAAGAAAAAATAACTGATGGCGGACTTGCTATAATTCAAGATAAAAAAATACCAAATAGAATAATTCCGATAGTTCCGGGAGGAGCAATATCATTAAATGATTTTACAAATCATTGTACAGCATGTCAACTTTGTGTAAGTGCTTGTCCAAATAATGTTTTACGTCCATCTCAATCGATTGAGAGATTTATGCAACCGGAAATGAGCTATGAGCTTGGATTCTGTCGTCCGGAATGTACAAAGTGTGCTGAAATATGTCCAACCGATGCGATTCATCCATTGCCGAAAGAAGAAAAAATGATGAGAAAAATAGGAACAGCACATTGGGTTAAGGATAATTGTATTATATTACGCGATAATGTAGAATGTGGAAATTGTGCAAGACATTGTCCTAATGGAGCAATCAGAATGGAACCCACAAATCCTGATTTAAAAGATTCTCCTAAATTTCCTGTCATCAATACCGAAAGGTGTATAGGATGTGGAGCCTGTGAATATGTGTGTCCGGCTCGTCCATTTAGTGCTATCTATATAGATGGTCTCGAGGTTCATCGAACAATTTAATAATTATGTGCCATTATATATGTTATACTTTAGTTAAAGTTGATATTACGATTTATTAAAGTGATAAAAATCATTTTTTTATTGTAAATTTGCACAATTATTAAGCTGAATAATATTATTGAATGGAAAGAATTAGAAATTTCTGCATAATTGCTCATATTGATCACGGTAAGAGTACGCTTGCCGACAGATTACTTGAATATACAAATACAGTAGGAGGAAAGGATTTACAAAACCAAGTTCTAGATGATATGGACTTGGAACGTGAACGTGGTATTACAATCAAAAGCCATGCAATACAAATGAAATATATTTTTAATGGTGTTGATTATACTTTGAATTTGATTGATACTCCGGGACACGTAGATTTTTCTTATGAAGTTTCTCGTTCAATAGCAGCTTGCGAAGGTGCTTTGTTAATTGTAGATGCGACGCAAGGAGTTCAAGCTCAAACGATTTCAAATCTTTATATGGCTATTGATAATGATTTGGAAATAATACCCATAATTAATAAAGTTGATCTTGATAGTGCAAAACCCGATGAAGTAGAAGATCAAATAATTGAATTATTAGGCTGTAAACGTGAGGAAATTATACGTGCAAGTGGTAAAACTGGCATAGGAATAGAAGATATACTGCAGGCTGTAGTAACTCGTGTACCGGCTCCCAAAGGAGACGCGAATGCACCATTGCAGGCATTGATCTTCGATTCTGTTTTTAATCCGTTTAGAGGCATTATTGCATATTTCAAAATTGTAAATGGGAAAATAAGAAAGAACGATTTCGTAAAGTTCGTTAGTACTGAAAAAGAGTACCATGCTGATGAAATAGGAATCTTGAAACTTGATATGCAACCTTGTGAAGAGATTTCAGCTGGAAATGTAGGGTATATTATTTCGGGAATCAAGACATCACGAGAAGTTAAGGTGGGCGATACAATTACGCATGTAGAACATCCATGCGAGAAAGCAATAGAAGGTTTTCAAGAAGTGAAACCTATGGTATTCGCAGGAGTGTATCCTATTGAAACTGAAGATTATGAAAATCTTAGAACTTCATTGGAAAAATTACAGTTGAATGATGCATCTTTAACTTTTCAGCCAGAATCATCGGTAGCATTAGGTTTTGGTTTTCGTTGTGGATTCTTAGGCTTGCTACACATGGAAATTGTGCAAGAAAGATTAAGCCGAGAGTTTAATATGGATGTAATTACAACAGTTCCAAACGTAAGTTATAAAATTTATGATAAAAAAGGCAATATGACAGAAGTTCATAATCCGGCAGGCTTACCTGATTTGACTTTAATAGATCATATTGAAGAACCTTACATACGAGCTTCTGTAATTACAACAACCGATTATATAGGACCTATAATGACTTTGTGTTTGAGTAAACGTGGTGAACTCGTAAAACAAGAATATATTTCAGGAAATCGTGTTGAAATATTCTTTGATATGCCATTAGGAGAAATTGTCATTGATTTTTATGATAAATTAAAGAGTATTTCAAAAGGATACGCTTCTTTTGATTATCATTTGCATGATTTTCGTCCTTCGAAACTTATTAAATTGGATATTTTATTAAATGGAGAATCTGTTGATGCATTAAGCACACTTACGCACTTTGATAATGCAGTTTCTTTTGGACGTAAAATGTGTGAGAAATTAAAAGAATTAATACCAAGACAACAATTCGATATAGCTATACAAGCTGCAATTGGAGCAAAAATAATTGCAAGAGAAACAATTAAAGCTGTTAGAAAAGATGTTACTGCTAAATGTTATGGTGGTGATGTGAGCCGTAAACGAAAATTATTGGAAAAACAAAAAGCAGGTAAAAAACGAATGAAACAAATAGGAACAGTTGAAGTTCCACAAAAGGCGTTTTTGGCTGTGCTAAAACTCGATTAAGAATAGATTATATCAAATATATTATTTGGGACGATTCCAATCATAAGGTTTCGTCCCAATTTCATTTTGCAATTAGTCCACTTTTTTTGTATTATCTTGTTAGGTATACAAGATTAAATGGTTTAATTGATTTATTGAGAAATTATTACTAATTTTGTACTTTCAAATTTTTATGATATTAATATGATCCAAAATAAAAAACGCTCCGAATTGCTTTTTGAAGTTAGTTGGGAGGTTTGCAATAAAGTAGGAGGTATTTATACTGTATTGTCAACAAAAGCTAAAACGCTTAGTAATCTCTTTAATGATAATGTTATTTTCATAGGTCCTGATTTTGGAAAAGCAAATACATCAAGTTCTTTTAAAGAAGTTTCCGGATTATTAAAAGATTGGAAAAAGAATAGTAGTTTACCCTATAATATTAGTGTTAGGGTGGGGCATTGGGACATTCCAGGAAGTCCTATTGTTATATTGGTTGACTATTCTTCTCTTTATGCATATAAAGATTGCTTATATACTGATATGTGGAATAAGTTTAACGTTGATTCTTTACATGCGTATGGAGATTACGACGAATCTTGTATGTTTGCATATGGAGCTTCGTTGGTAATAGAAAATTACACAAAATATATAAAGAATAAAGAGAAAAACGTGCAAGTGGTAGCTCATTTTGACGAATGGACTACCGGTATGGGACTTTTGTATTTAAAAAGTGTGATGCCTGAGATTGCAACAGTTTTTACAACGCATGCAACAAGTATAGGCCGTAGTATCTGTGGTAACAATAAACCATTATATGATTATATGAGTGCTTATAATGGCGACCAAATGGCTGATGAATTAAACATGCAATCAAAGCATTCATTAGAAAAGCAAGCAGCTTTGAACGCTGATGCTTTTACAACAGTAAGTGATGTAACAGCAATTGAATGTAATCAATTATTAGGGCGTAAACCATTTGTTACGCCAAATGGTTTTGAATTAAATTTCGTTCCGGAAAAAGCTCAATATACAAAAAAACGTAAAGAAGCGAGAAAAAAATTATTGGAAGTTGCTCAAGCTTTAATCGGAACAACTTTAACAGATGAAACATACTTGATAGCAACATCTGGTAGAAACGAGTTTAGAAATAAAGGTCTTGACGCTTTTATTGATTCAATTAATGTACTTCGTACGAAACGCGAAAACAGCAAGCGTAAAGTTGTTGCATTTATTATGGTTCCGGCTTGGGTTAAGGAGGCAAGAACTTCTTTGAAAAATAAGCTGATAACACAATCTTGCGAAGAACTATATAATAAAATAATTACTCATGATATATTTAATTATGATAGTGATTCTATTTACAATAAGATGAGAACTTTAGGGTTCTATAATTCGCATGACGATAATACCTATTTAATATATGTGCCATGTTATTTAAATGGCAAAGATGGTATTTTCAATATGGATTATTATGATATTTTGATAGGGCTTGATTGTACTGTATTTGCGTCATATTATGAACCATGGGGATATACTCCTATGGAAAGTATTGCATTTGGGATTCCAACGATAACCACAGATTTGTCAGGCTTTGGACAATGGATACAATCTGATTGTACTGAAGGTTTTGAAAAATCAGGAGTTTCAGTTATTCATCGCAACGATTCAAATTATAGCGATGTTGTAGGTCAAGTATCAAACGCAATAAATGATTACTTAAACAGTGATGATAATATAAAGAAAAAGGTTCGCATGAATGCTAAAAAAACAGCAAAAAAAGCAACATGGGAAAACTTTATAAAATATTATGAGGTTGCATATAATGAAGCTATTAACAATGTTAAAAGTGAATTTATTATCAACTTAAAATAAAAAATAACAAAATAGATAAAACAAATATTCTTATGAAATTACAAGTAAGTAATGTAAACACTCCTAATTGGAGAGAAATTACCGTTAAATCTGAACTTCCTGTGAAGTTGAAAGAACTTGAAGATTTAGCAAAAAATTTGTGGTGGGTATGGAATAGCGAAGGAAAGACTTTATTTCATGACCTAGACCCGGAACTATGGCGTTCAACAGGCGAAAATCCTGTATTGATGTTGCAAAAAATAGATCATGAGCGATATGAAGAAATCATGAATGACAGCCAAATGATGCAACGCATTCAAGATGTTCTTGCAAGCTTTAAAAACTACATGAGTCAACCTATGCGTAATGATGTTCCATCTATTGCGTATTTCAGCATGGAGTATGGTCTATGTGCTTGTTTAAAAATATATTCCGGAGGTTTAGGTATTCTTGCTGGAGATTATATTAAACAAGCATCCGATTCACGTGTTGATATGACTGCTGTGGGATTTTTGTATAAGCACGGATATTTTACTCAAACATTGTCGGTTGATGGTCAACAAATGGCTAATTATGAGCCACAAAATTTCAACCAATTACCATTGGAGCCTGTTCTTGATGAAAAAGGTTCTCAAATAGTTCTTGAGGTACCTTATCCGGGACGAATAATATATGCAAATATTTGGAAAGTTAATGTTGGACGTATGAATTTATATTTACTTGACACCGACATTGACAAGAATTCAGAATATGATCGTCCTATAACATCTCAATTATATGGTGGTGATTGGGAAAATCGTATCAAACAAGAATATTTGCTTGGTATTGGTGGTGTTCTTATGCTAAAACGTCTTGGCATAAAGACACAACTATATCATTGCAATGAAGGTCACGCTGCTTTGTTGAATTTGCAACGTCTTGTTGATTATGTACAAGAAGAAAAATTAGATTTCAATGTTGCTCTTGAATTGGTACGTTCTACGTCTTTATACACCGTTCATACTCCTGTTCCTGCTGGACACGACTATTTTGATGAAGGCTTATTCGGAAAATATATGGGAGAATATCCTGCTAAACTTGGTATAAGTTGGCAAGATTTGATGAATATGGGTCGCGAAAATCCTGATAGTAACGAACGCTTCTCTATGAGTGTGTTTGCGTTGAATACATGCCAAGAGGCTAATGGCGTAAGTTGGTTACATGGAGAAGTCTCTAAAAAAATGTTCCAAGGAGTTTGGAAAGGATATTCTCCTGAAGAATCTCATGTATCTTATGTTACAAATGGTGTTCACATGCCAACATGGGCAGCATCTGAATGGAAAGCATACTACAAGGAAGTATTAGGAGACAATTATATCGAAGAACAAGCAAAAGAAGAAACTTGGGCTCCTATATTAAGTGCAAAAGATGAAGACATTTGGAATCTTCGCATGAAGATGAAAAATAAATTCATCAATTTTGTTAGAAAGGATTTTAAAGAAAAATGGCTGAAAAACCAAGGAGATCCTTCTCGAGTGGTTAAAATCACAGAAAAAATTAATCCAAATGCCTTGATTATAGGTTTTGCTCGTCGTTTTGCTACTTATAAACGTGCACACTTATTGTTTACCGACTTAGATCGTTTAGCTAAAATTGTAAATAACGAACAATTCCCGGTTCAATTTGTATTTGCTGGTAAAGCTCACCCAGCAGATGGTGGTGGACAAGGTCTTATCAAGAGAATTATTGAAATTTCTCGCATGCCTCAATTCTTAGGAAAAATTATTTTCTTGGAAAACTATGATATGATTGTTGCTAAACGTCTTGTAACAGGTGTGGACATTTGGTTAAATACACCAACACGACCATTGGAAGCATCTGGAACGTCAGGTGAAAAGGCTGAAATGAATGGCGTTTTGAATTTCTCTGTTCTTGATGGTTGGTGGTATGAAGGTTATCGCAAAAATGCAGGTTGGGCATTAACTGATGAAATTACTTATCAAGATACCAATCAACAAGATCAACTTGATGCTGCAACTATTTATTCAATGTTGGAAAACGAAATTATCCCATTGTATTTCGCAAAGAATTCAAAGGGATATTCTCCTGAGTGGATTCAGTTTATCAAAAACTCATTTGCATATATAACACCTAATTATACAATGCAACGTATGTTGAATGACTATATTGAAAGATTCTATTCAAAAGAAGGAAAACGTTCTAATATATTGATGGCTGACAATTACGCAAAAGCAAAAGAAATTGCAGCTTGGAAAGAAAATATTGCTTCTAAATGGGATAGTATAAAGGTGGTTGATATGAATCTATCCGACACATTAACAACAACTCCAGTTAACGGGAGTACTTATGAAGCAACTGTGAAGTTAGATACTGCAGGATTGGGAAAAGATTTAGGTGTAGAACTTGTTGTTTATAAAAACGAAGACGGTCAAATCAAATTTTCTAAGACTGTACCTTTTGAAGTTATAAATGAAGAAGGAAATGTATTGACATATAAGCTAAATGAAGTTATGAAAGATGCAGGTATGTTTAAATTTGCATTTAGAGTATATCCTAATAATGTAGATCTTCCTCATCGCCAAGATTTCGCTTATATTAAATGGATTTAATTCACAAAATAATATAAACAAAAAGAAAAACCGATTCACTTATTAAATTTGAATCGGTTTTTTTATTAATTACTTTTACAAATATCTGCAATTTATTTCAATGATGTGCTTATTTGTGCATCTCCTTGAGAATAGTCTACAAGTATAGTATCTCCTTGCTTTGCTTCTCCTCGTAATAGAATATCAGCAAGAGCATCTTCGATGTGAGATTGTATTGCACGTTTTAGAGGTCTTGCTCCATATTGTTTGTCATAACCTTTTTCAGCCAAGAAATCTTTTGCACTTTGAGTTATTTCAAGAGAGTAAGCTAAATCATGTACTCTTTTATAAAATGAAACCAATTCAAGATCAATAATTTTTATTATGGATTCTTTGTTAAGTGGCTCAAATGTTATTATATCATCTATTCTGTTTAGAAATTCCGGAGAAAAACGTTGTTTTAATGCTTTATTAATTATGCTACGAGAACGATTTTCAGTTATTGATGTAGTATTAAAACCAACACTATTTCCAAAGTCTTTAAGCTCACGAGAACCTATATTAGAAGTCATAATGATAATTGTATTCTTGAAATCCACAATACGTCCAAGACTATCGGTCAATCTACCTTCATCCATTACCTGAAGAAGCATATTAAATACATCTGTATGTGCCTTTTCAAGTTCATCAAGCAAAATAACAGAGTAGGGGTGTCGTCGTACTTTTTCTGTTAGTTGTCCACCTTCTTCATAACCAACATATCCCGGAGGGGCTCCAACAAGACGAGAAACTGTGAATTTTTCCATATATTCACTCATGTCAATACGAATAAGAGCATCTTCACTTCCAAATAAAAATTTTGCAAGTTGTTTTGCTAAATAAGTTTTACCTACACCGGTTGAACCTAAAAACATGAAACTACCTATAGGTCTGTTTGGATCTTTAAGACCAACTCGATTACGTCTAATGCATTTTGCAATTTTTGTAATCGCTTCATCTTGTCCTATAATTAGATTCTTTAATTCGTTTTCCATATTAAGAAGACGGTCACTTTCAGTTTGTGCAATACGTTGTACTGGAACTCCGGTCATCATTGCTATAACCTCAGCTACAGTGTTTACATCAACGATTTCACGCTTTTTAGCAATTTCTTCTTCCCATTCAAGTTTTGCTTGATTCAGTTTTATCATGAGTTGCTCTTGCATATCACGATAATTTGCCGCAATTTCAAAATCCTGAGCTTGAGCTGCCTTTACCTTGCTTCGTTGAACATCTGAAATTTGTTTTTCTAAATCGTCAATCGCCTTAGGAACTGTTATATTTGATATATGAACGCGAGAACCTGCTTCATCTAATGCATCAATTGCTTTATCTGGGAAATTGCGATCACTCACATATCTTTCTGTTAGTTTTACGCAGTTCTCAATGGCTTCAGTAGTGTAAATTACGCCATGATGTTCTTCATATTTCCCCTTAATATTATTCAGTATTTCGAGAGTTTCTTCAGCTGTTGCAGGTTCAACTAAAATTTTTTGAAAACGACGTTCTAAAGCTCCATCTTTTTCTATATTTTTACGATATTCATCAAGAGTAGTAGCTCCAATACATTGTATTTCACCGCGTGCAAGTGCCGGTTTCATTAAATTAGCAGCATCCATAGAACCATTTGCATTTCCTGCACCAACAATGTTATGAATTTCATCGATAAATAATATTACATTTGGATTGGTTGCAAGTTCATCTATTACAGCCTTAATTCGTTCTTCAAATTGTCCTCGATACTTCGTTCCTGCTACCAACGTTGCCATATCGAGAGAAATAATACGTTTATCAAATAAAACACGTGAAACTTTTCGTTGTATTATTGCCAATGCCAAACCTTCAACAATAGCTGATTTGCCGACTCCAGGTTCTCCTATTAAAACAGGATTATTCTTTTTTCTACGACTTAAAATTTGAGCAAGACGCTCAATTTCTTTTTCGCGACCAATAACAGGATCTAATTTGCCGTTTTCAGCATCTTTTGTCATATCCTTGCCATATTTGTCAAGAACCGGAGTTCCATGCTCTGATTTTTTTGAAGTTTTTCCTACAGTTTTCTGTGTAGAACTTTCAGTTTGCTTATTATTGCTTTGTGAAGTGTTTTCTTTTGAAAATTCTTCTTGCTCTTCATCTTCTTCATCAGGAAAATCAGCACCCATTTTAGGCTTAATTAAAACTAAGTCTTTATATTGCAAATATTTCTTGATATCATTGTTATATTGTTTCATATTTTCTTTCATGAGCTTAATCAAATTGTTTTTGAGCAAAAATACGAACTATATTGAGAAATACAAATTCTCAATATAGTAATTATCATTAATATAACAATTATTATGCCAAACTGTTAAATCTGACAGATACTAAAAGTCGGATAAATTATATAGGACAATTTAGCTTAAATAGCTTCCAAATAATAAAACAGGCAAATAAAACTATATAAATAATTTAAGACGGTAATAACATCTTTGATCTACTTTATTTATCCTTGTTTAATATTATACGTATTATATTAATTATTGCACGATAAAAAACATACATAACTAATATTTATTATTATCACGTATTACACATTACATCCAATGTACAATTAGAAGTACACAATTAAGCGATTACAAGTAAGTCTTCGACTAATCTCATAATAATTATTTTGTATTATAATTAATATTATGTTAAATATAAAACATTACGATAGATTACACTTATTTTTTTGCATCATAATTATTTCGTTATTGTTAGGAAAACATAAATCTCCTACATGAAGGAATGCCAAAACAGTTTTGTACAAATGTTCGATTACACGAATGCTGATTTATCTTCTCAAGCAAATTCAGCGTTATTAGCTAAAAAAGTTGATAATGAAAATAAGTTGTTGGAAAGTCAGGCAGATTTAGCTCGATTTCAAGCCGTTGCGGAAATGTATAAAGGTTTAAACGAAAAAAACAAAAGCAGAATATGCCCCACAAATGGCAAAATACGGTTTAGATTTATTAGAGCACAAGTAGTAACAGAAAAAAAATCAAATTTATTAAGTGAGCAGGCAATAACTGAGGTTGCAAAACGCTTAAATATTAGTTATGATAACATGGTTAAAATCAACACTGCAATTAATTTGGCTGATGAGAATAAAAATATAAAAGCAACCTACAAAGAAATTGTTTCACGCGTAGGACTAAATAAAGCAAACGCCGCTATATTGTCTTTGCAAGCCGAAAAACTGCGTGTAGAAAAAACGATGTGGCACTCTGAAGCATATAACCGTTGTTCACTTATTATGCAACAAGCTGCACAATATGGTAAAGTAACAGAAGCACAAATAAATGAACTTAAAGAGCAAGCACGATTATTTAAGAATGAGGCACAATATTATAAAAATAGATTTTGTCCATCAGATTTTACAACTGTTATTAGTCGAATTGATGATTTAATACAATGGGTTGTATCATTATTTTAGATGAATAAAAAATTATTATTATTATGAATATATCAGATTTTTTGTATCATATAATAATGTTATTAGTAAGCATATTGATGACTTATTTTGTATATTTATTTTGGCGTGCTGTTTATCGTGCGATAATTAACATAATACGCATTTTGTTAAACAAGGATAAATAAAATAAAAAATCATTTAATAATATTAATTATAGCACAAATGCTTTAATCTTTCTGAGAATAATTTTGTTGTGTTAGAAAGTGAAATGTAATTGAATACGAATACCACTTTTATCTACTCCGGGAGTATTTCTGTACGAAAGTCGCCATACATAATCCACACGTAAAATTGTGAAAATATTATCTAGACCGACTCCTGCTTCCATGTAAGGTTTCTTTTCCATAGGTTTACATTTTGTGTTTAATGGAAAACGGAATAACTCATTATTAAATTTCGGATTATTTTGATCGCTTAACTTACCATATAATCCACGAAAAGAAAAAACTTCACGTAATTTCATATATTTAACCAACGGAATACGATTAAAAATCGCTCCATTTGCCCAATATGTTAAATCCCAAGACAAGTATTGATCGTTGGCAAACTCAAACGCATTCATTAATGTATATGACTCCGGTTGTATTGTATAAGATAGGTTTGCATTAGGAATCAATAAGTTAGGATAATTAACTTCACTCCAAATTTTTCCCGCTTTCAAAATAATGTCAGTATATCCGAAAGCTGAAAACCAAAAACGTTTCTGAACACTAAACTCTGTTTTATTAATCTCAGTCAAACTATTAAGAAATCCTTTAGGAGCATAGGTTTGTGTTAATGTAAAAACCGGTGCATCTAAATTAATTGGAATTCGATAGTTCTTGGTTTGGTAAAATTTTTCACCTGGAGCATATCTCAACGTAAGATTAAATGAGGCTTCGTTATATTTGCGAAAAACATTGCCATATCCGTCTTCAAATGGTAACCATTTTGTTGCTTCTTGCGTGTCATACTTAAATCCGGTTGATAGCGAGAATCCTGATTGCGTTTCTAAAGTGTATTGTAAATTACTTGAACGCAAATATGTCATTTTATCATTTTTTTGTCGTTTCCAAGCTAAGAATACATTATCTGCATTAGTGAAAAAATAATGTTGTCCTATTTGATCTACATCGTAGCTATGAGATACTTTTATTGAATGAACCGGAAACTCTAAAGAATGATATTTTTTATCATTAAACGAATATTCAAGTTCAGCTTGATATTTCCATTTTTTATCGCCAAATCCATATGCCACATATCCGCGAGAAAACAAATTTTTACTCAAATTTGCAGTGGTCATACCGCCTACTCTTAATCTCAAGCCTTCAACAGGGTTTCCACTTACAGTTGTATTCATTGGTCCAAAGTCAAACTTACTGTTTTTATCACTTGTAGGTATATATCCTGAAACTAACGTAACTATGGCTTTCTCTGTCCAATAAAAGGCTGGTACCTCTCGCAATCTCACGAGCATTTTACTTATTGAATTTTCGCTTTCTTTTATAGGGATTTGACGATTATCATTCCAAAATTGTTCAGGCATATACAAAGCATCGTCTGCGACAATGGTTCGCCCCTCTTTCCCAAATATTTCTATATTTTGTGGTTCCTCAAACGAATGATTGCGATATTTTGTCAATCTTCGTGCATATAGCCCTTGTGTTGACGGCATTATCTCAAATTCAACAGTCATATCGTCTTTTGTCTTCAAGCGACTTCCATCCGGAGCTTTCTCAAAATCCTGAATCATGTAGATATTTTCCACATAATTAAGGTTAATTGATTTTGGAACATTCAATTTCACACGTTTGATAAACATAGTAGTGTCTTCAAGAGGAACATAAATTCTACCTGTAAAGCCAAAAGATTCAGGTGTGAAAGGTACAAAACTCAATTCTATACAATTAACTCCTTCTATAGGTATGGTATCGGTCAAATAATATTTGTAGAAATTCACTCCTATAGCAGAAAGCGGACTTACAAACCTATTTTGCATTATTGTAATGTCATTTTCAAATACATTAACTTCACGGAAAACATCTTCAAGAAAGCGTTGAATACTTTCTTGATCAAAGACTTCATCAATGCCTGCACTTTTGTTCCCTCTAATAAATTCTTTTTCACTGTGAGGCTTTTTTCTAAAATATTCAGTTGATATTTTTTCTTTAACCGACACATTTAGTATCGGTTTTCCTGAGACTTCGGATGTATCAAGATAATCGAATATGAATGAAAATTTCTTCATTATCCAATTCTTTTTTTGCTCTTCTGAAAAATTATTAAGACCTAAATTAATCTTAGTATGTTTATCATAACTATAATAGTCATGATTTTTTGGATCATATAAATGTCTTCTTGCACGCAATTTTTCCATAAAAATCACGGCAGGATTATTTTTCTTGGAATATTTATCCTTTTTATAATTTACAACCACTTCTTTCAACGCAACACCGGTTGGAACAAGGTTGATTATAAGATTATTATCTTTACCCTTATTTACATACACTTCTTTTTCTTTATAGCCCATAGTAGAAACGCTTAGGCATATAAAATTAGTAGAAGTTGTCATATTAAATTCACCATTTTCATTAGTCAATAAACCTTTATCGGAGCCTTTTAAAAAAATTGCCACATAAGGTATAGGTTCTTGACTGATTGAATCTCTTACAATGCCGGTTATTGTTGTTGGGGTAATCTGATGTTGCGAATATACGTTTACAGTAGATATTATAATTAGTAAAGCATATATATTTAATAGGAATATTCGTCTAAACATTAATATTTATAATATATTTCTTGTTTGAAACCAAGTAAAAAATTATTTTTGCAAAAGTACAAAAATTGCACGATTGTTAATGTTGTTTTTTGTCAATTTAATGGTATTTATGAGAAATTTTGTAATTATTACTCAAAAATGGCTTTAGAAATCGAACATAAATATTTGGTTATAAATGATTCATTTAAAGATTTAAGTTCAAAATGTATACACATTTGTCAAGGCTATTTATCTAAAGACAAAGAGAGGACCGTTAGAATTCGTATTGCCGGAAATAAAGCCTTTATAACCATAAAAGGGAAAAATTCGGGCGACACTCGATTGGAGTTTGAATATCCTATTTCTCTTGATGAAGCAAGAATTATGTTAGAACAACTTTGTCATAAGCCCATTTTGGAAAAATCTCGTTACATAGTTGAATATAATTGCAATAAATGGGAAATTGATGAATTTAAAGGCGAACTTGACGGTCTCATACTTGCTGAAATAGAAATACCATATAGTGAATACAAATATGACATTCCTCCTTTTATAGGGAAGAATGTCACAAATGACATTAGATATTATAATTCTAATCTTATCAATAAGATTCCAAAAGATTAACTTCTAATCTTTTAACGTAAGCCCTACCACATTTTCTACATGATGTGTATGAGGGAACATATCTACCGGCTGTATTTCAGTAACAGTATATTTTTTATCAAGCAGAGCCAAATCCCTTGCTTGTGTTGCTGGATTACAACTTACGTACACAATTCGTTTTGGTTCCGATGCCAAGATAACGTTTACCACATCTTCGTGCATGCCGGCTCTTGGTGGGTCTACAATAATCACATCAGGTTTTCCATGTTCATGAACAAATTCCTCAGTCAATACATCTTTCATGTCTCCGGCATAAAACAAAGTGTTATCTATACCATTTACTCTTGAGTTTAGTTTTGCATCAGCGATAGCATCTTCAACATATTCTATACCAACAACTTTTTGTGCTTGTCGTGCAATAAAATTAGCAATTGTCCCGGTTCCTGTATACAAATCGTAAACCATTTCGTTACCGGTTAAATTTGCCATACGTCGAGCCACTTTATATAGTTCATAAGCTTGAGCCGAATTAGTTTGATAAAACGATTTCGCCCCTACCCTGAACTTTAATCCTTCCATTTCTTCTTCAATATAATCACTACCCTTGTAAGTGATTATATCTTGATCTCCAATCGTGTCATTTACTTTTAGATTAACCACATAAAGCAACGAAGTGATTTGTGGGAACTTCTCCCCTATTGCATTCATTACATCATTGATTTTATCTTTATCATTTTCACCAAAAACAACAACAAGCATTATATCACCAGTACTTGCCGTACGTATCATTATAGTACGCATAAGTCCGATTTGAGCTTTTAAGTCATAAAAGGTGTATGATTTTGATAATGCATAATTACGTATAAACAAACGTATTTGATTGGATATATCATTTTGCAACCAGCATTTTTTAATATCGAGAACTTTATCAAATGCTCCCGGAATGTGGAAACCCAATGCATTTCTATCGGGAAAATCCTGTCCGCTTTGCATTTCTTCAAATGTGAGCCAACTTTTATTGGAAAAAGTAAATTCAAGCTTATTGCGATAAAATTGAGTATTAGCAGAACCTAAAATAGGATTTATTTCTGGTATTGGCACTTTAGCAATACGCTCCATAGCATCTTTCACTTGTTGTTGCTTGTAGTGTAATTGTTCTTCATAGGGCAAATGTTGCCATTTGCATCCACCACAAACGCCAAAATGTTGGCAAAACGGTTCTTGTCTTAAATCACTTGGTTTTACCAAATTTACAATATGGCCTTCCGCATAACTATGTTTTTTCTTATCGATTTTAATATCGGCAATATCACCGGGAGCACCATAAGGTATAAATACTACCATATCGTTTACTCTGGCTATGCTTTTACCCTCGGCAGCTACGCCGGTTATCTCCACTCCTTCAAGCAAAGGCAATTCTTTTCTTTTTCTGCCCATATATATTTTTGTAATAATATTATAATATAAATTTCAAAAGGAAAAATGCAGCCAAAATATACATACCGACCGACATTTTTCGATAATTTCCACTTAGTAAATTAATGAATATATAACTTAAATGCCCTAATACGATACCATCGGATATGCTATAAGCTAATGGCATGAAAATAATGCATATAAACGCCGGAACAGCTTCGGCATAATCATTGAAATTGACTTTTGACACCGATCCCATCATCATTAGACCCACAAGCACAAGCACGGGTGCAGTTGCTGCCGACGGAATAGACAAAAATAAAGGAGCAAAAAACAATGCTACCAAAAAACAGAGCCCTGTTACAAAAGCAGTCAATCCACTTCGGCCTCCTTCATTTACTCCTGTAGCACTTTCGACATATACAGCCACTGTACTTGTTCCCATCACAGCACCTACTGCAGTTGATATAGAGTCAACCATAAAAACTTCCTTTAAGTGAGGAATTTTTCCATTTTTTACCATTCCGGCACGAGAGGTTACTCCAATTACCGTTCCTATACAATCAAACAAATCCATAAATAATAATGTGAATACTATTATCACCATTTCTTTAGTGAAAATATTATTCCATTCAAATTTCATGAATATAGGTTCTATAGACGGAGGCGTACTGAATACGCCTTCTATATGAGTCACGCCCATAGGAATACCTATAATAGCAGTAACCAAGATTCCTATCAATAAAGCTCCTTTTACTTTCTTCACAAGAAGTACCGACGTTATAACTATTCCTATTACTCCCAATAATGCCGAACCGGAAGTCAATTCGCCCAAACTTACAAGTGTTGCATCATTGTTTACTATTATTCCGGCACTGTTAAGCCCGATAAAAGCTATATACAGCCCTATTCCAGCACTTATGGCATTTTTTAAGCTATCAGGTATTAAATCAACAATTTTTTCACGCAGATTCGTTATTGTTAATAAAATAAACGCAATTCCTTCAAGGAAAACGGCTGTGAGGGCAAATTGCCATGAATATCCCATTACAATACACACCGTATAAGCAAAAAAGGCATTGATTCCCATACCCGGGGCCAAGGCAAACGGCAATTTTGCATATAATCCCATAAAAATAGTTGAAAGAGCCGACATTATAACGGTGGTTGTAAACAATGCACTCTTATCCATCCCGGTTTCTCCTAATATATTAGGATTTACAGCTAGAATATAAGCCATAGTTAAGAACGTGGTAATTCCTGCTAATATCTCAGTTCGCACGGAAGTTTCTTTAACATTGAAACCAAATAGTTTTTGTAACATCATGTAAATTATGTAAATAAATTATTTGCAAAATTACATATAAAAATCATTATGCAGTACTAAACCTAAAATTTTATTTCATTCTTGTATCTCTTTTTTTAAAAGATTTAAATATATGGAATATACGTGTGAAACTCACACATATATTCTGTTTCATGAAAAATTTCATTATTAGAAATAATTTCATATATTTGCATTAAGCAATTAACCTTATAAAGGGGATTAATTAAACGAGATTTTTGAATTATTTATTAACTTATTGTAAATCATATAATTAAATTCATGAAAAGTATTTATACTTTCGGTAACGGAAGCGCAGAAGGCCGTGCCGATATGAAAAACCTTCTTGGTGGTAAGGGTGCTAACCTTGCCGAGATGAACTTGATTGGAGTGCCGGTGCCTCCGGGTTTTACAATCACAACAGAAGTTTGTACCACCTATACTCAAGAAGGTAAAGACGCTGTTGTAAAATTATTAGAGGATGATGTTAAGAAATCAATTGCACACATCGAAAAATTAACAGGCAACAAGTTCAATGATGCCGAAAATCCTCTTTTGGTTTCAGTTCGTTCAGGTGCCCGCGTATCTATGCCGGGTATGATGGATACAGTTCTTAATCTTGGTATGAATGACCAAGTAGTTGAAGCTCTTGCAAGAAAATCGGGAAATCCTCGTTTTGCTTGGGACAGCTACCGCCGTTTTGTTCAAATGTATGGCGACGTCGTTCTTGGCATGAAGCCTAAAAATAAGACCGACATCGACCCATTTGAAGAAGTAATGGATGCCGTTAAAGAAGAAAAAGGCGTAAAATTAGACACCGAATTGGATGTTGACGACTTGAAAAAGCTCGTTAAACTATTCAAAGAAGCTGTATTGAAATCTACTGGAAATGTATTCCCTGAATGTGCTTGGGAACAACTATGGGGAGCTATCTGTGCCGTATTTGACAGCTGGATGAACGAACGTGCAATCCTATATCGTCGCATGAATCAAATTCCTGAAGAATGGGGAACTGCTGTCAACGTTCAAGCTATGGTTTATGGTAATATGGGCGAATCTTCAGCTACAGGTGTTGCATTTACTCGCGATGCTGCTACAGGTGAAGACATTTTCAACGGTGAATATTTAATTAACGCACAAGGCGAAGACGTTGTTGCCGGTGTACGCACTCCACAACAAATTACTATCGAGGGTTCTCGCCGTTGGGCTAAACTTCAAGGTATTTCTGAAGAAGTTCGTGCAAGCAAATACCCTTCTTTGGAAGAATCAATGCCTGAATGTGCCAAAGCTCTTATCGAAACTCAACAAAAACTTGAAGACCACTACAAAGATATGCAAGACCTTGAATTTACCATTCAAGATGGCAAACTTTGGTTACTTCAAACTCGTAACGGTAAACGCACCGGTGCTGCAATGGTAAAAATTGCCATGGATTTGCTTCGTGAAGGCGTTATCGACGAAAAAACAGTGCTTCAACGTATGGAGCCTCAAAAGCTTGACGAACTTCTTCACCCCGTATTCGACAAAGCTGCCCTATCTAAAGCTAAAGCCATAGCTAAGGGTCTTCCTGCATCTCCGGGTGCCGCTACCGGTCAAATTGTATTCTTTGCCGACGATGCTGAAGCTTGGGCTGAACGCAAAAAGAAAGTTATCATGGTTCGTCTTGAAACATCACCCGAAGACCTTCGCGGTATGACCGTTGCTCAAGGTATATTGACTGCTCGCGGTGGTATGACTTCTCACGCTGCTGTGGTTGCTCGCGGTATTGGAAAATGCTGTGTTTCAGGAGCAGGTGAAATCAAAGTCGATTACAAAGAAAAAACAGTTGAAATGGGTGGAAAAGTTTACCATGAAGGTGACTGGATCTCATTAAACGGTAGCACAGGCGACGTTTACGATGGACTTGTTTCTACTGTCGACGCTGAATTGGATGGCGACTTTGCTGCCATCATGAACCTTGCCGAAAAATACACTAAGGTAGACGTTCGCACTAATGCCGACTCACCTCGCGATGCTCTTGTAGCACGTAAATTTGGTGCTAAAGGTATCGGTTTGTGCCGTACCGAGCACATGTTCTTCGAGGGCGATCGCATCAAGGCTATGCGTGAAATGATTATCGCACGCGATGAAGAAGGTCGTCGCATTGCTTTGGCTAAATTACTTCCTATGCAACGTGGTGACTTTGAAGGTATTTTTGAAGCTATGGACGGACTTGGCGTTACAATTCGTCTACTTGACCCGCCATTGCACGAATTTGTACCTCATCAAACTGCTACTCAAAAGGAACTTGCAGAGGAAATGGGCATGTCTCTTGAAGAAGTTAAAGCTATCGTTGACGGACTTGAAGAGTTCAACCCTATGCTTGGGCACCGTGGATGCCGTCTTGGTAACACTTATCCCGAAATCACCGAAATGCAGGCTCGTGCTATTATAGAAGCAGCTCTTAATGTGAAAGCTAAAGGCATCGATGTGCATCCTGAAATCATGATTCCGCTTGTTGGTGTTCTTAAAGAGCTTCAAATGCAAGCTAATATCATCAACGAAACAGCTCAAAAGGTATTTGCTGAACGTGGCGACTCTGTAGCTTATAAAATTGGTACAATGATTGAAGTTCCGCGTGCTGCATTAACAGCCGACCAAATTGCTACTGTTGCCGACTTCTTCTCATTTGGTACAAACGACTTAACTCAAATGACTTTCGGATATTCTCGCGACGATGCTCCTAAATTCTTAAAAGTTTACAAGGAAAAAGGACTTATCAAGACCGATCCGTTTGAAGTGCTTGACCAAGAAGGTGTGGGACAACTTGTAAAAATCGGAACCGAAAAAGGTCGTTCTACTAAGCCGGAATTGAAAGTAGGTATCTGTGGTGAACACGGAGGTGAGCCTTCTTCAGTTAAATTCTGTGCAAAATTGGGAATGAACTACGTGTCATGTTCTCCTTTCCGCGTGCCTATCGCACGTCTTGCTGCGGCGCAGGCTGCAATAGAGGACTAATCAATAGAGTCTGATAACTATAAAGTTAGGTCGTAACATTCTGTTAAATCAGAGGTTACGACCTAATTTACTCTTAGGCCTCTTACTCACTTTGAGTCAAAAAACGAGCAGAATGAGCATAAATGTTTAGAGAATTTTTAGAGTTTTTTGACCCCATGTTTAGAGCATGTTTAGAGTGTTGTTTAGAGAAAATTTATGGTTGTAAGCTTCTGATTGATAAAAAAAATCCTTATGGATTAAACATTAATCAATCATCAAATAAGAAGTATGGCAACCTTTAGACCCTGCGTTCAAAAGCAACGTGCTGACGGTTTCTACCCTGTATATATCAGGGTGACAACCTGCCGCTCATACAAATCGTGGTTGTTGGATATAAGCTGAACGTTGGCGGCTATCATCGCGCCATCCTCAATAGTTATTCCTCCGGCCGACATCATCAGGCAGCCGGGCATCACGACCACATTCTTTCCAATCTTCACCATGTGGGGTCTGACAGCCGTCAGTGGTGTTCCGACTCGGCTGTTCTCTCCCATAGTTGGGAAAATCCTGTGCATTAGTTCGGCATACTCAGCCGTACCGGGCATCGTATTATTGAATCTGAACACAAGCTGAGCCTGTTCATTGGCGAGAGCCAACTCCTCCTCAGTCTGTTTGGTTACGTCTATTCTGATTTCCGTATTCATACCTTACTATATTCTCGTTTTTTACGCCACTGCAATAACGATTGTGTTTCCTTATCCCAAATATCGAGTAATCATATCTTTGGTCCAAACATCATCAAACACTTTGTCAAGGGTAAAGATATAATCTTCCAGCCAAGCGTGACAAAAATGCGAGTCCAATCCTTCATTCTTATTGGATGCATCCAATAGATTCACATACTTTTCAACTCCCTTGCGACAGTATTCATTTGAATAAGGAGCAAGGAATAAGAACAGACCCTCATCGTATTTCTCCGGGAATGCCTTTGTCATTGCCACGGCCAATAGATGATCTCTCCATATCTGGAATTGAGGCAGCTCTTCCAATTTTGAGAAGCACTCAGGTTTGAAAATGCCTTGGCTGAGTTCCTGATAACGGTCTCTTCTTGTTCTCGGTTCATTGCAGAACTGTTTTTCAAGAATACTTTTCACGGAATCCGCACCCTCGCGTAAGTTTTCAGCATACTTAACCTCTATGCCTATAAACCCTTTCTTTCCGGCATTGGACGTATATTCCACGAATACGTCAAATGCAGACCTGTCTCCAGTGAGGCGTGGATCTCTTCGAGCCGGATTATGCTCAAACTTTATTTCATCAATCGACTTGAAATAATCCGCATATAGCAGATTGAAGAATATGAGAGCTTTGTCAAGATGTAGTTTCAGCTCTCCGAACAGATTGAAACATAGAGGCTGCGACGATAAGAGGTTATGCCGTAAGCGAGATTCTTCGATTAAACGGTCTCCTTTATTCTCCGGCGACAGCTCAAAAGTCACCAACGACCGAATACCCTCTGTCATAAAGTTAGCTTCCGGGTCAGAAGTATAGTTCCCGTAAACTTCACTCTTTGATTGTCCGTCCTTCATCTTAGCAGGGATACCCTTAGCATCCCTCCACTTGGATTGAAGATAACGATAGTAAGCCTGATAACGATTATCGGCCGAACTCATCTTATAGACCAAGTCCGTCACCAAAGAGTTTGCGTTACTTGGAATTTCTTTATGTTCTGTTTTAGAGGGTAGTATCATATCTTAATAATTATGTAGCAATTACATCTTATTCCTATCTTAAATAAAACTTGGTTTTAAGATTTCATTGAAAGTATAATTTCCATACTTTCGGATAACATCTCGCATATTGTCCTTGTTGACATCTGGATAGAGCGTATGAAACAAAAGGAGAGATAATGATTCTATCGCTCCCCCCATCGATCGCTTTTGATATGATTGGACATATGCCTTCTTGATCTCGTATGACTCATTACTCAATTTAGAGTTGAGTGAACTGGATATTAGAACCAAATTCCCAAAAGAATTCCGTATCTCTGTATCTTCTTCGGTGTCCAGCCAGCGTAAATTTGACTCACTTTTAGGTGTCTGTGGGATTATATGCTCACGACTACGACGATTTGAAACAAATTTATAATCATCTGC
>CAZHXA010000027.1:0-27824 GCA_964536025.1 uncultured Muribaculaceae bacterium
TAGAGCATCTGACTACGGATCAGAAGGTTACAGGTTTGAATCCTGTGCGAATCACTAAAAGTGGATTATTTCAATAAATAATCCACTTTTCTTTTTTTTTCGGCTTATGGGGGGCAGCGGATTTTTATGGTGGGCGGGAATAAACGAAAAGCGACTCAATCGTTGATTGAATCGCTTTTTTGTCGTGGGCGTTGACGGATTCGAACCGCCGACCCTCTGCTTGTAAGGCAGATGCTCTGAACCAGCTGAGCTAAACGCCCTCATTGATTTCTCAATTGCGATGCAAAGTTATGACTTTTTTTTGAATTGACAAATAAAATGATGATATTTTTTTCAAAAAAATATTTTTTGTTAGATATAGCATTTTTTGAAAAAACTTCATTTCCTTACGAGCTGTTGATATATAATATAACGCCTCAAGTATTAACATTCTACTTTTCAAGCTATTATATACACCTTCAGTATCTCTTTGTTATTCAAAAATTATATCACGAATAAAAAGCCACTATGCTAATTTATTTTTTTAACAGCTAAAACTAAATAATTAGTTTTGAAATTAAAAATTTAGTTTTAAATGAAAGCAGGACAAAAAACGACAGGTTCTTACAGAAAAAGAATCAATTATAATGAATATGCTTTGGGAGCATGGAGCTCTTTTTGTACGCGAGCTTGTAGACCAATACCCAGAACCTCGCCCACACTTCAACACAGTGGCAACAACAGTACGCATACTTGAAGAAAATGGGTATGTGGCACATGAAGTACTTGGAACATCACACCGCTTCTATGCTATAACAGAAAAAATGACTTTCGTAATCGTTCATTAGCCGATGTAATTAGAAACTATTTTGGCAATTCTTACAAAAATGTGGTTTCAACACTTGCTGAAGATGAGAAAATTTCAGTAGATGAGCTTCGCGAAATCATAAATTTTATTAAAAACAAGCAGTTAAAAAATAAATTTACACAATTATGTGTACAATTTTTGCGTATTTCCTTACGTCAAGCATTATACTAACCTCAATGTATCTCATTTACAAATGGGCTCTTGCCGATGAAAACCAACATGCTTATAACCGTGCAATTATTGCCGTTATATACTTTTGCACAGCGACTGTTCCATTTCTTATTACACCATTCAACGAATGAATTGAAAATATACCAAATATTAACAATGTGAATACTTATATCGAAACAGGAAATCATATAGAAATCTCAGATGTTGATCCACGACGCTACCTTTAATGCCTCACATATTAATATGGATCTATACATTAGGTGTTATAATAGCTATTGTGAATACAATAATCATTGTGATAAAATTAGTACGAATAATAAAATCAGGAGAACGACACAGCATAGGCAAATACAGTGTCGTTGTTGTACCAGCTACACACATAGCTCCGTTTAGTTGGCTGAAATTTATTGTTTTGAGTCGTGATGATTACGAATCTTCATTCGATATGATAATCACACATGAATCACATCACCTTAAACTCAATCATTAGATTGATCTTTTTATAGCACAAATAATTGTAATTTTTCAATGGTTTAATCCCACAGCATGGCTCATGCGTGAAGAATTGAAAAACACACATGAATATCAAGCCGACGAAGCTGTAATTGCTTCGGGTGCAAATCCTAAAGATTATCAAATGTTATTAATAAAAAAGGCTGTTGGTTCGAGATTCCCGTCACTTGCAAACAGCCTGAATCACAACAAACTTAAAAAACGTGTTACTATGATGTACAAATCAAAATCATCAGTTGGCCGTCGCCTTTGTGCATTGGCCCTAATTCCTGCCGGAGTAATAGCTTCAATGGCTACAAATCTCCCGGTCGTATCATCTGCAATAAATGAAGTTTCAGAAACTTCATTCACATTACATTCAGTTGACAAACTGATACCAAAAATGAGCAACACTCACAAAAGTTAAAAGTTAATGGCAAAGTTCTGTCTATTTCGGGTAAAAAAAGTTCTGTTGTAAATTCTACATCAAGCAGTTCTGATCTACCTATATATATCAACGGCAAAAAACAAGAACCTTCGTTCACTGTGAATTCTATTCAATCCAACGACATTGAATCGGTGTCAATCGTCAAAAATGGCAACAACCCGGGTATTTATATTGTGCTTAAAGGAAATAATGCTACAAAAACACACGAGAACAGTAGCCTCTCAATACAAGTAAAATGATGCGTTTATTCCAAGACAATCACAATAAAATCTAAAAGTAGTGTAATTAAGTTTATAAACTACTATTATCTCACTTATACAAAGATATGCTACTACGGTCGCATATCTTTGTTTGTTCAAACGAATAATTATAATAGAAATTTAAGATTGCAGACTAATTGCAATGACTAATAATATTATTTTGACATCTATTACCTCCATCTCTATCTTATATATAATAAAAAAACTGAACCGCATTCATTAATAATACGACTCAGCTATTATATAAAATTTTTATCTTAATTTCTTATTTTGCAATAGTTACAATCAATGTTGCCAATGATATAAGTGTACCCATTGTACTAAGTCCCAATGATAATGCAGGTGGTATAGACCAAGAAGAACGAGCCTTTGATGCATTCGGACTTACATAAATTTGGTCGTTTTGTTGCAAATTAAAATATGGAGACAAAACCAAATCTTTATCATTTAAATTTAAACGATGTATTTCTCGTGTTCCATCGGCTTGCGTACGAATAAGCATAACGTTTTCACGTTGTCCCATAATCGTAAGGTCACCAGCCATTGCCAATGCTTCCAAAATAGTAAATCTTTCATTTGATGCTGTATATACACCCGGACGAGCAACTTCACCTATTACTGACACCTTGAAATTTTTAAAACGGATATCAATACCCGGAGTTTCAGTCAAATACTTAGGAGTTATTGCTTCAAGAATCACTTTTTGTGCTTCTGTCTTGGTCATTCCGCCAATTTTCAAAGTACCAATAACCGGAAATTCTATATTTCCTTCGTTATCTACAAGGTAGTAAGTAGAATTATTATTAGAGCTGTTATATGAGTTTGATGTTCCTGCCAATTCATACATAAAACCAATGCGGTTAAAAGGTTTTACAACTTCAGGATTTGAGGCAGAAACCAATATTTCCAACAAATCTCCTGGCATTATCACAGGATCTGTGTTTTTAGCTACTTGTTGCAAAGCTTCTTGAGGTAATGTTTCCGCTCCTACCATATAAGGCACTTTCTTTGAAGACGCACAGCTCACTATTACAAGAGCAACAAGCATAATTACAGCATAATGTAGAAATTTCATACTAAAACGTTTTTCTTATTACTTAATATCTATATGTGTTTGCAAATATACTACTTTTAAGGGATTAATTCACTTAAATTTACCTTTAAAATAAGATTTTATTGCTATTTTTGTAAAAAAGTAATTAATTTCATGAATAGTCAAATTATAGAAACGCACCCATTCAAACCATTTATACCTGCAAATGCAAAAATTTTGATGTTGGGAACTTTTCCTCCAAAACCGGAACGTTGGTCTATGGATTTTTTCTATCCCAATAAAATAAATGATATGTGGCGTATTATGGGTTCCATATTTTATAATGATAAAGACCGTTTTTGGAACGACAAAGATAAAAAATTTATACTTAACGACATTAAAGAGTTTCTTAACGTCATTGGTTTAGCTCTATATGATACAGGATTTAAAGTTAGACGATTAAAAGACAATGCTTCCGATAAATATCTTGAGATTATAGAATGTGCCGACATCAAAAAAATCCTATCAGATTTTCCCACTATCACAGCCATAATTACAGCTGGAGAAAAAGCTACCGAAACATTGTCATCAATGTTTGGTTCAACAGTCCCAAAGGTAGGAGAAAGTAGTGTTTTTTTATATCAATCACGCAGTATAACACATTATAGAGCTCCATCATCATCACGAGCCTATCCCCTATCACTTGAAAAAAAGGCTTTGGCATACTCTTCCATTTTTAAAGCAGAAGGTTATAATATATCCAAAAAGTTGTCGTAATTTTGCAGAAAAATAACAAAACACATAAATACTTACATTTATTAATTATAAAAATTAACTGATTAAAACATGGCTCTTCAAATCTATCAATGGTTTCAAGCAAATCTTAATTATTGGACAATAACATTGTTAATGACAATTGAAAGTTCTTTCATTCCTTTCCCGTCGGAAATTGTTGTACCTCCGGCTGCTTATTTTGCTATGCAAGAAGGAAGCAACCTCAACATTTTCTTAGTAATATTATTTGCAACAATAGGAGCTTTTTTAGGTGCCACAATCAACTATTACTTATCTTTATGGGTTGGACGACCTATCGTTTATAAATTTGCAAACAGTCGTTTTGGTCACATGTGCCTAATCGATGCTGAAAAAGTAGAAAAAGCCGAACAATATTTTGATAAACATGGTGCAATTTCCACCTTTTTTGGTCGACTTATTCCTGCTGTAAGACAATTGATTTCTATTCCAGCCGGACTTGCTCGCATGAAATTCACAACATTTGCTTTATTTACTACATTAGGAGCAGGTGTTTGGAACTTAATTTTAGCACTACTCGGTTATATGCTAAGCCTTTCCGTTCCTCAAGACGAATTGCTTGAACAAATTGAATATTACAATAATTATTTATCAATTGCCGGTTATATCCTTTTTGCCTTTATTATCTTATTCATTGCATATCAAGGTTTAAAAAAGAAACCGCTAAAAAAAGCGTAACAACCAATATTTTACCACTATGATAGTATCTCCATCACTACTTTCTGCCGATTTCGGCAACCTAAACAAAGACCTTGAAATGATTAATAATAGTGAAGCTGAAATGCTTCACATTGACATCATGGACGGTGTTTTCGTTCCAAATATTTCATTTGGATTTCCGGTATTGAAATATGTACAGAAAACATGCAAAAAGCCTCTTGATGTACACTTAATGATTGTTGAGCCTCAAAAATTCATTCAAGAAGTGAAAGATTGTGGAGCAGAAATCATGAATGTTCATTATGAAACATGTACACATTTACATAGAGTAATTCAGCAAATCAAAGCAGCCGGAATGAAAGCCGGTGTAACTCTAAATCCAGCAACGCCTGTATGTTTACTTAGGGACATCATAACCGAATTGGATTTAGTCCTTTTAATGTCGGTAAATCCTGGGTTCGGCGGACAAAAATTCATTCCTCAAACTCTCAGCAAAGTCATCGAACTTAAAGAGTTAATAAATAGCACCAAATCTCATGCACTTATCGAAGTTGACGGTGGAGTAAACGACATAACCGGTGCAGCTTTAAGCAATGCAGGTGCTGATATTCTGGTCGCAGGAAACTACGTTTTCAAAGCTGAAAATCCTCAAGAAGCAATACACAAATTGCACATTCTATAAGACATCATATATTTGCTATTGCAATATTATATTTAGCCATTGAGACCGATTTCTTAATGGCTTTATATTTTCTATGACCAATAATATTTTCGAGATACTCCCAAAAGGTTTTCATTTTTATCAATAAATGAGAATCTCCCTGCAACACGCATGAATAATGCTCATACAATTCTTCATGAAGTTGCATTACTCGCTGTATTTTTTCATCATCAGTAAAAGATTTTCCGCTCACATATTCTATAGCTAATGATGGTAGTTGTAATAACCCCCGCCCTATCATAATACCGCCAACTTTTGGGAACCGACTCTCTATGCGATTAATATCTTCAATGGATGCAACGTCTCCATTATAAATTATCTTATGATTACATCTATCTTGAAATTCACCAAACTTTTCAAGATTAACCTCTCCTTTATACTGTTGTATAGCAACACGAGGATGCATGGTTATATGTTTTAATCGAGTATCATTAAGAATAGGTATCAAATTTAAAGCTTCATCATATTTTTCATTACCTAAACGCATTTTTATTGAAAATTCAATATTTTCACGCTCATTTATCGCTTTCAAAATCTTTACAAAACTCTCCTTATTGGACAATAAGCCGGCTCCTCGTCCTTTATGAGTCTGCATTGGGTATGGGCAACCCATATTTACATCAATTCTTCGATGTCCTACATCTGCAACGCTATCAACAATAAAGGTAAATTCACCTACATCTTTCACAATTATCTGCGGTATAACTTTACCTGTTGTATCATTTTCAAGTAAAATTTCCCTTACATCTTTAGGTCTTAAATTTCCCCTTTCGATTCGTATAAACGGTGTATAATATTCGGAGACTCCTCCAAAAATATTATCATGAGCATTACGATAAGCACAATCGGTATAACCTTGCAAAGGTGCAAAATAAATAGGTAACATATATGTCTATTAAAGTTCTATCGTAACAACAAAATCACATAATTATCTGCAATTCCAATCATTTAGTCAATTATTACATTTGTTTTTAGTGTTTATTTCAATTTTATATACTTTGTAATAATTATTTTTTATAAATCAAGAAAACGAGGTATTAACACCTCGTTTTCTTGATTTAAACAATAGTTTAAAATCTATATATAATTGATTTGATTAAGTTTTTTGAAATTTATTTCAAGTTATTGTCAGTCAAATAACGTTCTGCATCCATAGCCGCACGACAACCCATTCCGGCCGCTGAAATAGCTTGTCGATAATGTGGGTCGGCAACATCTCCAGCGGCAAAGACTCCAGGAATATTAGTTTTGGTAGAAGCTCCATCTGTTATAATGTAACCGTTTTCATCTAATGAAATTTGTCCACCTAAGAAACCGGTGTTAGGTCTATGCCCTATTGCCAAGAAAAAGCCATCTATAGCAATATCCAATTTTTCTTCTTGTGGTGTACCTTTAAACTTTACCAAATGTGCACCTTCTACCCCATTTTCGCCAAAAAGCCCAACAGTATTGGTATTAAACAAAACATGTATATTTTCTTTTTTCAATACTCTGTCCTGCATTACTTGAGAAGCACGAAGATAATCCTTTCTTACAATCATATATACTTCTTTCGCCAAGCCACTTAAATACATAGCTTCTTCACAAGCAGTATCACCGCCTCCTACTACAGCCACAGTTTTTTTCCTATAAAAGAATCCGTCACAAGTAGCACAAGCCGATACTCCCATACCCGCATATTTTTTCTCATCTTCCAAACCTAAATATTTTGCAGATGCACCTGTTGCTATAATCACAGTGTCGGCTTCAATTGTTTTTTCTCCATCAATTACAGCTTTGAATGGTCTCACAGAAAAATCTATTGAATCTACAAATCCGGCACGAATATCGGCACCAAAACGCTCAGCTTGCGACTTAATGTCTTCCATTATGTCAAAGCCTCCTACTCCTTCAGGATAACCGGGAAAATTTTCTATTTCAGATGTTGTTGTCAATTGTCCTCCAGGTTGCAAACCTTCATATAACACTGGAGATAAATTAGCTCTTGAGGTGTATATAGCCGCAGTATATCCGGCAGGACCTGAGCCTATAATTAAACATTTTACTTTTTCGCTTTCCATATTAATGTATATTATCTTAAATCATTTAACTGAGTACCGGCTGGTACTAATCGCTTATCAAATTTGAATATATTAGAAGAAATTTTCTCTTTATCGTTATAATTACTGAACGATATTGTTTGAATACTTCCATCTTTCATTAAAACAATTGTTTTGGTGATTTTACTATCACTTTTTCTAACAAATAATTCTATTTGATAAATATCGGAATCTTTTTTTATTGCTTTTAACAGAATTTGAAGACTCGTATTGTTTTGAGATTTCAATGTAGGTGTATAATGTTTTTTAAAAGACATTACAGCCAAATATGGATTAGATTGTTCAAGTTCTTCAAGCGTAGGCTCGATCACCCCTACTTCTCCCATAGATGGACTATAAACCCATTGAGTTTTTCCATCATACCAACATTTATAATCTTGCGATAAGATTCTAAACTTATCATTGTTCATTATTATTGAACCTTTGGTATTAAACTGCTTAGAACTAATACTAAAATCGGCACTCAGATTTCCACTTTTTGTATATTGAGCAACTATATTATTCATTATATCATTTACGCTTTGTGCATAACTATATAAACTAATGCACAAACTAAATATAATTATATAAATGTCCTTTTTCATCTAAATTAATTGCTTATTATGTTACTTAATTGAATAGAATCAACAAGAACTCTACGAGGCTTTCCTCCCTGTGAAGGTCCTACAATTCCGGCAGCCTCCATTTGATCCATTATTCGTCCGGCTCTATTATAACCTATTCCATATCTACGTTGCAATGAAGAAGTAGAAGCCGTTTCTCCTGATACAATAAAAGTTGCTGCTTCTTCAAATAAAGGGTCTCTATCATTTAAATTAACAGCCGAAGAGCCAGAAGATTCACCATTATCTTCAGGAACATAAGGAGGTAGTTCATAAGCTCCGCTATACCCTATTTGTCCGGCTATATAATCGCAAATTTTCTCAACTTCAGGAGTATCAACAAATGCACATTGAATACGTTCCATCGCACCATTAGCAGAAAACAACATATCACCTTTACCTACAAGTTGTTGAGCCCCTGAGCAATCCAAAATAGTACGGCTATCAACCATCTGAGTAACCCTAAACGCAATACGACCCGGGAAATTAGCTTTTATAATACCAGTAATAACGTTTGTTGAAGGTCTTTGCGTTGCTATTATCATGTGAATACCCACTGCACGAGCCTTTTGGGCAATACGAACAATAGGACGTTCAACTTCTTTTCCCGCCTCCATTATCAAGTCACAGAATTCATCGATAATTACAACTATATATGGTAAAAAGCGATGTCCCTTTTCAGGATTCAATTCTCTATTGATAAATTTCTTATTATAATCTTTTATGTTACGAACCTTAGCATTACTTAACAACATATATCTGCTTTCCATCTCAGATACAAGTGAATTAAGTGTTGCAACAACCTTAGTAGAATCGGTTATAATACACTTTTCTTCATCAGGCAATTTTGCTAAATAATGATTTTCCAATATACCATAAAGGCTGAATTCAACCATTTTAGGGTCTATTAATACAAATTTTAATTCAGCTGGATGCTTTTTATATAATAAAGATGTAACTATTGCATTCAACCCTACAGATTTACCTTGTCCCGTTGCTCCTGCAACTAATAAGTGAGGCATTTTTGCCAAATCTGCAAGAAAGACTTCATTTGATATAGTACAACCAAGTGCCATCGGTAATTCATATTTACACTCCTGAAAACGTTTTGAGCCAATAACTGAACGCATGGATACGGTTTGCGGATCTTTATTAGGCACTTCAATACCAATAGTACCACGCCCCGGAATGGGTGCTATAATTCTTATACCAAGAGCCGCCAAACTCAATGCAATATCATCTTCAAGACCTTTAATCTTGGATATTCTAACGCCATCAGCAGGAACTATTTCAAACAATGTAATTGTAGGACCTACACATACATCAATTTTTTTGATAGGGATTCCATAATGTTCAAGCGTCTCTGTTATTCGTTTTTTATTTGTTTCTTGCTCATCTACATCAATGCTAACCATCTTTGTTTGAATATCCCTAAGCAAATCCAACGTAGGAAATTTAAAGTTAGCCAATTCTTTTGTTGGGTCATAAGCCTCAACAATTTTACCATCTGCCATCTCTATTTTTGGAGCTACAGATATCACACCATTATCCGATTCTTCTATAATTTCAGTATTTTCCTCGTCCTCATCATGCACAACAGGCATAAAAACATCTTCATCGTTGTCATCATCATCTTCTTCATCGCCATTTGCATCTACATCATCTTGATTATCTCCAAATTCGGTCAATTCCGAAGGCACATCCCATTCTTTAGTTTCACTTTCTTCTTCAACCTGTTCCTCTGTTGCCGATTCACTTTCATCAATAGCTCTTTCCGGGAGCCACCCCTTTATTTTCAAGAAGAATAATGAAATGGTTTTCTTACAACAGAGTCCCCATATTAATAACAAGATGAAATCCAACATCAAAACACCCGGAATTCCTATCAACTTCATTAAATATAGAGTATTATATTTCCCAAAATTGCCACCAAGAGGAAAAAAAGTAAAATCATAATATAATGAAATGAGTCCAAATGTCATTGACACGGTACAAATAGCAATTAACGTTATGAACGTAAAAGAAAAAAAATGTAACTGTTTTTTTCTTGTCAATCGTATTCCCAACACAAAAAGCCAAATCACAACAAGAAATGCACCAAAGCCCAATCCGCTATACACCAAATCGTTTGAAACTCTTGCACCGAAAGCAGCTCCAGCGTTTGAAACATCCTCTCCCACATTTGCAAGTTCTATCGGTGTGCTATTCAATATTTTGCTTTGGTCGTTTTCTCCTGTCATAAAAAAAGAAACAATGACAATAAACAAATAGGCACTTATAAACATTAAAATCATGCCCAAAGCAAAACGCGTTCTTCCATCACAAAAGAAATTCTTCAGATTTCTCCAAAAATCTCTTTTGGGTTCTTGCTGAACAACTTCATTCTCTTTAACAGTTTCTTTTTCCGTATTATCAAAGGCTGTTGGATCTATAAAATCATTATTATAATTATCGTTACGCACGTCTTATAGCTTTTTAATATTAAACATTTTACAAAAATACGAAATTTATACTTTTTGATTTCTATATTGTAATTATAATTTATTATATAATTTCCTTTTTCACGATTTTATGAATATATGAGAAAAACAAAGCTCCAACAGCATTTCCCAACAGCACCAACAATATGAATTTTAGTCCATCAATTGTGTATAAAACACCGGCACAACACAGATATAGCATATCGGCAATAGAGTGTTCAAAACCACATAAAATGAAAATCATTACCGGGAATATCAGTAACAAAAAGTTGTTTTTAAGTCTATAACCATCCACTGCCAAATACATCATAGCACCACAACCTATAGAGTCGAAAACAATTTGAGATAACGATTTTAGCAACTTAGGTTCAGAAAGTGCAACAGCTTTTGCGATTAATGGAGAACTTTCAGGAACAATTAATGACAATAATGTAGTTCCTATTAAATTTCCAAGAATTATTATCGGTATTAACTTTAATATTTCTTTATCCCAAATGTAACCTATTTTACCGGTATAAAGCAAATAACCTCTTAAGACTATTGTAATCAAACCGAATGAAAACAAAAAAGAGCCAGCTATATTGTTAGAAACCGACATATACACCAAACAACCACACCCTATAAGTATACCCGAAAGCATTGCACTCAACAATGGAACTAATAGTTTATCTCTCATTTTATTTAATCCAAAAACCTTTTGTAAATAATATTAAAACAGTAAATAATTCAAGACGTCCAATAAGCATATCAAATGTCAACAACAATTTAACAACCATAGGCAAATCAACGAAAGAGCTACCGCCCACAATACTTGAACCATATCCTACATTACATAATGCCGACAATGACATAAAAAAGCTATCAAACACAACTATATTGAACATGGTAATTATTGTTGTACTTATCATCAAGACAAGCATGAATATCACTAAAAATGCAATCAATTTTTGTACATAAGCATAAGGAACTACTTTCCCATTCATTCTAACCGAAGTAACCAAGTTAGGATGAATAGCTTTGCTAAATTCATTTTTTACATTTTTAAGCATTACCAATATCCTATCTATTTTCAAACCACCGGAAGTAGAACCTGCACATGCACAACTTAACATCAATATAATTATCATCATTACAGAGAACTGTCCCCATGAATAATTCTCTATACTGAACCCTGTTGTTGTAATGGTTGCAACGACATGAAACAAGGAATCGATCAAGCAATCAAATATATTTTCATTCTCACCTCTGAAAAATAAATCGGCAAAACACACAATAGAACCAATAATACACAAAATTACATACCATTTAAATATTTCATTCGAGATAAACGCTTTAACTTTCCCATGCAACAAATTATATAACATAGAAAAATTCACCCCGCCCAAAAACATAAATATGATAACTATTGTGTCAATGTATCTTGAATCCCAAAAGCCTATGCTATCATTTTTTGTAGAAAACCCTCCTGTCGATACGCAAGAAAGTGTATGACAAACAGAATCAAACCAATTCATGGGACCTAAACAAAGTAACGCACACATTACAATAGTAAGACCTATATACACTCCCCACAACCCTTTGGCGGTTTGACTCACTTTAGGTCTCAATTTATCATGGGTTATTCCTGTAACTTCGGCATTGAACAATTGAACGCCACCGGTTTTATTCAACATTGGAATAACTGCCAATGTGAATAATATAATACCCATACCTCCAATCCATTGCATCAATGAACGCCACAACAAGATACCTTTGGGTAATATTTCCACATCACAAAAAATCGTGGAACCGGTAGTGGTAAATCCTGCCATAGTTTCATAAAAAGCATCAGTAACAGTAGAAACTGTACCTGAAAACAAAAAAGGCAACATTCCAAAAAGTGAAAATACTACCCACACAAGTGAAGTAAGAAGAAAGCCCTCTTTTCTATGCATATTCATATAACTTGGGTGTATTGCCTTAGCAGTAAAAGCTCCTAATCCCAATGTCAACAAAACAGAATAAAAAAAGGCCTTAGCACATACATGTTCATGATAATATAAGCTTACTAATAATGGAGCACACATAAATAAAGCTTCTATCATAAGAAGCCAACCTATGACACGCAACACCATTAATGTGTTTATATTTGATTTTTTTACAAACATCAATTAAACAACTTTTCTACTTTATGAATTGCACCCGATAAACAAAAGACTACCACATGGTCTCCCTCTTGAATTTGTGTATCACCTTGTACTAAATAACCTTTTCCATCACGCAACATTCCGGCTATGGTCAAATCACGCGATAAATTTAAATCTTTGATTTTTGCTCCGGTTATTTTTGAGCCTTTCTTAGCTACCAATTCTGTCACTTCAGCATCAGCTAAAGCCAAACATTTAGCATTTGTTGAATCACTATCAAGAAGGAATTGGAATATACGGCTTGAAGCCAATAATTTTTTATTTATGATAGTACCTATGTTCAACGCTTCTGCTTCAGATATAAACTGAATATTTTCCACTTCGGCAATCGTTTTTTTGACTCCGTATTCTTTTGCAACCAAGCATCCTAAGATATTAGTTTCAGAACTTTCGGTTAAAGCCACAAATGCATCCATTTCTTCTATACCTTCCTCTTCAAGAAGTTCAAAGTTTCGCCCATCACCATGAATTATATTACAGTCAGGAAGTTTGTCGGCAAGTTCTTCGCATCTTGACAAATCGTTTTCAATAATGGTAATTTTGTAATCATCTCCAATTCTCATAGCTAATTGTACTGCTATGCGACTACCACCCATTATCATTATTTTTTTAATGTTTATATCCGATTTGCCACATAACGAGCGTATATTTTGCATATCACCATTGGTTGTAGCTATATATACTATGTCATTGGCTCTTATATAATCATCCCCTCTCGGTATGATTGTTTCATGATTTCGCTTTATGGCCGAAATATGAGCATAATTGGACATTTTAAACAAATCACGCAAAGGCATTCCTACCATTTTTGCATTTTCTCTTATTTTCACACCGATAATAATCAATTCGCCATTACACAATTCAAACCAATTTCTTACCCATGCCCGTTTTAATGCCACAGCCATCTCTTTAGCAGCAAGATATTCCGGATATATCAAATCATCGATACCGCGATTTGTAAAAAACTCACGATTTTCTTCTCTCAAGAAATCATAATTATCTATTCTCGCTACAGCCTTTTCAGCACCAAGTGATTTAGCTATCTCACAAGCTAAAACATTGTCGGTTTCAAAAGGTGTTACAGCTATAAACAAGTCACAATTTTCGGCACCAGAGCTTTTCAAGGTTTTAAATGAGACAGGATTGCCCACATAAGTTAGCATATTATATGGTTCCAATTTCAATAATTTAGATTCATCACTATCAATTATTATTATATCTTGATTCTCATTTGATAGTAATTTAGCTAAATGCGTACCCACTTCTCCAGCTCCGGCAATAACTATTTTCATATCAATTACCGTTATTAATCATTGACAATATAACCCCTTTGATTGACTCATTATCCATCTTACATAACTCATAAAGTTCTTTAATTGTTCCATGAGGAATAAATTTGTTAGGAATTCCTATTTTCACAACGTTTTTATGATAATTCTGCTCACAAAGCCATTCAATAACAGCCGTTCCAAGTCCTCCAACAATTGTTCCATCTTCCACAGTAATGATGTTGTCATAATTTTTGCCAACATCGTGCAAAATCGACTCATCCAACGGTTTCAAAAATATCATGTCATAATGAGCTACATTCACACCTTCATTTTTTAACTCTTGTACAAGTTTTTGCACATTATTACCTATGTGACCTATACTTAAGATTGCAACATTATCTCCATCCGAAAGTTTTCGACCTTTTCCCACTTCAATTGTTACCATCTCATTTTTCCAATCGACTAAAGCCCCCTCTCCTCTCGGATAGCGTATTGCAAAAGGACCATAATCACCCGATTGAACCGTGTACATTAAATTTCTTAAATAATGTTCATTCATAGGTGCCGCAACAGTCATATTAGGAACACATCTCATATATGACATATCAAAAGCTCCTTGATGCGTCACTCCATCTTCACCCACCAATCCAGCTCTATCTATGCAAAATGTAACAGGCAGATTCAATATAGCCACATCATTTATTATTGCATCGTAAGCACGTTGTAAAAAGGTTGAATAGATTGCACAAAACGGTTTTAAACCATCTTTTGCCATACCGGCAGAAAATGTCACGGCATGACCTTCAGCAATACCTACATCAAAGGTTCTTTCAGGATAACGTTCTTGCATTACACACACCGAAGTTCCCGAAGGCATTGCTGCCGTAACGGCAACTATTTTATCATTTTTTTCCGCCAATTCTACCAAAGTATTACCAAAAACATCTTGATACTTTTGTGGAGAATCTTTTTTTTCTGAAACCAAGCGTTCACCGGTTTCGGGATTAAACCTTCCGGGAGCATGCCATACCGAAGGATTTTTTTCAGCAGGCTCATAGCCTTTACCTTTTCGGGTTCGTAAATGCAGAATACGAGGACCATCCATATCTTTTATGTCATTCAGCACACGCACTATACGTTCTACGTCATGACCATCAAACGGTCCAAAATATCTTATATTCAAGCCTTCAAATATATTTTGTTGATTTGCTATCAACGATTTCAGGCTATTGTTGAATCTTAATATTATATCTTTGTGTTTTTCATCTATTAAATGATATTTCCTCAATGTTTTATAAATCTTATACCTCATGCGATTATATCCCGCCGAAGTATTTATATGAGTCATATAATCGCCCAAAGCTCCAACACTTTGGTCTATCGCCATATCATTATCATTTAATATTATCAAGAGATTGTTTTTATTAATAGAAGCATTATTCAAGCCTTCAAATGCCAAACCACCTCCAATTGAGGCATCCCCTATTACGGCTACTACATTTCTCTTAACCTCATCATTATTTACCATCGAAGCTATAGCCATTCCAAGACCCGCCGATATTGAATTGGATGCATGACCGGCTATAAAAGAGTCATATTCACTTTCTTCAGGATTAGGAAAACCACTTATTCCATTAAATTTGCGATTGGAATAAAATACGTCACGACGACCTGTAATTATTTTATGGCTGTAAGATTGATGCCCTACATCCCAAACTATTCTATCGTATGGCGTATTTAAAACATAATGCAATGCTACAGTTAATTCAACTGCACCCATACTTGATGCAAAATGTCCAGGATTCTCCGATAACGATGATATTATAAATTTTCTTAACTCTTGACAAAGCAAAGGTAATTCTGCTACTTGCATTTTTCGCAAGTCGGCAGGATTATTTATATTCGATAATAAAGGATAGGCATCCTTATTGAATTTATTTTCAATGATATCCGACACGATTCAATAATTTATTAATCTAAAGTCATTTTAGTCAATGCAATAATGTGCTATGCAAATTTACTTTTTTCCTCTTATATATTTCTTATACAAAGGCACAAAAATTATAATACCAGATGCCAATATAGTAAATACAACCATAAAATCAATTTTAGAAGCTTTAGTAAGCAAACAATAGCATAACACAAGCCACAAAGTAGCAATAAAGCCGAATCTTATTATATTTCCGGTACTCATAATTATGAAATTTATAATTCACAAAGATAATAATGATAATCAAAACAACCAAACCCATATATTAAAACTTCACACTAATCAAAACAAGCACATAAAACGTCTAAAATAATAATTAAATAATATTACTATTATAATAATCTAAAAAAATGAGTGAAGCCAAACAAGAGGCTTCACTCATTTTTTTAATCGAGATGAACAAATCTACAAGATAATTGTTTATTATACGACAATTGATTACTATTATTTGACTTCTATTTTATCTACTAACTTTATTAACTACACATTAGCACTATAATTTATCATGATTAAAGCAAATATTATCAAAGATTTATACATTAAACATCCACATCCGATTGCCGACAAAAACAATTTACTACTAAGTAATCTTATTTCAACTGATTTAAGCCACCACCAAATAGAAATAACAATGGATTATTTAGCCATTAATTCTATTGACAAAACAAGCCCTTTTCACAAAATACCATTAAAAAACATTTCAGGTATTGAAAATTTAGAATCACATATTGCTATTATTCTACGAAATAGTATAATATTTTTAGATAAAAATAATGTCGATATGCATATACACATAAAAATGGAACAACCATCAATGAGAGAAAGACTTAATTATTTTTTTCAACGAAATTATTGATAATTTCAAAAAACACCGAATTTATTTAACTCAGTAGATAATTAGAGGGGATTAAAGATACAAACAGGTGGACTTTTCTTCTAAGCAACACCTATTAGCTTTCTGCTTTCACCTTTTAATGCCGGATGCATTAAAAGGTCTATTAACCGCCACATAAGAAAGACCGACATGGATTTCGACACATGCGGACACGCAACTACACCACACTCTAGAGTTTCCGGAGGAAACCATTTCAGCCGTTCAACCCGGATATGCAATACCTTCTGCATTGGCTTTAACCGCACGTGGCGGAAACTTCGTTTCCTTACGTAGCGGTTAATATGCAATGTAAATCACTACTTTTTATTTATTTCAAATAATAGTTACCATAATACCACAAAGAAAAAAAGAGTTGGAACCTCAAAAAATTCCAGCTCTTTTCATATTTCAAAATAAATTTTATTATTCTTTAAAGTCTTCAAATCCTTCTAAGTCAAATTCATCTTCATTAAATGACTCATTTCCATAAAATTCCTCATCCAAATCTTCTATCGATGCAGTTGTTACTGCTTTTTTAGCAAGGCTTTCATTCATTTCTTCAATATCAATAAATTGTTTTGGAGCTTTACCTACCTTACGTTGACATAGAGGGTCCAAAAGTGATTTTCCCGGTTGCATTTCTTTCATTTCCATAAAGAAACAACGATCGGTCATATAATCAAACACATATATCAATTTTTGGTCTTCTTCTTCTATCAATTCATTCAATGGAGTGTCTTCCATTAACCAAGTATCCTCATCTGAATCAGTATCCATTTCAGCCAATGTAATTTCTTGGCGTTTAGTCCAATCATCATCACATATAAAGAAAGAGTCCAATTGGTCTTTTGTATAACCTATTGAATCTAAGATTGCATTGCGTAAACGCAAAAATGTATCATCAGAATCTATTGCAATCTCCAATTTGAAGTTATCTACTTCATCTGAAACAATACAAAATTTGTAAATCATATCTTTTCTGCTTTTTTCTTATATCTTAATTCATTTTTCATGCGAATTTAATAATTAAATATATACTATAAGCATAACAGCGTAATTTTTTCACACAAAAAATAAAAGTTTTTACCACACAAATAAATTACAATGTTTTTTTTGCGTTGTATTAAAATTTTACCTCTTTTTTTCTTTGATTATAATTGAAAAATATCTTATATTTTGCACGAGTTTCGACATACAAAAAAGCGTGTCTTTTTTAAATAAGAACACGCTTTTATATAATCAATATATTTTTATACTCTATTAAGGAATCAAATTGTGCTTTCTGAACACTTTTTGAATTTTTTCAAGACCTTCGGTAACTTGTTCTTTTGTATGAGTTGCCATAAGACTGAAACGTATCAATGTATCGTGCGGTGCAACTGCAGGAGAAACCACAGGATTTACAAAAACACCTTCATCACTAAGTTCTTTTGTAATCAAGAATGTCAAATTATTATCTCTTATATATAGAGGTATAATAGGTGTAGATGTATTACCTATTTCACATCCCATATTACGGAAGCCTTCCAACGCATAATTTGTAATAGACCACAAATGTTCCATTCTTTCAGGCTCATTCATCATAATATCAAGTGCAGCACCTACCGCAGCAGTTGATGCCGGTGTTATACTTGCTGTGAATATATAAGCTCTTGAATGATGACGCAAATAATTGGTTATTGACTTATCACAAGCTATAAAACCTCCCAAAGATGCAAACGACTTACTGAATGTACCCATAATCAAATCCACATCATCGGTAACTCCAAAATGGTCACATGTACCTCGTCCTTGTTTTCCGAATACACCTATACCATGTGCTTCATCAACCATCACACTTGCATCATATTTTTTTGCAAGTTTTACGATTTCAGGAAGATTGGCTACATCACCTTCCATAGAAAACACTCCATCGGTTACGATTAATTTGATTTCTTCAGGAGAACACTTTTGTAATTGTTCTTCCAATGAACTCATATCATTATGCTTATATTTCAAAGCCTTTGAAAATGACAAACGACGACCTTCGATTATTGAAGCGTGATCTTGTTCATCAAGAATAATTGAATCATTGCGTCCTGTAAGTGTTGACACAACACCTAAGTTTACGCCAAAACCGGTAGAGAACAGCATTGCGTCTTCTTTTCCGACGAAAGCTGCCAATTTTTGTTCTAATTCTTTGTGTATATCAAGTGTACCATTTAAAAAAGGAGAACCTGCAAGACCTGTTCCATATTTCTTAGTTGCTTCTATTGCTGCTTCTTTCACTTTTGGGTGATTTGTCAATCCCATATAGCTGTTAGAACCAAACATTAGAACTTTTTTACCGTTGATAATTACTTCGGTATCTTGCTCACTTTCTATTTTACGAAAATAAGGATAGATTCCTGCAGCCTTTGCTTGTTGCGGTATTTGATACTCTGATAATTTAGCTTGTAATAGCTTCATGACTTCTATTTAAAGTATTTTCTATTATTTAATTACGAATTATCGATTTGAAAATGAATTATATTTATCTTATTCACAATTTCAGACAGCAAAGTTACTAAATAAAATTTGTTCTTCGCTAAAAAATCTAAATTAATTAGCTCTATTTACATTTTTTGTGCAAAATTATGTATAAATATATTTACAAACATTTACCAAGCTTCAATAATATCAAGTTCAAGAAGACTCATTAATAAATATAGAACCGAAAATCACTAACTTTTTTGTACATTTGTAAATTAAAGATTTCGATATTAATCTATATGGAATTTAAACTGCATTCGGAATATAAACCAACAGGAGACCAGCCACAAGCAATCTCCGAGCTGACAAATGGCGTTAATGAGGGTATGCCGTTTCAAACTTTATTGGGTGTTACCGGTTCAGGTAAAACATTTACTATGGCAAACGTTATAGCAAATACAAACCGCCCTACCCTTATTTTGTCACACAACAAAACGTTGGCGGCACAACTATATGCCGAATTCAAATCTTTTTTCCCTAAGAATTCCGTACATTATTTCGTTTCATATTATGATTATTATCAACCTGAAGCATACATTCCTTCAAGCGATAAGTACATTGAAAAAGACTTAGCCATAAACGACGAAATAGACCGATTAAGATTAGCTACTGTTGCGGCACTGCTTTCGGGCAGACGCGACATTATTGTTGTTTCTTCTGTTTCTTGCATATATGGCATGGGGAACCCCAATGACTTCAACGAGAATATTATTGAAATAAAATGTGGAGAAAACATTGGTAGAGACCGTTTCCTTCGCACTCTCGTTGACTCTTTATATTCAAGAAATGAATATGAATTGGCAAGAGGAACTTTTCGTGTAAAAGGAGACACTGTAGATGTAGCTTTAGCTTATGAAGAAATCAATATACGTATAATATTCTGGGGCGATGAGATTGAATCTATTCAAATAATGGATAAAGAGTCGCAAATGCCTATAGAAAATGTTGAAGCATTTAAAATTTTCCCTGCCAATATTTTCGTAACCACCAAAGAAAGAATGGCTGTGGCACTTGATAAAATAGCCGTAGACTTAGGCACACAACGAGACATGTTTTACAAAGAAGCACGACTTGAAGAAGCTAAACGCCTATATGAACGAGTTAGTTACGATTTGGAAATGATTAGAGAAGTGGGATATTGCTCGGGGATTGAGAATTATTCAAGATATTTCGATGGAAGAGAACCCGGAATGCGTCCGTTCTGCCTTCTTGATTATTTCCCTAAAGATTATATCACAATAATTGACGAAAGCCATGTAACTATACCTCAAATAAGAGGTATGTATGGAGGCGATTTATCACGAAAAAGCAACCTCGTGAATTACGGCTTCCGCTTGCAGGCTGCAATAGACAACCGACCTCTTAAATTTGAAGAATTTGAATCACTAACACACCAAACAATATTTGTAAGTGCAACTCCTGCCGATTACGAATTAAACAAATGTGAAGGTGTTGTAACCGAACAATTAATAAGACCAACCGGCTTGCTTGACCCTCAAATCGTAGTTAGACCGTCACGAGGTCAAATAGATGATTTAATTGAAGAAATTCAAAAACGTATCGAGCTAAACGAACGCACTCTTGTTACAACATTAACCAAACGCATGGCAGAAGAACTTTCGACATATCTGAGCAAAATAAATATAAGATGTGCTTATATCCACTCCGATGTTGAAACAATGGACAGAATTAAAATTCTTGATAAATTAAGAGCCGGAGAAGTTGACGTTTTAATTGGAGTAAATTTGCTTAGAGAGGGACTTGATTTACCTGAAGTTTCTTTAGTCGCAATTATCGATGCCGATAAAGAAGGTTTTTTGCGTTCGCATCGCTCTTTAACACAAACGGCAGGACGTGCTGCAAGAAACTTAAATGGTATGGTTATAATGTATGCCGATAAAATCACTGAATCAATGCAAAAAACCATCGATGAGACCGAACGACGCCGAACATTACAATTAAAATATAACGAAGAAAACAACATAACGCCTCAAGCTATCATAAAAGCACGCAATTTAATTGTGGGACAAGATTCAACTGAAGACAGTCCTAAAATGACAAGAAAAGGACGCTTTGTTGAAAAAAGCAACATCAACCCGGTTATTCAAAGCTATCTTGAAAAAGAATTTGATTCAACTGCAGGTATTGCGGCTGACCCGGTTGTTAAATACATGAGTGTAGAAGACAAAAAGAAAGCAATAGAACGTTTAAGAGTGCAAATGATTGAAGCGGCCAAACGAATGGACTTCATTGAAGCAGCTCAATATAGAGATGAATTGTTGGCACTTGAAGAATCAATAAAAGAACTTCAATAATGGCAGAATTAAAGTCACATATAAACAAACAATGGTTACCTACCACTAAAAAGGAAATAGAACATCTTGGATGGGACTATATCGATATTATACTATTCTCAGGAGATGCTTATATCGATCACCCTTCCATGGGGGCTGCTGTAATAGGCAGAATGCTTGAAGCCAACGGTTATAGGGTTGCTATTGTACCACAGCCTAATTGGCGTGATGATTTAAGAGATTTTTCAAAATTAGGCAAACCTCGATTATTTTTCGGTGTTTCGGCTGGTGCTATGGACTCCATGGTAAACCATTACACTGCAAACAGACGTCGCCGTAGTGATGATGCATACACTCCAAATGAAAAAGCTGGTATGCGTCCCGACTACCCTACTATAGTTTATACCGAAGCACTTAAAAAGTTGTTCCCCGATGTTCCGATAATTGTTGGAGGAATTGAAGCATCAATGAGAAGATTATCGCACTATGATTATTGGCAAGACCGACTACGCCCCTCAATATTAATGGATTGTAAAGCCGATTTGCTTATATACGGTATGGGCGAGAAACCTATTTTGGAAATAGCTGATGCTTTAAAGCAAGGTAAAGCCATAGATGAGCTTACCGATATCCCTCAAACCGTACTTAGACGACCATTAAACGAGATTCCTTCTAATCCCGATTTGTCATGCGAATATGTTTTAAATTCACATGAATCTTGCTTGAAAGACAAAAAACTGCACGCAGAAAACTTCAAGCATATCGAAATCGAATCAAATAAATGGCAAGGACGCACTTTATGGCAAAAAGTAAATAATTGTGCCATTAAAGTAAATCGTACCAATCCTCCAATAACCGAAAAAGAAATAGATGCATCATTTGACCTGCCATATACTCGATTACCACATCCAAGATATAACGGAAAACGTATTCCCGCTTACGAAATGATACGCCATTCCGTGAATTTACATCGTGGATGTTTCGGTGGATGTGCTTTTTGTACAATTTCGGCACATCAGGGGAAATTCATTGCATCACGCAGTAAAAAATCAATTTTACAGGAAGTCGCACAAGTGTGTAGCATGGATGATTTTAAGGGTTACATATCTGATTTGGGCGGACCATCTGCTAATATGTATAAACTTGGAGGAAAAGACCTTGAAAAATGTAAAAAATGCACTCGCCCGTCATGTTTACACCCTTCACCTTGTGCAAATCTAAACAATGACCACTCACAATTATTGGACATTTATCACGAAGTTGATAAAATGCCGATGGTAAAAAAATCTTTCATCGGTAGTGGCGTAAGATATGACTTATCTATGCATAAAAACGAAGATGAACGCATAAATCGAATTAACCGTAATTATAACGAGGAATTAATAATAAAACATGTTTCAGGAAGACTTAAAGTAGCTCCAGAACACACCTCAGATAACGTTTTAAAATTAATGCGTAAACCTTCTTTCAAGCAATTTGAAGAATTTAAACGCATATTTGACGATATTAATGAACGTAAAGGTTTAAAACAACAACTAATTCCGTATTTTATATCATCTCATCCCGGTTGTACCGAATGCGACATGGCAGAACTTGCTGTAAACACAAAACGATTGAATTATCACTTGGAACAAATTCAGGACTTCACACCCACTCCTATGACGGTATCAACAGAAATGTATTATACTGGATATAATCCTTATACACTTGAACCTGTATTTACAGCACATACCAAAGAAGAAAAATTGGCTCAACGCAAATATTTTTTCTGGTATAACAACGAATATAAACATGACATTATTTGCTCTTTACAACGCTTAAAACGTAATGACCTCATTAATGAATTATATCCCGGTGGAACAAATCGCTCTTATGTAGCCAATAAACCAGCTCCATCAGTCAATAAAAAACGAGGTTATAAATCATCAATCGAAGGTAAAAAAAGAAAAAACAAAAAATAATTAATCAAACATTAACAAAAAACTTTTATGAATTTTACTAAAATTACAGTTATGGCATCTCTATTAGCTCTCACAGGCTTGGCTTCTTGCGAAAAGAAAGCATCGGAGATTATCATCGAACAACCGGAAGTAAAAATCGAAAATGGTCAATTCACTCCGGAAGCTCTTATGTCAATGGGAGCTGTTACCGAGCCTCAAGTTTCTCCCGATGGAACAAAAGTTCTTTATGGAGTTAAATTTGAAAGCATTGAACAAAACAAATCAAATCGTGAATTGTGGGTTGTAGGAATAGATGGTTCAAATCCTACACGCATCACAAAAACAGCCAAAGGCGAACAAAATGCCGTATGGATTGACGGTGGTAAGAAAATTGCATTCCTTTATCCACATGAAGATAAAATGCAAATTTGGACAATGAATGCTGACGGAAGCAATCGCAAAGTTGTTTCTTCGGTTGAAAATGGTGTTGATGGCTTCGTTTTATCTCCCGACGAAAAAAAGATTGCACTTATTTCACAAGTTAAATACGGTGTTGACGCAAAAGACCTTTATCCTGAACAAGATAAAGCAAACGTTCGCATCATTACAGATATGATGTATAAACACTGGGATGAATGGGTAAAAACTATACCACATTCTTTTATTGCCGATTTTGACGGTGAAAAAGTAACCAATATAGTTGATATGCTAAAAGATGAACCTTATGAAGCTCCTATGAAACCTTTTGGTGGTGTTGAATCTCTTGCATGGGCTCCTGATGGAAAAAGTGTTGTTTATGTTTCACGCAAAAAAACAGGCATGCAATATGCTATTTCAACCAATTCCGACTTATACCAATACAATCTCGAAACAGGTGAAACAAAAAATCTTACTGAAGGTATGATGGGATATGATACCAACCCTTGTTTCTCTAAAGACGGACGTTATCTTGCTTGGTTATCAATGGAGCATGACGGTTATGAAAGCGATATGAACCGTATTTTTATTATGAATATGGAAAATGGCGAAAAAAAGCATCTCACTGAAAATTGGGATTATGCTGTTGATAATATTGCGTGGACACAAGATGACAAATCAATCTTGTTTACAGCTCCATATCTTGGTTGTATTCCAATGTTCAAAATAGATATTGAAACGCTAAAAATAGACACAATTGCAGGTGGACAATATGACTATGCAGCAATTGTTCCGGTTAGCGACAATACTATAATAACTTTACGTCACTCATTACAAGAACCTAACGAAGTATACGCTATTACTAATGGTGAAGTAAATAAATTATCCGGAGTTAATGATGCGATGCTTGCATCACTTAATAATGTAACAGTGAAAAAGGTGCTTGTTCCTACTACCGACGGCAAAGAAATGACTACATGGGTTGTTCTTCCTCCTAACTTTGATGAAACAAAAAAATATCCTGCTATTCTTTATTGTCAAGGAGGACCACAACAAGCCGTAAGCCAATTTTGGTCATACCGTTGGAATCTTCGCTTAATGGCATCTCAAGGATATATAGTTATCGCACCAAACCGTCGAGGACTTCCCGGTTTTGGAACTGAATGGAACGCTCAAATCTCAGGAGACTATCCAGGACAAAACATGAAAGACTATCTTGCAGCTGTAGATTACATGAAAAAAGAACCATATGTAGATGGAGAGCATATTGGTGCAGTTGGTGCTAGCTATGGTGGTTTCTCTGTATATTGGCTTGCGGGAAATCATGAAGGTCGTTTCAAAGCCCTTATTGCACATGCAGGTATTTTCAATATTGAAGCTCAATATCTTGAAACCGAAGAGATGTGGTTTGCTAATTGGGATATGGGCGGAGCCTTCTGGGAAAAAGACAACAAAGTAGCACAACGCACTTTCGCTTGTTCTCCTCACAAATATGTAAAAAATTGGACAGCTCCTATCCTTATTACCGCCGGAGAACTTGATTATCGCATCTTGAGTTCTCAAGCAGAAATGGCTTTTAATGCTGCAACATTGCTTGGAGTTCCTGCTAAAATGGTACTTTATCCTGATGAAAACCACTGGATATTAAAACCACAAAACAGCTTGATTTGGCAGAAAGAATTCTTTGGATGGCTTGATAAATATTTAAAAGAAGAATCCAAATAATTGAATAATAACACTTGTTTAATAACAAGAATCATTTAATAAGGCTGATTCATGGAATCAGCCTTATTTTTATCAAAAAGAATGTAAACCTGTAGTGAAAACAATTCTAACTTTCCGGATAATACAAATTCTCATCGGTTATTTTATCAAGCACTTCGGCCAAATATTTTTTGGCTTCTAAACGAGCAGTAGGAAGATTATTCATTAAATAATTACCACAATCACGAGGATTTGCACCCGGTATGTCTCCTTCAAATTTACTTATATAAGAAAACGTTTCTTTCATAAGTTCTATAATATCCTTAGAATTTAAGTCACCTTTCAATATCAAATAATTTCCGGTACAACAGCCCATTGGTCCCCAATAAATTACACGTTCTTTCCATATTGGATGATTACGCAAGAATGTGGCTGCAAGATGCTCAATCGTGTGTATTGCATCTTGATGAAGAACAGGTTCCCTGTTAGGTTCTTTCATGCGAATATCAAATGTAGTAACGACATCACCTCCGGGCATTGTATCTTTACGAGATACAAATATACCACGTTTCATTACAAGATGATTTATCGTAAAACTTGCAATTTTTTCCATACTTATTGAATTTATTTACTTATCAATATAGTTGTTTTAGAAGATCTCTTACAATGTTAAACGTATGTGCCGGTGCATCATTCCAAAAATCATTATATACAACAGTACTATCTTTTGATGCCCCCGGAGAATCACTAATAACACGTATAACAACCATAGGTATTTTACGCATGTAGCACACTTGTGCTATCGTTGCTGATTCCATATCAACAGCAAGAACTTGAGGAAATGCCTTTTGTATGGTTTCAACTTCGTCAATCGATGATATAAACTTATCTCCGGAACAAATCAAACCATATTTTACATTTGGAGCTGAAGGAATAAAACCTACAACACGTTTATCACTTTCAAAATACAAAGGAAAACCTGATGCTTCTCCATATTGAGTACCGGGTCCACACCACACATCATGATATGCAATCGAAGTTCCCACAACGACATCCATTACATGTGCATCCTTAGAAGCTCCTCCGGCGACACCTGAATTTATCACTAAATCGGGTGTATAGTTATTTAAAAGTGTAATTGTACCTATAGCTGCATTTACCTTACCTATACCACATTGCATTGCAATGACACGATTATTTCCTATTTCACCGGAATAAAAAGTAAAGCCATCAACAGTTTCAGTTTTTGAATTAGAAAGCAATGGCAAAAGCAAGTTAAGCTCTTTCCCCATTGCCACAATTATCGCTATTGTCATATTCTATTTATTTTTATTGCGTAAAAATACTAATAAATCTTAACTCATAGAGTTTTTACATTACAAATACTGTATAATAGAACAAAAAAGGTTCTTCTACAAACATGCGAAGAACCTTTTTATATGTTTTTTTTGATTTTTCAATCAATTTATTTTGCAGCCAATAGATCTTTTACTTGATCATTTGGAACCATTTGTTCCTTGAATACATAAGCTCCGGTCTTTGGCGATTTCACCATCTTGATGACCTTACTATAAGTACGGCCTTCACCTTTTTGCAACGTTGCAACTACTTTCTTTGCCATGACTTTACCTTATTATTTAATTTCTTTATGAACTGTTACTTTCTTAAGATATGGATTGTACTTTTTCAATTCCAAACGTTCTGTGGTGTTTTTTCTATTTTTTGTGGTAATATAACGAGATATTCCTGGCACACCACTAGCTCTTTGCTCAGTACATTCTAGGATGACTTGAACTCTATTACCTTTTGCTTTCTTTGCCATCTTGATTTTACTTTTCTACGATTTTTATTTCAGTTAGATTACCATCTTTTGCAGCTTTTTTCAATGCTGCGTCAAGACCAAGTTTGTTAATTGTACGCAAACCATTTGCTGATACAACAAGACTAATCCATTGACCTTCTTCAACCCAATAGAATTTTCTTTTGAACAAATTTACGTTAAATTTACGTT
>CAZHXA010000028.1:0-27673 GCA_964536025.1 uncultured Muribaculaceae bacterium
ATAGTTGTTTCTAATTCGTTGCGGTTAATTGGATATATCACTTGCCGATGCAGAAGCGTGAGAAGATGGAGCCGAGTATTTCGTCGGTGCTTATTTCACCGGTTATTTCACCTAGATAGTGCATACATTCCCTTATGTCTTGGCTGACGAAATCTCCGCTTATTCCTGTGTTCAACCCATCAATAGCACGAGTAATCGCATCTCCTGCATGCAATAAGGCATCATAGTGACGTGCGTTTGTTACTATCACTTGATTTGAATCGGCTGTTTCGGCTATAGCAACACTTGATACCAATGTATTTTCTAATTCGCTCACCCCTATTCTGTTTTTAGCCGATATATTGCAGATTGTACCTCTTTCTTGAATTAGATTGCTCATAAATTCAGTTATTTTTATTTTCCTATCACTGTCTAATGTATCAATTTTATTTATGGCAATAATAAGTTTTTTTCCTGAAAGATGTTTTTCTATTTTTTGGCTCAATTCTTTTATTTTGTCAAATTCGGTATTGGCATCAATCACCCAAATTACAATTTCGGCTTCATCAAGTTTTTTAAATGTTCGTTCTATACCCATTGACTCGATTGTATCATCGGTTTCTCTTATTCCTGCCGTGTCAATAAATCTAAAAAGAGTGCCATTTATGGTAATTGTGTCCTCTATCACATCACGAGTAGTTCCATGTATATCGCTCACCAATGCTCTATCGTCTTTTAACAGATAATTCAGCAATGTAGATTTTCCTGCATTTGTTTCTCCCACTATTGCTGTTGGGACACCGTTTTTTATGGCGTTTCCTACTGCAAACGAACCTGCAAGGCTGTCTACTGTGCTTTTGATATATCCTGCAAGTTCAAGCAAACGACTGCGATCGGCAAATTCTACATCTTCTTCGGTAAAATCAAGTTCAAGTTCTATAAGAGAAACAAATTCAAGCAATTTATCTCGCAATATGCCCAATTCACGACTAAAAGCACCTCTCATTTGGCTCAATGCGATGCGATGCGATGCTCGAGAAGACGATGCTATCAAATCGGCAACTGCTTCAGCTTGCGACAAGTCCATACGCCCGTTGACATAAGCTCTACGAGTAAATTCTCCGCCTGTTGCCGCACGACAACCACATGAGATAAGCAAATTCACTATTTGTTGTTGAATCCATAATGAGCCATGACAAGACAATTCTATTACATCTTCACCAGTGAATGAATGTGGTGTGCGGAAAAGCGTAAGCACTACTTCATCAAGCACATTATTTTCTTTATCCACAATATGCCCTAAATGCACAGTATGGCTTTTCATATTTTCAATAACAGCTCCATGCCAACATTTGCCTACTATCTCAATTGCTTTTTTTCCACTCACTCTAATTACAGCTATACCACCCACTCCGGGAGCTGTGGAAACTGCACAAATTGTATCTTCTAATTGTTTTGTCATCGTTATTACTGAATTTAATACAAAATTACGCATAAATCGGTTAAAACCGATTATATTAACGTGCATTTTTCCATTACTTAACAGAAAACATTTTATCTACATATCTATTCACTAAAAAACGAGGGCGAATTTTTTCATTCCGCCCTCGCCTATCAAGTATGTAATTTACTTACGTTTTTTCTTATTACCCCACAAATTCAATGATTGCTTGTCCTGCTGATATCACTTCACCTTCTTTGACAAGAATACGTTTAACAGTATAATCGCTCTCACTTTCTATTTCGTTTTGCATCTTCATTGCTTCATACATCAACAATGATTGACCTTTCTTAACCTTATCTCCGGGTTTTACATGCAATTCTATTACAGTACCTCCCATAGGAGCTTTTAGTGTAGGACCTGTAACAGGGCCTTCAGCTTCAACCGGAGCATTAGGGTCTTCAAATTCAATGATTGCTTGACCGGTTTGCACCACTTCGCCTTGCTTTACAAGAATACGTTTAACAGTATATTCTCCTTCACTTTCTATTTCGTTTTGCATCTTCATTGCTTCATACATCAACAATGATTGACCTTTCTTAACCTTATCTCCAGGTTTTACATGAATTTCAACCACAGTACCACCCATAGGAGCTTTCAATGTAGGTCCTGTAACAGGAGCATCTGCCGATAACTCAGGTTTCTTTTCTTCCACTGTTTGAGCATCAGCCACACCACCTGCTGCCGCAAATTCTTCGGCACGACGATTTTCCAAGAATGTCTTAGCTACGGTAGGAAGCAATTCAAGCAACAAATATTCTTGATTGTTCTTAGCCAATTTCACGTTACCATACTTAGCAAGTTCAGGATTTTCAGGACTCTTATAAGAATTAACATCATATGGTACTTCCTTAGCACTTCCTGTTATTTGCTCACGGAATTTCGGGTCTATGGCAACCGGAGTTTTTCCATATTCACCACGCACCAACGACAAGAATTGATTTGACACATTCTTATAGTCTTCGCTACCTGATTTGCGACTCATTGCTACCATAACAGCCTGACTACCCACAATTTGACTTGTAGGAGTTACCAATGGTACCAAACCTGCATCGCGACGCACTTTCGGAATCAATTTCATAGCATCTTCAAGAACGTCTTCAGCTTTCAACTGACGAAGTTGTGCCACCATATTAGAATACATACCACCCGGAACTTCGGCATCTTTCACGATAAGGTTAGGTTTCGGGAAATTGAAATATTCTTCTATAGCATGACAAGCCGCAAGAAGAGTTGCTTCATCGTTAACCTTAGCCGCTTCGATAGCTTTATCAAATTGAGCATCTATTTCTGCCGGCAAAGTATCATTCAATGGGTCAAACTCTTTAGGGAAATTATCTTTATGTAAATCGAAGTCTTTCAATTCTTCACGAATACCTTTCAATTCTTTTCTAATCTTTCCTACAGCCTCCATGTTCACTTCAACTTCAACACCAAGTTTCTTAGCAAACACATATATAAGTTCGATAGCAGGAGCCGCAGAACCTTCACCAAACCACCATATATTGGTATCAAGTATATCCACATCATGCAAAATAGCCATCAAGCCTGAAGCCAATCCATAACCCGGAGTACAATGTGTATGAAAATCCACAGGCACATTCACAGCAGCTTTCAATCGCGGCATAAGCGTTGCTATGCGAGCCGGATTTACAAGACCTGCCATATCCTTTAAAGTTATTATCTTAGCACCAAGTTTTTCATAACCTTTTGCCTTTTCAACGAAATAATCGTCAGTAAATATTTTTTTAGGTTCTTGAAGAACTGTTTTTTTACTTTTTACTGTTTTTTTCTTACCTAACAATTTAGCAAAAAAGCCATCGGCAGGAACTTCTTCTTCAACCTCAACTTCCACTGCAACAGCTTCATCTTTAGGGTCTACGGTATAGCACACTGCTCCATCAGGGATACCACCTAATTTATTAATAATCTCAACCGATTCCTTAACATTATCCAAGTCATTCAAAGCATCAAAAATACGCATAATGCCAAGACCGTTGGCAATAGCTTCCTTATAAAACCCTTCTATAACGGTAGTTGGATAAGGAACATAACCAAACAAGTTTCGACCACGAGACAATGCAGTCAAATAAGATTTTCCTTGTATTTTATCACTGATTGTTTTGAGGCGAACCCAAGGACTTTCATCTAAATAACGCATTACAGAATCAGGTACTGCACCACCCCACACTTCCATTGCATAAAATCCAGCCTCCACATAATAAGGAAGCAACTTGTCTATACTTTTTTGACTTAGACGCGTTGCAAACAGCGATTGTTGACCGTCACGAAGTGTCAAATCACGGATTTTCAATTTCTTTGTCATAACACAAGATTTTTATTGAAACAAAATATTCAAGATTAATAATATTATACTCACAAAGTTAAACCATTTTGTTAGGAAAGCAAAAAAAAAGCGTAATTTTGCACCACGTAAAACAAAATTATTCATTTCATGTTCAATTTTTTCAGAAAAAAGGAATTAATCAAGCTACCTTACCATACCGATGTGCATAATCATATATTGCCGGGTGTGGATCACGGTGCTACCGACATAGATAATGCCATTGAACTTATTAAAGCCGAAATGGACATGGGCATAAACCGTTTTATACTCACTCCACATATAACAAAAAGCACTTTTGAAAACACACCCGACACCATAAATGCTGCGTTTAATGTTTTCAAAGAAGCAATCGATAAATCAGGACTGGATATTAAACTTGAAGTTTCGGCTGAATATCGTTTGGACGAGTTCACATTGGAACAATTCGGACAAAATAGATATATTCCAATGTTAAAAAATCATTTACTACTTGAAAACGCTTTCCAGCAAGAACGTCTCGACCTTGATGAAATAATCTTCGACATACAAATTAAAGGATTTACCCCTATTATGGCACATCCGGAGCGTTTCCATTACTACGCAATAAAAAAAGACCGATACAAACAACTTCACAATGCAGGTGCATTATTCCAAATAAATCTGTTATCATTTGCCGGATATTTTGGAAAAACGGCTCGAAACAATGCCGAATGGCTTCTTGAGAACGATTTTATCGATTTCTTAGGCAGTGATATGCACAACAAGCAACATGCCGATATAATAAAAGATTATATGCAAACAAAAGATTTTCGTAAAATAGCAAAAAAACTGGAAGGTCGATTACTTAATGATAAATTATAAATCCTACCTATATAAAGATTATAATCGAAAATTATACTAAACAAAAAAGTTTTTCTTGAATCAAGAAAAACTTTTTTGTTTAGTATTGTAAGTAAAACTCTTTTAACCGAAACAATAAACCTATTTTATTGTTTCAATCAAAGACTCCCTCAATGGACTCCTCTTCTTCAGCCGTATTTTGCATATCAATCGGCACATCGTTCAAGCCATCTCTATGACAAGCATCAAATCCATCAGGGAACACAAACCGAACATCTTCACTATAAGGTAAAGTTTTATCCTCAAATACTCGTTTCATATATTTTCCGAAAATAGGCAAAGCCATTGAAGCACCTTGTCCTTCTGCCATACTATTAAAGTGGATGTATCGTTCATCACCACCTACCCACACACCGGTTACAAGTTGAGGCGTAAAACCCATAAACCAACCATCGGCATTGAAATTAGTAGTTCCTGTTTTACCTCCCATCTGAGCCGTAATATTATAAGGAGCTCGACGCACTCGCCCACCTGTACCATAATCAACCACATTAAGTAGTATTGATAATATTTTATAATACGCATCCTCGCTTATCACTTCAGTATGCATAGGCACAAAATCTGAAATAACATTACCTTGATTATCGGTAATGCGTGTTACATATAATGGTTCCACACGCATACCTTTATTGGCAAATGCAGTGTAAGCCGACACCATTTCACGCACAGAAACATCAACAGGTCCCAAACATAAAGAAACCACAGGATCTATATAATTAGTTATTCCGAAATTATGCATCAACCTTACAAGAGCAACAGGAGATAAACGCTCCATTAATCGAGCCGAAATCCAGTTATTGGAATTAGTTAATGCCCAACGCAAATTCACCATTTCACCTATACGACTTTTACCCGAATTGCGAGGAATCCATTGATTACCGTTTCCATCGAGAATCACAGGTTGTTCATTCAAGAACTCATCGCATGGAGTATACCCTTCCTCCATGGCATAAGTGTATAAAAAAGGTTTTACCGTAGAACCTATTTGACGTCGTCCTGTAGCCACCATGTCATATTGGAAGAAAGAGAAGTTAGGACCACCCACATAGGCTTTCACATAACCTGTCACCGGATCCATTGACATCATACCTGCACGCAAAAACGATTTTGTATATAATAATGAGTCATAAGGGGTCATAACCGTATCTATCAACCCATCGTAAGAGAATATACGCATTTCACGCTCGGTTTTGAAATTATCCATTATCTCGTCCCACGATTTACCGACATTTTTCAATATGCGATGACGCTCAGTCGATTTTATTGCTTTCTTGATAAGTTCTTCTTTTTGTTCTTTTGACAGTTCCGATTGATTATTGGTATAAGGATTAAGCATACCACGTTTTTCACGTTTAAACTTAGGTAACAAATCCTTTGACAAATGCTCTACCAAAGAATTTTCGGCATATTTTTGCATTCGAGAATCTATCGATGTATATATTTTCAAGCCATCTGTGTAGACGTTATAATTTGAACCATCAGGTTTCGTATTTTTTACACACCAACCATATAGCGGATTATTTTCCCATGCAATAGAATCGTCAATATAACCTTGTTTATTCCAACGATAAACAGCATCATTACGATTAGGTTTTTTTGCAGTCAACATACGACGCAATTCCTCACGAAAATAAGGAGCCAAGCCCTCTTTATGGTCCACTTTGTGATAATCAAGCACAAGTGGTGTTGCTTGCAATGAATCACGTTCAGCCTTTGTCAACATATCGGCTTTACGCATTTGTTCCAAAACCACATTACGACGATTACGAGTTCTTTCTGGAAAACGCACAGGATTGAAATAAGACGGATTTTTTGCCATACCAACAAGCATAGCCGATTCTTGAACATTCAAATCTTTAGGGTCTTTACCAAAATAAACATAAGCTGCCGTTTTGATACCTACTGCATTATTCAAGAAATCAAATTGATTGAAATACATCTTTATGATTTCATCTTTAGTATAAAAGCGTTCAAGTTTCACAGCTATTACCCATTCGATTGGTTTCTGCATAGCACGTTCTAACATGTTGGTCGATCTTGGAGAATACAACATTTTTGCAAGTTGTTGTGTGATAGTACTACCACCTCCTGCATTTTTTTGAAAAAACAAGCCTCGCTTTATCACTGCACGAAATAAGCCTCGTGCATCTATTCCCGAATGACTCTCAAAACGCACATCTTCAGTGGCAACAAGAGCATCGGTCAAGTGCGGAGACAATTCATCAAAATCTACATATATACGATTGCTCTTATCACGATAATAACGTCCAAGTTCAACACCATCATCACTCATAACTACCGAAGCAAATTTATCGGTAGGGTTTTTAAGTTCTTCAATGGGAGGCATATAGCCTATCACGCCATTATAAATTAGAGTAAACACAACAACAGTAAGTAGCATTACTGCCACAAACGCCAACCACATGATTTTTATCACCATTGATGAAAAACATTTATTTTTTCCATCTCTCTTATCAATTGATGCAGACATTTCTTTTCTTTGTTTTGTTATACTTTATGGAGTTTTATCGTAGCTATCACATTTTCGCATACACTTCACTCCTAATTTACTATTTTCAATTCACAAATTTAATAAAAAACTCATCATCAACTAATACTTTATATAATAAAAAAACATTGAAACATTTTTTCACAAACCTATTAAATTTCATACTTCATTATTTTATACCAAAAAATTGTGTATTTGTTAGAAAAATATCTAACTTTGTAACGTTATGAAATGCAAATCCAATAATAGAAGATTTTCGCAACATGCACAAGCCCCATTCAAGCAAGTGTGTGATTACGATGCGTCTTTATTGCTTCATAAAAAAACCAATCTTAACCAACTCATGTTATGATTGGTTTTATTTTATATATAAAGAACTTATCCTTTGTGAAAGTTTATTATTGAGAATATTTAATACACATCTAAAAGATATGAATAACGAGAGTTTGGTTTCAATCTCCGACCTTTCAAAAGAGGAGATTCTTGAGTTGCTTGAAACAGCTCGAAAATTTGAAGAGAATCCCAATCGGCGTTTGCTTGAAGGCAAAGTTGTAGCAACTTTATTCTTTGAACCTTCTACACGCACACGCTTGAGTTTTGAAACTGCCGTAAACCGACTTGGTGGTCGCGTAATAGGATTCTCCGACGCAAATACCACAAGTTCGTCAAAAGGGGAAACCATGCACGACACCATAAGAATGGTAGCCAACTATGCCGATGTAATTGTCATGAGACACCATCTCGAAGGTGCAGCACGCTATGCAAGTGAATTTTCTCCGGTACCTATCATAAATGCAGGAGATGGAGCCAATCAACACCCATCACAAACCATGCTTGATTTATATTCTATATATAAAACACAAGGAACTCTCCAGAATTTAACCATAACAATGGTGGGTGACTTGAAATATGGACGCACAGTGCATTCTCTTCTCATGGCAATGTATCATTTCAATCCTGTATTTAACTTTGTGGCTTGTGATGAATTACAAATGCCAAACGAATACAAAGTTTTCTGTGATGAACATAATATAGAATATCACGAATCAACCGAGTTTTCAGAAGAAATCATAAACAAAAGCGATATTTTATATATGACACGCGTACAACGCGAACGCTTTACCGACTTGATGGAATATGAACGCGTAAAAGATTTATACAGTCTTCATAACAGCATGCTCGACAACAGCAAAGAAAACTTGCGTATTCTACATCCACTACCACGCGTAAATGAAATAGCTTATGATGTAGACAATAATCCAAAAGCATATTATTTCCAACAAGCACAAAACGGATTATATGCTCGAGAAGCCATTATTTGCAAAGTTTTAGGAATCGAGGTAAAATAAACAATTGGGAGGTATAATCATGAACGATATAAAGAAAAAAGAGCTCGCCGTTGCTGCACTTAAAAACGGTACTGTTATCGACCATATTCCAAGCGACTCATTGTTTAAAGTAGTGGATTTGATCGGGATTCAATCAATTGAAAGCAATGTAACAATAGGAAATAACCTCGACAGCAAAAAATATGGAAAAAAAGGTATTATAAAAGTTGCCGACATTAATTTCCCTAAAACTACGCTTAATCGCATTGCAATTATTGCTCCAAATGCCGTAATAAACATAATTAAAGATTATGAAGTTGTGGAAAAGCACAAAGTTTCTCTTCCCGACAATATTTATGGTATAGTGAAATGCAATAATCCGAAATGCATCACTAATAATGAACCTATGCGAACTCATTTTCATGTAATAGACCGCGAAAACAGAGTTATAAAGTGTCATTATTGCGAACGAATCGAAACTAAAGAAAATATTAACCTGAAATAACAATTTTACATGAAGCAAAATTGGCGTCCCGGTACAATGATTTATCCACTTCCGGCTATCATGGTAAGTTGTGGAAGCACAGAAAAAGAGTGGAACGTATTCACAGCTTCGTGGGTGGGAACAATATGCTCCGACCCTGCAATGTGTTATGTATCGATACGTCCGGAACGACACAGCTACGACATTATTAAACGAAATATGGAGTTCACCCTCAACCTCACAACCGAAAAATTGGCTCGTGCGACCGATTGGTGTGGTGTACGCTCAGGCAGAGATTTCAACAAATTTGATGAAATGAACATCACTCCGGGTAAAGGAGTAAAAGTCAATGCTCCCTATATAGAGCAAGCCCCTATTTCTATTGAATGTAGAGTGAAAGAAATCATTCACTTAGGAACTCACGATATGTTCATTGCCGATGTACTAAATGTCATCGCCGACGACCGTTTTATTGACCCTGACACAGGTGCATTTGACATGAAAAAAGCCAATTTGCTTGTATATGCACATGGAGGATATTACTCTATGGGAGAACTTATCGGCACTTTCGGGTGGACTGTAAAGAAAAAGAAATAATATTTAAACCAAAAGAACTTATAATAAACACTTACTTATGGAGAAAGATACTTTAATTTTCGACATTATCGAACGTGAACATCAACGTCAGAAGAAAGGAATCGAACTTATTGCTTCCGAAAACTTCGTTAGTGAACAAGTAATGAAAGCTATGGGGTCATGCCTTACCAACAAATATGCCGAAGGGTATCCAGGTCACCGCTATTATGGAGGATGCGAAGTAGTTGACGAAAGTGAAACCATTGCAATAGAACGTTTGAAGAAACTTTTCGGAGCTGAATGGGCTAACGTACAACCTCACTCAGGTGCTCAAGCCAATATGGCTGTATTCATGGCATGCATGAATCCCGGCGATACTTTCATGGGATTAAATCTTTCTCACGGTGGACACCTTTCTCATGGTTCTCCGGTAAACTTCTCAGGTATAGTTTTCAATCAAGTTGAATATAATGTAACTGCCGAAACTAATCTTGTAGATTACGACCAAATGGAGAAACTTGCTCACGAAGTAAAGCCAAAACTTATCGTAGGTGGTGCAAGTGCTTATTCTCGCGATTGGGACTATGCACGCATGCGTAAAATTGCCGATGAAGTGGGAGCTATTCTCCTTATTGATATGGCACACCCTGCCGGACTTATTGCAGCAGGTCTTCTTGAAAATCCATTAAAATATGCACATATTGTAACATCAACTACACACAAGACGTTGCGTGGTCCACGTGGTGGTATCATTCTTCTTGGTAAAGATTTTGAAAACCCATGGGGAAAAACTACACCTAAGGGACAAGTAAAAATGATGTCGCAACTACTTGACTCTGCCGTTTTCCCCGGTGTACAAGGAGGTCCGCTTGAACATGTCATTGCAGCCAAAGCTGTAGCTTTCGGCGAAGCTCTTCAACCTTCATTTGTTGAATATCAAAAACAAGTTAAAAAGAATGCTCAAGTCATGGCACAAGCTCTAACCGATAAAGGTTATAAAATTGCTTCAGGTGGTACCGACAATCACTGTATTTTGCTTGATTTACGCACAAAATTCCCTGAACTTACAGGTAAAGTTGCTGAAAAAGCTCTTGTTGCTGCTGATATTACTGCCAATAAGAACATGGTACCATTCGATAGTCGTTCTCCGTTCCAAACATCTGGTATCAGACTTGGAACTCCGGCAATTACAACACGTGGCGTAAAAGAAGACAAAATGGGCGAAATCGTTGAACTTATTGACACTGTGTTACACGCTCCTGAAGATGAAAAAATCATTGCAAGCGTTCGTGCCAAAGTTAATGCTATGATGGGCGAATATCCAATGTTTGCATACTAATATTCTCAATTCATAGAAAATAATAATGGGGTTGCCTCAAAAGGCAACCCCATTATTATTTTCTAACTTTATATAACACCTCATTTTTGAGACGCTTTTACTTCTTTCAAGTAATCTTCAAGTCCAAGAACCACTTGTTTTGCCACCTTTTTATGATATTCTTTATCGGCAAGTTTTTCTTCTTCAGGCAAACTACTCATAAATAGCACTTCAAGCAAAACATTAGGGTAATCGGTAGGTCCATTCAATGAGAAATTAAAATTACCTATCATTCCGAAATTCTTATGCCCCAACTCCAACAATCTATTTTGCATTTTCGCAGCCAAATCACGATTAAACACATGCTTATATGCAGTACAGGAACCCATTTCAACCAATGGAGAACCGCCAGAATTATTATGAATGGAAATCATCAAATCCACTCCGGCTTCCTTGAAAATTTTCTTACGTTCACTCATAGACGGACCTTGATCGCCTTCTCTACTCAACACTACTTTTGCACCTTTGGCTTCAAGTAATGCTTTAACCTCTTTTATCATCGACAAATTTACATCTTTCTCAAGTAACCCTGATACGCTTCTCGCTCCCGGATTATTGCCTCCATGACCTGCATCAAGTCCTATAACCATACCTTTTATTGTAGGAACAGGTGCATGTTTAACCTTGATTACAAGTCCCGAACCTTCATATCCTACTGAATACCCCCAACAATATTTCTGTTTTAGTTTTATGATTATGCGATACACATCACTTTCAACTTGAGAATAGTTAACATAATCAATAATCTCAGTATCATTTAATTGAGTCATCCAATTACTATTATCCATTGCCCCAAACACATCTATACAAATGCGAGTTGGGTCAAGATCAACCCACGAATGATATGGTAGTTTTTTAGGCAAATTTACATACACACGGTCATACTTTCCTTTATTACCCACACTCCAACTTCCGGTGTTCACTGTTTCGGTTACCTCTTCGGTTGGTTCAAGATAATTTTTACTCATAAAAGCATACCTGTTTTGCGACAATTGCACTTTATATAAACCACCTTTTTCGCCTACAACCTTAAACACTATTCCAGAGTCGACAAAGCCCATTTTGGAGCCACCTAAACGGTCATCTCCGTCGCCATATTGCATATATGCACCCGATTTGGATTTGGCATAAAAGCAACATTCTTTCAACGTATTTTTTTCTATTTCTTTAAGAACTTCTTCTCTTGACACCTTTTTCTCGGGACGAGTCTTTGAATAATATACATTAATGTATTTCTCCACTTGCCCCAATCCGTCATCAACAATCACCTCTATATTATTGGAGCCTTCTTTCAACATCACTTCGGCTCCAAATGAACCGGTTTTATACACTTTTACCCTTTCCCCATTCACTTGTGCATTGTTTCCCGGATTAGTTACACCCACGATATAATGCTTTTGTCGATACACCGTATCTTGTTCGCCAATTGCAATTTTCAAATCAGTTTTTGCATACATACTGCCACACATTGCCACTAACGCAGTCAATGTAAAACCGGCTTTTAAATAATCCATAGTTTTCTGTTTTTAGGTTATACTACACAAATTTAGTATAAAGATTTTTAAGTCTGTACCAAATTATTTTAATAAATCTTACACGTATTTAAGTTTTTTCAAAAAATCGTTTTTTTTTGTCCAAAAGTCAACAATATTTTACCAAAACACTGTTTTTTTATAACTTTGTTACCTATGAAAAAAAACAAATACTTGCATTTTTTAATTTTAGCTCTACTTTGCGGTCTTACGTCATGTGATATGTTTGATTATCATCCTTATGACGTAAAAATCGACAATCCGAGAGACATCAACAGTACCAACATTCCCATTATAGAAAGCCTGTGTGTCGGCAAAGACACAGTTAGATTTGTAGCAATGGGCGATTCACAAGGTTTCTACAACGAAACAAGGTCTTTCGTTAGCACAATTAACCGCCGTAACGACATCGATTTTGTTATACATGGAGGCGACTTTACCGACTATGGCACCACTGAAGAATTTTTGTGGCAACGCGACATTATGAAAAAACTGAAAGTTCCTTATGTAGGACTTATAGGTAATCATGACTGTTTAGGGACAGGAAAAGACGCATTTAAAATCATTTGGGGCGATAGCAATTTTTCTTTTATTGCAGGTAACACCAAATTTGTGTGCCTCAATACAAATGCATTGGAATATGACTATTCCGAAGCCATTCCCGATTTTGATTTCATCATCAACGAAATAAATGACACAACACATCAAGTCAAAAACACTGTGGTATGCATGCACGCACGCCCTTATAGTGATGTATTCAACAACAATGTAGCTCAAGTGTTCATTCACTATATCAAGCAATTTCCAAACCTGCTTTTTTGCTACAATGCTCACGGACACTCAATAGATGTGGCTGATATATATGGAGATGGTACGCTTTTCTATCAAAGCGACTGTATGGAAAGTAAAAGTTATTTAATTTTCACAATTACACCTCAAGGATACGATTATGAAGTATGCTATTATTAAAAAAATGATATTTGCGGGGGTGTTTTGTTGTGCAATTTTCACCTCTCATGCCGATGTCTCTCCCACCGAACCAATTTCGGCATACAACGACAGCATTTTACATGAAGAAGCAGGCTACAATAGCCAATATGTAAAAAGACTTGAACGATACGAAAGAGCTTGGAATAGTTTAATTCCGGCTTATGGCAAAATCCAATATGCCGGAAATATGGGTATGTTTTCTTTCGGTACAGGATGGCAATATGGGAAAAACAAACAATGGGAAACCGATATTTTGATAGGTTTTATTCCTCGCCATCAATCAAAAAATGTAAAAATGACATTTACACTGAAACAAAACTTCACGCCATGGAAAGTTTGGGAAAATAATCGGTTCTACTTTGAACCACTCACTTGCGGTATATACTTTAATTCGGTGCTAAGCGATGAGTTTTGGAGTAATGCTCCCGATAAGTATCCTAATGGTTATTATTGGTTTTCTACCAAAGTGAGAACCAACATATTTATAGGCGAACGTCTCACATTCAAAATTCCTTCAGAGAAACGCAAATTTGCACGTTCCATAACTCTGTTTTATGAAATAAGTACACACGACTTTGCAATAATACAAGCAGTTAAAAATAGTAGATTAACACCCCAAGACTACCTGACTCTGTCATTAGGAGTAAAATTCAATTGGTTATAAAAGATTAAACGTTTCCTTTCTTCATTGAGTGAAAGGAAACGTTTTTTATAATTATTTTTTACCAAACTTTTATAATACTTCAATAAAATCAAAGCCTACGCTTTCCACTGTGTCGGCAACTAGTTTGTCGGCAACATCTCCGTTTACCGTAACCACCCCGGTAGCAAGTTCTGCTTTCACCGATTTCACTCCCGGCAATGATGATAATGCACGTTCTACACTTGCAACACATCCACCACATGCCATTCCTCCTATTTTATATTTTCTTTCCATAATAATTATATTTAAGTTACATTGTTTTTTATGCCATATTATCTTTGCGATTGAAAATAGTTGTTGGCAAGAGCCAATGTTTCGGGTTTTCCTATATCAAACCACTCATAACCAACCGGGTTGTAACCTTGAATATTTAAGTCTCTACATGAATCGATATAAAAAGGCGTTATGGAAAATTTTGCTTCGTGGCTATAATTTTGTAACGTTTCAAATATAGATGGCGAAATTACATGCACACCTCCGAAAGCAAATTCTTGGTAATCATTCTCAGATATATTGAAACCTTCAGGACGAGTTTCTCCTGTTTTTTTATTAATCCACCCATGTAGTTGATTTTTATTGTCAAACAATAAATAACGCTCCGTTTTTCGACTCTTCACCAATAGCGTTGCATCGGCATTACTATTACAATGGCAGTTATACATAGCTCTTAGGTCAAGAGTTGTAAGAATGTCGGCATTATGAACAATAAAAGGCTCTCCATCGTAAAGAAACGAGCGTGCAGCAAGAATACCGCCTCCTGTATCAAGCAACAAATTACGTTCGTCACTTATAACTATATTCAGCCCAAAATTGTTGTTTGCATTAAGAAAATCTATAATTTGTTGACCAAAATGGTGAATATTCACTATTATATCGTGAAAACCTTGTTTTGACAAACTTTCAATCACACGCTGAAGCATAGGCTTGCCATCAACCGGAACCATAGCCTTTGGCATGCTATCGGTTAAAGGTCTCAATCGGGTACCAAGTCCGGCTGCAAAAATCATTGCTTTCATAAAATTCTTGCTTTTTTTCTAAATTTGATATACGCGTATATGAAAGTGTCGTTAGTCGTTTTTCACCCTTAAATGCTCTTCTATATTTTGTTCACGATGCACAAGTTCCACTTTCACGTTCCATTTCTTATTAATGTGTTCAGCCATGTGCTGTGCACTATATACCGAGCGATGTCGTCCACCGGTACAACCAAAACATATCATAAGATTGGTGAAACCTCTTTCAATGTAACGTTTTACCGAAGTATCGACAAGAGCATAAGCATGATCTAAAAATTCGGTGATTCCTCCGTCATCTTCAAGGTACTTTATTACACATTCATCAAGTCCGGTAAACGGCTTATAACGGTCATATTTACCGGGATTATTGATAGCACGACAATCAAAAACAAATCCTCCGCCATTACCAGAGGTATCGCTCGGAATACCTTTCTTATAAGAAAAGCTCATTACTTTCACTGTGAGTGCTCGTTGTTGCGAATCACTTGTAAACTGTTTCAAGTTTATAAGATTATTGAGCATGCTGTCAAGATAAGGGAATTCATCAAAAGGTGTTTTCAACAATGAGCGTAAGTTATCGAGTGCAAAAGGTACACTTTGAATAAAATAAGGTTTTTTCTCAAAGTAGCCTCTAAATCCATAAGCTCCAAGCACTTGCAATGTACGAAATAAGACAAAAATGCGTAACTGAGAATAAAATTCACTTTCATCAATTTCAACATATTGTTTAAGGGCATCCAAATATTCTTTCAACAATTCTTTACGAGTACTATCGGGAATATTGGCTTTTGCCTGCCATAACAAAGATGCAACATCGTAATAGAACGGTCCTTTTCTTCCACCTTGAAAATCGATGAAATAAGGATTGTCTTCTTTAATCATTACATTGCGAGATTGAAAATCTCGGTAAAGGAATGTTTTTGAATTGTTTTTCAACAAAGCATCAGCCATAGCGTCAAAGTCATCCTCCAATTGAGATTCTGAAAATTCCATACCGGTAGCTTTCAAAAAACAATATTTGAAATAGTTCAAATCCCATAAAATTGAACGACGATCAAGCTCAGGAACAGGATAGCATTTATTAAAATCCATTCCATCAGCTCCTTCAAACTGTATTTTAGGAAGCAAGCGTATGGTCTTTACAAGCAAGTGCATTTCATCTTCTCCAAAAACTCGAGTAAGTCGTCCTTTTTCTATTGCTTTGAACAAAGTTAAATCACCCAAGTCTTCTTGAATGTATGCCATACGGTCTTCACTCACGGCAAAGACCTTAGGCACAGGCAACCCTTTGCCATAAAAATGTTCATCCATGTAAAGAAAGGCTTCATTTTCTTCTTTACAAGTACCTATAGCTCCTATTATGGATTGCTTGCCAAGCAATCGAAAATAACGACGATTAGAGCCTGATGCCGGTAATTCGACTATTTCGGTAGGTGCTTCACCCACAAAATTATTATATAGATTGATTAAAACTTCGTTATTCATATCTTTTATGAGATGTTTCTTTTATGAAATTACAAATTTAGTTCAAACTTGCCACGATAGCAAGAAATTTGTGTAAATTTGCAATTTGGAAATCAATTTATAAAAAATAAATTAGTTACAACTCAAAAAAGTATAAATATATATTATGGCGAAACAAAGAAAAGACGGAATGATTGATAACATAATCACTGAAGAACTCAGTGAGAAAGCTGTACTTGTGGGACTTATCACACCGCAGCAAAATGAAATGAAAGCCAATGAATACCTCGATGAGCTTGCTTTTCTTGCCGATACGGCAGGTGCTACTGTTGTGAAAAAGTTTCTTCAACGCATAGACCAACCAAATCGTGCCACTTTTGTGGGAACGGGAAAATTACAAGAAATTCGTCAATATGTAGAAGATAATGAAATAGGACTTGTTATTTTTGATGACGATTTGTCTTCAAAACAAGTTTCCAATATAGAAAAAGAGCTTAAAACCAAGATTCTTGATAGAACAAGCCTTATTCTTGATATTTTTGCAAAACGTGCTCAAACGGCAAGTGCAAAAATGCAAGTAGAATTGGCTCAATATCGATATTTGCTTCCTCGACTAACTCGCATGTGGACTCACCTTGAACGCCAACGTGGTGGTATAGGTATGCGTGGTCCCGGTGAAACTCAGATAGAAACCGACCGACGCATCATTCTTGATAAAATATCGTTACTAAAGCAGAAACTTAAAGAACTTGATACTCAATTTACCGTACAACGCAAGAATAGAGGAAAACTCACTCGAATTGCTCTTGTGGGTTATACCAACGTAGGTAAATCTACGCTTATGAACTTATTGAGCAAAAGTGATGTGTTTGCCGAAAACAAATTGTTTGCAACACTTGATACAACTTGTCGCAAAGTGGTAATTGAAAATCTGCCTTTCTTATTAAGCGATACCGTAGGATTTATTCGCAAATTACCTCATCACTTGGTGGAATCATTCAAGAGTACACTTGATGAAGTGCGTGATGCCGATATTCTTGTGCATGTAGTTGATATATCACACCCTCAATTTGAAGACCAAATAGAGATAGTAAACAAAACTCTTCAAGAAGTGTGTAATGCTACCGACAAGGAAATGATACTTGTGTTTAACAAAATTGATGCATTTACCTATGTCAAAAAAGACGAAGATGACCTAACTCCACGTACTCGCGAAAATATTCCTCTTGAAGAATTAAAAGAAACGTGGATGGCTAAGAAAGAAAAAAATTGTGTATTTATTTCGGCTAAGAACAAACAAAATATTGATGAATTAAAGTCGATGCTATATGAAAAAGCTAAAGCCATTCATCAAGCTCGTTTCCCTTATAATGATTTTCTTTTCCAAAAATATGACGATTTGATAGAAGAATAATAACACTCAGTAGATATTGGATTTGCCAATTTGAGTTGTTAAAGCAACAATAACTGAATACTGTAAAAAAGATAGCCCCAACTATAAAGTTTGGGGCTATCTTTTTATGCTTATAATAGGAATTTTTTTATTCCCATTCGATGGTTGCATTTGGTTTTGGAGACATATCGTAGCACACACGATTCACATTCTTCACTTCTTTCAAAATGCGAGCTGTGATTTTGTCAAGTATTGCCCAATCTACATGTTCAATGGTTGCAGTCATTGCATCTACAGTGTTCACGGCACGAATAATTACAGGATATTCAAATGAGCGAGCGTTATCGCGAACACCTACCGACTTAAAGTCTGGTACAACTGTAAAATACTGCCATACTTTCTTATCAAGTCCTGCCAAATGGAATTCTTCTCGTAAAATTGCATCGGCTTCACGAACAGCTTCCAAACGTTCACGAGTGATAGCTCCCAAGCAACGTACACCAAGACCCGGTCCTGGGAATGGTTGACGATATACCATATCATAAGGTAAACCAAGTTCCACACCGCAAGCTCTTACTTCGTCTTTAAACAATTGTTTCAATGGCTCAACAAGTTCAAATTGCAAATCTTCAGGAAGTCCGCCCACATTATGGTGAGACTTAACCATTTTTGCTGTTTTTGTTCCACTTTCTACAATGTCGGGGTATATGGTTCCTTGTCCCAAGAAATCGATACCATCAAGTTTGCGTGCTTCTTCTTCAAACACGCGGATAAATTCTCCTCCGATGATTTTTCGTTTTTCTTCAGGGTCGGCTACACCTTCAAGTTTGCCTAAAAAGCGTTCTGTTGCATCTACATACACCAAATTAGCATTTAATTGGTTCTTGAAGACTTCGATAACATTTTCCGATTCGCCTTTACGCATAAGACCATGATTCACATGTACACACACAAGATTATCTCCTATGGCTTTAAGAAGTAATGCAGCTACAACCGAGCTATCCACACCACCTGAAAGTGCTAAAAGCACTTTTTTGTTTCCCACTTGTTGACGAACCAATTCAATTTGGTCGTTTACAAAGTTGGTCATATTCCAATTTGCTTCTGCTTTGCAAGTATTGAACACAAAGTCTTTAACGGCAGCCTTAATAGCCTCTTCATCGTTTCCGAATTGAGATAGTTTCACATCGCAAAGAGCTTTATCGTGTCCGGCAGCCATAACCGGGATACCAATGTTGTAAATTTCGTGGTTTACATCAATGGCAACTCCATCTATTACGTTGTTAGGTCCTCCGTTGATGATAACACCTTTCACATTAGGTAACGCTTTAAGTTCTTCTGCCGTAATATCGTGAGGATAAATCTCACTATATACGCCAAGAGCTCGGATAGCACGTGCCAATACGGTATTTTCGTGACTACCCAAGTCTAAGATAACAATCATGTCTTGTTTCATATAGGGAATTTATTTGTTTAAGTTTTCTTATAGCATCTAAAGATGTGCAAATTTAAGTATAAATAATTATTATTTAAACATCAACAATAATGTTTTTGCATATCATTGCCATTTTTTTGTTCTTCATAATATATTTAAAACTCAAAAATACAAAAGCAAGAACTATGAAAAGTTCTTGCTTTTGTATGATACTGTTCACAACTTAAATCTTGTTTTCAAAATTTATATGTAAATCCTAAATTGAGTACTGCTTGATCAATGTCGCTCACAAACTGATATTTAGCTTCAAGACCTACCGATAGAGCTTCTGTTAGACTATATTCAATGCCACATCCGATATTTGCCCCCCAATTGCTCGTAACTTTTGAAAGTTTTGAAAAACATAGTCCTGCCAAAGGATAAAATGTAGTTTGTTCACTAAGCGGTAACAAATAGTGAGCATTTACATTAAAATCCCACATTTTCAACCCATGTTTTTTAAAGAAATGATTGTATGACATTTCACCTCTTATTTCATCGGTAAAACCATATTGAAACTTTGCTCCAAGTCCTACGGTTTCTATTTCGCTACCGTAATTAAAATTTACGCCTAACGCTTTTTCTCCTTTTTGTGCCGAGATTGAGCCTATCCCCAAAACAATAGAGGCAAATAAAATCATTATTTTTTTCATAAGTCGGTAGTATTATTAAATTAATATATAAGTTTTCATTATTCCCATTCGATGGTTGCCGGCGGTTTGGAACTTATGTCATAACACACTCTGTTTACGCCTTTCACTTTGTTGATTATGTCATTTGACACTTTTGCAAGAAATTCATACGGCAAATGTGCCCAATCGGCTGACATTGCATCGGTACTTGTTACTGCTCTCAAAGCTACGGCACGCTCATATGTGCGTTCATCTCCCATAACGCCCACACTTTGCACCGGTAGCAAGATTACCCCTGCCTGCCACACTTTGTCATACAAGCCCCAGTCACGAAGACCTTGTATAAAAATGTCGTCGGCTTCTTGTATTATGCTCACTTTTTCTGGTGTGATTTCGCCTAAGACACGCACTGCAAGTCCCGGTCCCGGAAATGGATGACGCTTTATCAAATGGTCGGGCATTCCCAATTCATGACCCACCGCTCTCACTTCGTCTTTAAACAATAAGCGTAACGGTTCGCACAATTTAAGATTCATTTTTTCAGGAAGTCCTCCCACATTGTGATGGCTTTTTATCGTAGTTCCTGTTATTGACAATGACTCTATACAATCGGGATAAATAGTACCTTGTGCGAGCCATTTCACATCTTTTATCTTGCGTGCTTCGGCATCAAAAACGTCAATAAATCCTTTACCTATGATTTTACGCTTTTGTTCCGGTTCTATTACCCCCGAAAGTTCATTGAAAAATTTTCGGCTTGCATCAACTCCTATCACGTTAAGCCCGAGACATTCGTAATCGTTCATTACTTTTTTGAACTCGTCTTTTCTCAGCATACCGTGATCTACGAATATACACGTCAAATTTCGACCTATGGCTTTGTTTAACAACACAGCAGCCACAGAAGAGTCCACTCCCCCGCTCAATCCAAGAACCACTTTGTCGTCACCAAGTTGCTCCTTAAGTTGTGAAACGGTTGTCTCTATAAATGACGCCGCACTCCAGTCTTGTTTACCTCCGCAGATATCTACCACAAAATTTTTCAGTATTTGCTTACCACATTGACTATGGTACGTCTCCGGATGAAACTGCACTCCCCATATTTTTTCTTTACACGAACGATAAGCCGCTATGCGTACTTTTTCGGTCGATGCTATTACGGTAAAATCTTCAGGAAGTGCCGTTATGGTGTCGCCATGGCTCATCCACACTTGGTCGCCAGCGTTTACGCCTTTCAGTAACAAATCGTTTTCATCTACTGAAGTGAGTAATGCTCTGCCATATTCGCGACTGCCCGCCGGTTCTACATTGCCTCCGTTTGTATAAGAAATGTATTGAGCTCCATAACAAATTCCCAAAATGGGATATTTTCCTCGTATTTCGCTTAAATCGGTTTTAAACGCGTTTTCATCATATACCGAAAACGGACTTCCGGAAAGTATCACCCCTATCACCGATTTATCGTCATGAGGAAATTTGTTGTAGGGCAAAATTTCGCAATACATATTCAGTTCTCTTAATCGACGACCTATGAGTTGCGTCGTCTGCGAACCAAAATCCAGTATTATTATCTTTTCTTGCATTGTAGAATAAATATATTGTTTTTATTGATGTGATGTCGCTACGTTTAGAGTTTATCATTATCCTTTTCATCTCAATGATGATTGACACAAAAATAATAATATTTGTTGAATTATTATCAATATTGTTGTTAAGAATGAGAAAAATGGATTTAAATTGTGTTATATAAAAATGAATTTATTTAATTTTGTTCTTCAAAGATTTTTTGAATAAAAAAGTGCAGGAATCCACATTATAATATATTGTCCTTTCCCCTACTTAAATACTTTTTTTCAGCGACAAATATTGAATTAATATGAACATAGAAGGATTGATTGCCGACCTCACTCTCATCTTGATGCTTGGGGCGGCTGTAACGTTGATTTTCAAGAAGTTGAAACAACCCATGGTATTGGGCTATATCGTTGCCGGTTTTATTGCCAGCAATAATTTCAAATATTTCCCATCGGTTGTAAATGAAGCCAACATCGAGTTTTGGGCTCAGATAGGTATAATTGTACTGTTGTTCTGTCTGGGGCTTGAATTCAGTTTCAAGAAATTGCTTAATGTAGGCGGTTCGGCTGCCGTCACGGCACTAATCATAGTAGGCGGAATGATGGGTGTAGGATTCATCGTAGGAGGTTTTCTTGATTTTAATTTTATCAACCGCTTATTCTTGGGAGGTATGTTGTCTATGTCATCTACCACCATTATCATAAAGGCATTTACCGATTTAAATATGCGTCAACGTCGGTTCGTGCCTCATGTGTTGGCGGTACTTATCTGTGAAGACTTGTTTGCCGTTGTCATGATGGTGTTGTTGTCATCGGTGGCATTAAACAATAGTGTAGAAGGTAGCGAAATGCTGTTAAGCATAGGCAAACTTGTATTCTTCCTTGTTATATGCTTCACCATAGGCGTGTATGTGTTACCATCGTTCTTCAACCGTTTTCGTCGCATCATCAACGATGAAATGTTGCTCATCATCTCTGTGGGCTTGTGCATGTTGATGGCTGTTTTTTCGGTTTACTCCGGTTTTTCGATGGCACTTGGAGCTTTCATAATGGGTTCCATACTTGCCGGGACAAGCGAAGCCGAACACATAGAGAAAGTTATTAAACCGGTAAAAGACTTGTTTGGTGCAGTCTTTTTCATCTCTGTGGGTATGATGGTGAACCCAGCCATTATTGCCGAGTATTGGAACATCATTCTATTGCTTTCGGTGGTTGTGATTGTAGGTATGATTATATTCGGAACTTTCGGTATGCTTGCCACAGGTCAATCGTTACGCATTGCAATGGAAAGTGGATTCAGCCTTACCCAAATAGGTGAATTTGCATTTATCATAGCCTCTCTCGGCATGTCGTTAAAGGTGCTTGAAGGCAGTTTATACCCCATTGTAGTGGCGGTAAGTGTTATTACCACGTTTTTCACTCCTTATTTCATTAAATGGGCTATTCCTTGTTACGAATGGCTTGAAAAACGCTTGCCGGCACGTCTTACAAGAACTCTTGATGCTTACAACACCAATGCTGTTACCGAAAACGTAACTAAAAAGGTGTGGAAAACGGTCTTGGGACGTTATTCTTGGCGTATATTGTTATATTCGGTACTTATTATAGCCATGATTTGGGTATCGGGCAAATTTTTCATTCCGTTCATGCAAAATATTGCAGGTGCATCATGGGGTAAATTCATTGCAGTTGTATTATCTATTGCCGGAATGTCGCCATTCTTTATGGCTCTCGTTTATCCCGGCACAAATCGTTCCGAACGTGAAGAATTAAAGAAAGAAGGCAACCGATATATGGTTCCGCTCGTGGTTCTCACCATATTACGCTTAGCGGTGGCGTTTGTCCTCATCGAAGTTTACATAGGAAACGTTTACACTCATGCTGTGGGTGTTACAAGTGCCATTGCCGCAGTGATTTTGCTCATCATATTGTTGTCTAAGCGTGTGGGACGTCGCATGAAAAAGTTAGAAAGCACATTTGTACGCAACTTGAACGAACGAGAGTTGCGTAAAAGCGGTAAAGGTAACACTTTGGTAAGCGATTTTCATCTTGCCTACATGACAGTGGGCTACAGTTGTCCTTTTGTAGGGGAGCGCTTGACTAATAGCGGAATAAGACAAAAATACGGTGCAAACGTGGTAAGCATCCAACGCGGTGCCGAAATTTTCCCTATTCCGAGTGCCGACATGCGATTATTCCCCGGCGACATCATTGCTGTGATAGGTACCGAAGAACAAATCCAAACTTTGTTACCCGACGTTGAAGATTCCGAAGAAACGGCTAATGTGGCTCATAGCTCCGACGATAACGATATGAACTTCACTCATTTTGAAATAGGCGACAACTCGGTACTTATAGGTCAATCGAGTGCAACGGCACATATAAGAGAAAAATATGAATCGCTATTGGTTGCAATTCAACGAGGTGACGTGTTTATGAAACCCACAGGGCAAGAGGTCTTCAATGCCGGCGATATATTGTGGATTGTAGGAAACAGCAAAAAGCTCGCCCTATTAAAAGGCTGACGATTTTTTTAAAATATTGAATATAAAGCAGAGCGAGTCGATGGCATCCCATCGGCTCGCTCTTCCCTTATACACTCTCTAAATTCATTACTATTTCACTACTTATTATTACTTAATTATTACTTTTTGAGTTTTTCTTCCTTGTTTCTTGATGAAGATACCGTTTGACGGATTTCCTACCTTCACACCTTGTAGATTATAGTACTCAATAGGTCCGTCTTCTTCATCGATGTTTACTTCTTCGATAGCCACCGAAATTTCATCTATCATCTTCACTTCAAGTTTTGATACAGCTTCAGCTCCTACGGCAGTCGTTGTATAACTATTGTTCACCAATTCATTGGTAACATCATTTCCGTTATATAACACATACTCTATTAGATATCCTATTTCAGGAACAATATAAAATGTAATAGCATCGCCATTGCCAACAAATAAACTTTGTCCGTTGGCTGTAATTCCAAGATTCTGTTTTTCTGTTTTTGACGAGCTCAATGATGCAACACTTGTTGATTTATCTTCTTCTTGAATTTGAGCTTTTTCAAAGTAAATATAGCAAGCGTCGCTACCGGGAAGTTGACCATTTACACTCACTTGTATCTCACTCTTGCTTTTCTCTTCGACAAAAGCTTTCCAATAGTTATCAGAACTATAATCAAGCTTATTCTCTGTAGGTAAGGATAGCACGCATGTATTTGTAATCATATCATAAGTGAATGCATCGTTAGCTATTGTAGGAGGTACGGCACATGGAACACTCATTTGCAACAGACCGGTACAACCTGCAAATGCTCCATTCTCTATCGAAGTCAATGAACTCGGCATATTTATGGTTTTCAATAGTTTACAATTGCAAAAAGAATATTTCGGAATCTGTTTCAAGTCCACACATTGCGACAAATCAATTGTCGGCAAACTTGTACAACCATAAAATGCTGAGTTCCCGATAGTTTCAAGAGTCTCCGGAAATTCCAATTTATCTATCAAGTTTTCACAACCGGAAAAAGCACTTTCCCCTATCGTTTTCAAGTTCTTTGGGAACTTAACGCCAAATAAAATCTTCTTATCTTGAAATATTCCTGCCGGAAGTTCGGTTATATCGGTATCTGTCAAGTCAAGATACAGTAGCGAAGTCATATTGGAGTTGATTTGCTCCAAATCTTCGACATTAAGTGTGCCATGTACAGTCAAGTTAGTGACATCATTTAGATTCTTTCCCATTTGTGCTTGTATCATGTTTGCCAATTGACCTGCAGTTTCATTGGTCACTTCCACATCACAAGCCCCCCCTGCTATGATTGTGTATTTGCTCCAATTTACATTCGCCTTATAAGCATCACAACATCCGTTAGGAACAATCACCTTAGACAGACCGGATGGTAATGAACTCCCGTCTATAGTAGGTGGAGTTTTAGCTTCTATTTTACATATTTCATAATTTGTACTTTTAAAAGCATCTATTCCTATTGAAGTTATCGTTTCTGGTAGAGTTAACGTACCGCTCAACATGCTACAATTAGAGAAAGCCCAATTCCCTATGCTCGTAACACTGCTTGGGATCGTTACTGAAGTCAATCCGCTACAATCAGAGAAAGCATAATCCTCTATGCTCGTAACACTGCTTGGGATCGTTACTGAAGTCAATCCGCTACAACCATAGAAAACACTATACTCTATGCTTTCTACACTGCTTGGGATCGTTACTGAGGTCAATCCGCTACATCCTTCGAAAGCAGAAGACCCTATGCTTGTAACACCGCTTTGGATCGTTAATGAGGTCAATCCGCTACAATTATAGAAAGCTTTATTCCCTATGCTTTCTACACTGCTTGGGATCGTTAATGAGGTCAATCCGCTACAATGAAAGAAAGCATAATCCCCTATGCTCGTTACACTGCTTGGGATCGTTAATGAAGTCAAGCCTCTACAATAAGAGAAAGCACTATACCCTATGCTTTCTACACTGCTTGGGATCGTTACTGAGGTCAATCCGATACAATTATAGAAAGCTAAACCCCCTACGCTCGTAACACTGTATTTTTCTTCATTATAAGTAACTTCACTTGGAATTACGATGTCGCCCGAATAACGGTTATCAGCTTCTGTTACTTCAACTGTTTTGTTCTCCGGTGAAGTAATGTTGTAATAAATGCCATCGGCATAAAAATCGTAAGCTGAGGCTGTGATGCTCGTGAAGAGCATTACTGTGAATAGCATTAATGTTTGTAAAAATGTCTTTTTCATAAATTAGTTATTTTAGTATATTGCACCACGTCGAGGTGCGGGTTAGTTGTTTGTTAGCTTTATCCGCACGTGGCGGAAACTTACAGTTTCCTTACGCAGCGGTTAATACACAATGTAATGCCTCCGGCATTAGCTTTTCAGTTTACTCAAGTAATGGATGTTGTGTGTTCATAAGCAAAATAGTAATGTTTTTGCACTATGAGGTTCAAGGTTGTGCGGGCTTTTATAAAACAGGTTTATGTAAATACAATAAAAGAAAAGGTGTGAACCTCTTAGTTTTATCTCGATAGTAGGCTCTGGACTGCCTTTGGGACGGATAAAATAAAAAAGCTCACACTTTTGGCTGTATATGTATAAAAAAACGTACATATATCGATACCAAAGAAGAACGTCTTATTTATTCCCGCCCAAAATGAATTGTCCAGATTCACTATCTTGGAATAATGCTAAACGCTTCCTAATATGTATTGTTGCACAAGCAACGATGCAAATTTATGAATTATTTAGCATATAAACGTCCTTTTGTGAGCTTTTTTCTAAAAAAATATATTTTATATATGCTTAATCCTCTGATTTACAAGTATAAAGTTACTACTTTTTTATAGATTATGCAAGTATTTCAAGAAGTTTTTCAGTATTATTCTACATATATTATAACACACTGTATATTAAGCGTTTAGTGTTTAATTTTTCATCTATTATTCCTGCGACATGCAATACCTTCGGCATTGGCTTTGTTTTTTTGGCATATTAACCGACGCGTGAGAAAAAACAATAGGGATTTCGACACGTGCGGACACGCACCTATCCCCCCACACCGGAGTTTCCGGAGGAAACCATATCAGCTTCAAGCTACTAACAAAAAACCGTTATTACCACAAAAAAGTGAATAATAACGGTATTTTTTATAGCATCGACGCCCTCCAAAATTCGGAAAGCTCAGCCTATACCATCGGAGTATTAAACCGATTAGTTCTTGTTTACAGTATCTGATACTGATAGGCTGTAACGACCTTTAGCACGACGACGTGCCAATACTTTACGTCCGTTAGCTGTCTTCATTCTAAGACGGAAACCATGCTTATTAGCTTTCTTTCTGTTTGAAGGTTGAAATGTTCTTTTCATTACCGTATTTTATTTATCGT
>CAZHXA010000029.1:0-26671 GCA_964536025.1 uncultured Muribaculaceae bacterium
ACAAAGCACTATATTACAATATATAGTTTTTTAAAACTTACAAATATATTAAAAACAAGAATCGGGAATTAGCTTTAGCTTTTCCCGATTCTTGTTTCCTTATTTCAATTTTAATTGCGACCACCTATTCTTCATCACATTTGAGACTAAAACAGTAGGTGTTTGTATTTTTTTTGTTAATCACTACCGATTGTTGTTTTACATTTTCAACTATATGCTTTTTAGAAACTGTTTTGAAAATAATTATATTTTTATATTTATCTGTTAGTCAGCTGGTTGATTGAGGTGTTTTTCGTAACTTTAAGGTTGCAAACAAAAGAGTTATGAGTAATTATCCAACCAACCTAACTAAAAAAGTGGTGAGTTATAAAAAATATTGTAGAGACACAAGAAAGAAAAAGAAAAAGTTCACTCAGAGAAATTGTAAATGGCATATTCTATGTCAACAAGAGCGGATGTCGGTGACGAATGCTTCCCTCAGACTTTGCTCCTTGCAAACGGTCTATTACTATTCCCGAAAATAGAAGCTCTAAGGAGTTTGGGAAGAATTGTTGAATGTGCTGCATGCCAAGGCAAGGAAGCCTGTGGGCAGAGAAGAAAGTCCAAGTTTGGGCATTATAGACTCCCGCAGTGTCAAAACTTACCATCATGTTGATACAGACAGAGGTATAGATGGGAACAAGAAAGTCAAAGGAAGGAAAGAGCATGTTGTTGTTGACACTTTAGGACTTCCAATGGCTATCAAAGTACACGAAGCCAATATCCATGATAGTAAAGGAGTTATACCTACCATAGAAAACCTTGCATGGAAGTTCCCAAGGCTCACTAAAATTCTCGCTGACGGAGGATACCAGGGCGATTTGAGCGCCTAGGTAAAGGAGAAGTTTGATTGGGAACAGGAAGTCATTCTCAGACCAAAAGAAAGTTCCAAGAAATTCAATGTCATTCCTAAACGATGGATTGTGGAAAGAACTTTCTCATGGCTTGAGAACTATAGAAGGCTCACCATTGATTATGAGTTTCTAACGGAAACGGCAGAAGCAATGGTGAGTATAGCTTTTAGACAAATCGCACTTAATAGTTTTTTTTAATCATTTCAAAACAGTTTCTAACTTTCAATACTATTTATAACCATTACAACATTACTGTTGTTTTATTTCATTTATTTCCCAAAAAAGGCTTTTCTCACTCACGTCATTCATGTCCACATCTTTAGAAAAAGGTCCTTTTTTCAACTCGCCCAATTTTAAATCTTTTACCACTACTCCATCTTTAGTGAAACAAATTATCGAATTTTCAATATCTTTAGGAACATTACATTCAAGGCGATATTTACCATTACCCAAATCAATTGTTTTCAAATTGTATGCCCATTTATTGAACTCTCCGGCTACAAGTATAGGTTCTTTAAAATATGAATCGGTAAGGAATTCAACAAAATCACACATTTCACCTGCTTTAACTTCAATTGTTTTTTCTATTGGTTCATAACCTTCAGCTTCTATCTTCACTGTATAAACTCCGGGATTAACATTCCAAAAGACAAATATACCGTTATAATTATTATCAGTCTTGTATGTAGCTATTGTTTTCCCATTTGCATCTATTAATGTAACATCAGCTCCATTTAAAGGCAAAAATTTGTCGTGTGAACCTTTTATCCAATTATTAAATCGAGCATGGTCGATAATACGGGCATTATCCTTAACAGCTCCTGAAACGACCCCATAATCGGGCATATCGGCACCAAAATAATCACAATAGAATCTAAATAGATTCCACGCATATAATTTAGCATAGTCTTCGTTTAGCAAACGATGTGTTTCAGGCATATAATCATGAAAAGAGCCTTCTACAAGAAATCCGGGAACATTAAGATGACGAAGAACACCCAAAGTATAACCCAAGAATGGTTTATCTTCGGTAACAACCAATCTTGGAGACCATACAGTAATATCATTATCCATCAAGTAAGATATAGACATTGTGGCTTGATGGCGACTTAATGCCATATTGGTTACATTTTTTCCTAATCCGGAAAAATCATAATTATATAAATTCAAAAAATAATTTACTCTTGCTCTCATTCCGGCTGAATTGGAATGAATAGAGATAAAAGCATCTGCACCAAATTCATTGGCTTCTTCAGCAATTTCTTTTAGATTTTTATCATCTATCTCTCTGTTAAGGACACGCGAAATTTTAACTGTAGCCCCTGCATTTTCAAGCAAGCGTTTTAATTCCAAGCCCTTGATAAGATTACATTTTGATTCCCAAAAGCCATTTGTGTCAAGAGGTTCATAATTAATAGTAGGAACATTTCTATCATTACCTTTTACAAGCAAAAGAGAGCCGTCAGCATTAAATACAGAATCGGCACCACCATTATGATAGCCTCCATGTCCCGGATTTATATAAATTTTCACTCCGGACAAATCTTTCGCCCCAATTACGACAAATGTACACATTGCTACAGACAATGCAAGAAGTATTTTTTTCATATTCTGTTATTATTTTGTTTCATTTATCATCAGTTCAAGCACTTCAAAACCTTTCTCTAAAATAGCATCTTTTCCAATGGATATTTCATATTCAGTCATATCTATTTTACAACCCGGTGATGGAGATACACCAAATTCGGTTACAACGCCATTACAATCGGTTATTTCACTTGCCGACATTCTAACAAGCCACCCATTAGGCATATCGAAAGTAAATGGTAAGCCACTTCCTCCACCGGTAGTATCGCCAACAATACGCACACTTGACAAACTCTTCATTATAGACACAAAGTTATTTGTAGCACTGAACGAAGAACGATTTGTTAAGACAACCACAGGTTTTAAATATTTGATACGAGTGCTTTCGGTAGGTTTAAAATAATAATCATATGGTTCGGAAAAATCATCATGTCCGGGACCTGTTTTATGTGAAATTGCACCGGCATGTAAACGCTCGGTTATAAATCGAGCAACCAAAGTCTCTACATTAGTAAGGTATCCTCCACCATTGTCACGAACATCGATAATCAAGCCATCGGTACTTGCAAGATATGCAAGAATATTATCAAGATTTCCCTCACCAATACCGTTTGTAAAATCCCCATAATACATATATCCGAAATTATTGCTTAAAACTGCATATTTTATACCTGATGCCTGCTTATAATCAAAATTCAAATAATATTCATTTATAATCCTTTCGTCATAATTTTTAGGATACTGCTCCCATATCCAGTAACGAGAAACATCCCAAGAAGAAATCAAGTTGGTGTGTCCGTCACGTAATTCTTTAAGCATATCTGCACATACATCAAAAAGAGCAGAAGAAGACATATTAGGGCGTAATTTAGCTCGATATTTTTGTCCTATTGCATTCCAATCGATATTTTTATATTTAAAAAAGCAATAATGTTGGTCTACATTGGTCCACAAAGCATCAAAATTCCCATAAGGATCGTTATTAAATTCTTCTTGTTTGTGACAAGATACACAAGCAATAACGAGAATCATTAAACAGAATATATAGCGGAATATTTTCATTTTTATGAAATCTTATTAATATATAGCTGAAATAATCTTAGCTTTATTACCTAAAGAAGTTCTTGCTCCAACACTAATCCATTCGCCACACAAGCCAATAACAAAAGAATTACGAAAAATTTGAGTATTCAAATTATTAATCCAGCTTGTCTCTATTATATTACGATAACCCACCCTTAATATGGTATTTCCGAAATGGATGTCGGCTGTAAGTAAATTTTTCATTGAAAAATTATTTCCAAACCACCCTACATGAACAAGTCCGGAATGATTGCCAACATACATTTCATAATAACTTTCCCCATAATCGGGAGAATAAAAAGAATTAATTAACGGCAATGTTGCTTGATAGCGAAACGTAACAGGTAACTTTGCAATTTTTCTATTATACACAGCCATTCCGGTGAGATTTAAGCCAAGTTTCACTTTAGCCGAAGCTATATTATTTGAATTTGCCGGTGCATATAACGCACCACCTCTAAATTCGGCATTTCCTCCACCAAACAACCGTAATTCAGGGGTAATTTTCCAACGATGCATAAGTCCCCAACTGAAATCAACCATAAGTGTATGAATGGTTAAATCTTTTGACGGATTTTTAGCAGGTGTATAATCCAATCCTGTTTCAAGCTGCACAATCCATTTTTCCGGATTAAACTTAGTAGCTTGGAAACGCTCATAAGAAAATCGTAAATTTACCCCCTTATACTTAATCGAAGATAAATAGGTATCTAAAACAGAGGCTTTGCCTAAATCAAAAGTATATGCCGATATTACCGGACGAATTATATTTTCAGCTACGCTATCCTCACAAACTTGAGCCTTAGCCACAATTGAACCAAGTAACAAAGTAGTCAATATCAATATATATTTTTTTAAACTCATTTTTCTTCATCAAAGAGTCTTTTTTGCCCTGTCAAATCGTTAAATATATCTTTTTGGCTCTTAACAGGTTCAGTATCCTGTTCATTCTCTATTTCGATTTCACTTTCTAAAGGCTCGGTTTCGGGTTCATCATCTTCTTCAACAACTCGCGGTTCCAACTCCACTATTTCTGAAATTTCAAAATTTGACAAACGTTTACCTTTCGCCTTAAAACTCTTTTCACCAATAAATTCCTCGGCATCGATTATTAAGGCTTCCCTAAATGAATCACATCCACCAAATTTAACTTCAATGTGAGGATAACGGTCATCACTCAAAATGAACAATTTAGAATCCTTATTTCCGCCAATAAAACTTTGTCGCTTTAACGAAGTCTCAAATTGGAAACGCTTTATATAGTAATACCCCTGATCGGCATCATATAAAACAGCTGTCCAAATTTTTCCATCTCTATACTTCTCTATACGAATAATTCCTTCATCATAGTGATTTTCGGAATCAAACGATGTTGTGCAGAAATCACCATTATTATATATAACAAGAACAACATCATTTGTATTAAATTCACCCAAAGAATTACCACGTCCGTCATAATTCAAACGTAATACATCTGGGTCAAACCAAACTTCACGTCCTCCAAGAGTGGAAACTCCACGTTCTTTTAGAGAAATGCGATGTATTTCATTTTTGGTAACAATATTACCGCGAGATTGTTTTCCCTTAATTGCAAGTTGTCCCAAATCCACGTCAAATTGCAACACTTTCAACCTGAATTTAGGTTTCAATGTAACTTTAAGTACTTCGGCTTCACCATTAGGATTGGCTGAAAACCACCATATTTTAGAACCGGGAGTACCTTGCGTCAAATCATATTCTTTATCACGAGTAACACCGGTAACAGCAAAACGTTTCATATATACTATACCACCTTTGCCATCTTGATAAACCGCATTATAAATAGTACGTAGGTCATTACGTTTAAAAATGTTTATATACATTATGTTTTTACCTACATATATTTTTTCGGCTATATGAACCACTTTATATGTACCATTTTTATAGAAAATGATAACATCATCCATGTCAGAGCAATTTGCAACAAATTCATCTTTCTTTAAAGATGTACCTATAAATCCATCTTCACGATTTATATATAACTTTTCATTAGCTTCGGCAACTTTTGATGCAACAATTGTGTCAAAATTGCGAATAATAGTGCGACGTGGATACATTGCTCCATATTTGTCTTTCAACATTTCATACCATTTAATGGTATTTTCAACCAAATGAGCAAGTTTGTCGTCAATAACAGCTATTCGTTCGTTAAGCAATGCAATGCGATTATCAGCTTTGTCACTATTAAACTTCAATATGCGTTCCATTTTTATTTCCAGCAATCGAAGAATATCATCACGTGTTACCTCACGCACAAAGTCTTTCTTAAAAGGTTCCAATCTTAAATCGATGTGCTTAACAACAGCATCAATATCTTTACTTTGTTCAAAGCCTTTATCTTTATAAATGCGTTCTTCAATAAAAATGCGTTCAATTGAAGCAAAGAATAAAGATTCCAGTAATTCATTGCGTTGTATTTCCCACTCTCGACGTAAAAGGTCCTTAGTTCTTTCAACACTGTATTTAAGAACATCTCCAACACCTGAAAAATGAGGTTTCTTATCTTTGATAACGCAACAATTAGGAGAAATGCTTACTTCACAATCGGAAAAAGCATACAAAGCATCTATAGCTTTATCACTCGAAGTTCCCGGCAATAAATGCACAATGATTTCAGCATTTTCAGACGTATTGTCATCAACACTTTTTATTTTTATTTTTCCTTTTTCCTGAGCCTTTAATATTGACTCAATAAGTGTGCCGGTAGTCTTTCCAAAAGGTAAATCGGAAACAACAAGAGTTTTATTATCTCGTTTTTCTATTTTAGTGCGAACTCTTACAGAACCACCACGTTCACCATCATTATATTTACTTACATCGACATAACCTCCAGTTGGGAAATCGGGATATAGCGTAAATTCTTCTCCACGCAAATAAGATATTGCAGCATCCAATATTTCATTGAAATTATGAGGAAGAATTTTGCAAGCAAGTCCCACAGCAATACCTTCGGCTCCTTGCGATAATAACAATGGAAATTTTACGGGTAAAGTTACCGGTTCCGGCTTGCGACCATCATAAGACACAGTCCAATCGGTAATTTTGGGATTATATACAACATCAAGAGCAAATTCTGACAATCTCGCCTCAATATAACGAGGAGCAGCCGCACTATCACCTGTGAGAATATTACCCCAGTTTCCTTGAGTTTCAACCAATAAATTCTTTTGACCCAATTGAACTAAAGCATCACCAATTGACGCGTCACCATGAGGGTGATATTGCATAGTATTACCCACGACATTGGCAACTTTATTAAATCTTCCGTCATCAAGTTCTTTCATGGAATGTAAAATGCGTCGCTGTACCGGTTTTAAGCCATCTTCAATGTGTGGCACAGCTCGCTCCAAAATAACATAAGACGCATAATCAATAAACCATCGTTGATACATACCGCTTAACTGCAAGCGTTTATCACCTACAGGCACATGATAACTTGAATGAGCTTCGCTACTCACTATTGAGTCATTGCCCAATTCTTCTCCACTTAACTCGATTTCTTCGTTTTCTTCTTTCATCAATTATCAGTAATAGTATAAAAAACCGACTCTACCAACAAGCCAAGTTTATCGCTGTTTACTCAATATTATGGTTAATTAATTATTATAATTACATAAACCAACAGCAAAAATACAAAATAAATCGAAAAAAATAGTTTACTTTGCAGTTTAAATGGAGTTTTTAAGAAAAAGGTGCTTTTTCTTGAAATTAACATACAACAGTGTAATGTAAAACAAAAAAACTATACAAAAATGGCAAAGCAAGAAGATACTTTCAAAAAAATTGTTTCTCATGCAAAAGAATACGGATTCGTATTCCCTTCAAGTGATATTTACGATGGACTTGGAGCAGTATATGACTATGGTCAACTTGGTGTTGAAATGAAAAACAACATCAAGCGTTATTGGTGGGAATCCATGACATTGCTTCATGAAAATATCGTAGGTATAGATTCCGCAATTTTTATGCACCCTACAATATGGAAAGCATCAGGTCACGTTGATGCATTTAACGACCCTCTTATCGACAACCGTGATTCTAAAAAACGCTATCGTGCCGATGTGTTGATAGAAGATGAAATAGCTAAATTTGATGACAAAATAGAAAAAGAAGTATCAAAAGCTGCTAAACGTTTTGGAGATAGCTTTGATGCAGAATTATTTAAGAGTACTAATCCTCGTGTTCAAGAAATAGCTCAAAAACGAGAAGAGTTACATACACGTTTTGCAAAAGCTATGAACGATAATGATCTTGCTGACTTAAAACAAATAATTCTTGACTACGAGATTGTTGACCCTATTTCAGGAACAAAGAATTGGACAGACGTACGTCAATTCAACCTTATGTTCAAAACAGAAATGGGAAGTACAAGCGAAGGTGCAATGAATGTGTATTTGCGTCCAGAAACAGCTCAAGGAATTTTTGTTAATTTCTTAAACGTACAAAAAACAGGTCGCATGCGTATTCCTTTCGGTATTGCACAAATTGGTAAAGCATTCCGTAACGAAATCGTTGCAAGACAATTTATTTTCCGTATGCGTGAATTTGAACAGATGGAAATGCAATTCTTTGTACGTCCAGGAGAAGAATTGGATTGGTTTGCAAAATGGAAAGAGACTCGCTTGAAGTGGCACAAAGCACTTGGCATGGGAGATCACAAATACAGATATCATGACCATGATAAATTGGCTCACTATGCTAATGCTGCAACCGACATCGAATTTGAAATGCCATTTGGCTTTAAAGAAGTCGAAGGTATTCACTCTCGTACCGATTTTGATTTGAGCCAGCACGAAAAATTCAGTGGTAAAAAGATGCAGTATTTTGATCCTGAATTAAATAAATCATATACTCCTTATGTAATTGAGACATCTATCGGAGTGGACCGTATGTTCTTGAGTGTACTTTGCTCTTCATACGAAGAAGAAAATCTTGAAAATGGAGAAACACGCGTTGTTCTTCATTTACCAAAACAACTTGCTCCTGTAAAAGTTGCCGTTATGCCTCTTGTTCGTAAAGATGGTCTTCCTGAAAAAGCTCATGAAATTATCAACATGCTGAAATTCGATTATGCTTGTCAATATGATGAAAAAGATTCTATCGGTAAGCGTTATCGTCGCCAAGATGCCATAGGTACTCCATTCTGTATTACCGTAGACCACCAAACTCTTGAAGATAATACAGTAACTATTCGTCATCGTGACACAATGGCACAAGAACGCGTAGCCATAAGCGAATTACCTGCAATTATTGGTAGCGAAGTAAGCATGAAAGAACTTTTAAAAACTTTGGTATAATAATATATAAAAGTAATGAAGAAATTACCATTAATTATTTCCCTATTTGCCATAATATGTTTAGGTTTTCTATCATGCGTAGATAACGAAAGCAACAAATATTGGGAAAAATACAAAGTTTGGAGAGAGGTTAATCAATTATGGCTTGAAGAACAATCTTTATTAAAAAATGAAGACGGTTCCAATTATTACGAAGTACTTAACCCTATATGGGATAAAAGTTCTTATGTATTGATTCATTATTTTAATGATCGAAACCTCACTGCCGGAAATCTTTCACCAATGTACACTTCAACAGTAGACGTTAAATATATTGGTTATTTGTATGACGGCACGCCATTTGATTCATCCTATTTAAATACAACTCCAGCTGATAGTATTTTTCGCACAAAGCTATCAAGCGTTATTAATGGATGGACTATTGCTCTTTCCGATATGCACGTAGGAGACTCTTGTGAAGTACTCATACCATATCAATATGCTTATGGAGAAACCGGCTATAACACAATTCAACCATATTCTGCATTAAAATTCAACATAAAACTTGTTGATGTTGCTGGATATGAAATTGACTTAGCTAATTAATCATATTTAAATTGTTTTAGCTATTATGCAAGAAAAGAACGAAGAAAAGACAAATGTAGGTCTTCCAGAAAATGCATTTCGAGAACTTAAAAACGGTGAAAAGTATACACCGGTGCTTCATCCAGATAAAACATATCCCGAAGTGACACCATATTCTGTGTCAATGGGTTTGATTATGGCAGTAATATTCAGTGCTGCGGCTGCATATCTTGGATTAAAAGTCGGACAAGTATTTGAAGCTGCAATACCTATTGCAATAATTGCGGTAGGACTATCAAGTGCAACCAAAAGAAAGAATTCACTTGGTGAAAATGTAATCATTCAATCAATAGGATCTTGTAGTGGTATTGTAGTTGCAGGGGCAATTTTCACCCTTCCGGCACTATATATTTTGAAAGCAAAATATCCTGAAATTGCGGTTAGTTTTCTTGAAATTTTCCTAAGCTCAATGTTAGGAGGAGTTTTAGGTATATTGTTCTTCATTCCATTCCGCAAGTATTTTTGTTCAGATATGCACGGAAAATTCCCATTCCCCGAAGCCACAGCAACAACTCAAGTGCTTATTTCAGGAGAAAAGGGTGGCAACCAAGCTATGCCTCTTATCACTGCAGGTTTAATAGGTGGTATATACGACTTCTTATTATCCACTTTCGGTTGGTGGAGTGAAGTTCTTTCAACACGTGCTATTCCAGCATTAAACATGATGGCAGATAAAACGAAAGCTGTATTCAGCATTAATACAGGAGCTGCTGTTATGGGACTTGGGTTCATTGTAGGTCTAAAATATAGTTTTATTATTTTTGCCGGTAGTGCATTTATATGGTGGGTTATTATACCATTACTTGGAATGAGTCCGACTATGGCAGATGTTCCGGCTGAAGAAATATTCTCTGGTTCAGCAAGATTCATAGGTATCGGTGGTATCGCAATGAGCGGAGTCATAGGTATTATTAAATCTTGGGGAATAATAAAAAGTGCCGTAGGTCTTGCCTCACGAGAAATAAAAGGAAATTCCAACGAAGTAAAAACAGTGATACGCACGCAAAAGGACCTAACTATGAAAGTAGTTGTCTTTTCTCTATTGGCTGCGTTCGTTGTTACTTTCGTATTTTTCTATTTTGGCGTAATACACAATTTATTACAAACCATTGTTGCTTTTATCGTGGTTGCAGTAATAGCTTTCCTATTCACTACTGTGGCAGCAAATGCTATCGCTATTGTTGGTAGCAATCCTGTTTCAGGTATGACACTTATGACTTTGATTATTGCATCCGGTATATTTGTTGCAATAGGTCTTAAAGGTTCATCAGGAATTGTAGCTTCTATGGTTATAGGAGGTGTTGTATGTACTGCTTTATCAATGGCAGGAGGTATGGTTACTGACATGAAGGTTGGTTATTGGTTAGGAACAACACCAAGTAAACAACAATCATGGAAATTCTTAGGTACATTTGTTTCAGCAGCAACAGTTGGTGGTGTAATGCTTATTCTTAACGACGTTTATGGATTTACTGGAGATAATGCACTTGTTGCACCACAAGCTAATGCAATGGCAGCTGTAATAGACCCATTAATGATGGGAGGAGAAACACCTTGGTTACTTTACATTGTTGGTGCTGTTTTTGCCATATTACTTAATTGGCTTGGAGTTCCTGCATTGGCATTTTCTTTAGGTATGTTTATTCCAATGCAACTAAATGCTCCTCTTCTTGTTGGAGGTCTTATTAGTTGGTTTGTAAGTAGTCGTTCTAAAAACGAAGCTGTAAACACAGCTCGACAAGAACGCGGAACATTACTTGCATCAGGATTTATTGCCGGAGGAGCATTGCTTGGTGTAGTGAGCGCCGGAATGCGTTTCTTCGGATTTGAATACACTTGTACATTCAGCGAAACACAACTTCAAACAACAGGTCTTATTGTTTATGTATTACTTCTTTCATGGTTTACATATAGTTGCTTAAAGGCAAAAAAAGATTAAATCATTAAGATTTATTCAAATTAGCAAAGGTCTTAATAGTGAAATTTTACTATTAAGACCTTTGCTTTTTATTCTTAATGAAAATTTTATGCCGATATTTTTGTAAAAAAATATAATAAAATTCCATTTTGATAGAAAATTGAGTAATTTTGGCATTTTATTTGTTATAGTATAATTTAGATATAATTTCAGGTAAATATAATTTCCTGAAATAACATAATCAACTTATTCACTGTGAATATATAATTAAATATGATAAACTTCAAAGACATTGACATGACCGACGGAGGCTCATCTCGTATTATGCCTATATTTGCCGAAATTAAAGGCGAATTAGGTAATGAAGAAGCAATACAAAATCTTGATGGACAAGATTTACCTATTCTTGCATTGAGAAACATGGTGTTATTCCCTGGTGTTACATTACCAATTGCTGTGGGAAGAAAAAAGTCCATGAATCTTATTAATGAAATACAACAAGCTAACAGACCTATCGGTGTCGTTTGTCAACGAAACAGTAAGATAGAAGATCCTTCATATAAAGATTTATATGAAGTTGGAGTTATTGCTGATGTTGTTAAAGTGCTTGAACTTGGAGATGGCTCAACTAATGTTATTTTACAAGGACACTCCCCTTTTCATTTAGATGAAATAACAGAAACAGTACCATATTTGCAAGGAAAGATTTCTTTGACTGAAGAAATTCCACCATTAGAAAATGATAAAGAATTCGGTATAATAATAGTTTCATTAAAAGAATTAACTTTCAATATACTAAGAAATCTTACCGAAGGTGGAAATGAAATGGCATTTGCAATTAAGAATATTGACAATCCTATATATCTAATTAATTTTCTTGCTACAAATATTCCATTTGATCCAGCAGAAAAGCAAAAGCTATTACAAGAACCTTCTATTAAAGAACGAGCATATAAATTATATTCCATACTTTCTCGTGAAGCTCAGTTGCTTGAATTGAAAGCTGATATTCAGTCTAAGACTCGTGAAGACTTGTCTCAACAACAACGAGAACATTTCTTACAACAACAAATACGCACAATTCAAGACGAATTGGGGACATCTGACGATGAAATTACCGAACTTGAAGCACGTGCCAAGAAAAAGAAATGGAGCAAAGAAACAGCGAATGCATTTGCAAAAGAATTAAAAAAACTTGAACGTATCAATCCACAATCTCCAGATTTTAATGTTCAATATAGTTATCTTGACACATTATTATCTCTTCCTTGGAATGTTTTCACCGTTGATAAATTTAATCTCAAAACTGTTGAAAGCAGATTAAATCACGACCATTATGGACTTGATAAAGTGAAAGATCGTATATTAGAACACTTATCTGTTCTAAAATTACGAGGCGACATGAAATCTCCTATTATTTGCCTTTATGGTCCTCCGGGAGTTGGTAAAACATCTCTCGGCAAATCAATTGCTGATGCATTAGGACGTAAATATGCACGAGTTTCGCTTGGTGGATTACATGATGAAGCTGAAATTCGAGGACACCGTCGTACTTATATAGGAGCAATGCCCGGTCGTATAATAGAAGCTCTAAGAAAATGCGAAAGTTCAAATCCTGTTTTTGTTCTTGATGAAATTGACAAAATAGGTAAAGACTTTAAAGGGGACCCCTCTTCTGCCCTTTTAGAGGTTTTGGACCCTGAACAAAATAGTCATTTTCATGACAATTATATAGATATGGACTATGACCTATCTAAGATATTGTTTATTGCCACAGCTAACTCTCTACAAGGGTTATCTCAACCTCTTCTTGACCGTATGGAAATCATTGAAATAAATGGTTATATAATGGAAGAAAAAGTTGAAATTGCTAAGAAACATTTAATACCAAAGCAATTAATTGAAAATGGCTTCAAAGCAAAAGAAATTGACTTTAATAAGGCTGCTATAGCAAAAATAATTGAATCTTATACAAGAGAATCCGGAGTGCGAGAATTAGACAAAAAAATAGCAAAAGTACTTCGTCGAATTGCTCGTTTAAAAGCGTCAGATTTAGATTATCCTACGTCAATTACTACACAAAACTTAAAGGATTACCTCGGTAGTGAGGAATATTCAAAAGACCGTTATGAAGGTAACGAATTTGCAGGAGTAGTAACTGGCTTAGCCTGGACTGCCGTTGGAGGTGAGATTTTATTTGTTGAATCTTCTCTTTCTCGAGGAAAAGGAGAGAAACTTACTCTAACAGGGAATTTAGGTGATGTAATGAAAGAATCGGCTGTTATTGCTATGCAATATTTAAAATCTAATAGTACATTATTTGGTATAGACTATGAACTTTTTGACAAATATAATGTTCATATTCACGTTCCAGAAGGAGCAATTCCTAAAGATGGTCCATCAGCCGGAGTAACAATGGTAACATCACTTGCATCTTCTTTTACACAACGAAAAGTACGCAAAAACCTCGCTATGACAGGAGAAATAACATTAAGAGGAAAAGTTCTACCCGTAGGAGGCATAAAAGAGAAGATTCTTGCAGCAAAACGTGCCGGCATATCAGATATTATCTTATGTCAAGAAAATAAAAAAGATATTGATGAAATAAAAGACATCTATTTAAAAGGCTTGACATTTCATTATGTAAAAACTATAAAAGATGTTATTGACTTTGCCTTGCTACCTGAGAAAGCAGACAATGCTTTAGACCTATAAAAATATATCATTAAATATTAAAATGGCAGTGTTTTTATTAAAATCATAAAAACACTGCCATTTTAATAATTTTATCGCAATCACTGCGTCTAATATTGAACTATAAAGAAAAAGTTTAGTAGTTTGAAGCTTGTTATTACTTATTTTATATATTTGACAAGCAAAATGCAATTAAGTTTAATCGTTATCAATAGATTTAACAAAACTTAACCAAATAAACACCTGAAAGCTTCTTCTACTTTTGATACTTCTATTAGTTTCAATTTTAAGTTTTTAGTATTAAAGCCTTTTAAATTATACTTAGGTATTATCATTGATGTAAATCCCAATTTTTCTGCCTCTCCTATTCTCTGTTCAATGCGTGTAACCTGTCTTATTTCACCACTTAAACCAACTTCACCACTCATACATACACCTTTCTGTATAGGCATATCCACATTAGAGGATAAAATAGCACATATAACAGCCAAATCAAGAGCTGGATCATTTACTTTTAAGCCACCCGCAATATTTAGAAAAACATCTTTTTGTGCTAATTTAAATCCTACTCTTTTTTCAAGTACAGCAAGTAACATATTCATCCGTTTACCATCAAAACCAGTTACCGACCGCTGTGCTGTTCCATATGCAGCTGTACTTACAAGAGCTTGTGATTCAATAAGAAAAGGACGAATACCTTCAATCGTAACACCAATCGCAACTCCACTCAACGACTCATTTTTTTGAGACAACAACATTTCTGACGGATTGGAAACTTCTCGCAAACCATAATGAGTCATTTCATAAATACCAATTTCTGAAGTACTTCCAAAACGATTTTTTATACCTCGTAAAATGCGATACATATAATGTCTGTCTCCCTCAAATTGCAATACTGCATCAACTATATGCTCTAATACTTTAGGTCCTGCAATACTACCCTCTTTATTTATATGACCAATGAGAATAACAGGTGTATTGGTCTGCTTGGCATATTTCAATAACGTAGCTGCACATTCTCGCACCTGAGCAACACTACCTGCCGATGATTCTAAAGCATCTGATGCTATTGTTTGAATGGAATCAATTACAATTAAATCGGGGTTAAATTTATGTATACTACTGAAAATCGATTCTAAAGATGTGTTACACACAATATAACATTCACAATCAATATTACCCTCACAAATGCGATCAGCACGCATTTTTAGTTGTTGCTGGCTTTCTTCTCCACTTACATATAAAACTTTTCGACTACGAATCCTTAAAACATTTTGTAGAATAAGTGTTGATTTTCCTATACCAGGTTCACCCCCAACCAATATTATTGACCCAGGAACAAGACCACCTCCAAGAACTCGGTTTAACTCAGCACTTGGCAATAATATACGAGGCTCATTCTCAGTTTTGACATCAGAAATTTTTATGGGAACATTATTAATCTGTTTTTTTTCACTCTCATATCCGAAATTGGTCATAGTTTTTGTAGGTTTAACTGTTACTCTCTCTTCTACAAAAGTATTCCATTCACCACAAGCAGGACATTTCCCCACCCATTTCGGAGATTCGGCTCCGCAGTTATTACAAAAATACATCGTTTTAACCTTGACAGCCATATTTAAATCATTTTTTTATAAAACTATTACGACGAAATTCACTTATTGTGATTGCTACAGACATTCCTACATTTAATGATTCACTTGTAGGAACTCCTTTAGGAAACGAAGGTATCAATAACCTATTTTTTATGATTTCACTTATTTTAGGCGAAATGCCCCTACCTTCATTGCCAAACACAACAAAACCTTTAGACTCTAATTCAGATGTATAAATATTCTTTCCATCTAAAAATGTTCCATACAAAGGCATTTCAGAATAATTATAAAAAAGTTCTTCCAAATCACAATAATGTACCTTTACACGAGAAATAGCACCCATTGTAGCTTGAACAACCTTATGATTGTAAACATCAACAGTTTTCTCACTACAAAATATATTTTTAATACCATACCAATCGGCTATTCGCATAATTGTACCTAAATTCCCGGGATCTTGAATATTGTCTAATACTATATTCAAATTATTTTTTACTTCATTCTCATCTATTACGTCTTCAGGAATATCATACACTGCAATTACATCGGAAGCTGTTGAAAATTGTGACATTCTTTGCATTTGCCCCTTATTGGCAAACTGAATTTTTCCTAAATGACCACTATGCCCAAATTCTTCATACCAAGCTTGTGTTGCAACAATCAATCTGCAATTAAAATAATCCCAAGTATCACGTACACATTTTGTTCCTTCTGCAACGAAACAACCTTCTTCTACTCTATGCTTTTTTTGAGCAAGTGAACCTATAAGTTTTATAGTACTGTTGGTTACATTCATTATTTGCCGAATAAAATTATATGCCATACATTAGAACTTAATCTAATCATATATAGCTATTATTTACTTAGTTAATAGATTCTAGTTTTTTAGCTTTCTTTGAAAACTTAAAATCTTTCAATTTATCTTTTTTCTCTTCTTTCACTCCAATTATTTTTTGTTGAGCATAAGTTCCTCCATAAGTAGCTCTGTCTAAATGTGTTCGAAGTAATTCTACGCTATCAACAAATACGATATGAGTTGGCTTAGATTCATATGATAAATAGCCGAAAATCCTTGTTACTTCTCTCAAAGAGTCGCTTTGTATTTTATAATGCTTCCACCCACTATTATTGGCAATACGATAAATATAAGAAGTTGTACCATCTTTATATTCAACACCCATAAATACTTTCATTCCATTTCGAGGATTTACTAATTTAAATGCCAACTCATATTTATCGCCTTTCATACATTCTTTATCCGGTTTATTGTCAAAAGTAATTACATTTTGAGCAAATCCAGATAATAAAATCCAAGTACGATTCCTCTCCCAAATGTCTGCTGTATCACCAACAAGTCTAAAACGAGAAACCGAAGGTTTAACATTGCTATTGACAACATTAGCGACGGCAGTAAAATCATTTTTAGACAACTCTTGCAACTCTGCATTTAACTGTCCAACAACATCTTCATAAACCTTATCATAAACATCTAAATTATGAGCATACCATATTAAAGATGTATCAAATTGTTCTTGAGAAATATTATGTTTTAAAAAAACTGATTGTCGTATAACCAATTTTAATGAATCACTTGTATATTTACCTGATTCTTCTTCAACCATAGCTTCTGCTTTATAAATATCAGCCATAAGACTTGCCATATTATCTTCTGAAATAACATAATCAGGCGTTTTAGAACACCCCATAAGCATTAAAAGCAAAAGACTTTGTATCAGAAAAAAACGTCTCATATCAAATTACAATTATTTTATTTTTTTTTCATCACATTCCAAATTTTCACAATCAGTTTCTTTAATATAAAAAAACTTGGAATAAAACATTATTAATAATACTACACCTACACTTAAAGCAGCATCGGCAAAATTAAATATAGGCTGAAAAAAAATAAAATGTTCACCACCTACTATCGGTAACCAATCAGGCCAATTCCATTCAAATAAAGGAAAATATAACATATCAACAACACGACCATGGAAAAGCGTACCATAACCTCCATTTTCAGGCAAAAAAGTTGCTGTTAACGGAGGTATTGGATTGTCGAAAGCAATCCCATAAAAAATACAATCAATTAAATTACCCAAGGCTCCGGCTGTAATAAGCGAAATGCATACAAAAAAGCCTGTATGATAATATGTCTTATCCTTAATTCTATAGATATAATAAACAAATAAAATAACAGCAACAAGGCGGAAAAGGGTAAGCAATAACTTGCTACCCAATTCCATTCCAAATGCCATTCCATTATTTTCAATAAAATATAATCTAAACCAATCGGTAATCACATATTCCTCACCATAAAAGAAATTAGTTTTTACCCAAATTTTCAATAATTGGTCGATTAAAACTACACATACGATTATAATCGTAGCAAGTTGACCTTTAGTTATTTTCATTAAATAATGACCGCAAATTACTTCTTATTTTCTTCAATTTTAGCTTCTACACTTAATGTTGCATGAGGTACTGCACGAAGTCTCTCTTTTGGTATCAATTTTCCGGTCTTGCGACATACACCATAAGTCTTATTTTCGATTCGTACTAAAGCAGCTTGCAAGTTTTGTATAAACTTCATTTGGCGTTGAGCCAAATGTCCAGCTTCTTCTTTATTTAATGTATTTGCACCTTCCTCCAACACCTTGAATGTAGGAGATGTATCAGCAATATCATTCCCATCAAGATTAGTCAAATTGGAACGTAAACGCTCATATTCCAAATTAGCTTTTTCTAATTTAGCAAGAATCAATTCCTTAAATTCTTGTAATTCTTCATCACTATATCGCGTTTTTTCACTCATAGCATAAAATTTATTATTTAACTTTTTCTACAACGACAGCCAATTTATAGTCATCCATGTCAAGTTCAATCTTATCCTCATAAGAATCAATATTGGCTACTTCAATAGAATTTGCTAAAACTTGTTTTGAAATATATTCTCTGTATTCTTCTATTGCTTCATTTGTATTTTCATTAGAAGAAATTTTTACATCAATTTTATCTGTAATATTAAAATCTTTATCTTTACGAATATTCTGAATACGATTTACAAGTTCTCTCGCAATTCCTTCTCGTTTCAAATCTTCGGTTACTGTAATATCTAACGCTACAGTAAGACTACCTTCATTAGCAACCAACCAACCTGGAATATCTTCTGAAATTATTTCCACATCAGCCAATTCTACTATAGCCTCAGTACCTTCTATATTAAATGTAAATTGCCCGTTTTTCTCAAATTCTATAATATCCTTTTGAGACATTCCTGCAACTTGTCCAGCCAATGATTTCATAATTTTTCCATATTTAGGACCAAGTTTTTTGAAATCAGGTTTCACACGTTTTACCAAAATGCCATCTTCGTTGCTTACGAATTTAATGCCCTTAACATTCACTTCATTTACTATAAGCAAACTCATAGCTTCCACTTCGCTCTTTTGTTTTTCATCAAGAACAGGAATCATTATTGCGCTTAGTGGTTGACGGACTTTTAAATTCTTTTTACGACGCAAAGAAAGAACCATAGATGTAATATCTTGTGCCAACTTCATTTGCTCTTCCAAATCCTTATTTATTATAGCCTCATCGGCAACAGGATAAAGAGCCAAATGCACAGATTTTGCTTCGCCCTTAGTAACGACTGTCAAATCTTGATACAATTGGTCGGCATAGAAAGGAGATATCGGAGCAATTAACAATGCAACAGTTTCAAGACAAGTATACAATGTTTGATAAGCAGACAACTTATCTTCATTCATTTCTCCTCCCCAGAAACGTTTACGATTCAAGCGTACATACCAATTGCTCAAATTATCTCCAACAAATTCACTGATGGCTCTTGCTGCTTTTGTAGGTTCATGGTCTTCCAATTGTTTAGTTACTTCATTAACTAAAGAATTCAACAAAGACAATATCCAACGATCAATTTCCGGACGATTATTTAACGCAACTTGTTCAGCCGAATTATCAAAGCCATCAACATTTGCATATAATGCAAAGAATGAATATGTATTATACAATGTTCCAAAGAATTTACGACTTACCTCTTCTACTCCATCGGTATCAAACTTCAAATTATCCCATGGTGAAGAATTGGAAATCATATACCAACGTAACGGGTCGGTTCCATATTTCTCAATAGCACCAAAAGGATCTACAGCATTACCCAATCGCTTACTCATCTTATTTCCATTCTTATCAAGAACAAGACCATTGGAAATAACCGATTTATAAGCAACACTATCAAATACCATTGTACCTATTGCATGAAGCGTAAAGAACCAACCACGTGTTTGATCTACACCTTCAGCAATAAAATCAGCAGGATACACACTTCCATTATCAAATACGTCCTTATTTTCAAAAGGATAATGTATTTGAGCATAAGGCATAGCTCCAGAATCAAACCATACGTCAATCAAATCAAGTTCTCGTTTCATCGGTTTTCCTGTTTCTGACACAAGAACAATATCGTCAACGTAAGGACGGTGAATATCGATTTTATCGTAATTAGCTTTACTATAATCACCGGGAACAAATCCTTTTTCTTTGTAAGGATTGGATTTCATAATTCCGGCAACTACCGATTTTTCTATTTCGTCATATAATTCTTGGATACTTCCTATACAGATTTCTTCTCCATCCTCACTTCTCCAAATAGGAAGTGGTGTTCCCCAATAACGACTTCTGCTTAAATTCCAGTCATTCAAATTTTCAAGCCACTTTCCAAAACGTCCGGTTCCAGTATGCTCCGGTTTCCAGTTAATGGTCTTGTTTAATTCAAACATACGCTCTTTGCAAGCAGTTGAACGAATGAACCAGCTATCAAGAGGATAATAAAGTACAGGTTTATCAGTACGCCAACAATGAGGATAATTATGCACATGCTTTTCAATCTTAAATGCAGTACCAGCTTGCTTCATCTTCATACATAGTATGATATTCAAATCTTCTGCTTTAGAAGCTGCGACTTCATCATATTTTCCTCCAGGATTAAATTGAGGATCATAAGCATTTTTCACATAAGCACCGGCATATTCTTTATATTCCTCTTGATTAACACAATTTTTAACAAAGTCGCCATCAAGTTCATCTATCATCCAATATTTACCGGAAAAATCAACCATAGGACGTGTTTCCCCTTTCTTATTTATCATAAACAAAGAAGGAATTCCTGCAGCTTTAGCAACAAAAGCATCATCAGCACCAAATGTAGGAGCAATATGCACTATACCTGTACCGTCTTCTGTGGTAACATAATCTCCAGATATTACTCGGAAACCGTTATCATTTACAACAACTTTCCCATCTACAAGATCTACAGGTTTTACCCATGGGAATAATTGATGATATTTAATACCAACTAATTCAGAACCAGTATATTCTGCAATAACACGATATGGAACAATTTTATCGCCTTGTTTATATTCAGATAATGACAAGTCAGCTCCTTTTTGATCAAAATAAGCATTCAATCGAGCTTTTGCCATAATAACAACCATTGGTTCTCCATTGTATGGGTTGAAAGTTTCAACTACAACATATTCAATCTTAGGACCAACACAAAGAGCTGTATTCGAAGGTAAAGTCCATGGTGTTGTTGTCCAACCTATGATATTTATATTTTTTGCAAATTCTGCTTGAGCCTTAGCCTTTATTTCTGCAATTATAGCATTATCATTCTCTACAACTTTAAAGATAGCAGTAACAGTAGTATCTTTTACATCACGATAACAACCTGGCTGATTCAATTCATGCGAACTTAAACCTGTACCTGCCGCCGGAGAATAAGGCTGGATTGTATAACCTTTATACAACAAGCCTTTGTTGTATAGTTGCTTCAACAACCACCACAAAGTTTCCATATAACTATTTTCATAAGTTATATAAGGATTATCAGTATCTACCCAATAACCCATTTTGTGGGTTAAGTCAGTCCACTCCTTTGTGTATTTCATTACCTCTTTACGGCATGCTGCATTGTATTCATCTACAGATATTTTTTTGCCTATATCTTCTTTTGTTATTCCTAAAGCTTTTTCAACTCCAAGTTCAACAGGTAATCCGTGAGTATCCCAGCCTGCTTTACGCATAACTTGATACCCCTTCATAGTTTTAAATCTACAAATAATATCTTTTATGGTACGTGCCATTACATGGTGTATTCCAGGCATACCATTAGCAGATGGCGGACCTTCATAAAACACAAAAGATGGAGCTCCTTCTCGCACTTTTATACTTTGTGCAAATACATCTTCTTGATTCCACTTTTCTAAAACAGTCTTATTTATTTCAGAAAGATTGAATTTACTATATTCTTTAAATTTATTTTTCATAAAGTATATTGGAATAATCTTTTTTATTTTATAATTGCAAAATTAATAAATAATAATCACATTTCATGCTATTTAGCACCTAATTTACCTCCTTTTACCCCTCGACCTAAACTAAATATATTCTGATCATAAGAAACGGTTTTTTGACTCATTTCACGTTTTCGTTTAAGTGCAAGTTGAACCAAAGTGTCCATAAGTTCATCAAAACGGACACCGGTAGCCTCCCATAAATAGAAAGATAAAGAACCTGGTATCGTATTTATTTCATTTACATAAATATCACGAGTTTTACGATTCACAATAACATCAACGCGACTTACGCCATGACAAGAAAGGACCCTAAATGTTTCTCCTGCAAGATATTTTATTCGTTCAGTCTCTTCTTCTGGCAACTCAGCAGGAATTTTCTTTTGTGAAGCCTGCATTCCTTTGGCTCCTTTGCTTCCGCCCATATACTTATCTTCATAAGTAAGGAAATCACAAGTTTTTATAGGTTCCTCTAATACCGACATGCGGTAATCATCACAATCACCAAGAACTGAACAATTTATTTCTTGTAAATCTTCAATCATATCTTCAACAATTATCCTTGTTGAATAAATCTCTGCCGAATCTACCTTTTCCACAAGTTCTTCACGATTATAGGCACAACCTATACCTACACTGGAACCAAGATTCGCAGGTTTTACAATGACTGGATACCCAATTTTCTCTTCAATTTTGTTAATAAGTTCATCTCTTTTAGAAAACCATTGCTTATCTGTAAACCATATATAATTTACAACCGGCACATCACATGCTTGAAGAATTTGCTTCATCGTAATCTTATCCATACCATTAGCACTGGACAATGTATTACAACCAGCATATGGTATACCAATCGTTTCAAGCACACCTTCAAAAATACCATCTTCGCCATTGGAACCATGTAAAACCGGTATTACTACATCCAATTTAACTATTACATTAGAACCAAATATTTTTTTATTGCTTCTATATAAGTTATAGTCGCCATAACAAGGTTCCATATACACCTGTGTACATTTAGACAACAATGTTGGAATATCTCTATAATTAGCAACATCAAATAACGCTTCGCCTGTATACCACTTTCCTTCTTTAGTAATATAAATAGGCGTAACATCATATTTATTTTTATTTATGGCATGCATTGCTTGCGACGCTGATATTACAGATATTTCATGTTCTGTTGAACGTCCTCCAAAAAATACACCAATATTAGTTTTCATCTTTATATCCGTTTTATTCTTATTTTATCTTTATAATTATTTCATTTTATTTAAACGTATCCGGCAAATCATTTTCATATAATACAACGTCACCAGCATTCACCATTGACGATAATTTTGTTTGAGCGTCTTGAAACGTAGCTACAATTATGAGTTTCTCTCCCTCTAACCAACCTTTAGACTTAATTCCCCTCACAATAGATTCCCTATTATATTTACCTACAATTATAGCAATATCACACGAATCTGCAATATATTCACCAAATTTCTCATTATAAAACTCTTGCTTTTCGCCAAGTTCAATCATACCCGGAGTTATTACGATTCGTTTACCTCCTTTCATATTACTTAAAACATCCAATGCCATTCGTGACCCATCAGGATTTGAATTAAATGCATCATCTATAATAATTACTCCATTGGGCGTACGTTTTACATTCAAACGATGCTCTACTTGAGAGATTTTACTAACAGCATATCTTATTTTTTCTTCCGGTACACCAAGTTTCATAGCAATAATTACGGCACCCATCAAATTTGAGATATTGCATTCTCCTATTAGTTTTGTTGTAATCTCAATGCGTTTACCTTCTCCGGATATTGTAAAAGTTGCTCCAGAAGCACTATATATAATATTTTCCGCATGATAATCAGCCTCAATTGATGGATTTACGGCATATCGTTTAACTTCAACATTAGAAACAGGACGATTAGCGACAAATTCAAAATCATTATTCAATACAGCGAAACCATCTTCAGGAAGTGAATCAATTAGTTCAAATTTGGTACTTTGTACGTTTTCAATATTTTTAAAAGACTCCAAATGTTGAGGACCCACAGCTGAGATTAACCCCATTTGAGGATGAACAAGATCACATATTTCCTTAATATCTCCTACATTTTTTGCACCCATTTCAACAATGAATATTTCATTATATGGTTGCAACAATTCTCGTACAGTACGAATCACACCCATAGGAGTATTATAACTACCAGGTGTCATTAATACTGAATAGTGTTCACTTAGTATACGATTCAAATAATGTTTTGTACTTGTCTTGCCATAACTACCGGTTATCCCGATAATCTTCATATCAGGCATTTGTGACAAAATTCGCTTAGCATCATTATAATAGCTTTTATTTATTGCATTTTCTACAGGTTTTAAAAAACAATTGGTTATTATTGTAATTACATAAGAAAAAGCAGAAAAAGCAACAGAAACAAATGACAAAGCACATAAATCAAAACGACTAACCAATAACGCAACAACAAACATTAAAGTTAATTCAATCACAAATAAACGCCACACTCGCTTTGTAAAAACCAATGAATGTTTATATCTTGTTTTCAGCTGTTTTATCAGCATCAACAATAACGTTACAACACATGCAATCTTTACAACATTGAACCATTCAAATTCAACAAAAGAAGAACCCAATAGCATTCCTATAACCATACATAACATTCGCGATGTCGTTGTATATTCGCTATTCAAGCTTAACCAGCGTTTATATCTTTCGTTTCTATAAGAATTTTGTTGAAGCATTTGTAAATCACGCTTCACCGTAATTATCAAATAACAAATTGCTACAATAAGCAATATTATATTTATGGACATTGTCATTTACTCTATCTTATTTTATTTCAATTCGTCTTTAAGAAAACTTTTTATAACAGCAGCAAATTGATAAGGATTTTCCAAAAAACTATAATGTCCCACACCATCAAAGGCAACAAGACCGGAATTAGGGATAAGACGTTCCATTATTTTTGCATCATTAAGTGGTGTTGCTGTATCATTTTTCCCCCACACAAGCAATGTTGGACATTTTACATGTGGCATTATGCTTTTTAAATCCTCATTTACCATTTTACTTAAAATAGCTCTCATTTTTTGAGTTGAATTATTGTAATCACTCGAGCCACTTTTTGCACGATATTTATTAAGCAATTTGTCTCCTTTATTTTTTCCTAAAAACAAAGGTAAAATATACTTTATTGTTTTATATGTATAAATTTTAATATAATACGACAACGTTCTTCTTGGCTTCACTCCTGCAGCATCAACAAGAATAAGTTTTTTCACTTCATTTCGTGATGAATACAATATACCAACTCTTCCTCCAAAAGAATGTCCCAATAAAACAGGAGAATTAATACCTTCCTGCTTTACAAATGTTTCTATTAATCGAGTATATTCTTCTACACCCCAAACAGAACAAGGCTCAGAGCTTTCACCAAAACCCGGAAAATCCAAATTATAGACCTTCATTCGTGGTAATAATATTTTTTCAATACTTAGCAAAGTTGAACGATTACATCCCCATCCATGCATAAGAATTATCGGTTCACCTTCACCTTTTACCGAGTAATGAAAATCCACTCCATCTATATGTATATGTTTATCCATATTATAGTAAAATCAATTCACAAAGATACTAATATTGTGTCACATATCATCACTTTTTTACGTTTTTACTTTACTATATTTTAATCACGATAATATGCACGCACCTCACCTATAGGCAAACTTCCTTTCAATAACAAAGGTATTCTTGATACATCAGTAGATATCCATGTATCAATATCATCGCTTGATTTATTTTTACCATCTTCAGTAAATTTAAACTTTATATGATAAGCATCTCTATGTGATTTATCTCGCATTTTTACACGCTCTTCACCAACATACGTTACATCAAGACGCTCTTTACGTTTTCCGGAAAAAATAGTCACGCTAAATGTTTTATTTTTTGCCAACTCACCCATATCAATATTTCTCAACCAATAAAATACGCTCAACATATCGTATGCCGGGCCATCAGTAGTAAGAGTAATTTTAAAATCATCTTTACCCGGTCTTATGCGTGTACAATGACCTGTTGTTACACCATTTTTTACAAAAAAATCCACAATATCCTTTCCTTCATATTTCTTTTCATGCGTAGTTTTGATATATTTTACCGGCACAAAACTGTTTTTATCTATTGAAGAAGATAATGTATCTCGTACCTTATATATATTATCCACCCAAGAAAGCGTTCTTGCACTTAATTTAGCTTCATAAAAACGACCTCCATCTTTAATTTCCAATGTAGCAGATGCTGCATGTTTCCAAATAAGCCCCCAATGATAAACTATCTGATAATCCAATTTTTCTTTACGAAAATTTACACTTTGCATCGTAAAAACAAATACTACGATAAAAGTAAATAACACATATACGCGTTTCAACATCATTTCAAATTTATTTTATGATTCATAAAACATAGACTCACAAAACTACAAAAAGATTAATTACCTAAATTAAATTGTACAAATAAAAAAATAAAGTTTTAAAT
>CAZHXA010000030.1:0-25428 GCA_964536025.1 uncultured Muribaculaceae bacterium
AGTTTAAATAATATTTTTGTATTATTAAACATCTCATGGCACATTATTTGCTATATTTGTATTATCAAAATTTATTATATGACAAGCAAAGAAGCTGATAACTACAAAAAAGACATTTATAGTATTCTATCGACTAATAGAATTCATGATGCTATAGCTTTAGTATCAATTTTAGTAAACGATACTACCGTGTGGCAATTACACGACGAGCTGAATCAATTCAAAACCGAATATAATTACCTTATAAATTATTTTATCAACGACATGAATGACCCTGATCGTGATAAAATATACAATGGTTTTATAAAAAAATTATATTCTATCACCGACAAAGCTGTATGTGAAATACTTATACGAGAAGACTACGGCATTTATTATGCAACAAAAAGAACTTACCGTAAATCACATATCACTTTAACTTCTTTAGTGGAATCTTATCAAAATTCCTTATCTGATTATTCCCTATATTGCGAACTACCTGATGACAATAAAGACATCAACAACGCAAATAAATTACTATCAAAAAAAGAAACAATTGAGATTGATATTTTTAAATACATTTGGACTTCTTATCCTCAATCAACATTGGATTTAGAAACTATCACTTCCATATTTAAAAATAATTATCCTTATCCCGATTATTTCAAATCTCATGTAATTTCAGCAATAATGTTGTCTTTGTTGCAATATTACAATGATAATCTATTTTTAAATTTACTTGAACTATACGATAATACCAATGATGAGTTGTCGATAAAATCATTATGTGCTGCTATTATCATTATGTACAACCACAGCGAACGTATCAACAATAACGAACAAATTAAACATTTATTTGAGTTATACGCCGAACGACCGGAATTTGAAAACGATGTAAAAAATATACTTTTTACGCTTGTTAAAAGCAGAAATACCGAAAAAATAACAAAGAAAGTTCATGACGAACTCATCCCAAAATTGATGAAATTTTATCCTAAAGTTTTTAATAAAATCAAAGGAGAACAAAGTTCCATCGATATTTCCGATTTAGAAGAAAATCCACAATGGAAAGATTTTCTTGAAAATGAAAAAATCACAAAAAAAATAGAAGAATTAAATAGATTACAACTTGATGGAGGTGATGTTTTAATAGGAACATTCTCTCATCTAAAGTCATTCCCTTTTTTCAATGAGCCAAGCAATTGGTTTTTACCATTTCACAGCAAGCACTCTATAATATCAAATACGCTCAATCATGATGAAACTAAACTAATTGACGCTTTTTTTGATTCAAAATTCTTTTGCGATAGTGATAAATACTCTTTTATAGCCACTTTAGCTACCGTACCTCAATCACAAAGGAATATTATGCTATCACAACTTAATGAGCAGAATGCCACATTAAACGAGCTTAAAAAAGCTGAATTACCGACCAACACATCACAATCACGAGAAAATATAATCAATAATTACATTCAAAATATCTATCGTTTTTACAATCTATTTAATAGAAAAAATGAATTAATTAATCCATTAAATAAATGCTTTGACATTATCAAAATCAAGCAACATTTTAAAGTGATTGAATTCAAAGAGATTTTAGCAATTATCGCTGAATTCTATCTTAAAAATGAATATTTTAATGATGCTGCAAGATATTATATAGAATTAAGTAAAAATTATGATGACTTTAATCCTGTAATTTTACAAAAAGCAGGATTTTGCTATCAAAACTTAGAACATTATGAAAAAGCTATAAATTTTTATCATAAATATGAATTATATGCCGAAAAAGATTTGTGGAATTTAAGGCATTTAGCTGCATGTTACCGAGCATTAAAGCAACCTGAGACAGCTCTAAAATACTATCTTGAAGCTATTGATTTAGCTCCTGATAATGTACCATTAAATTTAAATATAGGGCATTGTTATTTAGAGACCGACAATTATGCTGAAGCTCTAAAATATTATTTCAAAATATACTATCTTGAGCCAACAAGCCTCCGTTCTTTAAGACCTCTTGCATGGTGTTTGTTTGTTCAAAAGAACTTTGAACAAAGTCGTTCTTTTTATGATAAGATATTACAAGGAAAACCAAATTCAACCGATTATCTTAATATGGGACATCTTGAATTTGTCTGTGGTAATATCTCGGTAGCATTATCCAATTACAAAAAATCAATAATTCAAGGAAATTATTCCATTCAACAATTTATTGATGTATTTTTAGCCGACGAGAATATCTTATTGAACTTAAACGTTAAAAAAAGTAACATTTCAATACTTTTAGACGCTCTTTCACAATAACGGTTTTGAAAAACTTTGCAATAAACAGTAACTTTGCAATCACATTATAAATTATATATAAAATGAAAAAAATAATTTTAGGATTAATTTTACTTTTAACACTCCACACTATGACAAAAGCTGAAAACATTTTTTTCTCGGAGTTTAAAACCACAAATGGAGCTATTCCATTTGATAAAATTTCAAATAGTGACTTTGAACCGGCAATACAAAAAGGTATTGAAGAGCAAACCCAAGAAATCAATGCTATTGTATTTCAAAGAAGTATCCCTACATTTGAAAACACCATTGTTGCACTTGAGCGTTCCGGAGAAATGCTAAATAGAGTTTTAGGCGTGTTTTATCCTTATATTTCGGCCAATTCAAATGAAGAATTGATGGAAATTTCCACACGCATATCACCTGTTTTATCAGCTCATTACACAAGTATCAGCCTTAATGAAAAATTATGGCAGAGAGTAAAAACTGTTTACGAAAAAGTTGACCGAAATACATTGGGCAAGGAAGATATAATGCTACTTGAAGAAACATATTTATCTTTCGTAAGAAGCGGTGCTAATCTTGAAGGTGAAGCACGTGAAAAATATCGAAAATTAAGCAGTGAAATATCAGAACTTACTCTAAAATTTGGACAGAACGTATTAAAAGAGCTTAATACTTACGAAATCTGGCTCAATAAAGAAGATTTAGAAGGACTACCTGAAAGCGTTATAGAAGCAGCTCAAGTTGCCGCAAAAGAAAAAGGTAAAGAAGGTTATCTTTTCACAATGGCAGCTCCAAGCTACCGACCATTCATGCAATATTCTTCACGTCGTGACTTAAGAGAAAAAATGTATAAAATCTATAACTCTCGTAACACCAAAGGCGAATATAGCAATATCGAGATTATGGCTCAAATAGCCGATAAAAGAAGACAATTGGCTAATTTATTTGGCTATAAAACTTTTGCTGAATATCAATTATCACATACAATGGCACAAAAGCCTGAAAATGTATATGATTTATTAAATAAATTACGCGATGCATATCTTCCTGCACAAAAGAAAGAAATGAAAGAATTGGAAAAATATGCATCTAAATTAGAAGGCAAAAAGGTTTCAATTAATGCATGGGATTACAGTTATTACTTCAACAAATACAAGGACAGCCAATTTGATTTAAATGATGAAATGCTTCGTCCTTACTTTGAGCTTAACAAAGTTATTGATGGCGTTTTCGGATTAGCAACTAAACTATATGGCATTAAATTCACCGAAAATCATGACGCTCAAGTATTCAATCCCGAAGTACAAGCATTTAATGTAACCGATTCCGATGGCAAATATATCGGTATGATTTACACCGATTTCTTCCCTCGTGCATCTAAACGTAGCGGTGCATGGATGACTGATTTCCGCTCACAACACATCAGTGAAAACGGTAACGATATAAGACCATTGGTATCCATAACTATGAATTTCACTAAACCTACAGGAACTAAACCATCTTTATTAACTTTTGATGAAGTTGAAACATTCCTACACGAATTCGGACATGCTTTACACGGTTTATTAAGTCAAGTAAAATATAATTCACTTTCAGGAACTTCGGTTTATCGTGATTTCGTAGAATTGCCATCTCAATTTAACGAAAACTACTTGATAGAAAAGGAATTCCTTGACAGCTTTGCAAAACATTATGGAACCGGTGATTCTATGCCACAAGAATTAATCGACAAGATTATTGCATCAGCTCAATTTGGTGCGGCTTATGCTTGTGTAAGACAACTTGGTTTCGGCTATCTTGATATGGCTTGGCACTCAATTACCAAGCCTGTTGAAAATGCTTTTGAGTTTGAAGCAAATGCAATGAAAGACGTACAAACATTCCCTACCGTAGACGGTTGTCTTCTTGCACCTCAATTTTCACACATTTTCTCCGGAGGATATGCAGCAGGATACTATAGCTATAAGTGGGCAGAAGTTCTTGAGGCCGATGCTTTTGCTAAATTTAAAGAAGTTGGCATTTTTAATCAAGAAGCAGCTAAATCTTTCCGCGAAAATATTCTAAGTAAAGGTGGTACAGAAAATCCAATGGAACTTTATAAACGTTTCAGAGGACATGAGCCTGAAATAAACGCATTACTTGAACGCGATGGAGTAAAAAAAGTAGCCAAAAAGTCTAAAAAAATTCGCAAAAATATAGATTAAGCGAAAATAAATTAAGCAACATTTGAAAAATAAGGGATTTTATAAGTCCCTTATTTTTTTATCTGTAATTTATTCATTTATATAAGCAAAATAACTAAATTTGTAGTCAAATTATATGAAAAAATTTTATCATGGCATTGGATTCGGACAAACAACGATTGCTGGATATACGTTATTTACGTATGGCAACAATTTGGGCTGAAAACTCTTATTGCAAACGGCGTAAAGTTGGTGCATTAATAGTTAAAGACAATATGATAATATCAGACGGTTTTAATGGAACTCCATCAGGCTTCGAAAATATATGCGAAGATGATAATAATCACACTAAGGCATACGTTTTACATGCTGAAGCTAATGCAATAACCAAAGTTGCAAGAACAAATAATAATAGCGATAATGCAACTTTATATGTAACAACATCGCCATGTATAGAATGTGCAAAACTCATAATTCAAGCAGGCATAAAAAGACTTGTATTTTCAGAATTATATCGCATGAACGATGGTTTGGAATTACTTAAACGAGCTGGCATAGAATGTGTTTATGTATCTAAAGAATCTTTTATAGAACAACAAGACTCCTACAAATAAAATCACTCTATTATGAATGAAAATAAAAGGTTTATTATATTTCTTCCTATTATAATTGCTATTTCTATTGTCATAGGAATTATTGTGGGCAATCGTTTTTCCGGAAAAAAATACATTAGCGATAATGATAGAAAACTGAATACCATTTTAAATATGGTATCAGACGGATATGTTGACACTGTTGATGTAAATGAAATAATCGAGCAAACAATTCCTCAATTATTAAGTAATTTAGATCCTCACACTGTGTATATACCTGCAAAAGATTTAACTTCGGTCAACAATGAATTAGATGGAAGTTTTAGCGGAATAGGCGTATCTTTCTTTATTATGAATGACACCGTAAGAATTGTAGAGGTTTTATCCGGAGGTCCTTCTGAAAAAGCGGGTCTTATTGCCGGCGATAAAATAGTAAGTGTCAATGACACTGCTTTTACCGGAACAAACATCACTAATCAAGAGGTTTTTAATCGATTAAGAGGAAAAAAAGGTTCAGCCATTAAACTTGGTATAAAACGCAACACAAGCGACAAGATTTTAACCTACGATTTAATACGTGGCGACATTCCTGTTAACTCAATAGATGCCACTTACATGGTTGACAAAAAAACAGGTTATATTAAAATCAATAAGTTTGCACGTACAACTTATGACGAGTTTCTTCAAGCACTTGTAAAACTCAAACAAGAAGGTGCAGAACAATATATCTTGGATTTAAGAGGAAATGGCGGTGGCTTTATGGAAATGGCAATTCTTATGGCAAATGAATTCCTTCCTGAAAACTCGCTTATTGTATATACACAAGGACGAGAAAAGAAAAATAATCAACAATTTTGGAGTGATGGGAACGGCTCTTTCCAAGAAGCTCAATTAGCCATATTATTAGATGAATTTTCGGCAAGTGCAAGTGAAATTCTTGCAGGAGCAATCCAAGACAATGACAGAGGTCTTATCGTAGGACGACGCTCATTCGGGAAAGGTCTTGTGCAAAGACAATTTGAATTGGTTGACAGCAGTGCCATCAGAATGACTGTTTCACGCTATTATACTCCATCCGGAAGATGTATTCAAAAAGATTATAAAAAAGGTGAAGATGCTTATAATCACGACATCTACGATAGAATAATTAGTGGTGAATTATCTAATAAAGATAGTATTAAGGTAGATACGACAAATGTATTTAAAACAGTTCATCGCAGAACTGTTTATGGTGGCGGTGGTATTATTCCCGATATTTTTGTACCTTCTGATACTTCAGGCATCACATCATATTATATTAACGTTAGCAATGCCGGACTACTTCAAAAATACGCTTATTCTTATGCTGAAATTAATCGTGAAGATTTTTCAAAATTAGACGATTATAAACAATTCTTGAGAATTTTACCCGGTAATAATACACTACTGTATGATTTTGTTTCTTTTGCTGCCGATAACGGAGTCCCTGCTCGTTGGTATTATATAAACATATCAAAAGATCTTATTGTAAACCAATTAAAAGCTCTTATTGCAAGAGATATTTTTGGTACTGACGCATTCTATCCTATTTATAATAAAAATGATAAAATGATAAATCAAGCCGTAAAAGCTTTTGAAGAAGATAAAGCATCATTCCCTATTATTGATGATAAAAACGAATCCCCCGAGAATAACATCAATAAAACAGTGAAACGTTAACCACGTTAAATATACATCTTGATTTCGTAATATAATAGAAACATCCTTACAAAACATTTTATTAATGTTGTTATGCAGGAAAAGAAATTCCTACGAGACGATATGCGAAAAATAAAATTACGTTTATCCAATTATGATAAACGTATTGCTTCTGAATTGGTTTTCTTGAATTTCACTAAGTTGAAAGAGCTGAATTATGCTCAAAACATTCTGTTATATTATTCTTTGCCTGACGAATTACAAACCTCCGTTTTTTTTGAAGGCATTACTGATAAAAATATTTTTCTACCTAAAGTGAATGGTAACGATTTAATAATATTACCATATATCAAAGAAGAATTAAAACAAGGTGCTTTTTCTATATTAGAACCACAAGGAACAAAAACAGCCAACCCTGACGATATGGATATAATTATAGTTCCCGGTGTTGCTTTTGACAAGCAATTTAATCGATTAGGAAGAGGTAAAGGATTTTATGATAAATTATTATCACACAATAATTCTCTTAAAATAGGCATCGGCTACGATTTTCAATTACTTGAATCCATACCGTCGGAACTACATGATATTAAAATGGATATAATTCTTACCCCTTCTATAACACTAAAACAATCATAATATATATGGCAATTATTACACAAGACAGCAAATTATGTGATATAGTAATTAATGACCCTTCTTCTATTACAGTATTGAATCGATTCAATATTTTTTTAGGAGTTGGCGATAAAACTATACAAGATATATGCCAAGAAAAAGATTTAGACGTAAACTTCTTTTCCGCTATATTAAACACTTATATACATGAAGATTATTTCCCTGAAGAAACCTTAAAATCTTATAGTATAGGTAAAATCATAGAATATATTAATAAAACAAACCAATATTATTTAAAATTTCAAATTCCTAACATAGAACGACATTTTTCATTATTAATTACACATAGCGTAAATGAAAAAAACAATCTTGAACTTTTACTTAAATTCTTTCTTGAAGTTAAAAATGAATTAATTTCAAGGATTGACTTTGACAAAACTCAATTATTGTTTCATATTGATAAAAACACCATTAACGAACTTAATTTTACAAAGTTATCTGAAAATAATGACAATATTGAAGATAAATTAAATGACCTAATCAATATGTTTGTAATTCATCTAAAAGGTGAATATGATGTTAATCTATGCCATGCTGTTCTTATTGCAATAATGTCTTTACAAAAAGATATTAAACAAAATAATCGCATTCGTTACCGCATTTTGCTACCTATTCTTAAAAGTATGGCATAAATATGGACAAGATTCACGTTTTTATTATACACGAAGATACCTTAGTAGCTATTGGGATTCAAAAAATATTAAATGAATTATTTAATATTAAAGATGTTACTATTTCAAATACACCAGAGAATCTTAATTCGGAAGAATATAGTCTAATATTTGCATCATCTTATTTTTACGCACTTTATCATGAATTATTCATTGCAAATAAACACAAAACCATTATTCTAACACCAAATCAATATAATAACATCACTGATTTAAACGACAATATAATATCTCAAAGTTGGAGTGAGGAACATATTATAAATAAAATCAATCTATCTATTTCAAAATTAAAGAATCTAAAATCAACTCATAACGAACTTTCAAAACGCGAAATTGAAGTTTTAAAACTTATTGTAAATGGGCATATCAACAAAGAAATTGCCAATATGTTGAATATTAGTTTTAATACTGTTTTAACGCACCGTAAAAACATTACAGCAAAATTAGGAATAAAAAGCGTTTCAGGACTAAGTGTATATGCTATGATGAACGGTTTAATCGGAGATTAATAGAGTTTTATTATGGTTTACATAAAATTTAAAGCAGTGAGTTTTTAGGAATCATATCTCAATAGCTATTGATTTTTAGTGGGGATAAAGGTTTAAATGCCGAAGGCATAGTAAACTGAAAACGAAAAAACTAATGCTGAAGGCATTACATTGCATATTAACCGCTACGTAAGGAAACGAAGTTTCCGCTTATTGGTCAAAAATAGGATTAATTGCAAAAAAAAGATGTGTAAAAATACACATCTTCTTTAAATCTTTAAAATTTCTAAAGACCAATTTATTTAGTCGCTTTCTTACGATTACCGTAACGACTCATGAACTTATCTACGCGACCTGCAGTATCAACCAATTTTTGCTTACCAGTAAAGAAAGGGTGAGAAGCACTGGTGATTTCAAGTTTTACCAAAGGATAAGTTACACCATCGATTTCAATAGTTTCTTTTGCAGCAACTGTTGAACGAGTGATAAATGTTTCACCGTTTGACATATCTTTGAATACAACTTCGCGATAATTTGATGGATGAATGTCTTTTTTCATTTTTATATTTCTTTTATTATTAATCAAATAACTGTCGTGCCGGTAATGCACATTATTCTTGTAATGGTTTGCAAATTTACGAATACTTTTTTAATTAAAAAAATATTTTGAAAAGTTCCTTCGAAAAAAATCTATTTATAGCATTTTATAGTTCAACTGCATATAAAAAGTGAGGGGGTAAATTTACTTTTAATAAGGATTTCATTTTTATTATGGTTTATGATTTCATGCATTTATCAATACTTTTCACTGATTGTATAATAATTCGATATAGTACAAAAAATGATGAATAATAACAAAACACACTAAAAAATTTGTCTAAGCTATTCTTACGAACTATTTTTGCAACGCAAAACATTGATTTTTTTATATGAAAACAAATTACCCCACTCCATATTATATCGTATATGAAGACCGCTTGCGACAAAACCTTGACCTTATCAAGCATGTACAGAAATCGGCAGACGTGGAAATTATCATGGCTTTTAAAGCCAATGCATTGTGGCGTACTTTCCATATTTTCAGAGAATATGGAATTAAATCCACAGCAAGTTCACTCAACGAAATGCAACTTACTAACGAAGAATTGCACCAAAAAGCTCATTCCTATTGTCCGGTTTATACCGATGCCACAATAGACAAATTTATAAACGGCAGTTCTCACATTACATTCAACTCTTTGCAACAATTCAAACGTTACAAAAATCGTGTTGCCAAACATAACAAAGATAATAGAAATGAAATGGTGAGTTGCGGGCTTCGCATCAACCCCATGTATTCAGTAGTTGATACCGATATATACAATCCAAGCAGTCCAGGTTCTCGTTTCGGGGTAGTTGCCAACGATATAACCGAATTACCAGAAGGTCTTGAAGGGTTTCATTTTCATGCTTTATGCGAATCCTCTTCTTACGACTTAGAAAAAGTTCTTAATGAAGTTGAAAAACAATTCGGAACATTTTTGCCAAAATTAAAATGGTTAAATATGGGAGGAGGACACCTTATGACTCGCAAAGGATACAATACAGAACACCTTATATCACTATTAAAAGGGTTTAACGCCAAATATCCAAACCTTAAATTAATCCTTGAACCGGGAAGTGCATTTACTTGGCGTACAGGTGATTTAATATCTTCTGTGGTAGATGTAGTTTCAAACAGTGGCATAAAAACAGCAATTGTAGACGTTTCGTTTGCTTGCCATATGCCAGACTGTCTCGAAATGCCATACCAACCAACAATAAGCGAAGCCTTACTTGAAACAGATAAAACAAAACCAACTTACAGAATAGGAGGCAACTCTTGTTTAAGTGGCGACTTTGTTGGCGACTGGAGTTTTGAACATGAATTAAGAGAAGGAGATATATTGACTTTTGAAGACATGAACCACTACACAACCGTTAAAACACACATGTTCAACGGAATACAACATCCCGCAATATTATTCCAACACAAAGACGGCAAAGTGGAAGTGCTTCGCGAATTCACTTATGAAGACTATAAATCACGCATGAGCTGATTATAAACAGCTTCAGCACAACGCTCACCGTCTATGGCTGCAGAAACAATACCTCCGGCATAACCGGCACCCTCTCCACACGGATACAAGCCCTTGATTTCAATATGATTAAGGGCTTCTTTATCTCGAGGAATTCGCACCGGAGCCGATGTTCGTGTTTCCATACCTATCACTATTGCATCGTTAGTTAAGAAACCATGAGCCGATCGACCAAAGACCTTAAATCCTTTACGAAGTCGAGAACTTATGTATTTCGGCATCCATTGGTCAAGACGAGAAGATTGGATTCCGGGAGCATAAGACGTTCGAGGCAAATCTTTTGACAAGCGACCTTCAACAAAATCAAGCATGCGTTGTGCTCCTGCCTTCTGTGATTTTCCGGCAGCCTCATAACACACTCGTTCAACATCCTCTTGATACTTCATCATAGCAAGTTCTCCATAGCGAGCATATTTTTCATCAAGGTCTTCGGGGTGAATTTCAACCACCATGCCTGAATTAGCCCATTGTGTACCACGATTGGACGGAGACATGCCATTTACAACGAGTTGGTCTTTTCCACTCGCAGCCGGAACAATAAAACCTCCAGGACACATACAAAAAGAATAAACGCCCCTACCATCTACCTGAGTAACAAAATTATATTCTGCTGCAGGCAAATATTTTCCTCTACCATTTGGATTGTGATATTGAATACAGTCTATTACATGTTGTGGATGTTCCAATCTTACGCCTACCGCTATACCTTTAGCTTCTATTTTTATAGATTTTTCATTCAACATGGAATATACATCGCGAGCCGAATGACCGGTAGCAAGTATTACCGGCCCCATAAATTCCGCACCACCTTCACATCTCACGCCGATTGCATCATTGCCTTTCAACAAAATATCATTTACAAGTGTATTAAAATAAACTTCTCCACCACACGAAATAATGGTTTCACGCATAGCCTTAATTACCGAAGGCAACTTGTCGGTACCGATATGCGGATGAGCATCTACAAGAATATCTTCGCTTGCTCCATGCTGATGAAAAATACCCAAAATTCGGTCAATAGAACCACGTTTCTTGCTACGAGTATATAATTTACCATCGGAATAAGCTCCGGCACCTCCCTCTCCAAAACAATAATTTGAATTTGGGTCTACGATACCTTCCCTTGAAATTTTTGCCACATCACGAAGTCTTTCATGAACATCTTTCCCTCTTTCAAGTACAATAGGTTTAATACCCAATTCTATAAGCCTTAATGCGGCAAACAGTCCTCCGGGTCCTGCACCCACAACAATAGCTTGCGGCTTACCGGAAACATTGTTATACATTATGGGAACTACAAGAGGTGTGTTATCTGGTTCTTCATCAATATACACACGAACTTTAAGATTTACCATCACATTGCGTTGACGTGCATCGATGGAACGTTTTATTACACGAACTGACTTAATGCGATTGGCATCTACATCAAATTGTGTGGATATATATAATTTTAATTCATCGGGAACTGCCGATGTGCGAGGATTTACTCTTATTTGATATTCCTGTATCATTAAATCTTTATTTTGCAGTCAAAATTAGTGCTTTTCTGTGATATTTTCATTAACTTTGCAATAATTATTACGTAATATAAACCCAATCCTATAATAACATTATGATAACGTTCTTTAAAAAAGGGGCAAAAACAATTTTTGCTGTCGAATCAGACCATAAATTGTCCCAAAATGAAGTGGAAAAATTTGATTGGCTGTTTGACGGTGCAAAAGTTTTGTCCGGTTCATCGGTGAAAGGTACCTATGTAGGTCCTCGTCGCGAAATGATAACGCCATGGAGTACCAATGCAGTTGAAATAACACAAAACATGGGTATCAACGGTATTTCACGCATAGAAGAATTTGCTTATGCCGGAAATGAGACTCCTGAACATGATAAAATGTTGCAACGTGTTTACAATGGATTGAATAAAGACATTTTCACTATTACCAAAACTCCCGAAGAAATCGTTTACATCGACAACCTTGAAGAATATAACGTAAAAGAAGGTTTAGCTTTAAGCCCTGAAGAAATCGATTATTTAAAGGGATTGAGCGAAAAATTGGGACGCTCGTTAACCGATAGCGAAGTATTCGGTTTTTCTCAAGTAAATTCAGAACACTGTCGTCACAAAATATTCAACGGAACTTTTATAATCGACGGAAAAGAACAACCTATGTCGTTGTTCAAAATGATTAAAAAGACATCTCAAGAAAACCCTAACGGACTCGTTTCGGCTTATAAAGACAACGTAGCATTCGTTAAAGGTCCAAAAATAGAACAATTTGCTCCAAAAAGCGGAGATAAACCCGACTTCTTTGAAGTAAAAGATATTAACTCTGTAATATCACTAAAAGCTGAAACCCACAACTTCCCTACAACAGTTGAACCATTTAACGGTGCTGCAACCGGTTCAGGTGGCGAAATACGCGATCGTTTAGGTGGAGGTAAAGCCAGTCTTCCTCTTGCCGGAACAGCCGTTTACATGACTTCATATCCACGTATGACTGCCGACCGTGCATGGGAGCTATGTACAATGCCTCCACGCAAATGGTTGTACCAAACTCCGGAAGAAATCCTTATCAAGGCTTCTAATGGAGCAAGTGATTTCGGTAACAAATACGGTCAACCTCTTATTTGTGGCTCATTGTTGACGTTCGAGCATGAAGAAAACGGAGAGCAATTTGCGTACGACAAAGTTATCATGCTTGCAGGTGGTGTAGGTTTTGCTAATAAACGAGATGCAATAAAAGGCACACCGAAACCGGGACAAGACGTAGTTTTGATGGGTGGTGACAATTATCGCATCGGTATGGGTGGCGGAGCCGTTTCTTCGGTCAACACAGGACAATATGCCAATGCAATTGAATTGAATGCCATACAACGTGCAAACCCTGAAATGCAAAAACGTGTATCAAACGTAATACGCACACTTGCAGAATCAGACAACAACCCAATCGTATCAATCCACGACCACGGTGCAGGTGGACACTTGAACGCTTTATCAGAATTGGTTGAAGCAACAGGTGGAAAAATCAACATTGGAGCACTTCCGGTTGGAGACCCTACCCTTTCGTCAAAAGAAATAATCGGAAACGAAAGCCAAGAACGAATGGGTATGGTTGTTGAAGATAAAGACATCGACCAAATACGCAAAATCGCAGAACGCGAACGTGCTCCGTTCTATGTTGTGGGTAACACAACCGGTGACGACCGTTTTGTTTTTGAGCAAAAAGACGGAGTTCGCCCTATCGATTTAGGAATGAAAGATATGTTTGGAAGCTCTCCAAAAACCATAATGCGTGACATCACCAAAGAACGCAAAACAGAAAATGCCGTTTACGAAGTTTCCAAACTAAACGAATATATCGAAAACGTACTACAACTTGAAGCTGTGGCATGTAAAGATTGGCTAACAAATAAAGTTGACCGTTCGGTTACAGGTCGTATTGCACGCCAACAATGCCAAGGTGAAATTCAATTGCCACTAAGTGATTGTGGCGTGGTCGCTCTTGATTACACTGGCAAAAGTGGTATTGCAACCTCTATAGGTCATGCTCCGCAAGTAGCGTTAGCCGACCCTAAAGCGGGTTCTATACTTTCTATTGCAGAAGCACTCACCAATATAGCAGGAGCAAATTTAAAAAATGGATTAAAGAGTGTATCTTTAAGTGCAAACTGGATGTGGCCATGTCGCAACGACGGCGAAGATGCTGCATTATATAGTGCTGTAAAAGCTTGTAGTGATTTTGCTTGTGCCTTAGGTATAAATATTCCTACAGGAAAAGACAGCCTTTCAATGACTCAAAAATATGGTGATAAGAAAATTCTTGCTCCGGGTACGGTAATCATTTCTGCCGGTGCCGAAGTTAAAGACGTAAGAAAAACCGTTTCTCCTGTAATACAAGCCAAAGAAAGTGCTATCTATTATGTAGATTTTTCAGGTGATGAAATGAATTTAGGAGGTTCAGCATTTGCTCAAACTCTCAATAAAGTTGGTAATGATGTTCCTAACGTTAAATCTGCCGAATATTTTGCAAAAGCATTTAATGCAATTCAAAAATTGGTAAACAAGAAGCAACTTCTTGCATTACACGACGTTTCTGCCGGAGGAATGTTGACTGCTCTTTTGGAAATGACATTCGCTAACACAAAAGGCGGTCTTGACGTAACTCTTGACGAATTTGCCAATGATGACATGATAAAAGTTTTATTTGCCGAAAATCCTGCAGTGTTGATTCAAATAGCCGACAAAAACGCAGAAAGTGTATTGGCTACATTGGCTGAATCGGGAATTAAAGCATTAAAAGTTGCTGTTCCGTCAAGCGAACGCAACATCGTTATTAATCACGCAGGAAATGAATATATGTTGTTTATCGACCACTTACGTGATTTATGGTTCAAAACTTCTTATTTATTGGATTGCAAACAAAGTGGTGAAAAATGTGCCACTTTACGATACGAAAATTATAAGAAACAACCGATACGTTACCGTTTTCCTGCCGGATTTAAAGGAAATGCATCAGCTTACGGCATTGAAGGATTCCGCCATGCTCCAAGTGGCATAAAAGCTGCCATAATACGAGAAAAAGGCGTAAACGGCGACCGCGAAATGGCTTATTCATTATATTACGCAGGTTTTGACGTAAAAGATGTTCATATGACCGACTTAATGAGTGGAAGAGAAACTCTTGACGACGTTAATATGATTGTTTTCTGTGGTGGTTTCTCTAACTCCGACGTTCTTGGCTCGGCTAAAGGTTGGGCTGGTGGTTTCTTGTGGAACGATACGGCAAAACAAACATTGAAAAAATTCTATGAGAGAGAAGATACTTTAAGTCTTGGTGTGTGCAACGGCTGTCAAGTTATGATGGAATTAAACTTAATAGCTCCGGAACACACAAAACGAATCAAAATGTTACATAACGATTCACACAAATTTGAATCTCAATTCTTAGGTGTAACCATTCCTGAAAATAACTCTGTAATGTTTGGTTCTCTTTCCGGTTCTAAATTAGGTATATGGGTTGCTCACGGAGAAGGTAAATTCTATTTGCCAGAATCGGCAGACAAATACAACGTCGTTTTACAATATTCTTACAAATCATATCCGGGCAATCCTAATGGTTCACCTCGTGCCGTCGCAGGTCTTGCTTCAGCCGATGGTCGTCACCTTGCAATGATGCCTCACTTGGAACGTGCAATCTTCCCTTGGCAATGTGCTTATTATCCTGAAACACGTAAACGTAATGACGTAACTCCGTGGATTGAAGGTTTCGTAAATGCACGCAAATGGATAGAAAAAAACAAAAAATAATTAAACATCAGATACAGCAATGGCAGAAAAAAAACAAATAAAAACAGCTTTAATATCGGTCTTTTACAAAGACGGATTGGATAAAATATTGGAACTTCTAAATAAAAACGGTGTTAAATTCCTTTCAACCGGAGGTACTCAATCTTTTATACAAAGTTTAGGATACGACTGCGAAGCAGTGGAAGACTTAACCGGATATCCATCAATTTTAGGAGGAAGAGTGAAAACTCTTCATCCTAAAGTATTTGGAGGAATATTGAACCGTCGCGATAACGAAGGCGACCAAAATCAAATTGCACAATACGAAATACCTGAAATAGACTTGGTAATCGTTGACCTATATCCATTTGAAGCAACCGTTGCTTCTGGTGCATCTGAAGCCGATATTATCGAAAAAATCGACATAGGCGGTATTTCTTTGATTCGTGCAGCTGCTAAAAACTTTAAAGATGTTGTTATTGTTGCTTCCAAAGCTCAATATGAACCTCTTTATGAAAAATTACAAGCCAATGGTAATGCATCTACTACATTGGAAGACAGAAAATGGTTCGCAAAAGAAGCGTTTGCAGTGTCAAGTGCTTACGACAGCCACATTTTCAATTATTTCGACAAAGATGAAACTTCGGCTCTTCGTTTCACCGTTAATGGTGCAAAAGTTATGAGATATGGCGAAAATCCTCACCAAAAAGGATATTTCTTTGGCGATTTCGATGCCATGTTTACACAACTTCACGGCAAAGAAATTTCTTACAACAACTTGCTTGACATCGATGCAGCCGTTAATTTGATAAGCGATTTCAATGAAACAACATTTGCCATATTAAAACACAACAACGCTTGTGGTTTGGCATCTCGCGATTCTGTACTTGATGCTTGGAAAGACGCTCTTGCAGGCGACCCTGTTTCAGCTTTTGGAGGTGTTCTAATCACTAACGCTGAAGTAGATAAAGCAACTGCTGAAGAAATGAACAAAATTTTCTTTGAAGTATGTATTGCTCCTTCTTATACCGAAGATGCTCTTGAAGTACTTAAACAAAAGAAAAACCGTATCATTCTTATACAAAAAAACAATGAACGTCCTACTATGCAATATCGCACAGTGCTTAACGGTGCATTAGGTCAAGAAAGAGACTCTCATGTAGAAAAACCTGAAGAACTTGAAACTGTAACAACAAAGGCTGTAGACCCTGCTCAAATCGAGGATTTATTGTTTGCCAATAAGATTGTTAAACATAGCAAGAGCAACGCTATCGTATTTGCTAAAAACAAGCAACTTTTAGCAAGTGGAATAGGACAAACTTCACGCGTAGACTCTACAAAACAAGCTATCGAAAAGGCTCATAGCTTTGGCTTTGACTTAAATGGTGCCGTCATAGCTTCGGATGCGTTCTTCCCATTTGCCGATTGCGTAGAATTAGCACACACAGCCGGTGTTAATGCTGTTATTCAACCCGGTGGCTCTATAAGAGATAATGAGACTATCGAATATTGCAACAACAACGGCATGGCTATGGTTATGACACATATCCGCCACTTTAAACACTAAAAAGCAAAACCATTATGGGATTATTCTCATTTACAAAAGAAATAGCAATAGACTTAGGTACAGCCAATACCATTATAATACATAATGATAAAATTGTACTTGATGAGCCTTCTATTGTAGCAGTTGAGACACGCACAGGCAAGCTACTTGCTGTAGGTGAAGAAGCTCGACAGATGCAAGGTAAAGAATGGGATGGTATTAGAACAATACGTCCTTTAAGAAAAGGGGTAATTGCCGACTTTAATGCTGCAGAACTAATGATTCGTGGCTTGATAAAAAAAGCAAGTTCAAAAAGCAGTTGGTTCTCTCCTTCTTTAAGAATGGTTGTTGGTATTCCTTCCGGTTCTACCGAAGTCGAAATTCGTGCAGTTCGCGACTCTTCTGAACACGCCGGCGGTCGTGATGTATATATGATTTACGAGCCAATGGCAGCTGCGTTAGGTATAGGTCTTGACGTAGAAGCTCCTGAAGGAAACATGGTTGTTGATATAGGTGGAGGTAGCTCTGAAATTGCAGTTATTTCACTTGGAGGTATCGTAAGTAATAAAAGTATACAAATAGCCGGCGATGATTTGACCGACGACATTCAAGAACATATGCGACGTGCACACAACATGAAAGTGGGTGAACGCACAGCAGAAATGATTAAGAAAAATGTAGGTTCGGCTTTAACTGAATTAGAAAATCCACCAGAAGATTTTATTGTTCATGGACCTAATCAAATGACAGCTCTTCCTATGGAAGTACCGGTTTCTTATCAAGAAATAAGCCACTGCATTGAAAAATCCATTTCTAAGATTGAAGCAGCTGTATTAAGTGCGTTGGAACAAACTCCACCCGAATTATACGCCGACATTGTTAAGAATGGTATATATCTTGCAGGTGGTGGTGCTTTGTTAAGAGGTCTAGACAAACGATTAACCGATAAAATCGGTATTAAATTTCACATTGCCGAAGACCCATTGCTTGCTGTTGCAAGAGGTACAGGTGTTGCTTTGAAAAATATAGAACGCTTTAACTTCTTGATAAGATAATTTCTATATATGTGATTTAATGGAATTATGAAGGCTTTGATTTATTCATAGCCTTCTATTCCATTCTATAAATAGTTTGTATTTTTTCTAAGTAAGAGGTATTTTATAGTGAGAAATTTAATAGACTTTTTCATAAGAAACAGTTCTTGGTTTATTTTTATTTTTTATATGATTTTGAGCAGTATTTTATTGTTCAATAACAATCCTTATCAACAAAGTGTATATCTCACTTCAGCCAATAAAATTAGTTCTTCTGTTTATTCATGTATAAACGGTATTACCTCTTATTTTTATCTTCGTGACATAAACGAAGACTTACAAAGGCAAAACGCTACCTTGGAAATGGAAGTACTTGCTTTGCGTAATCAAGTAAATGAATATAAACTACAAATTGGTGATACTACTACAATTTCACTAAATGACAAACCTTTTGATTTTATCGTAGGTCGTGTAATTAGTAACAGTATTTCTTTACAACAAAATTATATCACAATTAACAAAGGTTTTAAAGACGGTATAGATAGCGAACTTGGCGTAGTTGACCAAAACGGCGTGGTGGGCATAGTGAACGTCGTTGGAGAAAACAGTTCTCGCATTATATCTTTACTGAATCCTAATTTAAGGCTATCTTGTAAAGTTAAAGGCAGCGATTTCTTTGGTAGTTTGGTATGGGATGGTAAATCTCCTTATTATGCCAATTTAGAGGAAATGCCTCGACATGTAAAATTTGGAAAAGGCGATACTATCGTTACGAGTGGTTATTCAGCTGTTTTCCCCGAAGGAATTACAGTAGGAACAATTGAAGAACAATTAAGTTCCGGTGCTGATAACTTCTTTTCACTTAAAATCAAATTAGCTACCGATTTCACTCAATTAAGTAATGTTCGCGTTCTGAAAAACAACATGAAAAACGAATTGAATATGCTAAAAACAAAAGATGATAATCACAGAAAGGAGGGAAAAAAATGACAAAAAATGCTCTTGTTTCGTTATTATTATTTCTTTTAATGGTTTTATTGCAAATTATTTGCAACAGAATATGCCTTTTTAATATTGCTGTACCTTTCATTTTCATTTATTTCATTCTTAGGCTACCACTCACCCTATCGGTTAATTGGGTAATGACCCTTTCTTTTTTAATAGGACTTGTAGTTGACATCTTCAGCAATACACAAGGAATGTTTGCTATGTCATGCGTTATTTTGGGAGCTATAAGAAAAATTGTTTTTGGATTGTTTTACCCTCGCGAAGATGAAATGACTATTCCTATACCATCTATTCGCACTCTTGGTATTGGTAATTACATTAAATACATGTTTACACTTACTGTTATTTTTTGCACATGTATATATGTAATACAATTATTCACTTTCAATAACTTCTTGCTCACTTTCTTTAGAATTATTGGAAGTTCTATTCTTACTGCAATTATATTATTCGGTTTTGATAGTATAGCTACAACTCGACGTGAGAAAAGATTATAATTTAGAGAAAAGAAAATATGTGATTGGAGGATTTATCGTTGTAATAGTTTTCATATACTTGATAAAACTCTTTGAATTGCAAGTTTGTAACACTAAATACAAAGAAAATTCCGACTCTAACGCATTTTTAAAGAAAACGATTTATCCATCACGAGGACTCATGTATGACCGTGATGACAGATTGATTGTATTTAATCAACCGGCTTACGACATGGTTTTTATTCCTCGAGATGTTCAAGACTTTGACACTATCGACTTTTGCAATACTCTGCAAATATCTCGTGAAGACTTCGATAAAAGAATGAAAGAAATAAAAGGGCCTAAAAACCCCAATTATTCTTCATATACTCAACAAACTTTCATGACTCACCTATCGGTGCAAGATTATGGACGTCTGCAAGAAAAATTATACCGTTTTCCCGGATTTTACATTCAAAAAAGAATTTTAAGACAGTATAATTATAAAGCTGCTGCCAATGTACTTGGAAATATTCGAGAAGTAAACAATAATGACCTAAAAAACGACGAATATTATCGACCGGGTGACTATACCGGCGATTTAGGTATCGAAAAAAGCTACGAAAAATACCTGCGAGGCGAAAAAGGTATGGAAATTCTAATAAGAGACGCTTTCGGGAAAATAAAAGGGCGTTATAATAATGGTCTTAACGATGTGGCTCCTATTGCCGGTAAAGATTTAAAGCTAAGCATTGATATTGAGCTTCAAGAATATGGCGAAAAATTAATGCGAAACAAAATAGGTGCTATTGTTGCTATAGAACCGTCTACCGGTGAAGTGCTTGCTTTAGTTTCATCTCCTACCTACGACCCAAATGACCTTGTTGGACGTGCAAGAGGGAAAAACTATCGAAAATTGGTCAATGACCGTATAAAAATGCCTCTTTATGACAGAGCAATTATGGCAGCATACCCTCCGGGGTCAACATTTAAACCCACACAAGGTCTTATTTTCCGTCAAGAAGGTATTGTAACCGAAAATACACCATACCCTTGTTCACATGGTTTCATTTTCGGGCGATTGAAAGTAGGATGCCACGGGCATGAATCCCCTATCACACTCATGCCTGCATTACGCACTTCTTGTAACGCTTATTTCTGTTGGGGATTAAAAAACATGCTTGACAAAAAATCCAAATATGGAACCGTAGGCAACGCTTTTGAAACGTGGAAACGCTATATGGTGGCTATGGGATATGGCTATCGTCTCGGCATAGATTTACCAGGTGAAAGCCGTGGTTTTATTCCCAACGAAAAATTTTATGATAAATTTTACGGACATAATCGATGGAATGCTTTAACAATCATATCCATTGCCATAGGACAAGGTGAAATACTTGCCACACCACTGCAAATAGCTAATCTTGCCGCCACTATTGCCAATCGTGGATATTTCATCACACCTCACGTTGTAAAAAGCATTAAGGATGAACAAATAGATTCCTTGTATACCGAACGTAGATATACAGGTATAGACAGTAAATACTACAATGAAATAGTACAAGGTATGAGAATGGCTGTCGTAGGTGGTACTTGTCGCACTGCAAACCTTAAAAACATTGAGGTTTGTGGAAAAACCGGAACAGCACAAAACCCTCACGGACGCGACCACTCGGCTTTCATGGGATTTGCTCCAATGAATAACCCCCAAATAGCTATATGTGTCTATGTCCAAAATGCCGGATTTGGAGCTACATATGGAGTTCCTATCGGAAGCCTTATGATGGAAAAATATTTAAATGACAGCATTGCTCCCGAACGAAAACATTTGGAGCAACGAATGTTGGACGCTAACACAATGATTTTAAGTGGAATTAAGAGCAACTAATAATACAGGGACTACATCGATATTAAAATCTATCGATTGGATTACACTGCTTATCTATGTAATAATGGTTATTTCCGGAGCAGTGAGCATTTATGCAGCCACCTATGACTTTGACCATGCAAGCATATTTTCCTTTTCCGAATTTTCAGGGAAACAATTTATGTGGATTGGCATTTCTTTTATTGTAGGTTTTTCAATGACACTCATTGAAAAACGACTGTTTGAAGCTTATGCCTACCCTATTTATGGCATAATGATTTTGTTATTGATTGTCACCATATTCATAGCCCCCGACATAAACGGTTCTCGCTCTTGGATAGTATTGGGTCCTATAAGTTTACAACCTGCCGAATTTGCAAAATTCGCTACAGCATTGGCATTAGCAAAAGTGTTTAGCACTTACAATTTTGTATTAAACAAAAGTGCAAGCAATTATTTGAAATGTGCATTCGTAATAGGTCTACCCATTATACTCATCTTATTACAAAAAGAAACGGGTTCGGCTTTGGTTTATTTTTCATTCCTTTTTGTACTCTATCGCGAAGGCATGACCGGATTCGTTTTATTTATTGGACTTTGTGCCATAACGTTCTTCGTAGTGGCAATTAAATTCACCGAAACAATGATATTGGGCATCTCTGCCGGAATGTTCAGCGTTTTTATTATGATAATGATAATTATAGTAGGAATGTTATTTCTATATTGCAAATCTTTCGTAATGGGACGAAACGTAAGTCTTGCCTACATCATTTGCGGAATCATGGTATATATACTATCCATTTTTGACATTCATATAAACGGATACTTGTTTTTTAGCATTATTTTTACAGCTACAATAGCATATTTACTATTTTCCATGTTTAAAGAAGACGTCAAAAAAATATTGGTAATTATATCATTTACACTCGGTTCTATACTATTCCTTTTCTCTGTAAATTATCTGTTTGAAAACAGTTTGAAAGATTATCAACAAAAACGTATTAAAGTTGCATTGGGAATAGAAGAAGATTTAAAAGGCGTAGGATATAATGTAAATCAATCAAAAATAGCCATCGGCTCAGGTGGATTCATTGGTAAAGGCTTCTTAAACGGAACTCAAACAAAATTGAAATATGTTCCCGAACAACATACCGATTTCATTTTCTGCACCATAGGTGAAGAACAAGGATTTGTAGGCACAACCGTTGTATTAATTCTGTTTTTAGGGCTAATAATCAGAATAATAATCATAGCCGAACGACAACGCACCGCATTTGCAAGAGTTTATGCCTATTGCGTAGCATCAGTATTTATGATGCACCTCATCATAAACGTAGGCATGGTAATAGGATTATGTCCTGTAATAGGCATACCACTTCCATTCTTCAGTTATGGAGGCTCTTCTCTTTTAGGATTCACCATTTTACTTTTCATCCTATTATGTTTAGACGCCTATCGCCGTGAATACAACTATTAACGCAACCACCATCCCCCACTCATACATATTGTAATTGTTAATGCCAGTTTCCCGAGGTTGTGGTGTTTTGATCGGGCTCAACGGACCGGTCGGACATGTCCTACTTCTCTAATCAACCATTTATTGCCCCCCGACTGTGCCTATTTTTTTGGGGGTGTATGTCAATACATTTTAATATATATTCCTACGATAAATGATTATAGGCTTTCCTTATTACACCGGCCATTAGGCGACGGCGTCTATCAAGGAAAGTGTTATAATCAAGTTTCTCAAAATTCTCCGGTATAGCGTTTTGTGCAAGAGTTGAGAATTATACATCATCACCTATTCGCAAACGTTATTTAGTAGAGTAATGCTCAGGATCATCATCTGAAATATCGATATTAGTTTGATAATCCAGATAAGTATAGTTTGCAATTTGATTTCGTTCACGGTCATCTGTTATGCCAAGCTTTTCAAGATATTTCTTCGGAAATATGTGATGAACATCAATAGCCGACTTCGTACCACTTGTTCCTGGCGTTAAAAAAGCTACAGTAGGGATTGTGCTGAAAAGCCACCACAATTTTGAGGATACGTTCCAGCTGTTCTCTCAGAAAACCCACCGCCTGCTGTAGCTTATCAAAAGTAATGTTTTCGTCTGCCATACGCGAATTAGTTTTAATGATTTGATGACAAAGGAAATCGGTATTATAATGGTGAAATCACCCACCAAAATATAACTGCAAAATAACTTCTGGATGGTGGTTGGTAGTGTGATTAAGTGCCGATTTTCGTAAAATGTGGAATGTGTGATGATCAAATATCGGCTGTAAAACACTAAGTCTGATAAGTTTTGAATAACTTTGCTCTATCATTGAAAACTTAAGTGTCAAGACTATGATAGTACAGGATATGGCAATAATTTACAAATATGCCAAGCAAATATATTTAAAAGAACTACGTCAAGTTGATGCAATAAGTCAGATACAACCACAATTAGTAGAATGGGATTTCAATAAAAATTCTTTTATTGATTTCTGTGCAGCATTGCGCCATATGCTTAATGGAACTAAGCACACACGTGGTATTAGTACAGATTTAAGAGAATTTTATCTTGGAAAAATATACGAAGAATTTGGTATTCAAAGATTAAAAACTGCGCTAGATGCCTATATGATGCATATTGAATACTATGAAGACAAACGACATACAAATAGGCTGATAGAAAGAAGTATATACCAAAAGTTTTTAAAAAAGATAGATGAAAATCAATATTTTGAAAGCGATCTACAACTTATCGAAAGTTTAAAGAGAAATAATGTGTATTACGAAGGTGATGCCGAACAAGTTGTTATAAATAAGTATTCTAGGAGTAAATCAGCAAGACAAGATTGTATCGCTAAATATGGAACTAAGTGTTCCGTTTGTGGTTTAAAGTTTGAAGATAGATATGGTGAGTTAGGTAAGGGTTTTATTCATGTGCATCATCTTATACCTATTTCATCGGTAAAAGAAATGAAAGAGGTAACCTGCGATGATTTGTGCCCAGTTTGCCCAAATTGTCACGCAATGCTACATAAGGGACAACTCTCAATAGAAGAATTAAAGGCAATAATTGAGAATAATAAATAGACTTTATCTTATATTATCATCCAACTTAATCCTACACTCGGATTCGGTATGCGACATTTTACGCTCGATGGTTGAGACTTCTAAGTCGCGGAGAGCGTGAACAAAGACACGCTTAATGAATGTAGCGGTGTGGATACGCTTTTTGCCAAATGCTTTGCCGATGATCCAACCAAAGTGCATCAGGTCTATACTTTTCAAGGTAGAATCAACCTTTACGTGCGATACCTCGCGAGGGGTGTCGCCTAAACTATACTCTGTAATTTAGCAACACAGGCGGTCTAACTGCTCAGTAGTTATTTAGTGTGGAAATAAATAACTACTGAGCCCTATTTTGACCAATAAGCCCCAATCGCTATGAACTGGATTTTTGGCAAATAAAGAAGTCGCTGAATTTCAGCGACTTCTTTATAGTTGTTTCTAATTCGTTGCGGTTAATTGGATATATCACTTGCCGATGCAGAA
>CAZHXA010000031.1:0-23391 GCA_964536025.1 uncultured Muribaculaceae bacterium
ATTAGTTAACCTTTCAGTAAAGGAAGTAAACGAACTTGCTCAAATTTTGAAAGAAGAATACGGTATTGAACCAGCTGCTGCAGCTGTTGCTGTTGCTGCTCCTGCTGCTGCAGGTGCTGCTGCTGAGGAAGAAAAGAGCTCATTCGATGTAGTTCTTAAATCAGCAGGTGCTAGCAAGCTAGCTATCGTAAAATTGGTTAAGGAACTTACAGGTCTTGGCTTGAAAGAAGCTAAAGAACTTGTAGACGGTACTCCAAGTGTTGTTAAGGAAGGTCTTGCTAAGGCTGACGCTGAAGGTCTTAAGAAACAACTAGAAGAAGCTGGCGCAGAAGTTGAACTTAAATAATATTGCCTGAGTTTCAGGTAATTAGGTTAAGAACCCCTATGAAAGTCGGTTCTTAACCTTTTTGTGTTATTATTTTAATTTGAGTTCACCTAATATATTTTTCAATGTCAGTTACAATTAAACAACCTCGCGTAAATTTTGCGTCTGTCAAGAATCCTTTAGCATTTCCGGATTTCCTTGACGTGCAATTGAAGTCATTTAGAGACTTCTTGCAATTAGATACTCCAACTGAAAAAAGGAAAAACGAGGGACTTTATAAAGTTTTTGCCGAAAATTTCCCGATTGCGGATACTCGTAACAACTTTGTATTGGAATTCCTTGATTATTATATAGATCCTCCAAGATATACTATCGAGGAGTGTTTTGAACGTGCTTTGACATACAGTGTGCCTTTAAAGGCTAAATTGAAACTGTATTGTACCGACCCCGATCACGAAGATTTTGCTACTGTAGTTCAGGATGTTTATCTTGGACCAATTCCGTATATGACCGATAAAGGTACTTTTATCATTAACGGTGCAGAACGTGTAGTAGTATCTCAGTTGCATCGTTCTCCTGGTGTATTCTTCGGTCAAAGTACTCATGCCAACGGTACCAAATTATATTCGGCTCGTATTATTCCTTTCCGTGGTTCATGGATTGAATTTGCAACCGATATTAATAATGTGATGTATGCTTACATCGACCGTAAAAAGAAATTGCCTGTAACTACATTGTTACGTGCGATAGGTCTTGAAACCGATAAGGATATTATCGAGATTTTCGGGCTTGCGGAAGAACTCAAAGTAAATAAAACCAATTTAAAGAAAGCGGTAGGTCGTCGACTTGCTGCACGTGTGTTGAAAACTTGGATTGAAGACTTTGCTGATGAAGATACCGGTGAAGTTGTGTCAATAGAGCGTAATGCTGTAATTCTTGATCGTGAAACTGTCATCGAGGAAGAAAATATTCAAGAAATATTGGATTCAGGTGTGCAAACCATTTTGGTGCATAAAGAAGATGCTAATGTAAACGATTATTCTATCATTTTCAACACTCTTCAAAAAGATACGACTAACTCTGAACGTGAAGCTATTCAATATATTTATCGTCAGTTGAGAAATGCTGAAGCTCCTGATGATGCAAGTGCACGTGAAGTTATTCAAAGCTTGTTCTTCTCTGAAAAGAGATATGATTTGGGTGAAGTTGGTCGTTTCCGTATCAATAAAAAACTTGGTTTAACCACATCTATGGATGTGAAGGTGCTTACTAAGGAAGATATTATTGAAATTATCAAGTATTTGATTGGTCTTGTAAATTCTAAGACTGATGTTGATGATATCGACCACTTGAGCAATCGTCGCGTTCGTACTGTAGGTGAACAATTATATAACCAGTTCGGTGTGGGACTTGCACGTATGGCTCGTACAATACGTGAGCGTATGAACGTGCGTGATAACGAAGTGTTCACTCCGATTGACTTGATTAATGCCAAGACTATATCTTCGGTTATTAATACATTCTTCGGAACAAATGCATTGTCTCAATTCATGGACCAAACCAACCCATTGGCTGAAATTACACACAAGCGTCGTATGTCAGCCTTAGGTCCCGGTGGTCTTTCTCGTGAGCGTGCAGGTTTCGAGGTGCGTGACGTACACTACACTCACTATGGACGTCTTTGTCCTATTGAAACTCCGGAAGGTCCTAATATCGGTCTTATTTCGTCACTTTGTGTGTATGCTAAGATTAATGAATTAGGATTTATTGAAACTCCTTACCGTACAGTTGCCGATGGTAAAGTAAACTTGAACAATGATGAAGTAGTTTACTTAACTGCCGAAGCTGAAGAAGGGCAAGTTATAGCTCAAGGTAATGCTCCTCTTAATGACGATGGAACATTCATCCGCAATAAGGTAAAAGCTCGTTATGATGCCGATTTCCCTGTCGTAACTCCTGGTGAAGTTCAGCTAATGGACGTTTCTCCTATGCAGATTTCTTCTATTGCTGCTGCTATGATTCCGTTCTTGGAACACGATGACGCTAACCGTGCGTTGATGGGTTCTAACATGATGCGTCAAGCAGTGCCGTTGTTGCGTAGTGAAGCTCCTATCGTGGGTACTGGTATTGAAGCTCAATTGGCTTATGATTCTCGTACTCAAATTCAGGCTGAAGGTGCAGGTGTTATTGAGTATGTAGATGCAAGCGTAATCCGTGTGCGTTACGACAGAACAGAAGATGAAGAATTTGTAAGTTTTGAATCTCCTGTAAAAGAGTATAAATTGCCTAAATTCCGCAAGACCAACCAAAGTACAACCATCGACTTGCGTCCTATATGCGATAAGGGTCAACGTGTTGAAAAGGGAGACATACTTACTGAAGGTTATTCTACTGAAAACGGTGAATTGGCGATCGGTCGCAACTTGAAAGTAGCTTACATTCCTTGGAAAGGATATAATTATGAAGATGCTATCGTGCTTAACGAACGTGTAGTTCGCGAAGATATACTTACTTCGGTTCACGTTGATGAATATACTCTTGAAGTGCGTGAAACAAAACGCGGTATGGAAGAATTGACTTCTGATATTCCTAACGTAAGTGAAGACGCAACCAAAGACTTGGACGAAAGAGGTATTATCCGTGTAGGTGCTCATGTTGTACCCGGTGATATTCTTATCGGTAAGATTACTCCTAAGGGAGAAAGCGATCCTACTCCTGAAGAAAAATTGTTGCGTGCTATTTTCGGTGATAAGGCAGGCGATGTGAAAGATGCATCATTGAAGGCTTCTCCTTCTTTGAAGGGTGTAATCATAGACACACACTTATTTGCACGTGCTATCAAGAAAAAGAAAGGTAAAGCTGCAAACGCACAACTTCCTTTGCTTGATGAAGAATATGATGAAAAGAAAGCAGAATTGAAGAAGGTTCTTATAGGAAAACTTCTTGTGTTGACTAAAGAAAAACCTTCCCAAGGAGTTAAAGACTTTATGGGAACTGAAATTGTTCCTAAGGGAGCCAACTTCTCAGAATCGCTTTTGAAGGAAATTGACTATGAAGTAGTTAATTTGAGCAAATGGACTGCCGATGCTCATGCTAATGACATGATTGCAGCTACTATTGGTAATTATTTGCGTAAATATAAAGAAATTGATGCTGAATTGCGTCGTAAGAAATTTGATATTTCAATAGGTGATGAACTTCCTTCTGGTATCATGCAAATGGCTAAGGTTTACGTTGCTAAAAAACGTAAAATCGGTGTCGGTGATAAGATGGCAGGACGTCACGGTAACAAGGGTATCGTTTCTCGCGTAGTTCGTCAAGAAGATATGCCGTTCTTGGAAGACGGAACACCGGTTGACTTGGTATTGAATCCGCTTGGTGTGCCTTCTCGTATGAACTTGGGACAGATTTTTGAAGCAGTTCTTGGTTGGGCTGGTCGTGAACTTGGGGTTAAATTTGCTACTCCTATTTTCGACGGTTGTAGCCTTGACGACTTGAATGAATGGACCGATAAAGCAGGTCTTCCTCGATATGGTAAGACTTATTTGTATGATGGTGGTACTGGTGAACGTTTCCACCAACCTGCAACAGTAGGTGTGACATACTTCTTGAAATTGGGTCACATGGTAGAGGATAAGATGCACGCACGTAGCATTGGTCCATACTCATTGATTACACAACAACCGTTAGGTGGTAAGGCTCAATTCGGTGGTCAACGTTTTGGAGAAATGGAAGTTTGGGCACTTGAAGCATTCGGTGCATCACACATACTTCAAGAAATCTTGACCGTTAAGAGTGATGATGTTGTAGGTCGTAGCAAGGCTTATGAAGCAATCGTCAAGGGAGATCCGATGCCAAATCCGGGTATCCCTGAGTCTTTGAACGTGTTGTTACACGAGCTTCGTGGTTTGGGACTAAGCATCAAGTTAGAATAATAAAGTAAAGAAGATAATAACATATGGCTTTTAGAAAAGATAACAAGATAAGAAGTAACTTCTCAAAGATTTCTATCGGTCTTGCGTCTCCTGATGAAATTTTGGAGCAATCAAGCGGTGAGGTTTTGAAACCCGAAACCATCAACTACCGTACATATAAGCCTGAACGTGATGGTTTGTTCTGCGAACGCATATTCGGTCCGGTAAAGGATTACGAATGTCATTGCGGAAAATATAAGAGAATCCGTTACAAAGGTATTGTGTGTGATCGTTGTGGAGTTGAAGTTACCGAAAAGAAAGTACGCCGTGAACGCATGGGACACATCCAACTTGTAGTGCCTGTTGCACACATTTGGTATTTCCGTTCGTTACCTAATAAAATAGGTTATCTATTGGGACTTGCATCAAAGAAACTTGATGCAGTAATTTACTACGAGCGTTATATCGTTATCAATCCGGGAACTGTTGAAGAAGTACAGCCGCTTGACCTTTTGTCTGAAGACGAATATTTGGATATCATTGACAAATTGCCAAAGGAAAATCAATTGCTTGAAGATGATGATCCAAATAAATTCGTTGCCAAGATGGGTGCCGAAGCTATTTATGAATTGCTTCTTAAACTGAACCTTGATGAATTGTCTTATGAATTGCGTCATAAAGCAAATACCGAAGGTTCTCAACAACGTAAAACCGAAGCTTTGAAGCGTTTGCAAGTAGTAGAAAGCTTCCGTGCTTCAAAGAATAGAAATAAACCTGAATGGATGGTATTGAATGCAATTCCGGTTATTCCACCAGAATTGCGTCCATTGGTACCACTTGATGGAGGTCGTTTTGCTACAAGTGACTTGAATGACTTGTATCGTCGCGTGATTATACGTAACAATCGTTTGAAACGACTTATTGAAATCAAGGCTCCTGAAGTTATCTTGAGAAATGAAAAACGTATGCTTCAAGAAGCTGTTGATTCATTGTTGGATAACTCTCGTAAATCAAGTGCCGTCAAGACTGATGCCAATCGTCCTTTGAAGTCTCTTTCCGACAGTTTGAAAGGTAAGCAAGGACGTTTCCGTCAAAACTTGCTTGGTAAACGTGTCGACTATTCAGCACGTTCGGTAATCGTAGTAGGTCCTGAATTGAAGATGCACGAATGTGGTCTTCCTAAATATATGGCAGCTGAGCTTTACAAGCCTTTCGTAATCCGTAAATTGATTGAACGCGGAATCGTTAAGACTGTGAAGAGTGCCAAGAAGATTGTAGACCGTAAAGAACCGGTTGTTTGGGATATTCTTGAATATGTAATGAAAGGACACCCGGTATTGTTGAACCGTGCTCCTACTCTACACCGTTTGGGTATTCAAGCATTCCAACCACGCATGATTGAAGGTAAAGCAATTCAGTTGCACCCACTTGCATGTACAGCGTTCAACGCCGACTTCGATGGTGACCAAATGGCGGTCCACTTGCCATTAGGTAATGAAGCTATCGCTGAGGCTCAATTATTGATGCTTGGTTCACACAACATTTTGAACCCTGCCAATGGTGCTCCTATTACCGTTCCTTCTCAAGACATGGTACTTGGTCTTTACTATATTACCAAGTTGCGTAAGGGCGATAAAGGAGAAGGCTTGAAGTTCTACGGTCCAGAAGAAGCCGAAATAGCTTATAATGAAGGTAAAGTAACACTTCATGCCGTAATTTCGGTTGTTGTAGATGACTTGGATGAAAATGGTAACCTTGTAAAAGTGTTGAAAGAAAACACTTCTGTAGGTCGTATTTTGTTTAACCAATATGTTCCTAAGGAAATCGGTTATGTAAACGAGATTATTTCAAAGAAATCTTTGAGAACAATCATCAGCAAGGTAATTAAGTCTTGCGGTGTACCTCGTTCGGCTAAATTCCTTGATGATATTAAGAACTTGGGTTATCAAATGGCGTTTAAGGGTGGCTTGTCTTTCAATCTTGGTGACGTGCTTATTCCTGCTGAGAAAGAAGCTCTTGTAAATGAAGGTTACGCACAAGTAGAAGAAGTCATGAATAACTATAGTATGGGTTTCATTACCAATACTGAACGTTATAATCAGGTTATCGATATTTGGACACACGTAAACTCTAATTTGACCGACATATTGATGAAACAATTGTCTAGCGACAATCAAGGTTTTAACTCAGTATATATGATGCTTGATTCAGGTGCTCGTGGTTCTAAAGACCAGATTCGTCAGTTGTCAGGTATGCGTGGTTTGATGGCTAAACCGCAAAAAGCCGGTGCTGAAGGCGGTCAAATCATCGAAAACCCTATCTTGGCTAACTTTAAAGAGGGTTTGAGCGTGCTAGAGTACTTTATCTCAACTCACGGTGCTCGTAAGGGTCTTGCCGATACTGCGTTGAAAACAGCCGATGCTGGTTATTTGACTCGTCGTTTGGTTGACGTAGCACACGATGTGATTATAACCGAAGAAGATTGTGGCACATTGCGTGGTCTTGTATGTACTGAAGTTAAAAATAATGAAGACGTTGTTGCATCTCTTAGTGAACGTATCGTAGGACGTGTTTCTGTTCACGATGTCGTAGATCCAAGTACTGGCGAAATAATTGTACGTAGTGGTGAAGAAATCAGTGATGCTGCAGCTGATCTTATCGAAAAGTCTCCTATCGAAAGTGTGGAAATACGTTCAGTGCTTACTTGTGAAGCTAAGAAAGGTGTTTGTGCTAAATGTTACGGTCGTAACCTTGCTACCAACCGTATGGTACAAAAAGGTGAAGCTGTCGGCGTGATTGCGGCTCAATCAATCGGTGAACCGGGTACTCAGTTGACTCTTCGTACATTCCACGTCGGTGGTGTGGCTTCTAACATTGCTGCCGTTTCAAATATTACATCTCGTTACGATGGTATTCTTGAAATTGATGAATTGCGTAGTGTTCAAGCCGAAGATCACGAAGTTGTTGTAGGACGTATGGCTGAAATGCGTATTTTGGAACCGAATACCAAGATGGTACTTACTACTGCCAACATTGCTTATGGTTCTAAACTATATAAGAAGAACGGTGATGAAATTAAGAAGGGTGATTTGATCTGTGAATGGGACCCATTTAATGCCGTAATCGTTTCTGAAGTTGCCGGTAAGGTTAAATTCAATAATGTAGTTGAAGGTATAACATTCCGTAACGAAGTTGACGAATCATCTGGTATCAGTGATAAGATAATCATTGAGTCTAAAGATAGAACTCGCGTTCCTGAAGCTCAATTGCTTGATGCTAATGGAGACTTGGTTAAGACTTATTCATTGCCGGTAGGTGCTCACTTGATGGTAGAAGAAGGTGAAGAATTGAAACCGGGTGAAGTATTTGTTAAGATTCCTCGTGCTGTGGGAGGTGCCGGCGATATCACCGGTGGTCTTCCTCGCGTTACCGAGTTGTTTGAAGCTCGTAACCCATCAAATCCTGCAATCGTCAGCGAAATCGATGGTGAAGTTTCATTCGGTAAAATCAAGCGTGGTAATCGTGAAATTGCAGTTACTTCCAAACTTGGTGAAGTTAAGAAATACTTGGTTCCGTTGTCAAAACAGATACTTGTACAAGAAAACGACTATGTGCGTGCAGGTACTCCGTTGTCCGATGGTGCAATCACTCCAAGCGATATCTTGAATATCAAGGGTCCGACTGCCGTTCAAGATTATATCGTGAACGAAGTTCAAGACGTATATCGTTTGCAAGGTGTGAAAATCAATGACAAGCACTTTGAAGTTATCGTGCGTCAAATGATGCGTAAGGTAAATGTGCTTGATCCGGGTGATACTCGCTTCTTGGAACAACAAGTTGTTGATAAGCGTGATTTCATGGATGAAAATGACCGTATTTGGGGTAAGAAGGTAGTTGTAGATGCCGGTGATTCTACTAATGTTAAGCCGGGTCAAATTATCACTGCTCGCAAGTTGCGTGATGAAAATTCAGCGTTGAAACGTCGTGACTTGAAAGTTATTGAAGTAAGAGATGCAGTTCCTGCAACTTCTGAACAAATTCTTCAAGGTATCACACGTGCTGCACTTCAAACTTCAAGCTTTATGTCGGCTGCATCATTCCAGGAAACTACTAAGGTGCTTAATGAAGCAGCTATTAATGGTAAGACTGACTATTTGGAAGGAATGAAGGAAAACGTAATTTGTGGTCACTTAATTCCTGCCGGTACAGGTTTGCGTGAATACAACTCTCTAATTGTTGCCAGCAAAGACGATGTAGATCGTGCTAATAGCAAAAGAGAATCTGACGTAATGAATGAAGAATTGGTAGGATAAAATGCCAATTAGATAAATAATAAAAAAATCCCGACGGAATTTTCCGCCGGGATTTTTTATTACATTAAATGAGTGTTTTAAAATTTATATGGCTCAATAGATATTTATAGAAGTGATAGAATTATGTAATAACAAAAAAATGCCGATGGCTTAAGAATCTGAAAGGTTAAATCAGAGAAGTTAATGCTTCGGCATAAAAGCTATTGTCACTAATGCAAATATATAATATTCTGAGTTGTCGCAATGATTATGAAAAAAAATATTATCTTTGCACTCAGATATGGTGTTGCTTAATGAATTATCATCATTATGCAATGAAAAGGGAATCGGGTGAAAATCCCGGACAGAATCCGCTGCTGTAATCTCGTTATATAACGATTTTGTTTCAATCTTTGGTCACTTAACATATTATTGCTTAGGGAAGACCGGAAACAAATTAGAGAAAGTCAGAAGACCTGCCATATCATTTAAGTGTTTTAACGGTTCTCGGTAATTAGAACCTAAAACGACAGTATATGTTGCAAAAGAAATTTTTATGTACCATTAATTTGTTGGTGGTATCATTTTTAATGATTTCTGCTCAAAAAACGGCAGAACTTGACACTATGCTCAGTCTTAAAGAGGTGAGTGTGGTGCGTGCTTATAAGCCATATATCGAAGTTATTCCCGCTCAAAAGTTGGATGGCGTTCAGTTACAACGTTTAAACAGTTTTTCTGTGGCAGATGCGGTGCGTTATTTTTCAGGAGTGCAAATTAAGGACTATGGTGGCGTGGGAGGTATAAAAACTGTTGACATTCGCAGCATGGGAACAAATCACATGGGCGTTTTTTATGATGGAATACAGCTTGGAAATGCTCAAAACGGTCAAATAGATTTGGGAAAGTTCTCGCTCGACAATATTGAGGAGGTTTCTTTGTATAACGGTCAAAAAAGTGATATTTTTCAGCCTGCAAAAGACTTTGGTGCTGCTGGAACCATATATTTGCGTACTCGTAGCCCTAAATTTGAAGGAAATAAGGCAACCAATATGAAATTTTTGTTTCGTACTGGTTCTTTCGGACTTTTAAATCCGTCTATATTGTTGGAGCAGAAATTAAACGAGAATGTAAGTGCTACTTTTAATGCAGAATATATCGATGCTGACGGAAAATATAAATTTCGATATAAAAAAGTGTTTAGTGACGGTACGTTGGCTTGGGATACTACTGCAACTCGTCAAAACGGAGATGTATATTCCTTACGTCTTGAAGGAGGTCTTTATGGGAAAATGAAGGGCGGTAAATGGCAAGCTAAGGCTTATTATTATGATTCTGAACGTGGCATTCCTGGTGCTATCGTTAATAATGTGTGGAAAACTTCACAACGTCAATGGGATAGAAACTTCTTTGCTCAAGGAACATTCCAAAAACGTATAGGTTCTCGATATGAATTGATGTTAAACGCCAAGTATGCACTTGATAAGATGCGTTATCTTAATCCCGATACTACATTAATGTATCTTGATAATAAATTCACTCAAGAAGAGATTTATTTATCTACTGCCAATAAATTCAAGTTGCTCCGAAACTGGGAAATGAATCTATCGGTGGATTATACTTGGAATACGCTTGATGCATCATTGACCAATTTTGTATATCCAACTCGTCATAGTGTTCTCGTTGCTTTGGCTACGGCTTATAAATGGCATGGATGGAAGGCTCAAGCGAGTGTGCTTGGTACTTTTGTTACCGATAAAAGTACTGCTACAAGTGGAACTGGAAGCGTTACCAAGCGAACAAAGGATTTCAGCGAATATACTCCTGCTGTTTTTGTTTCTTATCGTCCGGTAGAGAGCTTTCCTTTAAATTTCAGAGCCTTTTATAAGAAAATTTTCCGTATGCCTACGTTCAATGATTTGTATTATACCGACATTGGTAATGCTAATCTTGAACCGGAATATGTGAGCCAATATAACTTAGGATTTCAATATCAATCGGCTCTCGAATGTGGTATTCTTACGGGATTGAGTATGCGAGCCGATGCATATTATAATCACGTAACCGATAAAATCATATCGGTTCCTAAAGGAACAGGGCAATATCGTTGGATGATGATGAATATAGGCAAAGTGAAGATAAGAGGTATCGATGTAAATGCACAAGCTCGTTTCACTTTTCCTTATGATATAGAAGTGGCTGCAAACTTGAGTTATACTTATCAGAGAGCTCAAGACTATTCTGATCCTACCGATAATGACCCCGAAGCAGGAACCTATAAAGGGCAGATTTCTTACATACCGTGGCATAACGGCTCGGTGGTTGTGAATGGTACATGGCGAAATGTTGAATTGAATTACAGTTTCATTTATGTGGGAGAACGCTACCATAATTCTTCCAATATTAGAGCCAATTATGAACAACCGTGGTATACTCATGATTTATCGGCAGGTTATTCATTTAAAGTGAGGAATGTGAAAATGAAAATATCGGCAGAAGTGAATAATTTATTGAATCAATATTATGATGTAATACAAAATTATCCTATGCCTGGACGAAATTATAAAGCTATTTTGAGAATTGAACTATGATTAATTCTAAATATATAATATTTTTATTGTGCATCTTTGCATTAATGGCTTGTCGAGAAGATGATGAGATTTTCATTCCTGAAAATGTTGTTGTTTCAAAACCGGAGGTGATTGATGTAAAAGGCTTTTATCTGTTGAATGAAGGTAATATGGGCAGTAATAAGAGCACGCTCGATTACTATGATTATGCAACCGGTGTATACACTCGCAATATTTATGGTAATGCCAATCCTGATGTACCTAAGGAAATGGGTGATGTGGGAAATGATATAGCAGTTTACGGCAGTAAACTTTATGCTGTGATAAATTGCTCTAATAAGGTGGAAGTTATGGATGTAACTACTGCACGACGCATAGGACAAATAAATATACCTAATTGCCGATATATTAAGTTTCATGAAGGTTATGCTTATGTAACTTCTTATGCTGGACCTGTGGAAATAAATCCCGATTATGTGCAAAAAGGTTATGTTGCCAAAGTTGATACTACTACGCTTGCTGTTGTGGATACTTGTATCGTAGGATTTCAACCCGATGAACTTGAAATTGTAGATGGAAAAATTTATGTAGCAAATTCAGGTGGATATATGGTACCGAATTATGAAAATACATTATCGGTAATAGATATTGCTACATTTAAAGAGGAGGAACGTGTTCCCATTGCCATAAATTTACAATGCGTTACAGGAGATGAATATGGTGGCTTGTGGGTTTCCACTCGTGGAGATTATTTTGAAGTAGAGTCTAAACTATTTTGCTATGATGTGCGTAAAAAACGAATAAAAGCCGAACTTGATGTACCTGTGTCATCAATGTGGATTGATGGAGATTCTCTTTATGTGGTCAGTATAGCTTGGAGTAATATCACGATGACCGATGAAGTAACCTATGCCATTGTAGATGTGCATAATTGTGAAGTTATTACACGTAATTTCATAACCGATGGTACCGAATCAAAAATTCGCAAGCCTTATGGTATCGCTGTTAATCCCGAAACAAAAGATATATATGTTACCGATGCCAAAAATTATGTAAATCCGGGAACTTTGTATTGTTTTGGACAGGATGGAGTGCTTAAATGGAATGTCCGCACCGGTGACATTCCTGCACATTTCGCTTTTGTTGGAAAATAGATTTAAAAAATAATATATTTATTGAGAAAATGAAGAGAATATTTCTTTTGTTGAGCGTAGGTTTATCATTGTCAATGAGTGCCAAATCACCATATCTGAGCAAGGTCTATGATTTTGTTCCGGCTCCTGGACAATTTATCAACGAAATGCCCGAATGTGAGGAAGGCGACACTAAAACCGAGATTATATCCAAAGTAGAAGAACAAATATGCGGTGATAAGAACCCCGGAATGATTTCACTTGGAGCTTGGGGCGGTTATGTGGTGTTTGGTTTTGACCATCCTGTAGTAAATGTCAAGGGAGAATATGATTTTAAAATATATGGTAATGCTTTCATTGCAAATGGTGCGACCGGTAAAGGTAGTTGTGAACCGGGTATAGTGATGGTGAGCTATGACGATAACGGAAATGGAAAACCTGATGATAAGTGGTATGAATTGGCTGGTAGTGAATATAATAAATCTACTACAATTCATGACTATAAATTAACTTATTATCGTACTCCATCCGACCATGTAGCCGACCCTGACCCTAATAATGCTTCGATTATTGACCGTACTTACATTAAGTGGGTTGATAATAAAAATGCAACAGGATATGTAATGCAAAATTCGTTCCATAAACAAAGTTATTGGCCATCTTGGATTGATGAAGAAACCATCACATTTGAAGGTTGTCGTCTTGTCGATAACGGAGCCGATGAAAGTGGAAAGGGAACATATTACACTTTAAAAATGTTTGATTACGGATATGTAGATAATCAACCTAATGATAGTGACCCGGGATTTAAAATCGATTGGGCTGTTGATGAAACCGGTGCATCGGTTTATCTTCCTGCAATATCTTTCATAAAGGTGTATAATGCAATAAATCAATATTGTGGTTGGATAGGAGAAACTTCTACTGAGGTATGTGGAGGTGAAGACCTTCACCCCGATGCAGAACTATCTGGAGTTGAAAATGTGACTTTTGATGAAAATGCTCCGGTAGAATACTATAATTTGCAAGGTATTAAAGTGGAAAATCCGCAAGACGGTATTTATATAAAGCGTCAAGGCTACAAAACAATGAAAGTGGTTTTGTAAGAGCATAATAATAATTTGTTAGAAAATTCGGTCGAGAGAGCCCGATTATAAAATATTTGGACGTTGTGCAGTTGAGATTTTTATTGAAGTCTCCTAAGAGGGAATGGGGTGTGAATCCCCAACAGTCCCGCTGCTGTAATCTCATGATAATATCGATTCACACAATGTGTCACTGAGCCTTAACGGCTTGGGAAGGCGTGAACTTCGATGGGAAAGTCAGAAGACCTGCTGCATGACTTATTTAAGAATAATGCTTTCGAGGATTGAAGCATTACGTTTAGCGAAATTTCGCACATGCTTGTCTGCTTTGAGTAGGGAATTGAACTTAGAAGTGTTCTTTTCGCTCTAATTTAAGCAGAAATATAATTAGTGTTATAATATTAAGTGCATGTGTTAAGATAATTTTTTCCTTATAATAAAGATTTCTTCGTTAAAGCAGTTATTCTTAGATTAATCACGAATTCTTTAGAACTCGCGTTTATTACAATAAAATAACTGAATAATGAAGATTTTTTTTATTTAAAATCTTATGTTTAGTTGTTGATGGCAAAGTATATAAATGAACTAAATATTAGTGATATGAGGAAAATTTTATCTTTTTTATTGCTTTTGAGTGTTTGGGAAAATCCTTCAATGGGTATATTTATTAAAAAACAAGGTTCAAAAATTGAAAGAGTGATTTTGAAATAAAAATTAGGTATTGATTGTTTAATTTTAAATAAAATTGTTTTATGAAAAAAATTTTACTTTTTGTAAGTGCTGTAATTGTAACATTAAGCTCTTACGCTCAAGAGAAAACTGTAACTACATTAAATTTAGATGATGCTAAATTTGATTATGGTGAATTACCTTATTACATCGTTAATGGTAGTTATGAAACTCAGATTTTTAAATTTGCTGCATCTTATAGCTCTTATGTGTGGGGTGGTTTTGCTGTAAGTAAAACAGGAGATAAAAGCGATTTAGAAAACAATTGGTATAATGATAATGCTAATCAAATGGGTTGTATGGCAGGAGGCGGTATTAAGTCTGTTGCTACTGATGGCACTTTGATCGTAGATAAGAACAGCCCTTATTTAGTAGGTTATTGGTTTGGTGATTATGACCCGGATAATGTGAATATCACATTTACCGATGGCGTAGCAAGAAAATGTAAAGGTATCTATGTAACTTCCAACTCAAAACCTTTTTATAGCTATATACATGGCGATGGCTATGCTCGTGAATTTATAGATGATGATTGCCATAAGTTGATTATTGTAGGAAAGGATGCAACCGGTAATGAAGTAGGATCGGTTGAAGTTGTATTGGCAAAACAAGAAGACGGTATTTTTTCTGTTTTAAAGAATTGGAAATGGGTTGATTTGTCTTCACTTGGAGAAGTTGCAGGTTTATATTTTAGAATGTATACAACCGATTCAAGTATTTATGGCCCAAATACTGCATCTTACTTTTGCTTGGATAGATTGCAAGTTTATGAAGCTGAATCAACCGGAATAGGAGCAACTAAGGCTGATTGTAATGCTCCTGTTGAATATTACACATTGCAAGGCGTGCGTGTAGAAAATCCTTCAAATGGTGTATTTATCAAGAAGCAAGGTACAAAAACAGAAAAGGTGATTTTATAATGTAGAGAAATTTATAGTAATTATATATAAAAATATCTGCTGAATTTTTTTAGAATGGTTTTAAGGTTGGGGAAATGTTGTCGTGATGATAACATTTCCCTTTTTTACATCTTTTGGCGACTTTTGGTTGTTTATAGCTTAAAATCGGAATATTTCAGTTGAATTTTGGAACATTTTCAATAGTGAAAAATCTGATAATTTTGCGTGAAGAATCACTTAATGCCATTATGAACAAATTAGAATTCAAAAGCCGACTTATTATTACTATTTTATTATTGCTTGTTACCTTTTCTAAAGCAATAGCCGGTGATACGCTTAAAATTGAGAAAAAGAATATCTATGAATTGCCGTATTCACGTAAAACAAGCTGTCCTGATTGGAGTCGTTTGTGGATTAATACAGGTGCACTTTGTGGAGCAGGAATTGTTACGCTTGGTATATTAGAGTGTTTACCCGATGATGCTACTAATTGGAATAGGGAAGAGTTACGCAAAACACCGTTATTTAAGCGTTGGGGAAATCATGTGAAATCCGGACCTCATTGGGATGGAGATAGTTTTGTGTTTAATTATATACTTCATCCTTATGGTGGTGCAGCTTATTTCATGAGTGCTCGCAGTCTTGGATTCAATTTTTGGGAGTCTTCTTTATATGGATTTGCTATTTCCACCGTCTTTTGGGAATATGGGATTGAAGCGTTTATGGAAATTCCATCAGTACAGGATTTGATTATTACGCCTGTAGTCGGAGCTTTCTTGGGTGAATGTTTTTATAAATTCAAGCGTAAAATAGTTGACGATGGTTATACATTGTTTGGCTCAAGTGTGCTTGGTAATATAGCTGCATTTATTGTCGACCCTGTGAATGAATTTGTGGGACTTTTTGCTGGTAATCCTTGTCGTCAAGGAATAAAGGAAAAACGTAACGGAACCGATATGGCTTTAATGCCGGCGTTTGTTCCCGATCAAAAGGGGTTGAATTATGGATTTTCTTTTAATGTCGTATTCTGAAAAAAATAACGGTGCATTAACGTTGAGATGAGTTAATGCACCGTTATACTATTTAATAGTATAAAACTATAATTTGTTTTTTAGCGGTTTATAAGTTCACGAAGTTTTTCCATTGCAGAAGAAAGTCCGTCAATATCTTTACCACCTGCTTGAGCGAAGTGAGGTTGACCACCACCACCACCTTTTATTAATTTGGCAGCTTCGCGTACTATGGTTGATGCATTCAAGCCTTCTTTTACAAGGTTGTCCGATAGTTGAACGGTAAGCATTGGCTTGTCGGCTTCATGAGTGGCTGCAAGGAATACAGTGTCGTTCAGATTGTCGGCTTTTAATGAGAATGCAACACCTTTCACTACTTCGGCTATGCGTAATCCGTAGCATGTGACAACTGTCAATCCGTTAACGTTTTCAGCTTTTTCAAGTAGCTCTGCTTTTAGGTTCTTGATGCGTTCTTGCAAGAATTCATCTGCTTGTTTGCGTAAATCGGCATTTTCAGCAAGTGATTTTTGCAAAGCCGGTATGATATTAGGTGCATTATTAAGTAAAGCACTTATTTGCATCATAGTATCTTTAATGTGATAAATTGCATCTTCTACGCGTTCACCTGTGATAGCTTCAATGCGTCGTATTCCTGCTGCAATACTGCTTTCGCTCACTATTTTTATTGAACCTATGTTTCCGGTGTTGGCAACGTGTGTACCACCACATAGCTCAATAGAGTTGTCATATTGTATTACACGCACTTTATCGCCATATTTTTCGCCAAATAATGCCATAGCTCCAAGAGCTTTTGCTTCGGCTATAGGGATATCGCGATGCTCACAACGCGGAGTGGCTTTACGGATTTTTTCGTTGGCAAGACGTTCTACTTTGCGTATTTCTTCTTCGGTCATCTTTTGGAAGTGAGAGAAGTCGAAACGAAGTAGTTCTGGGCTTACGAACGAACCTTTTTGTTCAACGTGTGTACCCAATACTTCGCGAAGCGATTCATGAAGCAAGTGTGTGGCTGTGTGGTTGCAACTTGTAGCCAAACGTGCTTTTTTATCGATTACGGCACGGAAACTTTCGGTAATGTCTTTTGGCAATTGAGTTACGATACATACACTTTGATTATATTCACGTTTTGTATCGATAACTTCTATGGTTTCGTTGGCGAAAATCAATTCACCTTTATCGCCTACTTGTCCTCCCATTTCTCCGTAGAAAGGAGAACGTGCAAGAATCAATTGGTAAAATTCCTTATTGCGTTGTTTTACTTTGCGATAACGTAAAATCTCGGTTTCTGTTTCATCAAGATCGTAACCCACAAATTCGGCTTCTCCTTCGTGAAGAATTACCCAATCGGTAGTTTCTATTGCTGCAGCATTGCGAGCACGTTCTTTTTGTTTTGTCATTTCGGCGTTGAACTCATCGATATTGGCTGTTAATCCGTTTTCTTTCAATATAAGTTCGGTCAAATCAAGTGGGAAACCATAGGTGTCATATAGCGTAAATGCTTCAACTCCTGATATTTCGGTTTTGCCTGCCGACTTAGTGTCGTTGATGACTTTATCGATTAGCTTTATTCCGGTTTCAAGTGTACGCAAGAATGCCTCTTCTTCTTCCTTGATTACTTTCTTGATTAGTTCGCTTTGTGCTACAAGTTCGGGATAAGCTTCTCCCATGACTTCGATTAGTGTATCTACGAGTGTGTAGATAAAAGCTTGTTTTTGGTTCAAGAAAGTGTATCCGTAGCGAACGGCACGGCGTAGAATACGTCTTATAACGTATCCGGCTTTAGCGTTTGACGGTAGTTGTGAGTCGGCTATGGAGAATGAAATTGTACGTACGTGGTCAGCTATTACACGCATTGCAATGTCGCTTTTTTCGTTTTCTCCGTATTTTTTGCCGGCAAGTGTTGCTATTTTTTGGATAAGAGGTTGGAACACGTCGGTATCATAGTTGGACTGTTTGCCTTGCAATGCCATGCAAAGACGTTCAAATCCCATACCGGTGTCGATTACGCGTGCAGGAAGACCTTCAAGTGAACCATCGGCTTTGCGATTGTATTGCATGAACACAAGATTCCATATTTCGATTACTTGAGGGTGGCTTTGATTTACAAGTTCGCGACCTGAAATTTTAGCTTTTTCTTCTTCGCTACGCAAGTCGATGTGAATTTCAGAGCATGGACCGCATGGACCTGTATCTCCCATTTCCCAAAAGTTGTCTTTGCGATTTCCGTTTATGATGTGATCTTTTGGGAGATGTTTTTCCCATATTGTTGCGGCTTCGTTGTCGCGTTCAAGTCCTTCGGCTTCATAGCCTTCAAAGACAGTGGCATATAGTATTTCTGGATTTATCTTTAGTACATCCACAAGATATTCCCAAGCCCAATCAATGGCTTCTTGCTTGAAATAATCGCCAAAAGACCAGTTTCCAAGCATTTCAAACATTGTGTGGTGGTAGGTGTCCAGTCCCACTTCTTCCAAGTCGTTGTGTTTACCGCTCACGCGAAGACATTTTTGAGAGTCGGCCGCTCGCTTGAAACTTGGAGTTACTGTGCCCAAGATAATATCCTTGAACTGGTTCATACCTGCATTGGTAAACATGAGTGTGGGGTCATCTTTTATGACCATTGGAGCTGAAGGCACTATTTTATGACCTTTACTTTGAAAGAATTCTTTAAATGATTCTCTTATTTCTTTTGATGTAAGCATATGTTGTTGCTTTTGTAAAATTTATCCGCTTGATTTCAATTAATCTTGAAATAGATTACAAAATTACGTCTTTATTATTATTTTTGCAAAAAATAGGGTGCTAACCTATTGTTTTAAAGTGCTTGATGCGTGAAAAAAACTTGGTATATGGACGATTTGAATAAAAAATTTTATAAGATAGGCGAAGTTGCCGAAATTTTGAACATTCCGGCTTCGACGTTGCGTTTTTGGGAAAAGGAGTTTACCATTCTCAAGCCGAAACGTAATGCCAAAAATACTCGTTTTTATACGCCTCAAGATGTTGAAACCATTAGAAAGTTGTACTATCTGGTTAAAGAAAAGGGGCTTAAACTCGATGCGGCACAAGCACAGCTCAATCGCAATAGAAAAAACGTAGACAAAACTTTTGAAGTAGTGGAACGTCTTAAATCGGTTCGCGAAAAACTCTTGAAATTGCAATCAGCCCTTGATTCGATGCATTAATAATAGAACATAATCTATTTATAATTATCGGCTATATTGAATATGTTTTGAAATATTTGCTTGTCGATATCGGTAAGTTTTACATCTCGTCTCAACATCATTCTCTCTGCTATCGCAAAAAACTTGGTCAATGACACATCGGTGAACCCGGCACTTGAACCTTCTGAAAAACTTGGCACAAAGTTGCGGGGAAAGCCTGTACCATGAATATTAACACCTACTCCTATCACTGTTGCTGTATTGAAAATGCTGTTCACTCCAGCTTTGGAGTGGTCTCCCATGATAAGACCGCAGAATTGTAAACCTGTTCGTAAGAAACGATGTGCAGGGTAGTTCCATAGTTTAATTTCGGTGTAATCGTTTTTAAGGTTTGATGCTGAGCATCCGGCTCCAAGATTGCACCATTCGCCTATTACTGCATTACCCAGAAAACCGTCATGACCTTTATTGCTATAACCTATCATTACTACATTATTCAGCTCACCGCCCACTTTACAGTATGGTCCGATAGTTGTGGCTCCATATATTTTAGCACCCATATTCACATGCACGTTGTTACATGCGGCAAAAGGTGCTCTTATGCAGGAACCTTCCATTATTTCACAATCTTTTCCTATGTAAATAACTCCTTTTGTTACGTTTAAGAAAACACCTTCCACCGACGCTCCTTCTTCGATAAAAATTTTTGGCGTTCCGTCGCTGAAATACGGTTCGCCTATTAGAGTGTTAGTTTTGCTTATTTCTTGAGATTTATGTCCGGCAGTAATTCGCTTGAAGTCATCTTCAAGAAGCTGCTCGTTAAGAGTGAAAATCTCATATAACCAATGTATTGATGTAACAGCTTCGTTGAATACTGTCTTTTGAGTCGCTTTTTGAGCCTTAAAATCCTCTATTGAGCCTCTGAAAGCTATTATTTCATCTCCCGATGTAATAGCTTCGCCTTTCTCTAAGTTTTTGATGAGATTAGCAAGTTTTTTTGACGGAATCACATGTCCTGCAACGAAAAAGTTGTCATCGGCAACATTTGTAGTATATTTAGGCTGTAAATATTCAGTAGTAAGATGAGAAAACATGTCATCGGAGAAAAAACTTTGCCATTTTTCAAGAATAGTAGTTATGCCTATTCTTATGAGAGATATTGGGCGAGTAAAAGTGATGGGAAGAAGATTTTCCCTAACTTCAGGACTGTCAAAAAGGATAATATTTTTCATATATTGCATTATTTCTCGTGCAAATTTACATATAATTCATTTAACACATAAATTTGAAACAAAAAATGCAAGTTATGGTTTAGAATTATTGTTTTGAAGCATCTGCAAATGGTATAGCGATTTTCTGGGAAATTTATGCCATATAGTATATTTAATGCTTATTAACTTAGGGAGGGTGAAATGCTCTGCATATGCGTAACTTTGCAAAAATATTTGCATATCTTTGTGTGTGTAACATTTAAGACTTTATGCGTTTAAAATATATAATTTATAAACTTATAAAACAAAGAAGAAAGTACTTCTCTCATTTGCATTAGGACTGCTTGCCTTTGGTAGTGCAATTGCAACATCCCAATTGAAGGAACTCAATAACAAACATGGTAAAACCACAATTACAATTGAAATCCTTGCCTCAGACAGAGATGCTACTAATGGATTGTCGGTAGATAACTAAAGCTCTATAATAATGGTGAAATGCTTACCATTAAAAAAGTAGACGCGATATGGGGCGATAATTCAATCATTGTTATGGAGTTTAAGAAACTTACTACTTTTAAAGACGGTCTATTAGGATTTTCCATAAATGGCAAACCTGTTAGCATGGATCTACAGAGCATTATGATGAATCGTTAATACGATAATCGTATTTTCCATCATAGAGTGCTTTACCGTACTTTCGCAGTACGATAAAGCATTTTTTCTATGCCGACCATTTCAGTCGTTCAATACAGATATGCAATACCTTCGGCATTGGCTTTGGCATTAACTTTTCAGATTTAACCTTTCCGTTTTAAGTTTCCTATGCCTTCGGCATTTCTTTGTTATTCAAAAACTCTATCTCCACTAAATTTCTACTGAGCCGAAAATTCTCGAATACTACCAAATGAGCGAAAAGCACGATGCCGAAGCAGTCGATGATTATATGGATTTCAACGACTCGCTCGACAATTTCGAAGTCATCGCGTAGCGCTTTGCTTGCAAAGAACATACTGCGGTGAATGGGATAGCGAAGAAGAGTTTTCTCCCTATTGGTCGAAGCTGCTTCGCGGTCGCCCGTCACATCATCGACGAGTGCTACGACCTTGAAAGGACGATGGGCAATCTCGCTGATTACTTCGATTTCGAAGCCTTCGGACGCGAGCTGTTCATGTGGGACTACAACATGGGAGCAAACGGTAATGTGTTCCGCCGTAGCTGATACGGCCCGACCCACCTCAGAGTCTTTCCGAAAGGAAAGGGACTTTTTGCTGTTTAATTAAAATTATTAATATTGCGACGCAAAAATGCTAATATAAAAGATTGGCACATACGAATAGAATCAAGATTCGTTGATTCGTAATTAATCAATTCATAGCCACGCTTTGTCGTAGATATTCTAAGTTTATATCTATAATTTGTTATTATTTCCCCTTTTGTAATTATTGTTTTTTTCTTAGCCGTGGCTCCTCCTATAATTGCACCGGATTGTCCAAATAATAATCCACCTACCACGCTTCGTCCTATCATACTACCTGTTGATGTTTTAGTTTTTACTTCTTGTGGTAATTGAGTTCTTGTACTTATATCATCAACATCTACTGATATAATTTCAGAAGGCATATATTCTATTTCGTTTATCCACATACGATTCTTGTCACTAGAGAATACGACTCTAGCACACAATGAAATATAATTATCCCCGTATAATTCTATCTTTCTATTTTTTTCTTTTTGTGCTTCTAATTCACGTTGTTTACGCTGTTCTTGCTTTTTCAAATATTCCGTCATTAATTCATTGGGATCTTTATATACGCTGTTTACGAAATCTATCCAACATATTATTACGATTGACATCAAAACATCATATACTATTGCAATAGTTGATGGTTGATTCTCATACCGTATAAAATAATCTTTGGAAAAATCGTCAGGTTTACTTGGATATGCCAAGTATGCAACTATTGGAAATTGCGATAAAACTAATAATAATATCAATAAAACAATGACAAAAGTTTTATCCTTATCATATGTTGGACCATATTCTTCAACAAAATTCTCATTGAACTCCAGATAAGTGGAGTTAAAAGCTATAAGACCTATAATAAGTTGGGCCAAATAAACAAAGAAAGATATGTATCCAAGAGAAATAACACTTGGATACAAGAAGAATAGCATCCAAATGCCTATCTCAATTGCTAAGTAGATTTTTAAGTTCTTTGTTAAAATATACGATTTCATATTAATGATGATTTATTGCAATGGGCAAATGTAATAAATTTATTCGAGTTTTCGTGTCTTTTCCACAACTTAATTATATGAATAACTTCGTGGCGTAAACAATTAAACGTCATGCCGAAACATCAATACAATATTCAACTCAAAGGGTACGTTGGAGGATATGACTTCGACCGCAACACTGTTGACTCTGTGCTTGCCAAGAATGATGGCAAGGAGGTCAACACCCACCGCTCGCCACGTCATTGCTCTCATTGCCAAGAACCTCTCGGAGCATCTTAACGATGCTATCTGGAACGGCAAGTGTAAAGAGTCGGGCGACAAGACCGCCGACCTTTTCGACGGCTTTGACACTATCACCGAGAAAGAAATCACCGCGGAGAACATCTCTACTGCTAAGGGCAACTATTTGAAGATTACAGAGGAAATCACCCCGGCTAACGCCGTTGATGTTGCCAAGCAGATTTTGTTCTCGCTCGACCCGAGATTGAGAAGCCAGGAACTCTACTTGTATTGTTCGCAAGACTTCGTTGACAAGTACAACGAGGGCTATCTGATGACTCATGGCGGTATTCCGTATAACACGCAATACGGTCAAGGAGCAGTGGAGGGTAGTAACGGCAAGTTGAAGTTCTGTCCGCTCTACAACAAAGCCGGCTCGAAGTTCATGCACGTCACCACAAAGAGCAATATGCTCGTTGGTTACGACCAAATGGGCGACGTGGAGAATGTGATGGTTAAGGAGTATGCTCCGTTCATCCTCTCGTACATCGCCACTATGTTCTTCGGCGTGCAGTTTGAAACGCTCG
>CAZHXA010000032.1:0-22671 GCA_964536025.1 uncultured Muribaculaceae bacterium
CGGTAGATTCGTATTCCGTGCAGCTCAAACAAGAAACGACATCGAAATCGTAGGTATCAATGACTTGTGTCCTGTAGATTATTTGGCTTATATGCTAAAATATGATACAATGCACGGTCAATTTGAAGGAACAATTGAAGCTGATGTTGAAAACAGCACTTTGATTGTTAATGGCAAAAAAATCCGCGTAACTGCTGAACGTAATCCGGCTGACCTTAAATGGAACGAAGTTGAAGCTGAATATGTTGTTGAATCAACTGGTTTGTTCTTGACTCAAGAAAAGGCTCAAGCTCACATCGAAGCAGGTGCTAAATATGTAGTTATGTCAGCTCCTTCTAAGGATGCTACTCCTATGTTCGTTTGTGGTGTAAACTTTGACAAATATGTTAAGGGTACTCAATTCGTATCTAACGCTTCTTGTACTACAAACTGTCTTGCTCCTATCGCTAAGGTTCTTAACGACAAATGGGGTATCACTGACGGTTTGATGACAACTGTTCACTCTACTACTGCTACTCAAAAGACTGTTGACGGTCCTTCTTTGAAAGACTGGCGTGGTGGTCGTGCTGCTTCAGGTAACATTATCCCTTCTTCTACCGGTGCTGCTAAGGCTGTAGGTAAAGTAATTCCTGAACTAAACGGCAAATTGACAGGTATGTCTATGCGTGTTCCAACTTTGGACGTTTCTGTAGTTGACTTGACTGTAAACTTGGCTAAGCCTGCTACTTATGATGAAATATGTGCTGCTATGAAGGAAGCTTCTGAAGGCGAATTGAAGGGTGTTCTTGGTTACACTGAAGATGCTGTTGTTTCTTCTGACTTCTTGGGTGACACTCGCACTTCTATCTTCGATGCTAAAGCTGGTATCGCTTTGACTGACACTTTCGTTAAAGTTGTATCTTGGTATGACAACGAAATCGGTTATTCAAACAAAGTGCTTGAACTTATCGCTCACATGAAGAAAGTAAACGGTTAATTTTTATCGTAAACTTTTCATATATAGCTCGGAACAATAATAGTTTCGAGCTTTTTTTATTTTAGTCTTGGTATAAATGCATATTTTATGTTATCTTTGCCACTTTAAGACTATTAACTTTGAAAAAATAATAAATGACATGTCCAAAAATCGTATTGTAACGGCTATTTTAGTGTTAGCGTTAGCAATTGGTAACCTTTATTCAGCCAATCCTAAAAGAGAAATGCGTTCTATTTGGCTTGCTACTGTCTATTGTATAGACTGGCCAAGTACAACAGGAACAACAGCAGAGATACAAACTGCTCAAAAAAAACAATTATTAGATTATCTTGATAAAGTTGAAGCTCTCAACATGACTTCGGCTTGTTTCCAAGTGCGTTCCATGGGAGATGCAATGTATCCTTCTCAATATGCTCCATGGTCAAGTTATGTATCGGGAACACGTGGAGTTGATCCGGGATGGGACCCATTGGCTTTCTTTGTAGAGGAAGCTCATAAGCGCGGTATCGAAGCCTACGCTTGGTTAAATCCTTACCGTTGGTCTTCGGGTAGCAATTGGTCTACAGATATGGATGTTGCATGGCAAAATTCTAATATGATTATAGCTGGAAATCCTGACGGAAGTAATAATAAAACACAAACATTTAATCCCGCTTTAAAAGAAACACGTCAACTCATAGTTAATGTAATTAAAGAAATTTTGAATGGTTATTCTGTTGACGGTATTATTTTTGATGACTATTTTTATCCTTCAGGTGGTGTTGTCGAAGATTCATCAGCACCCGATTATAATAATTTTTTATCAAGTGGTGCTCAGAATATTGGTGATTGGCGTCGTAAGAATGTAAATGATATGGTTGAAGATGTTTATAATGCCATACAGGAGTTACGTTCTGATGTGCGTTTCGGTATAAGTCCTGCCGGAATAGCAGGTGCATCGGCAAGCAAATACGGACTTTCATCACCGTCTTCTTATGGTGTACCGACAAGCGATTGGCAGTATGCAAAAATTTATTCCGATCCATTGGCGTGGATGAATGCAAAAACCGTAGATTTCATCTCACCTCAAATTTATTGGCTGACTACAACTCAGACAGCACCTTACGGACCGTTGTCCAATTGGTGGAGTGATGCAGCCGAAAAATTAGGCGTTCATTTTTATTCAAGTCATTCTGTTACATACATTGGTTCTGCTGATAATCAATCAAATTGGGTTGAATTGGGTAAACAAGTGTCATTAAATCGCCAATATGTAAAAGACAATTCTTGTGGTAGTATTTATTATAGTGTAAAGAATCTTACTGACGGAGCAAGATCGTATCTAAAGAGTGACTTGTATTCTACACCATCATTGGTTCCTGAAATTACTTGGAAAAAGACTAAAACATATGACAAGGTTGCTAATTTAACCTATAACAACGGAACTCTTAATTGGAATGCCGTAAGCGATGGTAAATCAATCATTAGATACACTGTTTATGCTATGCCTCTTACTGTAACATTGGAAAATGCAAAAGCAGCCGATGGTGATGGCTTTGACGTAAAATATCTTCAAAAAGTGGTTTACGGCACATCTTATAATGTAGAATCAAGTAAACAAGCTAATTATTGGTATGCAGTATGTGTGTTTGACGGTTTTGGAAAAGAACACACAGCAGCGGTTGTTAATTATCCTTCGGGAGAAGCTGAAAAAGTAACACTTGTTTCACCTATAAATGGAGCAGTTGCCGAATGGGATGCAACTTTTTCATGGAACAAGATTGAAAATGGTACTTATGCCTTAGAAATTTCCGATAAAGCTGATTTTTCCAATATTGTTTACTCTCAAAAAAATATTACAACAAACAGCGTAATTGTGTCCCTTGATGATTTAAGCAAAAATAAAGAGCATTATTGGCGTGTGCGTTCTGCACAAACAGGCAAACTTGAAAGCGTGAGCGATGTTGCAACTTTTAAAACTCCATCACCTCAAGCCGGACCGGTTGCCGTTCTTTCATTGCCGGTGGATAATGCCGAAATAGAAGAAACTTGTTATTTCTCATGGACTAATGTAGCCGGTGATGTAGATAATTACACTTTACAAATATCTTCATCACAAAACTTTTCTTCAATTAAATATAACAAGGATATTGCTTATGAATCAACAGCTCGCATTGTAAGTTGTGACGTTAATGCATCTATTTTGGGAAAAGGTACTTTCTATTGGAGAGTGTTGACAAAAGGAAGTCGTATCAATACAGGGGTTTCTGAAAGTCGTTCGTTTACAGTTACTAAGGTCTCTGTTGGAAGTTACGAAACAGGTTATGAGATAAAGACCGATAAAAATGCTTATTCAGCAATTGGTTCATTGGATATAAAGAGCGTGTGGATGCGTTCTGTATTGAGTGATTATGCTAATATTTCATTTGAGTCAGATGGTTCTTTAAATCGTGGTATGTGTGCTGTAGGAGATTATGTATATGTATCCGACCGAAGCGAAAATAATTCAACAGCCACAGCGTATCTTCGAGTTTATAGTGCAGCTACCGGTGAATTGATTAAGCGTTTGCAATTGGGAGCAGATGCAACAGTTGGTTTATATCCATGTAATGATGTAATAAAAGATAGTAACGGAAACATTTGTGTAACCAATTTGACTACTAATATAAGCAACATACCATTGAAATTGTTCTTGGTTAACACAAATACCGGAGCAGTGCAAAATGTTGCAACCATTTCTACAAGTAATACTTATCGTATAGACCATGCAGCCGTTTTGGGTGATGTTACAACAGGAAACTTCAAAGTATATGCTGCAGCAAAAGATACTAAAGTTATTTTAAGATGGACTTTTGTAGATGGAACACAAACCAAAGAAGAAATTTGTACTGTGAAAGACGGATATTATTCTGCAACTTTCGGTATAGCACCACGCATAACAATTGTTGATGAAAATAGATTGTTTGTTGATGATGGTAGCAATCCTATTAATCTTTATGAATTCTCTACAGGTAATTTGATTGGTTCATTTGATGATAAAGAAGAGTTGGCTCCTATTATAAGACAATATGGCGGTAATGGTTGTACGGTCTTTACTCTTAATGGTAAGAATTATATAGTATATTCTTATGGAGATTCAAATTCCTCATATTCTTTTAATTTGGTTTCAATCGACGATTATACGTCTTTCGAAACAATGAAACTACTTTGGACACTTCCAAAATCAGGTCTTGGCAATAAGAACAGTAGTACTTGTCAAGCTCCGGTTGATTATATTACAATAGACAATAACACAGTAAGAATTTTCTTATATGTTCCGGGTTGTGGTCTTTGTGCTTATGATTTTACCGATAGAACCATGACAAGTCTTGTAGATAATGTTTTGGGAGCCAATTTTGAAATAAAGGTAAAAGAAAATACCGTAGTAATGAATGAAGTGGCTCAAAATGTGATGATATTTAACATGACAGGTTCGGTTGTTAAGCAGGCTTCCAATGTAGCCGAACTTGATGTAAATCTTCCTGCAGGTGTTTATGTGGTGGCAGCCCATGTAAATGGAATCACTTATAAGAAGAAAATCGTTATAAGATAACGTAAATAGGAAAAAAATATATACATACATTAAAAAACCGATGGAATTATTTCCATCGGTTTTTTGTATTTAAACTAAATTATGTAGGGGCTATTTTTTTGGTGGATAATCAATTGTGTAGTGTAATCCACGTGATTCATGACGCTCTTTTGCTTGTCGCATAATCAAATAACCCACATTTATTATATTACGTAATTCACAAATCTTGCGAGAGACCTTGCTTGACTTGAATAATTTTTCGGTTTCTTCATAAAGAATGTCAAGACGGTTCCATGCTCGGTCAAGACGAAGATTGCTTCTTACTATACCTACATAAGTACCCATAATTTCGCCCACTTCTTTTGCACTTTGTGTTATAAGCACCATTTCCTCGGGATGTTGAGTTCCTTCGTCGTTCCATTCCGGAATATCTTCGCGATAGGTATATTCGTTGATATGTTCCATAGAGTGCTTGGCGGCAGCATCGGCATAAACCACAGCTTCGATAAGCGAATTGGATGCAAGACGGTTACCTCCGTGCAATCCGGTGCAAGAACATTCACCCACAGCATAAAGTCGTTGAATGGAAGAACAAGCGTTTAAATCCACTTTTATACCTCCACACAAGTAGTGTGCCGCCGGAGCAACGGGTATATAATCTTTTGTGATGTCGATACCAAGACTTAAACATTTTTTGTAAATATTGGGGAAGTGATGTTTTGTTTCTTCAGCGTTTTTATGTGTTACGTCAAGATAAACATGATCTTCACCGCGTGTTTTCATTTCGTTATCGATGGCACGAGCCACAATATCTCTTGGTGCAAGCGATAATCTCGGGTCATACTTGTGCATGAACTCTTTGCCGTCAAGAGTGCGTAATACTGCACCATAACCTCTCATGGCTTCGGTTATAAGGAACGACGGACGGTCTCCCGGATGAAACAGTGCGGTGGGGTGGAACTGTACAAATTCCATATCTTGAACGGTTCCTTTTGCTCTATATACCATTGCAATACCATCGCCCGTAGCCACAAGGGGGTTGGTCGTGGTGCGATATACAGCTCCGCAACCACCTGTCGCCATAAGAGTAATTTTTGAAAGGAATGTATTAACTTCTCCCGATTCTTGATTAAGAACGTATGCACCGTAACAAGTAATGTTTGGAGTGCGTCTTGTTACGATTTTACCTAAATGGTGTTGTGTGCATATTTCTACGGCAAAATGATTTTCAAAAACGTCGATATTTGGATTTTTTCTTACAGCTTTAATCAAGCTGTCTTGTATTTCAAATCCGGTGTTGTCTTGATGGTGAAGAATGCGAAATTCAGAGTGTCCGCCTTCGCGGTGAAGGTCAAAATCTCCGTTTTCGTTTTTGTCAAAATCTACACCCCAATTTATAAGTTCTTGAATTTGAGACGGAGCTTTTGTAACAACTTGTTTCACGGCGTCTTTATCGCTAAGCCAATCACCGGCTATCATAGTGTCTTCAATATGCTTGTCGAAATTGTCTACACGAGTATTGGTAACTGAAGCAACTCCTCCTTGTGCCAAAGCAGTGTTGGCTTCATTAAGAGTGGTTTTACAAACTAAGGCTACTTTCCCCGTTTTTGCCACTTTTAAAGCAAAACTCATACCGGCAATACCAGAACCGATAACGAGGTAATCATATTTGTAAATCATTGTCGATTACAATTAGTCAGAATTAATTGTGTTATATGTTTTTTACAAAAGTAAAGTAAAAAAGAACAGCAACAATGAAAAAGGTAGATTTTTATTGATAAAATACAAAAAATATACAATTATTCACTATCTTTGCACTCCGAAAAAGGTAAAAAAGATGATGAAAGACAAAAAGAATAATATTTATCAGCTTGGAAATGAGCCGGTAGGGCGTTTGTTGTGGCAGTATAGCTTGCCTGCTATTGTAGGTATTATAGTAATGCAATTATATAATATAGTTGACCGTATTTTTATAGGTCAAGGCGTTGGAAGTGAAGCTATTGCAGGTCTTGCTATTACATTCCCGGTTATGAACTTGTCGGCTGCTGTCGGTACTTTGATAGGTTCCGGTGCGGCTGCCCGAATTTCCATAGTTCTTGGTCAGCATGATAAAGCCAAAGCGGAACAGATTTTGGGAAACAGCCTTGTTCTCACTTTGCTCTTCGGTTTTATTTATCTTACTCTTTTTGCTACGTTTCTTGATGAAATTTTGTTGTTGTTTGGGGCGAGTGAAGTCACATTGCCTTATGCACATGATTTCATGGCATATATCCTACCCGGAATGCTTGTTATGAACTTGTGTTTTTCATTTAATAATATAATGCGAGCATCCGGTTATCCCACTCGTGCCATGATTACAATGTTCATAGGTGCCGGATTAAATGTTATATTGGCTCCTATTTTCATTTTTGTTCTTGATTTGGGTATAAAAGGTGCGGCTATGGCTACAGATATAGCCATGACGGTTTCAATGCTGTTTGTTATGTCACATTTTTTCTCTAAAAAGAGTGAATTACATTTCAAGCCGGGTATATATCGTTTAAAATGGCACATTTTCACATCTATTACAGCTATTGGAGCAGCTCCGTTTGTTGTAAATATGGCAGGAAGTGCTTTAAATGGTATTGTAAACAATTTATTACATGAATATGGTGGAGATAATGCCGTAGGTTCACTCGGAATCATGATGACCTATGCTCAATTGCTTGTGATGATTGTAGTGGGTATAACTCAAGGTATGCAACCTATAATAGGTTTTAATTATGGTGCGAGAAAATTCAATCGTTTAAAGAAAGCCTATTGGTTGTCGGTAATGGCGGCAATGATAATAACCACTACGGGTTGCTTAGGGGCTCAATTAGCTCCTCAATGGATTGCACGAGCTTTCACTACCGACCCTGAGTTGATTGATAACACTTGCATTGCTTTGCGTGTAGGAACGTTGGTATTTTGGGCTGTAGGATTCCAAATTGTATCAACTAATTACTTCCAGTCTTTGGGATTGGCTGGAAAATCGATTTTTTTAAGTTTGACACGTCAAATTTTGTTCCTTTTGCCATTAATATACATATTCTCTCACATGTTTGGTTTGATTGGAATATGGATAGCTTATACTGTTTCCGATTTTATAGCAACATTGGTTACCACAATCATGATTATTTTCCAAATGCGTAAAATTAATCGTTTGTCGGCAACAATGCCCTAAGAAAAAGTGGTGAGAGATTGAAAAATGTTTAAATTTGCATGCGATAAAAGCATGTGAGATATGACCGATTCAATCAAAAAACTTCTTGAACTTACTTGTGTAGCTTCTCGAAAGTTGAACTTATTAAGCGAGGAGAAGATAAATCAAATAATTTGCCGAGTGGCAGACGCTGCTGTTGCCAATGTGGATAAAATATTGGCAGCCAATGCCGAAGATTTGTCTAAAATGGATAATAACAATCCTAAATATGACCGATTGTTATTGACACGAGAAAGAATAGAGGTAATAGCTTCCGATATGCGTAAAGTTGCATCTTTACCATCTCCTTTGGGGAAAATTTTGGCTGAATGGACTCAACCGAATGGTATGAAAATAACCAAAATCAGTGTACCTTTTGGTGTGATAGGGGTCATTTATGAGGCACGCCCAAATGTTACGCTCGATGTGTTTACTTTGTGCCTGAAAAGTGGCAGTGCGGTAATATTGAAAGGTGGTACCGATGCTTATTGTTCCAATGTGGCGATAATTGACGTAATACATGCAGCGTTGCGTGAGGTGGGAATTGATGAAGCTGTTGCAACGTTGTTTCCTGCATCACATGAGGCAACGGCTGAATTGCTCAATGCAGTGGGATATGTAGATTTGATTATTCCTCGAGGTGGTAAGGGCTTGATAAATTTTGTGAGGGATAATAGTCGTGTACCGGTTATAGAAACCGGAGCCGGTATATGTCACACCTATTTTCATGAATCGGGGGATACGGCTAAAGGTGCAGCAATCATACATAATGCCAAAACGCGTCGTGTGAGCGTGTGTAATGCTCTTGATTGTGTATTGATTGATGCAAATCGTCTTGTCGATTTGCCTATACTTATTGCTCCGATGGAAACTGAAAAAGTGGTTGTTTATGCCGATGAAGAGGCTTATGAGGTATTGCAAGGAAAATATCCTTATGTGAAACATGCCACTGATGAAAATTGGGGAATGGAATATATGGATTATAAAATGAGTGTAAAGACCGTGTCGGGTATAGATGAGGCTTTGCAGCACATTGCACGCTATTCATCTCGTCACAGCGAATGTATTGTAGCTGAAAGTGAAGAGGCTATGGCTCGTTTCCGTAAGGAAGTGGATGCGGCATGTGTCTATACCAATGTACCTACTTCGTTTACCGATGGCGGTCAATTCGGCTTTGGTGCCGAAATAGGTATCTCTACTCAAAAACTTCATGCACGAGGTCCTATGGGATTGCCGGAAATTACGACATATAAATATCTTATTTCGGGAAACGGACAAATAAGAGAAAAAATGTGAGAGCAAAGTTAATACCGCAGGTATTCAAAATTATATCCCTACAAAATATATCCCTACAAAATATTATTTGTGAAGTTTGATAATGTCTATTTTTAAATTTTATTAAAAACATAGTGCCTTAAATAAAAATATCTACAAAATCATTGTTTTGTATTATTAAAAAGATTAAATTTGTCGACCAATAAACCAAACTATTTAATAAAACTAAAAATAACCTTGAGTAAAACATGCGAGTTTTGACTCTTTAATTACATGAATTATAAAAAATTAACTTATATAAAACAATTAGAAAACTATTACTATCGGTGGTTCTGATTTCGCAAGTCGGAATTGCTCAAAATTTGAAAGTTGGCGAGCTTTCTAATGTTGTTCGTTTAACACAAGACGACATCAAGTATGAAAATCCGCAATGGTCGCCCGATGGAAGCAAAATTGCATTCACAGAGTATGGTTACAACAATCTTTATGTTATTAACAGTAACGGAAGCAATAAGCAACAATTGTCAAATGGCAAAGGTGTAGGTTTCCGATATGAATGGTGTGCTGATTCTCGCCGTATTTTGGTGCGTGAGTTGAAACATGAACGTGTGGGGTTGAAAAACCAACGCAAACAAGCAGCTTGGTCTATTGAGCTTAACGGAAAGAAGACTCGTATGACTGAGGATGTTGCTCGTATGGATAATGCATCTTGGCAATATGATGCACAAGGTGTTGCAAGTGTTCGCTCATTGGATGCCAAAGTGTTACCGGGAGCTAAATGCAAGATGATTAAGAGTGCAGCTGTAACAAAATGTTTAGCTAAAGCCAACGTGAGTGTAATAGTTAATGTAGAAGGTTTGTCGGTTGTCGATGGTAATGGCATTAAGAAGGTTATAAATGCAAAACCATCGTTCTGTCCGGCATTGTCGCCCGATGGGAAAAAAATAGCATTTGTTGAAGGTAACGACATCTATACTATCAATATCGACGGTAGTAGCAAAAAGAAAATCACACGAGGATTCAATCCTGCATGGGTAAACAATTCACAGATTGTTTTTGAAAACAGTGTTGATGACGGTCACACATTTACAGCGAGCGACTTGTATATCATCAATGCATCGGGTAGTGGTTTGAAAGCTCTTACTATGACAAATAATCGCATTGAGATGTGTCCGAGTGTATCACCTGACGGCAAATATTTGGTGTTTACATCATTTGACGATGGTCAAGTGTATAAGGCAGAATTGAAATAAGATGTCGAGAAACAGAAATAAATAACTTCAAACTATAAATTCCAATGAAAAAAATAATATATTCACTGATTTTGTTAATCAGTTTGGTTGTTCCACAAAAGATGTATGCAGCTTGGAACAATTATACAATCGTTCTTGACCCCGGTCATGGAGGAGATGACCCGGGTGCTGTCTACAACGGTTCATCTGTTGATGATCATACAGAGGCATGGCTTGTGCTTCAGTGTGCTCAAAATGTAAAAGATCATTTGACTGAATTGGGTGCGAATGTATATATGACTCGTACTATTAATAATTTTTCCGGTGAAGTGGGTTTGTCAACTCGCCGTGCATATTGCTATACTTATGATTCTGATGTGTTTGTCTCATTTCACTTGAATGCGGCAAATGCATCGGCTCATGGAACAGAAACTTGGTATTACTACGATGGCAGTTACAACTTGGCAACATACATTCAATCTGGTTTGATAAACAAGTTTAGTAGCGTTGACGGCTCCGGAGGTTATGAAATGATTGACCGTGGTATCAAAAACAATGGTTGGACAGTAATCACTGCCGGTGAATATTATCCGGCGGTATTGACTGAAGGCTTGTTTGTAGATTGTTACAGCGATTGGCAACTTATAAAAGAGAAAAACAGTTCAGGATTCAATGCATGGGCTGATGGACACTTGAAAGGTATCTATGATTATCTAAACTACTATGGTTATTACAGTGTTACTGAGCCGGAATATAATGGTGCAGGGGGTAGCGGTGTAAATGAGACCCCGTATATTTCGGTAAGTAGCAACAAGGTTTACCTTAGCTGTGTTGCAGGAGAAACTGCGTCAGCCGAAGTGGTTATAGAAGGACAACAACTAAATAGATGGACAACCATAACATTGTCAAGTAAGTGTGAGGGTGTGTTCAGTGTCAATAAGAATGGGTTGAATGTTAGTGGTGATACACATACATTTGATGAAAAAGATTTTGAAGATCCGGAGAAACCTAAGATTAAAATCACATTCAGCCCGCAAAAAGCCGGTACATATAGCGGAGATAACGATAAGGATGGATATGAAGATTATGTAATTACGCTTGAAAGTTTAGACGTCAAAGGTAATAAGGTTTATCAATGGATTACATTGAGTGGTGTGGCAACAGAGCCTCCATTGTCGTTCAACGAAGGTTGGGTTTTAAGTGAAAATAAAAACAATTTGACCGCAAATGGCTGGGATGCATCTAAAGTGCGTAATATGGATGTTAAAAACGGTAAAATATATGCAGTTTATGAACATTCAAAAATAAAAGTAATCGATGCATACACCGGAAAACCTCTTTATGACTTGAGTAACGAAGGAGTAACAGGTGGTATCCTTGCTCTTTGTGATGTACGCGTATTTGAAGGCAAAGTAGTAGCTTCAAACTTGGGTGGTATCGACGGTCAAGGAAATACTCACGACTTGCGAATCTACACTTGGGATAATCCAAACAGTTCATCTGAAGCTCCAAATGTTACTGTAATAAGCTATGAAACATTGAAAGAAAATAATATCACCCGTTTGGGCGACTATATAGGCTTGGGTGGAGACTGGAACAAGACTGACGGTAGCCGTATCATCTTTGCATACAACAACCTTAATCAGGTTGAAGGAGTAACAGGAGGAACCTACATTATTGAATTCCCTATAAAGGATAATGTAATAGGTACAACACCGAGCAAGCTCATTCAAGTAAAAGATAACAGCGGAGCAAATCTATATGCCGGTGCATCTATTCGTGTTTATCCTACAAGCTACGGATATATGTTGGACGGCTCTCAATGTGCACCTTCCAAACTTGATACTAATGGAAATCGATTAGACTATATGGATGGTTATAAAACTTGGGGTAACGTATATCGTCAATTTGAACATAAAGGAGTAACTTATGGTGTAACGCTTGATTTCAATGATAAAACATTCACATCTACAGATACAGAGGGAAATCCTGTTCAAAGCGATGAAGATAAGGCTAAAAATTATACCGGAGGTTTCATGCGTTTGCTTAAAGTTTCTGATGATAGTAATTCCGCTTCATATCGTCAACCTATCAACTTGGCAGAATATCCAAAAGAACACTTAGCTAACACTGAACGCAATACTAACTGTACAGGTAATGTTGTAATTAATACTAAAGACGATGGTACAGTTGAAGCTTGGGTTATCAGTACCGGTCAAGGTGTCGCATTCTTTACTTCAAGTGAAGCACCTGTTGTAGCAACTCCATCGATTGAAGTAAACAACAGCACAGTGAATTTGACTGCTAATGTAGGTGAATCGGACAACGAGACAATAATTGTCAACGGTTACAACTTGATAAATGATATTACAGCAAGCATAAGTGGCGAAGATGCCAGTATGTTTACGCTTTCTACATTAAGCATTGATATAGCTGATGCTGAAGGTGCAATCACAGTAATTTATGAACCGAATGCAAAAGGTAACCATAGTGCTATTCTAACTTTGTCAACAGAAGGGGCAGAAGATGTTACTGTAACTCTTAATGGTACAGCAATGTCGTCATCAGAGTCATTAGCATATACATTGACTAAAAATTGGTCTCATACAACCGGTCATGTGGAACCATCGGGAGCCGGTTTTGGCTGGAGTACCGGTTTTGATGGTAAAATTTACTTTAATGACAACAAAGACGAGAATGCACCTAAGTTGATGTATTGGGACATAAATGGTTTACACACAGTAGGAACTTCAACAACCGGTTCAGCTATAACTTCAGATGAAGCAGGAAACATTATAGTCAGTGTAGGTTATTCCACATCGGCAAACACATTTAAGGTACTTCCTAAAGAAGGCAACACTTGGCAAGACTTGACTATCAATCTTCCTAATGGTGTTGAACCTGCAATTACCAAATATATAGGTAAAGCCATAGGTAACATAATGAGCGAAAACGGTGGTGTGATGTGTATCATCCCAAATAATGCAAATAAAGTTGCCAAGGTGACAATCAGCAACGGAACATTTAAATCTTCAAAGGCAATTGACGTATCATCGGTAATCACTAATGCAGATGCAGAGACCTTTGCTATGCCGTTGACATCCGACATTAATAGTGATGAAATTGCTGTGAGAATACGTGGTAATAAGCACTTCTATCACAACACCAATAGTACTACATTTAAGGCGTATGCTGACAATGGTATCACAACCACTCAAGGTGGAACATTCTTCAAAATGGGTGGTAAGCAGTTTGCAGTAGAACCTATCGGTGAATCTTATGGTGACGGATTCCAAATAGTTGATATAGCTAATAATACAGTCGTAGCTACTAATAATTATACCGTTAAGGGAGTTAAAACTCCGTCTCCAAACTGTATTACAGCTGAGGTGTTGGATAATAAAACAGTGAAACTTTATCAATATGTTCCTGGTACTATAGCTGCAGAATTTACATTCTCTCAAGCTCTTACAGTAGGTGTTGAGGGAATCGTTGAATCGGCTGTCAAGATGAGCGTTGCAACCGATGGTCAAATAATAAGAGTAGCCGGTGTAGAAGCTGTAGACGTTGAGGTTTACTCAATAGCAGGAGCTCTTGTAGGAAAATCTAATGGAACTAACGAGGTAGATCTTGGCGGTAACGCAACAGGTATCTATATTGTTAAGGTTATCGATGTAGAAGGTAGCACTCATGTTGCTAAAATTTCTTATCGCAACTAATAATCGATAGTTTTTAGGATATAATTATTATATGTTATCATGGCTGACTTCATTAAAAAAGTCAGCCATGATTATTTTTAATAATGTGTGTAAAAATGCATCAGAAATAGAGCCGAAAATGAGTGTTCGGGCATTTTTCTTAGAAAATCTGTCGGTTAAACAGCTTGTTGATATAATTAAATACGCGAGACCATGTTCTTTGATAGTGTAAAGGTCCGCCTAATTGTTCATTAAAAAAGTCACGATGCCTTTTGTTAAGAGTGTCTATAACAAAGTGCTTTAGTTTGCGGTCGGCAATGCGTTTAGAGCCTTTTCTAATGCGATAATATAATCCTACAGAAGGCAATTTTACGACCTTTCCTCCATTTTTAAGTATAGAAATCCAAAAATCCCAATCTTCGGTAGCTCTAATTTCTTCGCAATAACCACCCACTTTTTCCCAATCTTTTTTCCAATAAAGTCCGGATACGGGTATCATGTTGCGTCGAGCCAAAAGCCTTAAAGAGAAAGGTTTTAAATTCCATTTACCTTTTTTGTCTCCAAAGAATTCAGCTTGAGAATAAACTACTTTTATTTCGGGGTCAGATAATATCACGGTTACAGCTTCGCTTAAAAAATCGGGTGAAATTTTGTCATCTGAATCAAGAGGAAAGATTAAATCACCCATGGCAAGGCTAATTGCATTGTTTCGTGCTTTGCATACTCCTGAATTTTGTTGAGTGAAGACTTTTATTCGATTATCTTTTTCAGCATAACTTTTGGCAATGTCGAGAGAAGAATCGGAAGAACCGTCATCCATTAAAACAATCTCAAAGGCTTGGTAAGATGAAGCCAAAACCGATTCGATAGTCTCCCCAAGGAATTTCTCCATGTTATATATGGGGATGATTATAGAAACAACCGGTAATTTTTCTTGATTTATGCTCATAATTATATTTTATCCAATCCTTTTGTAAATTTCAACCAATAGTATTTTAACGGATTGGTGTATTTTAATAATTTCCACGGACGGCTACCGTGAGGGCGATGCCACACAGGATTGTTGGTATATAGGTAATTCTTGAACCCGTGTTTAAGCGATTCGTGCGATATTGTAACATCATGCCAATGTTTTTCGGGATTTAGTTCATTAAAATCAAAAACTTGTAAATAATCAAGAGTGAGTAGGGTGCAGCAAAAGCTAAAACGCTTGCGAGTGCTGAATTCTTTGTTTTCTTTACCTTTAGCATAAAGGTAAGGGAAGTTTATTACACCGTTTTCATCTACTGTTACAGCAGCAGCCATTCCGCAATCTTTATTTTGCGATGCTTTGTCAAAAAGAGTTTGTAGAGTGTCGGGTTTCACTATAACATCCGATTCCACGATAAGAAGTCCGCAGTTGTCTTCAATAGCTCTTTTTTGTGACATTTGTAGAACCATAAGATAATTAGGAGACGGATGATTGGTAATATCTTTTAAATTTACCAATTCAAATCCGGTTTTTTTTGCAGCTTCTTCAAGTTTTGCCGTATTTTCTTCAGTGCTGAAGTCGTTGAAAACAGTGTATTTAACCGGTACGGAAAAATTGGAAGCCATAATGGCTTCGATGGTTTGCAGAGTCAAATCTATTGAGTCTTTGACAGGAGTTATAATGTGAAAGCCTTTCATTACGATGACGATGTTTTAATAATATGCAAAGATATAATAAAAATGAATAAAAATTGATGGTTGGTTATTTGCGACCGAAATCAGCCGGAATTTCTCCCCATTCCTCAGTTTTCCATTTTAGAATTAGAGTGTTGTAGGTGTTTTCTTGAAGCCATTTTTCGGCACGCTTTACAATATCAAAAAGTTGGGCATTTTCGGCACAAACAACGATTTTGCTTTTACATTTTTTGTCTCTTACCCAAGCCAAAGCTGTTATACTGTCGCTGTAGATGACTTTTATCGGGCTGTTTTGTTTTTTTAGCATAGCAAGACCATGAACAATGGCTAAAAATTCGCCTATGTTGTTACTTGCTTTAGGGAAAGGTCCCTTGTGAAACAGTCTTGCACCCGATTTAACGTCTACACCTTGATATTCCATGATACCCGGATTACCGCTACAAGCTGCATCTACGGCTATACTGTCGGTGATGATTTCAGGAATGGCTTCATAATTGACGAGTGAAACCGGTGCATTGGCAATGGAACGAAGTATTCCCATTTCATCGGCGGGGTTGCCACGAAAAGCTCTGATAGCTTCTTCTTGAGTATTGTAACTTTTGTATTTTGCGTTGGGATAATTTGTAACACGTAGTTTACATTCTTCCCAAGAATCGCATATTCCGGGAATGGTTCCTTCCCACACAACATACCATTTAAATTTTTTAGACATAAAACATTCTGTATTTATGGCAGTAAAGTTACGATTTTTTCCTTACTTTTGCGTAATTACTATAATGATACTATATGAAACCTGTTTTTCTGATAGGATATATGGGTAGTGGCAAGACTACTATGGGGCGTTCTCTTTCGAAAGCGATGCAAAAAGAATTTATCGACCTTGATTTATATATTGAGGCTCGATATAGGCATAGTATAAAGGAGATATTTGCCGAGAGAGGAGAAGATGGATTCAGAGTTATTGAGCGAAATGTGTTGCATGAAGTAGCCGAATTTGAAGACGTAATAGTAGCTTGCGGTGGTGGTACTCCTTGTCATTTTGATAATATGGAGTATATGAATACTCGTGGAATAACGGTTTTGCTTAATGCTTCGCATGAAGCCCTTATGCGTAGGCTTACAATACCATCGGCAAAAAGTAAGCGTCCTATTATAGCCGAAAAAACTGATGAGGAATTGTCTCAATTTATAAAAGATGCGTTGAATCTTCGTATGCCTTTCTATAATTGTGCAACTTTGCATTTTGATTCAAGTTATTTGGAAAGTGTAGAACAAGTAGCCGATTCTACTGAAAAGCTAAAAAAGGCTATTATATTGAAGGTTGACGAATAAATAACGATGTAAAAAATATAAAAGATGTTGTTCAAACGATTAAATGTTGAACAACATCTTCTTCTTTTCATAGGCAGATTATCTGTTTATTGTGTTTTTACTTGATTTTTACTCTCATGTGAGCTTTAGGATAGCGAAGTACAAGGCACGAGGCTTCAGTAAGCACGAGAGCATCGGTATTTCTCACACCGGCACCTTTAAGGTCGAGAGCTTCGGTTCCAAAAGGAAGGTGACTATATTTTTGAATATATTCGGGGTCAACAATCAATCCACAATCAGCCATGCCACAGTCGTCGAATACTTCACTAAGCAAAATATATAATTTTCCGAAGTTGGAGCAAATTTCCGAAAAATCGATACCCCATTTTGATGTTGTGTCGGTATTGTTTACCACACGGCTGTAGTTTAATTTGTTTAGTTCTCCAATGAGTTGTGATCCTCCGATAAGAATTTTGCGTTTAGAACCTGCATTACCTGTGAACGCATTTCTCATCATGTCAATAACGCCATTTTCTTTTTTTGTGAGGTCAAGTGAAAAATCTTTTCCGGCTTGATACCATATACCACCGGTAAACAGAACCCATTCCTTTTTCTTAAAGTCGTAAATTTTGCGTTTTACGCCGAAAAGGAAACTTTTCTCCATACCCAAACGCATGTCATAGATAGCAGCTTCTTCTTGGTCGCTCATTGTCCAATTCACTTCTTTGTTTGCGATTTTTTGAAGAGTACTCTGTTCTATTTGCATTTTGAATATTTGGCAATTGTTTTGTGCCTTTTGTGGTAATGCTTCAAATTGTGGGCTTTGCACATCGAGTTCGGTAGCGGCACGTCCCATTCTAATGAGAATCGTTCCGCTTGTAAGTGATGGAACGCAACGTTCAACATAACCAATTTTTTTACCGTTTACAGCCAATACATTCAATTTGCCGTCTTCATTTTTTGACTGAACATAAAGCACGAGGTCGTTTTTTGATGCTGTTACTCCGTCTTCGGCATATCCGGCTATTCCGGGAATCAAAATAGTATCGGAAACGTCAAACATATCGTTATTTGATGTGTTTAACGAGGCACGAAGCGAGTCTTCGTTGGCTTCGCTTGCTTCTGGTTCCATGTAGCTTTCAATCAATTCGCATTTAGTCTCTTTTGTATCCACGTTATAATAGTCCACAACCATACTTCCGGTTGATTTTGCTCCGGCACAACGAGATAATTGGTCTATCGGTGTTGCCATAGGACGAATTTTAACGATTTGTTTATCAATTTCGTTTAGTAGCATGCCGTTACCTGACTCTTGTACTGCGTCAATAGTCAAAGGACCGTTTACGACATGTTTCCCACCTTCAACACCACTAATAAGTGCCATTGCAAGGACTCCCCCGTCTTCGTTGTTGAAAAGCAACATGTAAACCAACGCAAGTAAAGCTAAAGCAGCCCAAACGCCTTTGGAAGTTAAGATTTTCATAAATATCTCAAAAATGATTTCCTTCATGTTTTTCATAGTTACTTAATTTGTTTTAAAATTATTAATCTTTGTCCCAAAAACTTTTTTTACCATAGGTAGGGAACAAATCTTTACTTGATTTACAGCTGTTGTCATTATCGTTATCGGATTGAGGCAAACGATGTTGTTTCACAAGTTCGATTTTCTCGTTTTTCCCACGTCGGTACCCTTCAATATTGGCATTTGCAACGGCTTCGTCAAAATCCATGCCTTTTTGTAATAGGTTTATTGCTACATTTTCGGCATGTTCTTTCATGATTTCGGCTATGCGAGAGCAAACGTGAGGAAATTGTTTCAATACATTCATTGTGGGGTCGTTCTCTATCGGTTCTTCGATTGTTTCGACCGGTTCTTGTTCGTTTCCAATAGATTTTTTACCAATTTCAACAGTGTTCTCAACTTTACTATCAGGCGTAGCCATTTTTTGTTCTTCATTTGTGTTTTCCATAAAAATAAAATTAAACATTAAATTGAGTCCATTTTGTGCACTTTTCAGACGTGACAAAATTACATTGCCGTTTCAATAAGATATTCCTTTGAAAGGATTAAGAAAAAAAGAGTCGGTGATTTTTCACCGACTCTTTTTTTTCCATTATTTATGAATTTCAATCATAAAACAACTTTTATAGCTTTGTTACCTTGTTTTTTGATGAAAATTCCTTGTTCAGGATTAGCAACCTTAACACCTTGCAAGTTGTAGTATTCAACAGGAGCTTCAGCATCTTCGGCTTCAATTACTTCAATTGCAGAAGTACCTATTCCTTTGATTACCAAAGAAGCTTTTGCCGGAGTTACTGTAAATTGTGAGTTGCAAGGAACAGCGTGAACATAATATCCGGCTTTATTGCTGTAGCAGTGTAAGTTGCCAGCGTAGTCGAACGCCATTTGACGAATGCTACCATCGTTTGTGGTCAAAGTTGTCTTGTAATCGAATTTAGGAACACCGTTTCCCCATGTTACATCGAAGATTTGAATTTCGCTGTCAACGTCGGCGATAGCAAACAAAGAGTTGTCTTTTGATAGAGCCATACCACCCTTATCTGTACCCGGAAGTATAGATTGTAGGTCGGTTGCATAGTTGTAAACTTTGCCGGCGTTATCTATAAAGAAGAATGCAGGAGCATAATTAGAGCTGCTTGTTCGGTATTGAGAGATAAATAAACCGTTTTCAACAGCAATCAATGAATGGTGAGCAGAACCAAACATTTTGGCATCGGCTGCATTTACCCAAACCGGATTGCCGGTCCAAGAGTCTTTTTCACCTATGGCGTATTTATAAAGTTGGTAACCTGAAGCACCTGATGCAACAGCTGAAATCACGTCGGAAGCAGAGTACATAACTCTGTTGGCACCTTCGTTTTGGAATGCTACGGCACAAGATTTAGCATTGTTGCTAACTTGAATTGCGGTAGCAGGATTTGCCGGATCAAGCATCCAAATACCTGCTTTGTCGGCACTGTTGTCGGCTACATAGTATTTGCCATTAGAAACAGCACCATTGGTAAGGTCTCCACTATGGTTTTCCCAATATCCTGTTTCGTTTTTAGCAGTACCATCGGCTGCAAATGTAAAGATACCCTTAGAAGATGTGCTTACATATACAGTACCGAAGTTGTCGCTTTCAGGATTGTTGTCGATTGCAACACCACCACTTATGGCAGTAGATTCACTTGCACCCCAAGAATTTTCGGTAAGCATGATGTCTGAACCCAAGTTAGTTTTGTTTTCTACCGATACACTCCAAGTGTACTTATCGTTACCAAGTTTTGACAAATCTATTTCGTAAGAGTTGGCACCTTCGTTAAGGGCTCCCAAGTTATAGGTTTTATTATCTCCGTCGTTTTGTGAGCTAAGAATGATTTCGGCATTATCGGTTGGAGCTGACAAGTTGAAACCAAGAATAGCTTTATTGTCATTTTCAGTCATTGTCAAGTTGTAAGCAAAAGCATTAAGTGAAGATGCTTGTTCAACTCCATCGGTAGTATATTTAAACACGTTGCCGTCAACAACTAAGAATAATTCAATCTTAGCATCGGTTACGTTTTCTTCATCGTCAAGTTCAACCGCTAATTCTCCATGAGCCGAAGCATAAGTGTAAGCTAAAGGTTCATCAAGAGTTGTATTAAGAGTGATGACTTTTGCATTGTCAAATCCTTCGGTAATATCATACATTTCAAGACCTGCCACTTTGCCATCGCTGTTGATTGTAGGAGCAACCATTAATGATTTTCCTGCATATCTGAAGTAGTTGGCACCATTTGACTTAACATTTACAAGAGCGTTTTTACCAGTTACGGTAGGAACTTCGGCATTGTTGGTTGCAGTCCATTCAAAAGGAGCACAAATGTTACCATCGAAAACAAAGTTATCGTCTCCCAAAGGAGAAACCATCAATTGATATTCGTTGTTATCGGTCATTTTGCTAACACTGAAGTAAGATGCGTTGTCGCTTCCTCTGAAATAGATTTCAGAAGCTTTCTTGCCTTCGGTGATAGTAATTTTAGCCATACGAAGTGTAGAACCGGTTGCGGTTTGTCCTGAAGCTACGATATAACCATCCTTGATTGTTCCTGAGTATGCTAATGTTTGTCCGAACAAGCATTTAAAGTATTCGCAGAAATAGTTAGACTCAAACCAAAGCTCACATTTTTCAGGCAACTCAGTGTTATCGTTTTTAGTCCACTTATAGAAGTTAAGAACACCCGGATATTGAGCATTCATTTCGGTAGCTTTTGATTCTTGTGAGAATGTAAGAGACAATCCACTACCTACTAATACGTTGTCGGCTGTAAGAGCGATGTCGGAAAGTTTTAATTTGGCATTTGTAGATAAAGCCAAACCTGATTTGTCAAGTTCGGTAACGGTACCGGTAGCTATATCAGCAAGATATATGTAAGGTTCGTTTTCAGCATCAAGAGCAAGAACATATAACTTGTTGTCGCGAATGATTTGGCGACGAACGGTCTTTCCTTCCAATTGTGTTGCAAGAAGAGCTTTTTCAACACCGCTGAAATTATAGGCTTCGGCAAGTGATAGATTTAAGCCTTCGGTATAATCAGGATAGTTGTAGTGAGTCTTTTCCGGTTCTACATAATTAAGCGGTTCCAAGAACACGGTAGGATAAGATGTAGAAGCTGCTGTTACAGTAACTGAAAGGCTTTCTGTCAACTTATCACTTGATTTAGCTGTGGCTGAAGCCATTGGCTTATAATCATCGTGTTTGAATGTCATTGTATAAGTTCCGGGAGTTAAATCTCTGAAAACGAAAACTCCGTTATAGTTTATGTCGGTCTTATAAGTTGCAACGACTTTTTCACCTTGCAATAAGGTAACTTCGACATTGTTAAGAGGTTTGTAAACGTCGTTTGTAGATGGGTTTGGTTTATACAAAGCATCTGTGAACTTAGTGCGTTTGTCGCGAATGATACCGTAAATATCACCGGTGGTTTCTTTTGTCCAACCGAAATAATCGGCAACACCGCGTGCATAGTCAACTCCTTCAAGGTGGCACACATCAAAGTTCATATAACGGTGACGAGCCGGTTGATAAGTGTGGAAATAACCTTCGGCAAGCCAGCCAGGAACAGTGTGCTTTAATACACCCAAAGCTTGATGACCTATCTTTCCTTGTGATACATCAGTGATGGTTCTATCGTAGTGAGTCCATTGTGTGTGACGGTCTTTGATGCGTTGATTCCACGATGCAATTGCCATCTTTTTTGATATTTCAACAGGTTGGTAACCTTCACGATATGCATAATATAGGTAGTTGGTGGTAGTCCCATCAGTTGATGCATTAGAGTGAATGGAAATAAACATATCGAAGTCATTTGATTCAACTTCGGCAGCAATGACTGATAAATTACGGTTGAAATCGTTATTTTTATCTCCGTTGGTTGCGTCGTATGGGTAAGGACCACATTTAACGTGGCTCATTACAATGTTTTGACTCAAATCAAGGGCAGCACCAATACGGTTTTTGTTTGAATTTGTTTGATTCTTTGAGTGGTCAAAAGGAACTCCGTAGCTTTCCAATTTGCCAAGCAAAGCAAGACCTTTTTGAAGGTTGGTGTTTGATTCATAAAAGTCGGTTGTGTCGGGATTGACAGAGCTGATAGGACTGTGTCCGATTGTAGCCATGTGTCGGTTGTCCGGACCCCAAGAACCGTGTCCCGGGTTAATGTAAATACGAACGTCTTTAACTGATACAGCTTCGGCT
>CAZHXA010000033.1:0-21599 GCA_964536025.1 uncultured Muribaculaceae bacterium
AATAATAGAAAGCATAAGAACCTATGCTCGTAACACTGCTTGGGATCGTTACTGAAGTCAATCCGCTACAACCATAGAAAACACTCGCTCCTATGCTCGTAACACTGCTTGGGATCGTTACTGAAGTCAAGCCTATACAACCAGAGAAAGCATAATTCCCTATGCTCGTAACACTGCTTGGGATCGTTACTGAAGTCAAGCCGCTACATTTATAGAAAGCATACCCCCCTATGCTCGTAACACTGCTTGGGATCGTTACTGAAGTCAATCCGCTACAACCATAGAAAACACTCGCTCCTATGCTCGTAACACTGCTTGGGATCGTTACTGAAGTCAAGCCTATACAACCAGAGAAAGCATAATTCCCTATGCTCGTAACACTGCTTGGGATCGTTACTGAAGTCAAGCCGCTACATTTATAGAAAGCATACCCCCCTATGCTCGTAACACTGCTTGGGATCGTTACTGAAGTCAATCCGCTACAACCATAGAAAACACTCGCTCCAATGCTCGTTACACTGCTTGGGATTGTTACTGAGGTCAATCCGCTACATCTATAGAAAGCATCATTCCCTATGCTCGTAACACTGCTTGGGATCGTTACTGAAGTCAAGCCGCTACAAAAATAGAAAGCCCTCTCTCCAATGCTCGTAACACTGCTTGGGATCGTTACTGAAGTCAAGCCGCTACAATAAGAGAAAGCATCATTCCCTATGCTCGTAACACTGCTTGGGATCGTTACTGAAGTCAAGCCGCTACAAAAATAGAAAGCCCTCTCTCCAATGCTCGTAACACTGTATTTTTCTTCTTTATAAGTAACTTCACTTGGAATTACGATGTCGCCCGAATAACGGTTATCAGCTTCTGTTACTTCAACTGTTTTGTTCTCCGGTGAAGTAATGTTGTAATAAATGCCATCGGCATAAAAATCGTAAGCTGAGGCTGTGATGCTCGTGAAGAGCATTACTGTGAATAGCATTAATGTTTGTAAAAATGTCTTTTTCATAAATTAGTTGTTTTAGTATATTGCACCACGTCGAGGTGCTGTTAATACGCAATGTAATGCCTTAGTATCTCATTTTGTATGTGTCAAGGGTCAATAATCGTTCAACACTCTTTTTCAAGAACCAATAATGCCCATTTATTATCTTCTTTAACAAAGAATTTTCTCAAATTATATTTTTTTGCCACATTTTCAATCATATCAGCCTCTTCAACATAAAAACCGCTCAAAAGCATTTTTCCACACGGTTCAAGCATTTCAGAATACTTATCAATATCTCCCAAAATCACATTACGGTTGATATTTGCCAATACAATAGAGAAACTGTTTTTTTCATAGTTTTTCAACAACGATGCATCACCTCTTAAAATTTTTATTTTATCGGAAACACCGTTTAATTCTATATTTTCTAATGCGTTTACATATGCAGCTTCGTCTATTTCAATACCTACAGCACTTTCTGCCCCATGCAAAATGGAAACTATCGACAAAATCCCTGTTCCGGTTCCCATGTCCAATATTTTCGTCCTATCAAGGTTCATAGAAAGTAATTCCGACACTATCAAATTGGTAGTAGAATGATGCCCTGTGCCAAATGCCATTTTAGGGTCGATAGTGATGTCATATTCCATTTTGGGATAATCTTGATGGAATGTGCTATGTATTACACATTTATCGGCAATCACCATTGGCTTAAAAAAGTTTTTCTCCCATTCTTCATTCCAATCTTTACCAACAATAAGTTGTTCATTCCATGAGATTTTACTTTCAAAAGGATATAACGTCAAAGCATCTTCAATGGCTTTTTTATCAAACAATTCTTTTTTGACAAAAGCAGAAACGCCATTTTCATCGGGGACAAAACTTTCAAAACCGACATCACACAACAGTGAATCCAATATATCTATTTCAACATCATTAAACGGTACAAATTTAAAATCAACCTGAATATAGTCGTTCATGTTTATCTCTTTTTTGATGATTTAAAAAATGAAACTACACTTGTAGCCATTCGCACTCCTTTTACAAACAAAAGTGCTTTTTGTATAAAAGACAGTCTTCCATTAATCTTACTTGAAACACCTTGAGCAGAAGACATACCGGCAGGCAACGTTTGGCTTGCCTTATTTTTCAATAAATCCTTTTGCAATTCAAGTTTTACCAATGCAACCGCACGCATGAATTTGAGTTCTTCAATAGTAACTCCTTTCCACACGTTTGTTGAACTTTCCTGCTTATTATTTGTTGTTTCAACCATAATTTTCATTCTTTTGGCGGATTTAAAAACAATTTGGTAACAAAACGAGCCACCGGATTTATAATTAAAACCTTTTTGAATAATAATACTACAAGCAAAATTATCAAAACCACACCGCCTGTAATAAGATTAGCCAACCAAGTACAACACAAGATAGAATCAAGCCAAGAAACAAAAGCCGCCGACAAAAAGAATAAAGCACACGCCGACAATACAATTGCAATGCCCATTACAGTCATGGCAGCAAGCAATATTGTCAACTTCTCCAATGCAGTCAACTTGACATAATCCACTTGTAAGGAAACATACTTTTTAAATACGCTCCACAATTCTTTATAGGAATTAGCATCCATATCCTATTAATTAATATACAATAAAGACGCAATGATAACACACCACGTCTTTATTGAGTTATCTTAAGCTTTACTATCTTCAATTTCAGCAGTAATTTGATCTACAAGTTCGCTTACGTCGTCATCGGTAAAATCAATACCTTTTTCTCTCAACATTCTTTTAATGCGAGCACGCAAATCACTTCCCTTTTCGGGAGCAAACAAAATTGCCGCCATACATCCCACTGCAGCACCGCCCAAAAAAGCGTATAAAAGACCACTATGTTTCATAACAACCTATTTACTTATTAGTATCCAATTCTGCTGACAATTCATCAACTAATTCATCCATTTTCTTGCCGGTGAGATTAATTCCTTTTTTTCTCAAGCAATCACCTATTTTCTTTCTGGTTTCGGTACCTTTATCAGGAGCAAAAAGAAGACCGACAGCAGCACCGGCGATAGCTCCACCGACAACTGCTAAAACTACATGTAACGGTTTCATAACTATAATCATTTAGTTAATATTAATTCAATCTTATAACACACTATTCAAAAAAAATGTTTTTTCAAAAAAGCAAATTTTGAACTGTGTTCAACAAATATACAAATATTTTTTTTGAGTTCGTTCAACAATATCGGTTAATTTTATAAAGTAAGCAGAAAATGTAGTATTTTTGCTTTATAAAACAGAAAAAATGGCAAATAACAATATTATAATAAAGGGTGCAAAGGTGAACAATCTAAAAAATGTCGATGTCACCATACCACGAAACAAATTAATTGTAATAACAGGATTATCAGGCTCGGGTAAATCATCTTTGGCGTTTGACACTCTTTATGCAGAAGGACAAAGAAGATATGTGGAAAGTTTATCTTCTTATGCACGTCAATTTCTCGGAAGAATGTCAAAACCTGAATGTGATTTCATAAAAGGGCTTCCTCCTGCAATTGCCATCGAACAAAAAGTAATTAATCGTAATGCAAGAAGTACCGTAGGAACTTCAACCGAAATATATGATTATTTACGATTATTGTTTTCACGCATAGGGAAAACAATTTCACCCATAAGCGGACAACAAGTAAAAAAACATACATCGGAAGATGTAATCAATACTATCAACAATTACCCCAAAGGTACAAGATTTGCTATTCTATCTCCCATTTTTATCCCGGAAGAAAGAACATTCAGCCAACAATTGGACATTTTATATAAAGGTGGATATTCTCGTTTGGAACTTAACGGTGATTTTATTCAAATAAGTGATATTGTGCCTCAAAATCTTGACAAAAACTCACCTGATTACAAACTTCTAATTGACAGAATGAGTGTAACAGGAGAAAAAGAAGATGAAATAAGATTGTTGGACTCGCTTGAAACTGCTTTTTTTGAAGGTCATGACGAATGTATCTTGAAAGTGTGGACTGAAACAGGTATTGTTACACACACATTTTCAAAAAGATTTGAAGCCGATGGAATAACATTTCAATCGCCAAACGAACTGATGTTCAATTTCAACAATCCATTAGGTGCATGCCCTGTTTGCGAAGGTTATGGTAAAATAATAGGCATTGACGAAAAACTTGTAATTCCTAACAAAAGTTTATCGGTTTATGACGATGCTGTTATGTGTTGGCGAGGTGTAAAAATGAGTGAATTCAAACGTGAATTTCTTCATATTGCAGCTAAATACAATTTCCCTATTCATCGCCCATATTATCAATTGACACAAGAGCAAAAAGACTTGCTATGGCACGGTAATGAAGATTTTTGTGGAATTGACGGTTTCTTTAAATATATAGAAAGTAAAATTTATAATATACAATACCGCGTTTTACTTGCTCGTTACAAAGGAAAAACGACATGTCCCGAATGTAATGGTTCGCGTTTAAAGAAAGAAGCCAATTATGTAAAAATCAACAATAAATCAATTACTGATTTGGTAAAAATGCCTATATCGGAATTGCTTGATTGGTTTAATAATCTGGAGCTGACAACACATGAAGAATTAATCGCACATAGAGTGTTGATTGAAATCAAAAACCGTATTCAATTCTTAAACGATGTAGGTTTAAATTATCTTACACTTGACCGACTATCATCTACATTGTCAGGAGGTGAAAGTCAAAGAATAAATCTTGCCACATCTTTAGGTAGCAGTTTGGTTGGTTCTCTATACATTTTAGACGAGCCAAGCATAGGCTTACATTCGCGAGATACAAACCGCTTAATCAAAGTACTTCGCATGTTACAACAAGAAGGCAATACTGTGATAGTTGTTGAGCATGATGAGGAAATCATAAGAGCAGCCGATTATATCATTGATGTAGGTCCTTTTGCCGGCAGAAAAGGCGGTGAAATTATATACCAAGGCAATGTTTCCGAATTAAAGTCGGCTTCACAGAGTCTCACTTTACAATATCTTACAGGAGAAAAGGAAATTTCACTTCCTAAGATACGCAGGAAATGGAATAATTATATTCTAATTAAAGGTGCAAGTGAAAACAACTTAAAAAACATTGACGTTAAAATACCGATTGGAATAATGACAGTTGTAACCGGAGTTAGTGGTTCCGGAAAATCAACATTAATAAATGATATACTATATAAATCATTATCTAATCACTATAACGAAACAAAAGAAACTCCCGGTACACACATAGGAGTAGAAGGCGATTTTCAATTATTAAGTGGCATTGAATTTGTCGACCAAAATCCAATAGGAAAATCTTCTCGCAGTAATCCTGCAACATATCTTAAAGTTTTTGATGAAATTCGCAAATTATTTGCAGAACAACAATTATCAAAACAAATGGGTTACACTCCGGGGTATTTTTCATTCAACACACCGGGCGGAAGATGCGAGGAATGTAAAGGCGAAGGAACTATTACTATTGAAATGCAATTTATGGCAGATATTGCATTGGAATGTGAGCATTGTCATGGAAAACGATATAGTTCAAGTGCCTTAGAGGTAGAATATCGTGGCAAAAACATCAACGATATTCTTGAAATGACAATAAATCAAGCTATCGATTTTTTCAACGAAAACAAAGGTACAATTGAAAACAATATTATAAAACGACTTCAACCATTACAAGATGTAGGCTTGGGATATGTAAAATTAGGTCAACCGTCAACAACTCTTTCCGGCGGAGAAAACCAACGCGTAAAATTAGCCTATTTCTTAAGTATTGAACATAGTTCTCCTATAATGTTTATTTTCGATGAGCCATCTACAGGATTGCATTTTCATGACATTAATACCCTACTGAAATCATTCAAAAAATTAATTGAAAACGGTCACACATTGGTGATTATCGAGCATAATTTAGACATTATTAAATGTGCCGATTATATTATCGACATGGGACCTGAAGGTGGCGATAAAGGTGGTAATGTAGTCGCGGTTGGGACTCCTGAAGAAATTATCCGATGCGAAAACAGTTACACCGGTAAATACTTAAAAGAAAAACTTGGAAAATAAACGTAAATACGACCAATATCAGCCTCACACGATTACAAAAATCGTTGAAGCGTTTTAGCCTTATTTACAGTTTCAGTCCATTCTTTTTCAGCATCGGAATCTTGTGTAAGTCCCCCACCTACATAGATACAATATCGCTCGCTATCAAACTCAAGCGAACGTAAATTTACATAAAAATCAAAATTGCCCCAAGCATCAACAGGACCTATAAAACCTCCATAATAACGGCGATTATGCTTTTCTATATCCCTTATATATTTTACTGCGTCCTTACACGGCACACCTGCAATTGCAGGTGTGGGATGTAAATAATTACGCAATTTATCTACTTGGGTAGGAGAAGAAACAATACCTTCAAAGTCATTACATAAATGTTCAACAGTTCCTGCATTACGAGTATATAGCTCCGATTTAGTATAGTTCATCCCCACTTTATCAAAGGTTTCACTTATATAATCGGCTACAATCTTCTGTTCGTTTATTTCTTTTTCTCCCCAATCGCTCAATGTTCCTGCAAGACGTGTTCCTGCAAGTGCCATAGTTGATACTTTATTTAACTTATAAGTTAAATATTTTTCAGGCGAAGCTCCAATCCAAAAACCGGCATCCTCGGCATGAAAAATAAATACAAAAGCATCAGGATTTTTATCCAACAAATTTTGAAAAACTTTACGCCACGAAATAATTGCATATTCATTACAAATTGTCCTTGATAAAACAATCTTGGAAAATTTGCCCGCACGTAAATCTTCTATACATTGGTTTGCTTGTTGTAAATATGTACTTTTTTCAGTAGTTTCAGCCATTACCAACCTACAATTGGTGCGAGGTAAAGAAGATAATGGTATTTTCAAGAATTTAACAGCGTCAAATTGAGCTGATATATAACAAGGAGGGGTATTTTTATCTTCACAAAACGGCTGTATATAAAAACCTATCGGAGTATGTTGCTCTATTATTTGAGCTCCGAAGTTTAATTTTTCCTGTCCCGGCAAACGATAACAAAAAAAATGGATTCTATGATTTATCGCACGCTCTACAGCTTGCAATATTACATCATTTGAAATATCAGCCATTACAAACTTCTCCTATTAAATCAAAAGGCAGTGCTTCACACACTTTTACGTTATAAAATTCTCCTATTTCAAGCGATTCTGTTTTTTTTACAAGAACTTCAGGATCAACATCAGGTGAATCAAATTCAGTTCTACCTATATAATAATCACCTTCTTCCCTGTCTATTACAACTCGCAACGTTTTACCTATCTTATTTTCATTACATTCAAGCGACACGCTTTCCTGAATATCCATAATTTCTGATAAACGTTGCTCCTTTATATCTTGAGGAATTGAATCTTCATAATGCTTTGCTGCGTAGGTGCCTTCTTCTTCACAATATGCAAAAGCTCCCATACGCTCAAATCGAGCCGTTCTAACAAACTCTTTTAATTCATTAAATTCATTCTCACCTTCTCCTGGGAAGCCAACCATCAAAGTTGTACGAATATGTATTCCGGGAACTTCTCTTCTTATTCGTTCCAACAAGGACAATGTTTCGTCTTTATTGATTCTACGACACATATTACTCAACACTTTGTCACTTATGTGTTGCAAAGCAATATCAAGATATTTACATACATTTTTATGTCGTGCCATTACTGGTAAAACCTCATAAGGGAATTGTGCCGGATAAGCATAGTGCAATCTTATCCACTCAACGCCCTCTATTTGAGCAATTTTATCGACCAAATCAGGGAGCATCATTTTACCATATAAATCAACACCATAAGAAGATAAATCTTGTGCTATTATATTAAATTCCTTAACACCTTTTTTAACCAAGTCTTTTACTTCTTCCAATAATTGTTCCATTGGAATAGACGTATGACGACCTGTTATGAGAGGTATTGCACAAAAAGCACAAAAACGATTACAACCTTCCGATATTTTTAAATATGCATAATGAGAAGGTGTTGTTAAAACCCTTTCATATGGTTTTGTTGGAGGTAACTTGTGTTTCAAATCTGTTATAAGATTATCCCAATCAAATTTGCCATAATACTTATCAACCTCAGGAATTTCATCTTCAAGTTCAGCAAGATATCGTTCAGACAAACATCCCATTACATATAAATAACGAATTTGCTTATCTTTTTTTGCCTGAACATATTCCAATATTGTATTTATTGACTCTTCTTTTGCATCGCCAATAAATCCACACGTATTGATTACGACCACTTCACCACACACATTATCTGAATCGTGTGCAACTTCATATCCTAAATCTTGGAAACGCTTCAATAATCGTTCCGAATCCACAAGATTTTTGGAACAACCAAGAGTTATAACATCTATTCTATTTCTTTTCATACACAAGCTATACAATAAAATAAATTTTAGTTTTCAAAATGTTGCTGATACGTAAATCAAGCCTATTTTGAATTTACTTTCCAAAAAGAGAGCGTACGAATTCTTCTTTTCTAAAGACTTGCAGATGTTCAACCCCTTCTCCAAGACCTATATATTTTACTGGTATTTTGAATTGATCACTTATACCTATAACCACCCCACCCTTTGCGGTTCCATCAAGTTTTGTGATAGCTAATTCATTAACTTCGGTTGCAGCAACAAATTGCTTTGCTTGTTCAAATGCATTTTGCCCTGTTGAACCATCAAGTACAAGCAAAACTTCATGAGGAGCTCCTGAAACAACCTTCTGCATTACATTTTTAATTTTGGTAAGCTCATCCATAAGCCCTTTCTTGTTATGTAATCGTCCGGCAGTATCAATAATTACAACATCGGCATTATTTGCCTTAGCTGATGAAACTGTGTCATAAGCAACCGATGCCGGGTCACTTCCCATTTTCTGTTTTATCACAGGAACGCCAACTCTTTCTCCCCAAATATCCAATTGTTCAACGGCAGCGGCACGAAATGTATCGGCGGCACCAAGCACAACTTTATTACCAGCCTTTTTGAATTGATATGCGAGTTTTCCTATTGTTGTAGTTTTACCTACACCATTAACCCCCACTACCATTATGACATACGGCTTTTTATCTGAAGGTACAACAAAATCTTCTCCATTTTCAAGATTATTTTCTGCAAGGAGTTCAGTTATCTCTTCACAAAGCAAGTCATTCAGTTCAGCTGAATCCACATATTTATCACGTGCAACACGAGCTTGTATACGTTCCAAAATTTTTAATGTAGTTTCAACTCCGACATCAGATGTTATAAACACTTCTTCCAGATTATCTAAAACATCATCATCGATTTTAGATTTTCCGGCAACTGCACGTTTAATTTTATCAAAAAAACCTTCTTTAGTCTTTGACAATCCTTGATCTAATGTTTCCTTTTTCTCCTTTGAAAAAAACTTGCTGAAAAATCCCATGAGCTATCTAAATTTAAATTTAAATACAAAATTAATAATTTTTCACGGATATAATATCATATACCATCATATTTCAATAAATTTTAATTTTTATAAAAAAATAAACCGCTAACACATTGCTGATTAAAATATTTTTTGTACTTTTGCAAGCCGATTATATCCAAATTATTAAGCACTTACGGACACAAGGAAACTTTTGGCCGAGTTTAATTTGTGTTACGAGGTAAATTAATTAACTATTAATCAGGAATTTAAAAGTGGATACTTTAAGTTACAAAACAATTTCAGTAAAAGCTGAAAACGCTCAAAAAGAATGGGTAGTAGTTGATGCTACCGACCAAGTTTTGGGTCGCCTTTGTGCAAAGGTTGCTAAAATCGTTCGTGGCAAATATAAGCCATGTTACACTCCTCACGTAGATTGTGGAGACAATGTAATCATCATCAACGCAGATAAAGTAGTTTTAACCGGAAACAAATGGAATGATCGTGTATATTTTTCATACACAGGTTATCCTGGTGGACAACGTTCAGCTACTCCTGCTATCTTGAAGATGAAAGCAGAAACATACAAGCTAAAAGCTGGTATCAATCCATTATTCGTTAAAGTTCTTAAAGGTATGCTACCAAAGAATCGTCTTGGAGCTCAACTTATTAAGAATGTACATGTATATAATGGTTCAGAGCACCCACACGAAGCTCAAAACCCAAAAGTAATTGACATCAACAAACTTAAATAAGATTGAAGTATGGAACAAATTAATGCAGTAGGACGCCGTAAAGCGGCTATCGCTCGCGTATTCGTAACAGAAGGTAAAGGCGAGATCACTATCAACAAACGCTCACTTGAGACATATTTCCCATCTTCAATTCTTCAATTCATCGTTAAGCAGCCTTTGGCTCTTCTTGATGTTGTTGGTAAATATGATATCAAAGTAAACCTATGCGGTGGCGGTTATAAAGGACAAGCAGAAGCTCTTCGCTTAGGTATTGCTCGTGCATTGGTTAAGATTAATGCCGAAGACAAATCAGCTCTTCGTGCTGCAGGATTCGTTACTCGCGACCCACGTGCCGTTGAACGTAAGAAACCTGGTCAACCTAAAGCTCGTAAAAGATTCCAATTCAGCAAACGTTAATATTTCTTTTGCTGAAAAAAGAATATCAGTGTTTAGTATCCAAATCAAGCCGATCCTACATATGGCTACGGCTTGATTGAATTAAGTTGAATGTAAACAAAAAGAAAATTAAAATGGCAACTCCAACATTTGAACAATTATTAGAAGCAGGATGTCACTTTGGACACCTAAAGCGTAAATGGAATCCTGCAATGGCTCCTTATATTTTCATGGAGCGCAATGGTATCCACATCATTGACCTATATAAAACAAGTGCAAAACTTTCTGAAGCAGCTGCGGCTCTAAAGAACATTGCTAAAGCAGGTAAAAAAGTTCTTTTCGTAGCTACTAAAAAACAAGCTAAGCAAGTTATTGCAGATAAGGCATCTTCTGTAAACATGCCTTATGTTATCGAACGCTGGCCGGGCGGTATGCTTACCAACTTCCCAACAATCCGTAAGGCTGTTAAGAAGATGGCAACTATCGATAAAATGACAAAAGACGGAACTTTTGACAACTTGTCAAAACGCGAAAAACTTCAAATTTCACGTCAACGTGCAAAACTTGAAAAGAACCTTGGTTCTATCGCTGACTTGAATCGTCTTCCATCTGCTCTATTTGTAGTTGACGTTATGAAAGAACATATCGCTGTTGCTGAAGCTACTCGTTTAGGTATTCCTGTGTTCGGTATCGTTGATACAAATTCAGACCCTTCAAGCGTAGACTTTGCTATCCCGGCAAACGATGACGCATCTAAGTCTATTGAACTTATCCTTGCCACAGTATGTGAAGCAATGGCTGAAGGTTTGGAAGAACGCAAAGTAGAAAAGGTAGACAGCAAAGAAGCTGAAGAAGCTGCTGCACCTAAAGCAAAGCGTACACGCGTAGGTCGTCGTAAAGCAAATGAAGAAGAAGCTCCTGCAGCTGAAGAAACAGCAACAGAAGAAGCAGAATAAATAACCCCTATAATAGATTAAAATTATGGCAGTTACAATGGCAGAAATCAGCAAGCTTCGTCAAATGACAGGTGCTGGTATGATGGATTGCAAAAAGGCTTTAACTGAAGCTAATAATGATCTTGATGCAGCTATCGAGATTCTTCGCAAAAAAGGTCAAGCTGTTGCAGCAAAACGTGAAGACCGTAACGCATCAGAAGGTTGCGTTGTGGCTCAATCAACAGGCGATTATGCAGCAGTTGTAGCTCTTAATTGTGAAACCGATTTCGTTGGTAAAAACGAAGGTTTTGTAAACCTTACTAAATCAATTCTTGCTGCAGCTATCGCTGCTAAAGCTAAATCAATTGACGAAGTTAAGGCTTTAGAAATCAATGGAACAAAAATTGCTGATCTTATTACAGAAGAATCAGGAAAGACCGGCGAAAAAATGGAACTTGGTGCATTTGAATATGTAGAAGCTCCTGCTACTATAGCTTACAATCACTTCGGAAACAAACTTGCTACTCTTGTAGCATTCAATAAAGCCGGAATTGACGAACAAGTTTACAAAAACGTTGCAATGCAAGTTGCAGCAATGAACCCACTTGCAGTTGATGAATGTGATGTAGCTGAAGACGTTAAAGAAAAAGAAATCGCTGTAGCTATTGAAAAAACAAAAGCAGAACAAGTACAAAAAGCAGTTGAAGCAGCTTTAAAGAAAGCCGGTATCAACCCTGCTCACGTTGACAGCGAAGACCATATGGAAAGTAATAAAGCTAAAGGCTGGTTAACTGAAGAAGATGTTGCTAAGGCTAAAGAAATCATCGCTACAGTTTCAGCTGAAAAAGCAGCTAACTTACCGGAAGCTATGATTCAAAACATTGCTAAGGGTCGTCTTGGAAAATTCTTGAAAGAAGTTTGCTTGTTGAACCAAGAAGATGTTACTGGTGAAGACAAAAAGACTGTACGCGAAACATTGAAAGCTGTAGATGCCGACTTAAAGGTTCTTGCATTCAAACGCGTAAACTTGAATGTAGACTAATTTAACATCGTTTTCATACTAATAAGCTGTCTCTTTTGGAGGCAGCTTATTTTTTTATCTTATTTTCCATTAAAAACATCTCACACAAAATATTCAACATATCAGTTTGTTAATAAAATATATTTCTTAACTTTGTATAAATAGTAAAAACGTATTTATATCGTTATATAATAAGAAACATTGGCTTTATAGGTACTTATTATGAAAATAATCATTCATAATTTATGGTTAAAATGTTAATTTTACCATTATTAGACACCATAGTTCTAAATCGGTAACCCATCTAATATAAAACGACCGAAAAAATGGCATTTAAAGAAGCAAAAATAATAGACTTACCTAAAATTTGCGACCCTCGCGGAAACTTATCTTTCATAGAGGGAAATAATCATATTCCATTTAAAATTGAGCGTACTTACTGGATATATGACGTTCCCGGGGGTAAAACCCGAGACGGACACGCATTTCTCACCCAAGAAGAATTCATCGTTGCTCTTTCAGGCAGTTTTGATGTAGTATTAAACGACGGTAAAGGAAATAAAACGATTCATCACATGTCTCGTTCTTATTTTGGCTTATACGTTCCACCTATGACATGGAGAGAACTTATTAATTTTTCAACCAATTCTGTAGCTGTCGTCCTTTCATCAACAAAATATGACGCCGATGACTACATTGAAGATTTTGAACAATTCAAAGCCTTAGTTAATAATGAAAACGACAAATAACAACACTCATGCTACATCAAGTTTAAATGATTGCCGTCTTATCACATTAAACAAGCATCATCATGAAAACGGCAATCTTACAGTAGTTGAAAATTGCCAAGAAATACCCTTTGACATCAAACGCATATATTATATATATGATGTTCCGGGTGGTATCGAACGTGGCGGACACTCACACTATGAATGTGAACGCGTATTAGTGGCTGCAAGTGGCAGTTTCAACGTAACTATAACTGATGGCGTTGATTCAATAACATACACATTAAATCGCTCCAATATGGGATTATATATAGCTCCCGGTATTTGGCTCACACTTAATAATTTTTCTTCCGGTTCTGTTGTACTTGCCATTGCATCACAAGAATATGATCCGAATGACTATGTCCGCGATTTTAATGAATTTTTATCTCTAACTGCAAATAAACGAAATAACGACTAACCAACAATGGCTATTAAATACCCTTTTCTTGACCTAAAACCAGTAAATAAGCCCTTTGAAGAAGCTCTAAAACAAGCTGCGTGCAATGTAATATCTTCTGGCAGATATATTAATGGCAAATACGTTTCACTGCTTGAGCAAGAAATCTCAAAATTATGCGAAACGAAATATGCGATAGCCGTAAGCAATGGTCTTGATGCATTAAAACTAATAGTTAAAGCCTATAAAGAATTAGGTGATTTTTCTCAAGGTGATGAAATTATAATGTCAGCTAACACATATATAGCATCTGCCCTTGCAGTGAGCAGTGAAGGTCTTAATCCTGTATTTGTTGACATGTCTCCCACTACCCTCAATCTCAATACCGATTTAATAGAAAAAGCAATTACATCAAGAACTGTTGCCATTATGCCTGTTCATTTATATGGCACTCCATGTTGGGATGAAAAATTGAAATCGATTGCAAAAAATTATAATCTAAAAATAATTGAAGACAACGCACAAGCAATAGGAGCAAAAGCTGCCGTAAATGGAATAAACGGTACTCAAACAACCGGAGGTTTAGGTAATGCTGCGGGTATCAGCTTCTACCCCACCAAAAATCTCGGAGCATTAGGAGATGCGGGAATGGTTGTTACTAATCATAAAGATTTAGCCGAAACTATACGTGCTATAGCTAATTATGGTGCCGATACAAGATACAATAACTTATTTACCGGATATAATTGCCGCATGGACGAAATTCAAGCAGCTATGCTATTAGTAAAACTTCCATATTTAAAAGCAGAAACAGATAGAAGAATAGAGCTAATAAACATTTATAACAACACGTTAAGCAACTCCAATATAACAAAACCTAAAATATTGGAAAATACAACACAAGTATGGCATCAATATCCTCTAAGAGTTAAGGATAGAGACAAATTCATTACATATATGTCAGAAAATGGTGTTGCTACCGACATTATATATCCCACATCAGTATATAACCAACCATGTTATGCCAAAGAATTCAACAATAAATTCCATTGCAAAGAAGCCGAACAATTTGCAAACGAAGTAGTATGTCTACCTATAGGGGCACATATTACAGCGGAAAATGCAAAAGAAATTGCTTCTATTGCTAACAGATTTTAATTTTAGTGCATATTTTGTTAAAATTCACAAACGTAATACATTTTATTTTATATAATTATGTTTTATAGCATAAAAAGTTGTATCTTTGCATCAGTTTTCATGGTAATAGTTTTAAGGTTATTCTTAAACCTCATGTCGTGAGACAAGAGATTTTAAGATTTAGTTTTTAGGTTTAAGTTAATGGTATTAAAAAGTTAATTATGTAAGCAAACCCCGACGATGAGTCGAGGTTTAATTTTTATATACCTAACCCAAATAAAAAACGGGGGCTTATTGGGGAATTAATTGCAAAAAACTACTGAGCCAAGTAAATATCAAATCATATAAAAAAATTACACACAAAGGAGTATACTCCTTTGTGTGTAATTAAAATCTTATTAAAATAGTCGTCCTATATTTAGCGTTAATTTTATAACACATATTTAGGACTACTCAACACACCGGCATTTTCACACCAATGATTTTGTATCTCCTTCATAATAATCGATAAATGCCTTATTTACCAATTTATTACCTCCGGGAGTTGGATAATTGCCTGAGAAGTACCAATCACCGGGATTATTCGGAATTGATTTGTGCATACCATCCAAAGTGTGATAAACCAACTCAATTTCGGCATGAGTACCTTCCGGAGTCAATATTTCGGCTATTTTACGAGAAATTTCGTCATCGGTAAAAGGTGCATACACGTCTTTTACATAATTCACGATTTGCTCTTTAGGCAAGTTCATTTGTGCTACCGATTTTTTATAAACTTCATCCAAGATATATTCCATGTTACGTTCTTTAAGCAATTCAACTGCAGCACGGAATGCAGCAAATTCTGCCATTCTTGACATATCTATTCCATAATAATCAGGATAACGAACCTGTGGACAAGATGAAACTATTACAATTTTCTTAGGATGCAATCTATCCAAAATTTGTATAATAGATTCCTTTAATGTAGTACCGCGAACTATACTATCGTCAATGACAACCAAATTATCAACGTTATTTTGCACTTGTCCATAAGTAACATCATAAACGTGAGCAGCCAAATCATTTCTTGCTTGTCCCTCAGTAATAAATGTGCGTAATTTAATGTCCTTAATAGCTATTTTCTCGCTTCTCACTCTTCTTGACAAAATCTGTTGCAATTTATCATTATAAGAAGCATCGTTTTTATCCAAATTCTTAATTTTTTCAAGCTTTTCTTGATTTAAGTAGTCTTCCATACCTTCCATCATTCCGAAATAAGCAACTTCGGCTGTATTGGGAATAAAAGAGAATACGGTGTGGTCCAAATCATAACCAATGCTTTTCAAAATAGACGGAGCAAGAGTGCGCCCCAATGCTTTTCTTTCATTATATATATCCTTGTCGTTACCACGAGATATATAGATTCTTTCAAAAGAGCAACGTTCATTCTTTTTCTCACCCAAGATATCTTCTATCTCAATTTCACCATCGGCTTTAACCAATAGGACAGAACCAGGAGTAAGTTCCTTAACTTCCCCTACTCTCACATTCATTGCAGTTTGAATAACCGGACGTTCTGACGCAACAACAACGATTTCGTCATCATAATAATAGAATGCAGGACGGATACCATTGGAATCGCGTAAAATAAACATATCACCGGTTCCTATTGCACCGCATATAACAAAACCACCATCCCATATTTTAGAAGGCTCTCTAAGAATATTTTTTAAATCAATAGAGTCGTTTATCTTTTGAGCCAATTCCATTCCACACAAATCTTGGCTTTTCAAATCTTCATAACATCTTTGATGCTCCTTGTCGAGAGCAAAACCTAATTGTTCCAAAAGCAAAATAGTATCGGCATTAATTCTTGGATGCTGACCTTGATTAACCATAGATTGAAAAATTTCATCGGTATTGGTCATTGTGAAATTACCACATAACATCAAGCTCTTAGAACGCCAACTACTTCTTCTCAAAAATGGATGTACAAAAGTAATACCTTTTTTACCTGAAGTACTATAACGTAAATGCCCCATATACACTTCTCCTATAAAAGGCATATCTTTTTCAGGAGTTCCATCATGTTCATGAGCTTCAATCTCTTTTTTTGCATTGGCAAAGATTTCCTTTATAGCACCATTGCCAAGTCCTCTTTCACGATAAATATATTCATTACCGGGTTCCACTGTCATATTTATACAACTAATTCCGGCACCTTCCTGACCTCGATTATGTTGTTTTTCCATTAATAAATACAACTTATTGAACCCATAAAAATAAGTTCCGTATTTCTCCTTATAGTATTCCAATGGTTTACGCAAACGTATCATTGCAATACCACATTCATGTTTTATAGCTTCCATATAGATTATGTAATTGAGTAGTTTTATCTTATAAATAATAATTCACGATATTTAGGTAATGGCCACATCTCATCGTCAATCATAAGTTCCAATTTATCAATGTGGTATCTTATCACATCCATACACGGACACACTTTATCGTGATATTCAATAGCCTTTGTTCTTTCCACGTCTATCTTATTACTTGATTTTCGGGCTTCAATCATTTCATTTACTTTATGTTTAATGATTTTCATGTGATAAGCCATTTTTTCAATCGTTTCATAATCTTGTTCAGCTATTTCCTTGAATTTATCTTCAGGGAAAAGCTCTTTTATTTTTGAAACATTGTCAAGCAAGAATGATTGGAATCGAGTAGCAACAGGTAACACATGATTAATAGCCAAATCGCCTAAAACACGTGCCTCGATTTGTATTTTCTTTGTATACATTTCCCATTTCACTTCATTACGAGCCTGTAATTCTACTTTTGAAAGGACTTTAGTTCGTTCAAACATATCGATGCTACTTTTCTTCAAGTATGAATCAAAAATCAATGGTACAGACGTTTCACAATCAAGCCCACGTTTTTCGGCTTCTTGTTTCCATTCATCGCTATATCCATTTCCGTCAAAGTGTATGTCTTTAGAATAAGCAGCAAGTGAAATTATCTCGTCAATGATAGCATCATTTAACTTTTGTCCGTTAGCAATTCTTGTATCAATAGACTCCTTAAACGAATTAAGTTGGTCGGCAACCGCTGCATTTAAAGCTATCATAGCAGAGGCACAATTAGCAGAAGAGCCAACAGCTCTAAATTCAAATCTGTTACCGGTAAAAGCAAAAGGAGAAGTACGATTTCGGTCGGTATTATCAATTAAAAGTTCCGGAATCTGAGCCATATCCAAAGATAACTCTTCCTTACCTTTCATTTGCTTCCAACTTTCACGATTTTTCTCAAGATTATCAAAAATTCCGCTCAAATAAGTTCCCAAGAACATTGAAATAATTGCCGGAGGTGCTTCATTTGCACCCAATCTATGACCGTTAGTAGCCGATGCAATCGATGCCTTTAAAAGTCCATTATGGTTATAGACAGCAACCATTACATTCACGATAAATGTAAGGAATTGCAGTTGAGATTGTATAGTTTTACCCGGAGCAAACAATAATGTACCTTTATCGGTTCCCAAGCTCCAATTATTATGTTTTCCCGAACCGTTTACACCATTAAACGGTTTTTCGTGCAATAAGACTCTGAAATTATGACGTCTTGCAACATTATCCATCAACGACATCAACAACAGGTTGTGGTCGTTTGCCAAATTGGTTTCTTCATATATAGGAGCTAATTCAAATTGGTTTGGTGCCACCTCATTATGACATGTTTTTACAGGAATACCTAATTTGTGACATTCTATTTCCAATTCAGCCATAAAAGCCTCAACTCTCGAAGGGATTGTACCTAAATAATGGTCTTCCAATTGTTGATTTTTTGCACTTTCATGCCCCATTAAAGTACGTCCTGTCATTGCAAGGTCCGGGCGTGCAGAATATAAAGCCTCATCTACAAGAAAATATTCTTGTTCCCAGCCCAAATAAGAAATAACATGCTTAACCGAAGGGTCAAACAATCGAGCAACAGCTGTACCTGCTTTATCTACAGCATTTAAAGCTCTAAGAAGAGGAGTTTTATAATCCAATGATTCTCCCGTATATGAAATAAAAATAGTGGGAATACATAATGTATGCTCTAAAATAAATGCAGGAGAAGAAATATCCCAAGCTGAATAGCCTCTTGCTTCAAACGTATTACGTATTCCACCATTAGGAAAACTTGAAGCATCTGGTTCTTGTTGCATCAACAATTTACCTGAAAAAGTTTCTATCACTCCCTCTTTACCATCATGTTCGATAAAAGTATCATGTTTTTCGGCGGTTCCATCGGTTAATGGTTGAAACCAGTGTGTATAATGTTTTGCACCATTATCAAGTGCCCACTTTTTCATTCCGGCAGCTACACTATCGGCTATATCTCTACTAAGTGGTTCTTTATTGTCAATTGCATAAATTAAAGCTTCATATGTTTCCTTAGGAAGATATTCATACATTCTCCTGCGGCTGAACACATATTTACCATAATAAGCAGATGTTTCGTCTTTAGGGACATCTACATTAACAGCTTTTCTATTAAATGCCGTTTCTACAACTTTAAATCTTAATCTGGACATATAATGATTCTTTTCTTACATACATATAAAAAACGTGCAGAACAAATTATGATTGCATTCTACTGTAACCATTGCTTGTTCTGCACTTTTTTACTAACATATATATGTTCTATATACATAGAATTCTTTTGTTTTTGCAAAGTTAAAAAAAAATGTATTTAAATGAAACATAAATACAAGTATTCTTATGATATAACTCTCACTTTTTTTCTTTTCTTGTAACCAAATAAAAAAAGAAAACTTGATAAATAATGTAATTACCAAGTTTTCTCTTATCTCCTAATTTATATCATTTCTTTTTTAAATCATAAGATTCATTAAATATATAACAACAATACCTGCTACATATCCTAAAAAGGCCATGAATGATATACGTTTCATATACCATAAAAATGGAATATTCTCCATACCCATAACAACAACTCCAGCTGCAGAACCTATTATCAACAAACTGCCTCCTACTCCGGCACAATATGTCAAAAGATGCCAAAACAATCCGTCTTGCACAAAGTTCTGTATATATACAGGATCAGCAGAAACTGCCAAAATCGAATCGGTAGCAATAGGATACATATCTATACAAGCTGCAACCAAAGGTACATTATCTATTACCGATGAACACACACCTATTATAGAACTTATTATATACGGTTCATGTATTGATGCATCAAGCACATTAGCAAGATTTCCAAGAATTCCTGCTGTTTGCAAAGCTCCCACAGCCATCAAAATGCCTAAAAAGAACATAATGGTAGGCATATCAATATTTCTTAACACCTGAGTTACTGATGCTCCTAATTCTGCTTTCAGACCGGCTTTTCTTACGGCTATTTCGGAAATCAACCATAACGCACCAAGAGAGATAATCATACCCATCAACGGAGGTAGCCCAGTTAATGTTTTAAATATTGGTACAAAAATCAAGCCTAAAACACCACAAAAGAACATAAAACGACTTAAACGAGGTTTATGCTTGGCTATATAAGATTCTCTTGTTGTTACCGGCACTTCATCTACATTTACCGGTTCATTTTTACTTTTACGCTTAAGCAATGACGTTGCAAATATGCCGGGTACTATTACAGAAACTAAACTTGGCAATAATAAATTGGAAATTAATGCTGATGATGTTACATTTTCATTCATCCACAACATTATTGTTGTTACATCACCAATTGGAGACCATGCACCTCCACTATTGGCTGCTATTACAACAATACCGGCAAACAACCATCTTTCTTTTTGTTCTTTAATGATTTTAGCCAAGAAAGCAACCATAATAATTGCCGTTGTCATGTTATCCAGTACCGAAGACATAAAGAATGTCAAGAAAATAATTATCCACAGAAGAACTACCTTATTATCGGCTTTAATTCTACGTATAATAAACGAGAACCCACCATAGCGTTCAATTAAATCAACTATGGTCATTGCTCCCATTAGATAAATTAAAATCTCACACGTATCACCCAAATGCCCAATCAATTCACCACGCACTTCATTTGCTCCATATTCAAACGATAAAAGAGTCCATAAAATACCACACAATAATAGTGAAAAAGTTGCTTTATTGATGTGAATCAAATGTTCTAAAGCTATTACTATATAGCCAAGAACAAAAACAACAATCATTAATGTAATCATTTAGAAATAATTTTAAGGATATGTAATGTAAATAATATTTGCTATTTATGATTTATCTCAATCTATCGTAACCGCTAAGTATTTTTTTATCACGTTTTATCGCAGCTATGGCAAGTCCTAAAAAAATCACAGCCAAAACCGGCATGCAATTACAAATAAAAAATTCAACATTAGAATAATTCATAGAATACACCTCAACCACCAATAATACTACTTGAGTCAACATCAATAAAATACAAGCTGAACTTAAGGTTATCTGTAAATTCATTTTTTTATATTTGAATATTGTCAAGAATGATATTACAGCAACCAAGACGCTTAATATAAACGGTATTTTACCTGCATTAAACAATGAAAGTTTTTCCATAGATGTAGCAGTTTGAACTAAAACAACATCCATAAAAGAATAAATTGCCATTAAAATTGAAACAATTAATAAATAGACTGACTGAATACGTTGTATTACCATAGATAATAATTTTTTAGGTTTAATTTAATAAGTTGCAAATTTAGAGAAATAAAATCATAAATACATTATAAA
>CAZHXA010000034.1:0-21456 GCA_964536025.1 uncultured Muribaculaceae bacterium
GCTATATTTTAAATAAAAAATATTAAATTTGTCAATAAAGATGCCATTTTGTAACAAATCAAACATCTTTTGTTCACAACATACCAATTAATAAAATTGTTTATCGGAACAAAATTAATTTTACGGATATGAAAAAACTTGTAATTTCTTCGGGAGCAGGCATAAGTGCCGAAAGTGGAATAACTACATTTCGAGATGCAGGAGGGCTTTGGGAAAATTATCCTGTAATGAAAGTCGCGAGTGCTGATGGCTTCAGAGAAGACCCTGCACTTGTCCATCATTTTTATAATATGAGACGAGACCAATTGGTTCAAGCGAAACCCAACAAAGCACACTTGATGCTCAAGGATTTGGAGAAAGATTTTGATGTCCGTGTAATTACGCAAAATGTAGATGATTTACACGAAAAAGCCGGCTCTTCTAATATTTTACACTTACATGGAGAATTGATGAAAGTTCGTTCAATGACACACCCGGAAAGAATTTACGAATTGAAAGAGCCTGATTTGCACACCTCCATAGATACACGCGATTCTTATGGAGACCCGGTAAGACCTCACATTGTATTCTTTCAAGAAGATGTTCCGAATTTTGAACCGGCAATCCAGTGGGTGAGAGATGCTGATATTTTTGTTGTAATTGGCACATCTTTGGCAGTTTATCCTGCAGCGAGCTTGTTGTATTATGTTAGTTCCGGCACCCCGATTTATTATATAGACCCCAATCCTGCCAAAGTGCCGGGAGATAGAAATATTACAGTTATTCCTAAAAAAGCAACAGAGGGGTTGGTTGAACTTGCGGAGGTTTTAAGACGCAAATATCGTTGAAGTTTGTTTATACGTTTACAAATGTAAACAAAAATAAAAATCAACTCATATATAGGTTGTTAATAACTTTTTATAATAATGTGTAAAAAAGTGAGTTTCAATCCGTAAATTTCGCAAAATAATATCTAACTTTACAGCAAAATAGCAACCACTACAATAGTTGGATGAGAATCTTTGTTTTGAATTAATATTTTGCTGTAAATTTAAGATTTTGAAATGAGCGAAACTGTTTATCATATCCCGGCATTATTAAATGAATGTATCAACGGATTATCCATCAATCCGAATGGGATTTATGTGGACGCCACATTTGGTGGGGGCGGACATTCGCGTGCGATTATGAAAGAACTTGGGGAAAACGGTCGATTATACGGGTTTGATCAAGATCAAGATGCGATAGCCAATTCGATAAATGATGAACGATTTACATTTGTTTACAGTAATTTCGCTTATATTACTAATTTTATGCGTTTTTATGACGTAAAACAGGTGGATGGTATACTTGCCGACTTGGGAGTGTCTTTTCATCATTTCGATGAAAGTGATAGAGGTTTTTCATTTAGATTCGATGGAACTTTGGATATGAGAATGAATCAAAAGGGAGGTAAAGATGCTCGTTGGATTTTAGCTAATTATAGCGAAGAACAGTTGGCTCAAATTCTCTATCTTTATGGTGAATTGAAATCTTCTCGTAAAATAGCCAATGCAATCGTAAAATCGCGAAATACTAAAGCTATCAATACCACCGGCGAGCTGTTGGAAATAATAAAACCTTTTATTAAACCGGCACAAGAGAAAAAGGAGTTGGCTCAAGTCTTTCAAGCTCTGAGAATAGAGGTGAATAATGAAATAGAAGTGCTTAAATCGCTTCTTAATCAATCGATTAAAGTCTTAAAGCCCGGAGGGCGAATAGTAATTCTCACATATCATTCTCTTGAAGATAGATTGGTGAAAAATTTCCTGAAAAGTGGAAATATTGAGGGAAAAGTTGAAAAAGACTTTTTCGGAAAGATTGATTCTCCGTTTAAATTAATTAACAACAAGGTTATTGTTGCCGATGATGATGAGGTGGAACGAAATCCTCGTGCGAGAAGTGCAAAACTCAGAATTGCAGAAAAATTGTAATTTTTAAAACTCTTGTAAATATGGCAAAAACGTCAAAAGGTAAAAACGATAATATTTTCAAACGATTTTTTCAAGGAAGAATCGTTTCTTCCGATTTTTTCGTTAAGCATTGGGTGACAATAGTTCTTTTATTGGCTTTTTCGTTTATTTATATTTCAACAAAATATACTTGCCAATTGAGAAAAGAAAAAATCATATTGCTAAAAAAAGAATTGAATAATGCTAAAACAGATTGTGTGAAGTATAGTGCCGATTTTAAGTCTCAAATCAGAGAAGGTAAAATGAAAGCTCTTGTTGATTCAATGAATCTTAATCTTGTTCAAGCAGAACGTCCGCCATATAAACTTTCAGTGAAATGAGTGCTCAAAAGAAACAAAAAAATAAGAGTTATATCCTAAATCGCTATGGTCTTATCAGCTTCGGCATCCTATTAGTTGCTGTAGGGATATCTTACACAATGTTCAAAACTACAATTGTTCAAGCTGAAAGATGGAATGCAAAAGCGTCTAAGATATTATCAAAGACCGATACGATAGAACCGGAGCGAGGGAAAATACTTGCAGATGACGGTTCTATTTTAGCGGCAAATCTTCAGTATTATAAAGCAAAAATTGACTGGGGAACTGAAGGCATTACAGAGGAACGTCTCTTTAAGCATATTGATGAACTTTGTGACAGTTTGGTTGCGTTCGGTCGTGAACGTGGCTCAAGAAAAACAGCAGTTCAGTGGAAAGAGGAGCTTAAAGCTAAGTTTTACGGATTTGACAAACGTACTCTTGACCGTAAGTTAAAAAATACAAATACTAAAAGAGATACAGCAAAATTCAGAGATCGTTCTCATGTGCTTTTTGCGGCTCTTACGCATAGTGATTATTTACGTTTAAAAACTTTTCCTTATTTGAAGGAACGAAAAAATAAAACCGGATTCACATACGAAACCTATACTCGCCGATGTAAGCCTTTTGGTTCAATGGCATCTCGTAGTATTGGTATTGTGGCTGAAAATGATAAATCCAGAGAACGAAGAGGCGTAAATGGGTTGGAGCGTGCTTTAGACTCGCTTTTGTATGGTATTCCGGGCGAAACAAAAAAAGAACAATTGACAAGCAATATTGTGAATTGGGAAAAAATACCTGCAAAGAAGGGGTATGATATTGTAACCACGATTAATATCGATTTGCAAGATATTCTTGAAGACGAACTCTATAAAATGTGTCAAGAGGGGCATGCCGATTGGGGTACTGCCATTTTGATGGAGGTGAAAACAGGAAAAATTAAAGCTATTTCCAATTTGGAATGGAGTGATAAAGCTCAGGATTACATAGAGGGGCGTAATAATGCAGTTCTTGGTTATGAACCGGGTTCGGTTATGAAACCCATTTCAATGCTTGTAGCATTGGAAGATGGTATTGTAAACGATATAAATAAAACGATAACTACCGGTTTTTCTTATGCTTATGCAGGTGGACGTCCTATTACCGACTCTCATGGTGCTCCATCAATGTCTATAAGGCAAGTAATAGGAGCATCGTCAAACATTGGAATGGCTAAAATCATATTAAGTAAATATGAAAATGCACCGGGTAAATTTTATTCAAGATTAAAAGAAATCGGATTTTTTGAACCTTTAAATACGGGAATTGCCGGAGAACGCATTCCGAGAATTGACAGCTTGGGGAATAAGAATTGGGATAAAATAGCTCTTTCACGCATGGCATACGGATATGCGACTCAAATACCTCCTATGAGTACTTTGGCTATATATAATGCCATCGCAAACGATGGAAAATATATCAGACCGAGACTTGTAGATAAATTCATATACAACGGTGAGGTTGATTCTGTTGTTCCCGAGTCTTATATTCGAGAACAAGTCTGCTCTCCTGAAAATGCAACTAAATTGCGTACAATGTTACATGATGTAGTGTGGGGTGCTCCTTGTACAGCAAGATTATTGCGAAATGACTATGTTGAAATTGCTGGTAAAACGGGTACTTGTTATGTTACCGAATATGATCCGGTGAGTAAAAAAGTACTATATACAAATAAAAAGAGATTGGCATTTTGTGGTTTCTTTCCTTATGAAAATCCTCAATATACTTGTATGGTTCTTATGAGTGGCTCCGATAGGGGGGCTGCAAGTAGAAGTGGAACTGTGCTAAAGAATACAGCATTAAGGATGTATTCAAGAGGTTTATTAGGAAATAGTTCCAATTATAAAGAAAATAATGACAAGGCTGTTAAAACTCCTACATTCTATTCAAGTAAAAATAGAAGTAAAAACAAAAAAATAGCCGAACTTGGAATAACAAAGAGTAATTCTTTTGTTACACCTAAAACAACCGAAGCCGGAACTGTGCCACAAGTAATAGGTCTCTCTGCTAAAGAAGCCGTTTCGATACTTGAGAACAATGGGCTTTCGGTAAGGTTGCATGGTGCTGGTTATGTAGTGGCTCAAAGCATCTTGGCAGGTAGTAAATATACAAATGGACAACTTATAAATCTCACTTTGAGACATTGATTGATATGAAAAAAGATTTGACAGGACTTTTAGATGTTATTCCATTCATAGAAGCAATAGGTAATGTTGATAGAGTGGTGAGTGATGTGATTTGTGATTCACGAAAAGCATCAGAGGATTCGCTCTTTGTTGCAACTAAAGGTGTAAACGTTGATGCACATTCATTTATTCCCGATGTTATTAAGAATGGAGTAAAAACGGTTGTGTGTGAAACGCTTCCACAAAGCATCTGTCCTGACGTATGCTATATTATTGTAGAAAACAGTACAATTGCGTTAGCTCATATAGCTTCTTGGTGGTATAATGAGCCATCAAAACAGCTTACTCTTGTAGGTGTTACAGGAACAAATGGAAAAACCACGACAGCTACATTGTTATATGAAACAATGCAGTTGTTAGGGCATAAGGCGGGCTTACTCTCTACCGTTTGTAATATTATTGATAAAAAAACGGTTCCGGCTGTTCAAACGACTCCCGACCCGTTGTCTCTTAATAAGATGCTAAACGAAATGGTTGAGGCAGGATGTGAATATGCATTTATGGAAGTTAGTTCACATTCTTGCAGTCAACATCGCATAGACGGTCTTTATTTTAAAGGTGCTGTTTTTACTAATCTTACACGCGACCATCTTGATTATCATAAAACGGTAACCAATTACATGAATGCAAAGAAAATGTTCTTTGATATGTTACCTGCCGATGCTTTTGCTCTTGTAAATTGTGATGATAAGGCAGGTGCTTATATGTTGCAAAACACTAAAGCAAAGAAACTTACATATTCGTTAAAAAACTTTGCCGATTATAAATGTAAAATTGTTGAAAGCCGACTTAATGGAACGTCTTTGAATATAAACAATAATAACATTGAAGTTATGTTCACGGGAAAATTCAATGCTTATAATTTGCTTGCTGTTTATGGTAGTGCAATTCAATTGGGCTTTGAAGCCGATGATGTGCTTGTGGCGATGACTCAACTTGTGCCTGTAGCAGGACGATTTCAAACGCTTGTCTCTCCTCGTGGATATACTGCGATAGTAGATTATGCTCACACTCCCGATGCTCTTGTAAACGTATTAAGCTCAATAAAAGAAGTTTTAGGAAATAAAGGACACATTATTACTGTAGTGGGAGCAGGTGGAAATCGCGATAAGGGTAAACGACCTATTATGGCACGTGAAGCAGCTTCTCGTAGCAACCGAGTTATTCTCACATCCGATAACCCTCGTAATGAGAATCCCGAAGATATATTGCGTGATATGGAAGAAGGACTTGATTCCGATTTAAAATTACGCGTTTTGAAAATAACCGACAGAAAAGAAGCTATTCGCACTGCTACAATATTGGCAAAACCGGGTGATGTTGTTCTTGTTGCAGGTAAAGGACACGAAGATTATCAAGAAATCAACGGAATAAAGCATCATTTCGATGATAAAGAAGTATTAATTGAAATTTTTAACAACGAGATATAAGATAACTTGAATTATGTTTTATTATTTAGCTGAATTTTTATCTCAATACGACATACCTGGTGCTCGATTGATGAGTTATATAACATTCCGTTCGGGTGCAGCATTGATTTTGTCCCTTTTTATCTCTATGGTAATAGGTAAACGCATAATAGAAAAACTTCAACTTATGCAAGTGGGCGAAATCGTTAGAGATTTAGGATTAGAGGGTCAATTAAGCAAAAAAGGGACTCCTACAATGGGTGGTATTATCATTATTATTTCTATTCTTGTGCCTTGTCTTTTATTAGGCAAACTTGAAAACATCTATTTAATTTTAATGATTATATCAACAATTTGGCTCGGCTTATTGGGATTTGCCGACGACTACATTAAAGTTGCTCATCACGACAAAGATGGATTAAAAGGAAAATTTAAAATCGTTGGACAAGTGGGACTTGGTATAATCGTAGGACTTACGATGTATTTAAGCCCTGATATTGTTATGCGTGAAAACATAGAAGTAAACAATAACAATAATCAAGAAGTTGTTATTGAGCATAATGTAGAAGACATAAAATCTACACAAACTACTATCCCGTTTGTGAAAAATAATAACTTCGATTATGCTTACTTGACCAAATGGATGGGGAAATATGCTCAAACAGGAGGTTGGATTATATTTATTCTTATAACAATATTTGTTATAACAGCCGTAAGCAATGGGGCCAATCTTACCGATGGTGTAGATGGACTCGCTACCGGTGTTTCGGCGATTATTGGAACCGCTCTTGCAATAATGTGCTATTTGGGTGGTAATATTATTTATTCTTCTTACCTTAACATAATGTATATTCCGGGTAGTGAAGAATTGGTCGTATTTGCAGCTGCTTTTATAGGTGCTACAATAGGTTTTTTATGGTACAATTCTTTCCCGGCACAAGTTTTTATGGGAGATACCGGAAGCCTTACTTTAGGTGGTATAATTGCAGTTTTTGCAATACTCATAAGAAAAGAACTGTTAATACCGATACTTTGTGGGATATTTGTAATTGAAAATCTATCGGTTATGATTCAAGTTGCTTACTTTAAACATACAAAAAAGAAATATGGTGAAGGACGACGCATTTTTAAAATGACACCACTACATCACCATTTTCAAACTCAAGGGACAATAGAAAGTAATGTTCTTATTAAGAAACCTTTTAATGCTATCCCGGAATCGAAGATTGTCATGAGATTTTTCATTGTTGCAATCTTCCTTGCAGTATTAACATTTGTAACTTTAAAAATACGATAATGGAACAGAAACGTATCGTAGTGCTTGGTGCCGGAGAAAGTGGCACAGGTGCAGCAATCCTTGCTAAAGTAAAAGGATTTGATGTGTGGTTGAGTGATATGGGTAAAATCGCTCCAAAATATAAGACTAAATTAAATGAATTCCAGGTGGATTGGGAAGAGGGACATCACACTGAAGAAAAAATACTTATGGCCGATGAGGTTGTAAAAAGTCCCGGTATACCCGATAATGCTCCGATAATGCTCAAAATTAATAGCAAAAATATTCCTGTAATATCAGAAATAGAGTTTGCCGGTAGATATACCGATGCAAAAATGGTGTGTATTACCGGTAGTAATGGAAAAACTACAACCACTTTGCTTACTTATCATATTTTGCAAGAAGCCGGGCTTAATGTAGGTTTGGCAGGAAATGTGGGTAAAAGTCTAGCTTATCAAGTTGCCACCGAAAAGCATGATGTATATGTGATAGAATTGAGTAGTTTCCAGCTTGATAATATGTATGAATTTAAGGCAAATATAGCGGTATTAATGAATATAACACCTGACCATCTCGACCGCTATGATTATAAAATGGAGAATTATGTTGCTGCAAAATTTCGTATTATAAGAAATCAAACTCAAGAAGATTCATTCATTTTCTGGCAAGATGATCCTATTATTGCTGCTCAATTAAAAAATCTTAAAATTGAAGCACGCATGTATCCGTTTTCAGAGCAGCATCATTTAGATACAAAAGCCTATATTGAAAATGATGAATTGATAATAGATTCGTTACCAGAACATATCGAAGTGCCTAAAGGTGAATTGGCACTTAAAGGATTACATAATCTATTCAACTCTATGGCTGCTGGTTTGTCGGCAAGTATTCTGGATATTAAAAAAGATGTAATTCGCAAGGCGTTGGAAGATTTTGAAGCTGTAGAGCATCGACTTGAATATGTATCGACAATAAACGGTGTAAAATATATAAATGATTCAAAAGCTACCAATGTAAATTCTTGTTGGTATGCTCTTGAAAGCATGCAGTCTCCTACGGTTTTGATACTTGGAGGCAAAGATAAGGGTAACGATTATACCGAAATCGAGCAATTTGTAAAAGAGAAGGTTAAAGCCATTGTGTGTCTTGGCGTGGATAATGCTAAATTGCACAGCTTTTTTGATGGCAAGGTTTCTACTGTTACCGATGCCGGAAGCATGCAAGAAGCAGTGGAAAAATGTCATGCAATAGCTCAACCGGGAGATGTGGTTCTATTGTCGCCTTGTTGTGCCAGCTTTGATTTGTTTAAAAGCTATGAAGACAGAGGAGAGCAATTTAAAACTCAGGTACATAATCTTGAAAAATAATAAATAACGAAAATAAAAAATATTTTTATTTCTTATGGCAACAGAATCGGTAAATACAACAACCGTACCCGTTGAAGAAGACAAATCAAAAAAAGGAGACAGCTTTATTTGGGGCATATATATAACCCTTGTGCTTATTTCTCTTATTGAATGTTTTAGTGCATTAAGTCGAGAAATATCGGGGGCAGGTCTTGAGATGTATAAACCCATTATAAAACACATAGTAATGTTAGGGTGTGGTTTCGGGCTTCTTTTTTTTATACAACGAACCGACTACAAAAAACTGCCACCATGGATTGCTTTATTTGCACTGGTAACGGTGTTATCCATGATAATTGTGCTATTTGTTGGTGATAAAATCAATGGAGCTACACGCTCATTCGTTTTACCCGGACTTGGTTTTTCTGTTCAGCCGGCTGAAATGGCAAAATTATCAATTGTTACACTCATTGCTTGGTTTACTGCAAAAAATCAAAAACCTAAAGGAGTAACCAATACCGGTGTAATACTTTGTGCCGTTGCGGTTATAATCTATTGTGCTTTAATATGCTTGCAAGGGCTTACCAACACCATGCTTTTGATGGGTATTTCGTTTTCTATGATGCTTATAGGTGGTGTACAATGGCGAAAAATAATAGTTGTGGTTTTAGCTTATACTATTGCCGGTGGTGGATTCTTCCTTTTAAAAGAATGGAACGAAAGTCGATATGAAAACTTGCAACAAGTTGAAATGCTTGCCGAAGAGGACAATAATGGAGAGCAAATTATTGTTGCAGAAAAAGAAAGTAAAGTCGGACGAGATGCTACTTGGGAACAACGTATTAAGCGACATTTAGATAGTGACAACCTTATTAATCAAGAGATGAATGGGAAAAATTGCCAAGAAATGTATTCTCGTATTGCACAAGCTCACGGAGGTTTAACCGGAGTAGGTCCTGGAAACTCGAGAGAATGTAGCAGGTTGCCATTGGCTTTTTCTGACTATATTTATTCGATAATAATCGAAGAACTTGGTTTTATTGGAGGTATGTTCGTATTATTACTTTTTCTATTCTTGCTTGCACGTGCCGGCATGATAGCAAAAAAATGTTCAAGAGCATTCCCGGCATTGCTCATTATGGGAATGGCTGTAATGATTACATTGCAAGCTTTGTTTCACATGGGTATTAACACAGGTTTTTTCCCGGTATCGGGACAACCATTGCCACTCATTTCAATGGGTGGAACTTCAATATTTATAATGAGTATGGCTTTCGGTGTAATGTTAAGTGTAAGTCGTTTTGCGGTACAAAGTAACAAAACGAAAGAAGTGAAAGAAGAAATAAATGAATTGCCGGAAGGTTTACGAGCTTCCAATCCCTATCAATCTAAATAAAAAGGTAATTTATATATGAAAAAAAATACATATAATATACTCATAAGTGGAGGAGGTACAGGAGGGCACATTTTTCCGGCTCTTTCTATTGCTGGTGAAATCAAACGTCGTTCTCCTGAAAGTAATATTCTTTTTGTAGGAGCAGATAATCGCATGGAAATGGAAAAAGTTCCTGCGGCAGGATATAAAATAATAGGACTTCCTGTAAGTGGATTTGATAGAAAGAATCTTTTCAAAAACATTAAGGTTTTGTTTCGACTTTTCAAGAGTATTAGACTTGCAAAAAGTATTTTAAAAGATTTTAATCCCGATATAGCTATTGGGGTTGGTGGATATGCAAGTGGACCCATGTTGAAAGCTGCCCAAAAAAAAGGTATTCCAACTATCATTCAAGAACAGAATTCTTATGCCGGTGTAACTAATAAGTTGCTTGCCGAAAAGGTAGAAGCGGCATGTGTTGCCTATGATGGAATGGAACGATTTTTTCCATCTGATAAAATTGTTCTTACAGGGAATCCGGTAAGAAGTTCTATTTTAAATTGTGCGTTATCTCAAGAAGACGCAAGAGTAAAATATGGTCTTGATCCGGAAAAACTAACGGTTCTTGTAGTAGGAGGTAGTCTTGGAGCTCGTACAATCAACAATAGTATATCGGATGGACTTGAACAAATTGCAAAAGAAAGTAACATTCAATTTATATGGCAAACCGGAAAATTTTACGATGAGGATTGTAAAAACGCATTGAAAAATTCTACGGCAACAAATGTAAAACAAATGGCATTTGTAAATGATATGGATGTTGCCTATCGAGCTGCCGACCTTGTTGTTTCTCGTGCCGGTGCAAGTTCTATTTCCGAATTGCAATTATTAGGCAAACCTTGTGTCCTTGTTCCTTCGCCCAATGTAGCAGAAGACCATCAAACCAAGAATGCTAAAGCTCTTGCAAATCGTAATGCTGCTATAATGGTGACCGATGCCGAAAGTCCAGAAAAATTGGTAAAAACAATAATTACTACTGTAAACGATAAAGCCACTTTATCTTCACTCGCAGAAAATATATCTAAAATGGCATTGAATAATGCAGCCGAGCATATTGTTGATAAAGTGTTTGAAATAATAGAAAAGAACAGATAATATGATTACCCAGTATAATTCAATATATTTTGTGGGTGCCGGTGGTATAGGTATGGCTGCACTTGAACGATATTTTTTATCAATAGGTAAAAAAGTGGCAGGTTATGACCGTACTGCTACTGAACTAACTCGCAATCTCGAAAAAGAAGGAGTTGAAATTGTTTATGATGAGTGTGCTGAGCTAATTCCTGATTATTGTCGGGATAAAGAGACTACTTTAGTGGTTTATACTCCGGCGGTTCCATCTTCTCATGAAGGTTTCAGCTATTTCCGCGAAAAAGGTTTTACTATAATGAAACGAGCTCAAGTATTGGGATTGATAACCAATAGCTCAAAAGGTCTTTGTTTTGCAGGTACTCATGGTAAAACCACCACATCAAGTATGGCAGGACACATATTGCATAGTTCCTCTTTGGGCTGTAATGCGTTTCTTGGCGGTGTTTTAAAACCGTATAATAGTAATTTATTGCTATCGCCGGGAACTGAATTTTCTGTAATTGAAGCCGATGAATTTGACCGTTCTTTCCATTGGCTAAAACCTTATGTGGCAGTAATTACAGCTACCGACCCCGACCATCTTGATATTTATGGAACAGAAGAAGCTTATTTAGAAAGTTTTGCTCATTTTACATCCCTCATAAGGGAAGATGGTTGTTTGATTGTACACACAGGATTAAAATTAAAACCGAGACCTAAAAGTGGAGTTAAAGTCTACACTTATTCTCGTTTCGAAGGTGATTTTCACGCTGAAAACATAAAAATAGGTAATGGCGAAATAACTTTTGACTTCATTTACCCTCAAGGTCGAATAAATGATATATCATTAGGTGTTCCTGTTGATATAAATATTGATAATGCCATAGCGGCAATGGCTGCTTGTACTATTATTGGCACTCCACAAGAAGACCTAAAGCGTGGAATATCAACTTTTCAAGGAGCTAAACGCCGTTTTGATTTTTGGTTGAAAGAGCCGGGTTTGCCTGTAGTAATAGATGATTATGCTCATCACCCGGATGAATTGCGAGCAAGCATAAAAAGTGTCAAAGCTCTTTTCCCGGGACATAAATTAAGCGTCATTTTTCAACCCCACTTATATTCTCGTACACGTGATTTTGCTCCTGAATTTGCCGATGCTTTATCAGGTGCCGATGAGGTGTGGCTTACTGAAATATATCCGGCAAGAGAGTTACCCATACCCGGAATCACTTCCGACATTATTTTAAAAGACATAAAATGCGATAACAAAACTATTTGTGAGAAAAATTTTTTGATAGAGAAGATAAAAAATCATAACTTTGACATTTTATTGACAATAGGGGCAGGTGACGTATGTGATTACTTGCCTGAAATATGTAATATATTAAAGCAACAATGCTGAAAAAATTACTCGGATTTCTTAAATACACATTGCTTATCTTGGCAATAGCGGCATTTGGAGTAGGTATTGTATGGACCAACATGCAAGCTTCTTCCGATAAATGCCGTAATGTGCTTATTGATATAGTTAATGCCGATAGCGTTGCTTTTGTCACAAAAGGAAGTATTATAAATATGCTTAATTCTTCAGGCTTAAATCCTGAGGGTAAAACATTTTCTCAGATAAATTCCGAAAAAATAGAACAATTTCTGAATGCTTCCGAATATATCGAAAACTCGGAATGTGTAATACAAGCCGATAATAATATGCGTATAATCGTTACGCAATTAATTCCGGTTATACGTGTATTTGACGGAGAAGAGTCTTATTATCTTAATAAAGATGGGAAACGCATGAATGCATCAAGTCGTTTCCATGCCGAAGTGCCCATAGTGAGCGGTGATTTCAAAAAAACAACCGATGCTCTTATCGTAAAACCTATTGCCGATTTTGTTCAAAAAGATAAAACGTTAAGTGACTTGGTTACAATGTATTTGGTGAAAGATGCCAATAATATATTTATAATACCTTGTATTTACGGGCATGTTATAAACTTTGGTGATAATAAAAGCATTGATAACAAGTTTGCTAAATTGAAGAAATTTTATCGAGAGGTGATGCCCGAAAAAGGTTGGCTCACCTACGATACAATCACTCTTAAATGGAATTATCAGGTTGTTGCAAGCAAAAGAACGAAAAAAATTAAAAAACAAATATTATATAATCCAGAAGAGGAAGAAGTGGCTCCTCCTATTGAGTCGATTATAATACAAGGTTTTAATGACCCTGTTACTTTGGAGAATGATATTAAAAAAGTAGCATCTTCAACGTCGGTTGATTCAACCAATCAAAAACAAACTAAAGATGTTGCAGGTGTTAAGAAAAAAGATTCGCCAAAGGGCAGTGCCAAAGATGCTGTTAAAAAGGCTTTTGGAAAGAAAAATAAATAATATTGAAACATAAACTGCTTATCACACTATATACTATATGGAAAATAAACAATATATCGTCGCTCTTGAGATTGGAAGTTCTAAAATCGTAGGAGTTGTAGCATTAAAAGAAAATCCGCTTGGCAATATCTCTATAATATCTATAGAAGAGGTGCAGACGGGAGAATGTGTACGTTACGGTTGTATTAAAAATGTAGAGGAAACTAAACACTACATAAATGAAGTGATTAGAAAATTGGAAAGTCACATGAACGACGCTAAGATAAGCAGTATATATTTGAATTTAGCAGGACGTTCGATTAGAAATATAACAACCAATGTAAACAGGCATCTTGATGTGGAGACAGCCATAACGCAAGAAACCATTAATTCATTGTTACAAGAGGGACGTCAAGTCTCGGTAAAGGGTTTTGATGTACTGGATGTTGTTCCTCGACGTTTTTTGGTAGATAATGTTGAAATTAAAAAGCCTGTCGGAACTTTTGGCTCCGATATATCGGCTACACTGAACACAATAATAGGGAAATCGGCTTTAAAGACTAATCTGCATCGTGTCATAGATCCTAATATTAAAGTAAATGGTATAGTTGTTACACCGTTGGCTGTAGCTAATAATATTCTCTCTTATGATGAAAAGCAACTCGGTTGTATGCTTATTGACTTCGGGTCTGAAACGACAACCGTATCAATATATAAAAATGATGCATTGATTTACTTGGCGACATTGCCATTGGGAGGACGTAATATTACTCGTGATATTATGAGCCTTAATCTGCTTGAGGACAAAGCCGAAGAGCTAAAACTTACCATCGGTAATGCAATGGCTAACGAAACGGCTAACAATTCTCTTCAAGTTGAGGGCTTTTCTGTGGCTGATGTTTCAAAATATGTTGTGGCACGTAGTGGTGAAATCGTTGCCAATATTAACGAACAGTTAAACTATGCCGGAGTTAAAGCCGATGAATTAAGCTCGGGTATAATAGTAATAGGCGGTGGCTCTTATCTTAATGGTTTTGTAGAACTATTGGATAAAACAACAAAAATGAAAGTGAGACGAGGATGTTATCCTTCTCATGTTAATCTACTTGACCCAAAAGCTCAAAAATCAGATTCTTATATTCAAGCTGTTTCAATAGCAACTCAAGTTGCTGAAACGATAGATCCCGATGATAGTTGCTTAACGAAAATAGACAAGCCGTCAATGCCGGAACCTAAAAAAACTGATTTTGTGAAGCCGGAGCAAAAAAATGTAAATAATAACGATGAACAGAACGAAATAACTTCTTCGGATAAAAAAACAAAAAGCACATTAAGTAAACTTCTTACAGGATTTAAAAATATATTCCAAGAAGGTGACGAAGATGAAGAAAACGACAATTTTTAATGTGTTTTTTGCTTCGGAATTATCTAAAATTAAATTTGTTATCAAATAAAGTTACAATATAAGCAGATTTCTATGTATTTTTGTAGAAAATTGACTTTTTTGAATTTTCTGCTATTAAGACAACAGAAAAAGCATTAAAACAAAACACTTTTTATATGAACGACGACGAACGAGCTTTCATGCAAAATAATATAACTGTAGATCCGGGATTTTCTGACGTTGTAGAATTAAAGAAAATCATAAAGGTCATCGGAGTTGGTGGTGGTGGTAATAATGCCATCAATCACATGTACGAACAAAACATAAAAGGTGTTTCTTTTGTCGTGTGTAACACCGATTTACAAGCACTTAATGGCTCAAAAGTTCCCACAAAGGTGCTTCTCGGTCCGAATACGACAAAAGGACTTGGTGCCGGAAATATTCCTGAAGTTGCACGACAAGCAGCCGAAGAAAGTTCTGAAGAAATAGCAAAACTATTTGATGATGACACTAAAATGGTTTTCATTACTGCCGGTATGGGTGGTGGTACGGGTACAGGTGCTGCTCCGGTGGTTGCAAAAATTGCAAAAGAACACAAGGTGCTTACTATCGGAATTGTAACCATTCCGTTCTTATTTGAAGGAGAAAAGAAAATCATTAAGGCTCTTAACGGAGCTGAAGAAATGAGCAAGCATGTAGATGCTCTTCTAATTATAAACAATGAACGACTCACTGAAATATACAGTGAACTGGACTTCCTTAATGCTTTCGGTAAAGCTGATGATACATTGTCTACAGCAGCACGCAGTATTTCTGAACTTATTACTTGCGAAGGTCGTATAAATTTGGACTTTAATGATGTGAAAACAACTCTTGAAAATGGTGGTGTTGCCATTATAAGTTCAGGATATGGTGAAGGCGAGCGACGCATGACTAAAGCAATAGAAGACGCATTAAACTCTCCTCTTTTGAAAAACAGAGATGTTTATGGCTCAAAACGAATTCTTGTAAATATATATTTCTCTCCTGATGCTCAAACCAAGTTTGTAATGAGCGAAGTTGATGAAATGCGTGAATTTATGTGTAATTTCGCTCCCGAAGTTGAAGTTATTTGGGGTGTGGCTTTGGATAAATCGTTGGAAGAAAAGGTTAAAGTCACTATTTTGGCTTCAGGTTTTAATGTAACACTCAATAACGAAGTGTCTCCTAAGAAACCTGCACCGGGAAAACAAGTTTTGGCTGAACCAAGTCCCGATGACAATACAAGACGACTCATGGATGAATATGGTCAAGACAAAATCATGGCTCAAGCACAGGAAGCAGCAAAAGCTCGTTACATGGTGCTTACTCTTGACGATTATGATAATGATGAGGTGGTGGATTTGATAGAACGTACGCCAACATTCGGACGCGACCAAAGATTTCGTGAAACGGTAAAAAATGTAATCAACAATGCTCAGGAATCGGGAAATATTCCACCTTCGATTCCTTTGGCAAGCAAGGGTAATCAAAGCACCATTTCATTTGTTGAATAACTGTAAGTACTTTTTTTAAAAAAACAAAAAAATATATAGGAGATTTAAGACTATGGATTTATTTGAAACAGTGAACGGCGACATCAAGAAAGCTATGCTCGCACGCGACCACGCTCGTCTTGAAACATTGCGTGGAATAAAAAAGGAATTTCTTGAAGCAAAGACTGCAAAAGGTTCTGATGGAACTCTTTCTGATGATACAGCATTGAAAATTCTTGCAAAAATGGTAAAACAACGCAAAGAAACAGCTGAAATCTACTCGTCACAATCTCGTCAAGATCTTGCTGAAGCTGAATTGAATGAAGCTGCCATAATTGAAGAATATTTGCCAAAACAATTATCGGAAGAAGAACTTACCACAGCACTTAAAGAAATTATAGCACAAGTTGGAGCAACATCGGCAAAAGACATGGGTAAGGTTATGGGTGTTGCGTCAAAACAACTTTCAGGCAAAGCAGAGGGTCGTGCCATATCAGCAAAAGTGAAAGAATTGCTAAATAACTAATAAAAACATATATACATAAAATGTTAACTCTATCAGTAATTAACGAAAATCCCGAAGCGGTAATCGAACGACTTGCTGTAAAGAACTTCGATGCTCGCCAACAAATAGAACGCATTCTTGAATTGGACAAAGTGCGTCGCAATCGTCAACAAGCTCGTGATAATCAAGCATCAGAATTAAATAAAATGGCTGCGACTATCGGTGCTTTAATGAAACAAGGCAAAAAAGATGAAGCAGAATCGGCTAAAGCTAAAGTTGCAGAACTTAAAGAAAATAATAAAGCAATCGATGAAGAATTAAAAGCGGCTGAAGATGAAATCACTAACATCTTGCTAAATATCCCGAATATGCCTTGCGATATGGTTCCTCTTGGTAAAACGGCTGAGGATAATGTGGTTGAAAAAGAGGGTGGACCTATGCCTTCTATTGGAGAAGACGCTCTTCCTCACTGGGATTTGGCTAAGAAATACAATATCATCGATTTCGATCTTGGAGTAAAAATAACAGGTGCAGGATTTCCGGTATATATAGGAAAAGGTGCTCGATTACAACGAGCTCTAATTCAATTTTTCCTTGATGAAGCCGGAAAAGCTGGATATTTGGAAGTACAACCTCCATATGTCGTAAACGAAGCATCAGGTTATGGTACAGGACAATTACCCGATAAAGAAGGTCAAATGTATCATTGTGGCGTTGATAACCTTTATCTTATTCCTACAGCAGAAGTTCCTGTTACAAATATTTATCGTGATGTAATTTTTGACCAAAAAGACCTACCGAAGAAAAATTGTGCTTATTCGGCGTGTTTCCGTCGTGAAGCAGGATCTTATGGAAAAGACGTTAGAGGTTTAAATCGTTTGCATCAATTTGACAAAGTAGAAATTGTACGTATTGAAAAACCTGAATGTTCTTATGCAGCTCTTGAAGAAATGAAAGATCACGTACAAGGATTGCTTGAAAAACTTGAATTACCTTGGCATATATTGCGTCTTTGTGGTGGTGATATGAGCTTTACTTCGGCTATAACATTTGACTTTGAAGTGTGGAGTGGGGCACAAAAACGATGGTTGGAAGTAAGTTCGGTGTCCAATTTTGAAAGTTATCAAGCCAATCGCTTAAAATGTCGCTATCGTGGTGACGACAAGAAAACCGTACTTTGCCACACATTGAATGGTTCAGCTCTTGCATTACCTCGCATAATGGCTGCACTTCTTGAAAACAATCAAACACCGGAAGGTATACGTGTACCAAAAGTTCTCCAAAAATATACAGGATTTGATATTATCGATTAAGATAATTAAATCGAGGACATCAAAAAGAGTCGGCAAGTCATTTTGCCGGCTCTTTTTGATTAAGTGCTGAGGCTGTGCCGTAATAAACACTATACTTTATGGTAAATTCCATGTTCATAATATTCATCGTCTTCATTATCTATCTGATAAGCTTCTAATTCCAACTTTTTGTCAGTTAGAGTTTTGATAGTCACTTCAATAGAATCATCATCTCCATGATATATAATAAGTTTGTTTCCTGATAAAGACCATACTGCAGTTTCTTCTAATACCCATTCAGAACCGCTCTTAAAATAAGATTTATATGCTACATCTTTCCCAAAATATATGCGACCATTGTGAAATTCTCCTTTAAACTGAGACTCCGCATCTAATTCACCATCATATTTTTCCAAAAATTCAAGATAGTCAAATTCCCACATACCGTAAATCTCGCCATTTGAAACACTTGGTTCTTCAATAAAACCTGGTTCATCATCATCGTCTGAACAAGAAGTGAAACCTAAACTGAAAAGTGTAGCAACTGCTGCCATCAATGCAAATTTTTTCATAATGTTTAATCATTAAATTAGAGATAAAATTGTAGGAGCATATTATCGAATAACTGCAATTTTATTCTTATTATTTAGGTCCGGTCAATTACTGTATTCAAGTTGACAACAATAAGATTGTCAAGGGAGACTTATGCATGTTCTAATTTTTACGCATATGAAAAAGAAACTATTCCTCTTTTCAATATTTTTACCGTTGTTGCTTATAGCGATTATAGTGGGTTGCAATATTGCCGTTATTTACAACGGCAAAGGACGTGTTTTCGATAGAGCAGGAGACGTACCGCATAATACATATGGGCTTCTTCTTGCCACTTCTCCGAATACTCCGAAAGGGGGACATAATTTTTATTTCGATAATAGAATTCATGCTACAGATTCGCTTTTTAAACTCGGTCGAGTTGACTACATCATTGCAAGCGGTGGAGATTATCGTGCTGATCACAAATTTGGGTGCGATGAGCCTGTTGCTATTCGCGACTCTCTTGTTGCTCGTGGCGTTCCTACTGACCGAATTATTCTTGACTATGAAGGTATACGTACCCTTAAGTCAATTGTTAAAGCAAAGCAGAATGGTGTTCAAAGCCTGACCATCATTTCTCAGCGTGACCACAATGAAGGAGCTATCAGAATAGCAGATTATCTCGGCATAGATGCAGTAGCCTATAACGCAAAACCTTCTCACATCCGCCGAAACCGCATTAAGAATACGTTACGAGAATATCCCGCTCGTGTCAAGATGTATCTTGATTTTGTTATCGGAGAAGACCTCGATGTATCTACATACGATAAAACAGCTAAGAGTTAACATTATCTATATTATATGTACTTCACATACTTGCGTGATTTGCATAGTGCTATGCGGTTGTATTTTATCAAATCAGCATTTTCAAAATCTTCGATTTGTTGTGGCTTTAAAATGAAGTGTTGTTTATTTTAAGTCATTAAGGGGTTGAGAGGGATTTCCCTTTTGGACCTTTACATCTTTAAATAATGTGTGGTGCTTGAATATAGCATATATCATGTTAATTTTGTGGTATGAATAACAATAATAAGCCCCTCTATTTTGACCAATAAGCCCAATTTTGAGAAAAAGAAAAACGCTAACTCGTTTAGAATTAGCGTTTGTGTGTGGTCCCACTTGGGCTAATTAGGGTGATTTCTGTTGTTTCTTGCTGTTATGTGAATTTATTAAATAGTTGCAATATAGCCTGTTAGCAAAATCAGGGCTAACACTAAAATACCTTAAAAACCATTAGAAAACGAATAACACGCCAAAAACACGCCAAAAATTTGGATGTTTGAAAGGTGTATACTACCTTTGCATTAGATACAAAAACGCTCTAAAAATATGGCACAAATAGCTCTCACACTTTCATCGAAAAAGGATAAAATTACAGGTCGACAAGAAGTAATGCTTCGATTGTTTAATGGTAACACATATAACCGTCGTTCGCGTACAGGCATTTATATTCTTGACGATCCTTCGTATTGGGATGGCGAGAAGATGGTTGATAATCGTCGTATTGCTGACGAGGAACGTAATTATCATCGAGAGCAGAAAGTGCGATTGGAGAATATGTGCCAATTTATCGAAGAGGAATGGCAACGATTGGATAAATCGAATATACCGGCAGATTGGCTAAAAGTCACTATCGACAAATTTAATTTTCCTGAGAAGTATGTCCCGGATGAGGAGAAAAAGAAAGAGCCAATGAAGCTTAGAGATGCTATTGATGCTTTTATCGATGGCGCTCCCACTCGTATTCAGGAGTCGGGGCCTCATAAGGGACAACCGGTGAGTCAGCGCACTGTGTGGCAGTATAATCAGATGCGCAAATATGTGTTTGAATATCTTGACTTTGCGAAGATAAAGCGCATTAAGGTTAAGGATGTTGATAAAACGTTCTATGATGGCTTTGTGTCGTTTTTGAATTATAAAGGATTTAAACTGAATTCGGTCGGCAAACATATCAAGAATTTAAAGGCTGTAATCAATTGGCTACCGCTGTCAGAGCGTATGGAATGTGAATTTGTTGCTCCACGCAAGTGCAAGAAACTTGCCGAGGAGATTGATAATGTGTATCTATCGACAGATGAGCTACACGCTATTGAGATCGTTGAGTTGGACAACAAGAGTCTTGACCGAATTCGAGACCAATTTATTCTACTTGCTTGGACGGGTTGCCGATATAGTGACCTTGACAAACTTGATGATGCCAAAAGTTTGGAACGTGGTTATTTTGAAGTCGAGCAGAAAAAGACTGGCACAAAAGTATGTATTCCCATTTTCGATCCTGTTAGACGAATCTTTGCCAAGTATGAAGGTCAATTGCCTCCCGTTATTGCAAATCAAAAATTCAACTTAGGACTTAAAGAGATTTGCCAACTTGCAGGAATCACGGAAGATACATCAATTACTCATACAGTAGGAGGACGCCGAATCAAAGAATACTTTCCCAAGAACGAGCTTGTAAGTGCACATACAGCTCGCCGCTCGTTTGCAACTAATATGTTTGAAAGCGGAGCGCCGGCATTAGTAATTATGCAGATAACAGGACACAAAACTGAGAAGGCATTTTTATCTTATATCAAAACCGACCCTGAGACATACGCTCGCATGCTAATTGCTCAATGGAATAAATCTCAGCAAGGGAAATAATAAAGAACTAGGTTATAAGCGTAAGTATTTGCAAAAATAAATACAACAGCAGTACTGCTTTGTTCAACAATTATTTGTAACTTTGAAAATCTAAATATTCGGATATAT
>CAZHXA010000035.1:0-19154 GCA_964536025.1 uncultured Muribaculaceae bacterium
TACTAACCGTTTCATTGGGAGATGAGAAACATAAAACGAAAGGAAAAAGGAAAAAGGAAAAAAAAGTGAAATCTGAAAGGCTAATGCCTCTGGCATTACATTGCGTATTAACCGCACCTCGACGTGGTGCAATATACTAAAATAACTAATTTATGAAAAAGACATTTTTACAAACATTAATGCTATTCACAGTAATGCTCTTCACGAGCATCACAGCCTCAGCTTACGATTTTTATGCCGATGGCATTTATTACAACATTACTTCAACGGAGAACAAAACAGTTGAAGTAACAAGAGGTGGAAATAATATTTTTTATAGTTATTATTCCGGCGAAGTCGTAATCCCAAGCGAAGTAACTTATAATGGCAAACAATACAGTGTTACGAGCGTAGGGGATCATGCTTTCTTTCTTAGTAGCGATTTGACGTCAGTAACTATAGGGAACAGTGTTACGAGCATAGGTTCTTATGCTTTCAATGGATGTAGCGGATTGACCTCATTAACGATCCCAAGCAGTGTTACGAGCATAGGGTTTTGTGCTTTCGATGGTTGTAGCGGATTGACAAAAATCATAAGTAAGGCAATAACTCCACCTGCATGTGGTGATTATGTGTTTGACAATGTAGATAAAACTATCTGTGAGCTTTATGTGCCGCAATCATCTGTAACGTCATATAAAGAAGCCTATTCTTGGAAAGATTTCAAGAATATTAATGCTTTGGAATCATCAAGCATAGATACTGCTCTTGCCGATGGTGATGTGACTGTAACTGTGGAAAACGGAAACATTGTGATAGCAGGAGTTGAAGATTCGATGGTTGAAGTCTATAGCTTGAACGGTCAATGTGTTTATAGCGGAACAGCTACAAGCATACCTGTAACCGCAAAAGGCATGTATATAGTGCGAGTAAACGGAAAAGCTCAAAAAGTAATAGTGAAATAGTAGCGAATTTGTGTGTATAAGGGAAGAAAGAGTCGCAAAACGCGGCTCTTTCTCTTTTTATTAAAAGCGGAATGCAGAAAACTGAAAAGTGAGATGTGAGAACTGAAAAACTAATGCTGGAGGCATTGCATATCCGTATTGAATGACTGAAATGGTTTCCTCCGGAAACTCCATAGTGAGGTGTAGCTATATTTTTGAAAATACACAATGAAATGGTGATATGCTGAGACGGAATATTAACGTGTCATTATTCAAATGTATATTCATTTGGGTTTTTGTCAGTTTTTTATAGGAGTGCAATATCTTTTCATGATTATTTGTTGTATCTTTGCACACATGGGACGAATTTTAGGAATAGACTATGGAAAAAAGCGTTGCGGTATAGCCGTTACCGACCCGCTAAAAATTATAGCTAATGGGTTGACTACAGTACCTTCTCATACACTTATCGATTTTCTTCAAAAGTATATCGAGCAAGAAACCGTAGAGAAAATTATTGTGGGTTTACCCAAGCAACTCGACGGAACTCCAAGCGAAAGCATGAAGTATATTACTCCGTTTCTTAACCGCCTTCGCAAAGTTCTGCCTAATATTCCTGTGGAAATGTATGATGAGCGTTTTACATCTACTATTGCCCATAAAGCCATGATTGATGGTGGAATGAAAAAAAAGAATCGACAAAATAAAGAAATAGTCGATACTATAGCAGCTTCCATTATTTTAAATGATTATTTACAAAGTAATAAATTATAGAATTATTATATGATACTACCTATTTATCTTTACGGACAACCTGTTTTGCGAAAAGTATCGGAAGATATTACTCCCGATTATCCTAACTTGAAGGAGTTGATAGAAAATATGAAAGCTACCATGTATGATAGCGACGGTATAGGCATAGCGGCTCCTCAAGTAGGCTTAAATATTCGTCTTATCTGCATAGATGTTGATGCACTGAAAGAATCTTTCCCCGAACTTGAAGGGAAAAGCTATGTTCTTATCAATCCTAAATTGGAAGTTCTTGAAGATGGAAACAAAACCAACCGCGAGGAAGGTTGTTTAAGTCTGCCTGGTATTCATGAATCAGTTCCTCGTATCGAAAAAATTAATGTTACATGGCTTGATGAAAATTTTGAGAAACACGATGAAATAATAGAGGGCTATCTTGCTCGTGTATTTCAACACGAATATGATCATCTCGAGGGTCATGTATTTATTGACCACATATCTTCCATTCGCAAACAACTTATACGAAACAAGTTGCGTAATATCGTGGATGGAAAGGTGAGATGCTATTATCGCACTCGTGCTTTTGGTAAAAAATAATTTAAATAACGTTCAACCTATACTATATAAAAAAGCATTATGGCTGACGATAAAAAAGTTATCTTTTCGATGGTGGGGGTAAACAAAATTTTCCCTCCTCAAAAACAAGTTCTAAAAAACATTTACCTGTCTTTCTTCTATGGAGCAAAGATAGGTATTATAGGTCTTAACGGTTCCGGTAAATCTACATTGCTTAAAATTATTGCCGGAATAGATAAACAATATCAAGGTGAAGTTGTGTTCTCTCCGGGATATTCGGTAGGATATTTTGAACAAGAACCAAAACTTGACCCCGAAAAGACCGTAAAAGAAATAGTACAAGAAGGAATGCAACCTACACTTGACCTTCTTGCCGAATTTGATAAGGTTAATGAAAGTTTTGGCGACCCTGATGTGCTTGAAGATCCTGAAAAAATGGATAAACTCATAGCACGTCAAGCTGAATTGCAAGATAAACTTGATGCAACCGATGCATGGAACCTTGATAACAAACTTGAACGTGCTATGGATGCACTTCGTTGTCCGCCAGAAAACCAATTGGTGGGTTCTTTGTCGGGTGGAGAACGTCGTAGAGTTGCTCTTTGTCGTCTTTTGCTTCAACAACCCGACATATTATTGCTTGATGAACCTACCAACCACCTCGATGCCGAGTCTATTGATTGGCTTGAACAACATTTGCAACAATATCCGGGTACGGTCATAGCAGTAACACACGACCGTTACTTCCTTGATCATGTTGCGGGGTGGATTCTTGAACTTGACCGTGGAGAAGGAATTCCTTGGAAGGGTAACTATTCTTCTTGGTTGGATCAGAAGACTAAACGCATGGCACAAGAGGAAAAACAAGCAAGTAAACGCCGTAAAACTCTTGAGAGAGAACTTGAATGGGTTAGAATGGCTCCTAAGGCTCGTCAAGCTAAGGGTAAAGCTCGTTTGTCGTCTTATGACCGACTTCTTAACGAAGATCAGAAGGAAAGAGAAGAAAAACTTGAAATTTTCATTCCTAATGGACCACGTTTGGGAAATAAGGTTATTGAAGCTCAGCATGTGGCTAAAGCCTTTGGTGAAAAAGTCTTATTTGATGACCTTAACTTCATGTTGCCACCTAATGGTATAGTGGGCATAATCGGTCCGAATGGTGCCGGAAAAACCACAATGTTCCGACTCATTATGGAACTTGAAAAAGCCGATAAAGGTTCTTTTGATATAGGTGAAACAGTGAAAGTGGCTTATGTTGACCAAAATCATAAAGACTTGCATCCGGAAAGTAGCGTTTACGAAGTAGTATCACAAGGAAACGAGACTTTCAGAATGGGAGGTAAAGAAATGAATGCAAGAGCATATCTTTCAAAATTTAATTTTACAGGAGCCGATCAAGAAAAGAAAATTGGAATGTTGTCGGGCGGTGAACGAAATCGTTTACACTTGGCTATGGCTTTGAAAGAAGAAGGAAATGTTCTATTACTTGACGAACCTACCAATGATATTGACGTAAATACACTTCGTGCATTGGAAGAAGGTCTTGAAAATTTTGCAGGATGTGCTGTGATTGTATCGCATGACCGTTGGTTCTTGGACCGCATTTGTACTCACATTCTTGCATTTGAGGGTGATAGTAAGGTATTCTATTTTGAAGGTTCTTATTCCGATTATGAAGAGAATAAAAAAGCACGCATGGGAGACACTCAGCCTCATAGAATACGCTACAAAAAACTAATAGAATAAAAAAAATCAGGGTTGCCAATTTTGGCAACCCTGATTTTTTTTTATTAGCTTAATACATGATGAAAATATTTCTTTATTGTATGTTTTTTAACTCTTTATACAATCTAAAGATAGGAAGTCCCATAACATTGTAATAACTTCCATTCATTCCCGATACTCCTACGCATCCTATCCACTCTTGAATGCCGTATGCTCCGGCTTTATCAAAAGGTTTATACACTTCTACATAATAATCGATTTCATTATCTGAAAGTTCGGCAAAAGTTACTTCGGTTATACTGCTGAAACTCTTGGAAAATTCTTTAGTAGCAAGAGTTACTCCTGTCACTACTTTATGGGTTCTTCCTGATAATTTATGCAACATATTGCATGCTTCAATGGAATTTTTCGGTTTACCGAGTATTTCGTTTCCACACACAACCACTGTATCGGCTGTTATTATCAATTCGTTATCAGCCATTTGTTCGCAATATACAGCTGATTTCTTTCGAGAAATGTATTCAGCTACATCTTCGGCGAGTAAATCTTTAGGATAACTTTCATCAATATCCTTTAAGACTCGTGTTACGAAGTTTACGCCCAATTGTTCCAATAATTGTTTTCTGCGAGGTGAATTTGATGCCAAAATCACCTTATATTGTTCTATATTCTTAAGAGGATATTCCATATTTTTACCATCCAAAAGCTTTTTTATCGGCAAGCCAATCGCCTTTAGCTTTCATTATCTGTTCTACAATTTCACGTCCCACACCGTAACCTCCATTATATGGGCTTATGTATTTTGCAACGGCTTTAACCTCTACAGCTGCATCAGCAGGAGCAATTGGCAAACCTACCACATTCATAATTTCCAAATCGGGAATATCATCGCCGATATAAGCAACTTCTTCAGGTTTCAGTCCTGTGCGTTCCAACCATTCATTAAAATGGGTAATTTTTACACTTGCACCAAGAATAACATCTTGTATGCCTAAACCTTCAAAGCGTTTTTTAACGGCATCGGTTTTTGCTCCGGTAATGATTGCTATTTTATAGCCGCATTTCACGGCAAGTTGTAACGCATAACCATCTTTTATACTTATGCAACGCATAGGTTCTCCATTAGGATGCATAGGTATTACTGATGGTGATAATACTCCGTCTACATCAAAAGCTATGCCTTTGATTTGCGTTAAATCATAGTTTATTGAACTCATATATTCAAATTATTCTTGAGGACGCCATTCTCCTATATGCACACGTTCCCAAAGCATTTTTTCTGGATTAAACGGCTTTCGTTCTTCGCCTTTTTGTCCAAGAGTAATAATACATTCCACTTGCATTTCGGGTGGAATACTTAAAAGAGCCTTTACATAATCATCAGCACTTTCTTCATTATCACGCATACGTCCGCGAATTTGCACCCAGCAACTTCCCAAGCCTAAATCTTCGGCTTGCAACTGTATGAGAGTGGCTGCAATTGAAGCATCTTCAACCCATGCTTCACTTTTCATAGGGTCAACAAGTACAACTATGGCAAGACTGCAACCGGCAATGGAAACAGCACCAAAATCTTTGCACTTAGAAAGTTCTTCCAACATTTTTTTGTCTTCTACGGTGACAAAATACCAAGGACGTGAATTTTTTGATGTTGGAGCCACTAAAGCTGCTTCAAGAATTAATTTTACATCTTCAGCCGGTATTTCTTGTTCTGTATATTTTCTTATGCTACGACGACGCATCAACAATTCATGAAAATTTTCCATATCGTTAAAATTTTTTTATTTATTTTCAAAGATACTCTAAGTTTATCAGAGTACAAATTTTATAATCTTAATAAAACAAAAGAGGTTACCAATAAATTGATAACCTCTCACTTAGTGGCGGGAGCCAGACTCGAACTGACGACCTTTGGGTTATGAGCCCAACGAGCTACCACTGCTCCATCCCGCGATTTGCACTGCAAAGATACAACGTTTTTTTTTCTTGTGCAATACTTTTGTGGATATTTTTATGTTAAAAAACATATTTTACTCCATATAGGTTCTTTTTCTCCATATTAAAGCTCAAAAAAAGCCCATATTATAGATACATTTCTTTAAATGAGACATGCATTAAAATAGTTTAAGACTTTGGTGAATGGAAAATATAAGAGTCTTATTGTTGTGTACCGAAAAATGAGTTATTTTTGTAAGATAGTTTAAAATGTGCTGGTTTGATGAATAGTATTTTTGATAAATATATTATTTCTTTGTTTTTCTTATTGCTTGTCACATCATGTTTTACCGGTATAGAAAACACAAAGAAAATAACAGATAAGGATGTAGAAAAAGTAACTCAAGAAAAAGGTTTCGTAAAAACGAGTGAGTCAAGATACAACAATATAGAAGTCGATAGCTTTCCTAATTGGAGAGTCGGAAAAGAATTTGTTGTTGTGGATAATAGTGTGAAGCGTATATTTGTACCATCTTCGGATTATGATGTGGATACTTTGAATTTATCAGGGAAAACGTTAAAATACATTGGTTATACCGAAGGAAATGTGCTTGATAATAACCCAAATGTGAATTTGATATTCACCGATGGTAAAAATGAATTGGTCTATTCAACTAAAAAAACACTTGAAGTTATAAAACATCAAAAGTTGATGTTACAAGTGCCTTTTTTGATAGAAAACGATATTATTGAAGAATATAGCCGACAATTATGTAATAAGTATTTTTTTATTCGTACTCCGATATGGTATAATGAACTTGGAGACATGATTACGGGAAGAAAATATATCAAGGTAAAGATAGAACAAGTATATGCGGGTAATAAAGTGTTTCCTTTGCGTGTCTCATTTTTAACCGAAGAAGGTGAACGGGCTTATTTGTTTATGTCAACAAAACAATCGCCGGTTCAAAATCGACTTTTTGATAATATATTTTCCGAAACCGATTTAAGGCTCAATTATCCATTTATTTCGGATACTGTTTGGAAACATATTGTAAACGGAACAGTAGCATTTGATATGACGAAAGACGAATGTCGTTTATCGTTGGGAATTCCGGCAAATATACAGGAAATTCCAACCAATGACGGTTTACAAGAATCTTGGTATTATAGCGATGGGATGTATTTAGTGTTTTTTGACGGACTGTTAAAACAATTCAGAAAATGATAAATCAAGGAGAAATAGAATTTTTGGGAACAGGAACTTCTACGGGTATTCCGGTAATAGGATGTGGTTGCAAAGTGTGTAAATCGTCTGATTTTAAAGATAAACGTTTACGTACATCGGCAATAGTGCGAATAGGGGGGAAAAACATTTTACTTGATTGTGGTCCCGATTTTCGCGAACAAATGTTGCGAGCTTCATCACATAAACTTGATATGGCGTTGCTTACTCACAGCCATTATGATCATGTGGGAGGTATTGATGATCTTCGTCCATATTGTTACCCCGAACATTTCCCTATATATGCTCAACAAAATGTGCTTGACGATTTAGTGGATCGTGTTCCTTATTGTTTTTATAAGAATCCTTATCCGGGAGTTCCTCAATTTCAGCTTACAGCAATCGAACCTAATCAACCGATAGTTTTGGGAGATGTGAAAATAGAGGCTTTACCTATATGGCACTATAAGTTGTTGATAAATGGTTATAAAATAGGAGATAACCTTGCATATGTTACCGATGCTAAAACCATTGATAACGAAGTGGTTAATAGAATAAAAGGAATAGAATTACTTATAATAAATTCATTGAGAATAGAACCACACATGTCTCACATGTCGTTGGAAGAAACATTGAAAATAGTAGAACGAATAAAACCCAAGCAAACATATCTCATTCACATGAGTCATGATATGGGTATGCACGAAGAAGTTGAAAAAAAGTTGCCCGAAGGAGTAGCTTTTGCTTACGATGGGTTGATTGTAAAGTTTTAGTAAATATAGAGATATTCTTTTGTCATTTTGCTATCTTCACGGATAATTAATACTGAATATTAGTGTTTTTTTTGAGAAAAAACGTTGTGTGAAAGAAAAAATGCTATATATTTGTATCGGGTTATTTAACCCGATATATTAAAATAAACCATTAGAAAACCTATAAATAAACTTATCATGAAGGTAGAAGAAATTTTAAGTAACCTTGAGGCTAAACACCCGGGTGAAAAAGAGTACTTGCAAGCCGTAAAGGAAGTATTACTTTCGGTAAAAGACGTTTATAATCAGCACCCTGAATTTGAAAAGGCTAAAATCATTGAAAGAATGGTTGAACCTGATAGGATTTTCACTTTCCGAGTAACTTGGATAGATGATAAAGGAGAGGTACAAACAAATCTTGGCTATCGTGTTCAATTTAATAATGCAATCGGTCCATACAAGGGTGGAATACGTTTCCATGCATCAGTGAATTTGTCAATATTGAAGTTCTTAGGATTTGAACAAACGTTTAAGAATGCTCTTACCACATTGCCTATGGGAGGAGGAAAGGGTGGTTCTGATTTCAGCCCTCGAGGAAAGAGTGATAAGGAAATAATGCGTTTCTGTCAAGCTTTCATACTTGAATTATGGCGTAATTTAGGTCCTGACAGAGATGTTCCTGCCGGAGATATTGGCGTAGGAGGTCGTGAAGTTGGTTATATGTATGGTATGTATAAAAAACTCGCACAAGAACATACCGGAACATTTACCGGCAAAGGACTTGATTTTGGTGGCTCAAAAATTCGTCCCGAAGCAACAGGTTTCGGTGCTTGCTATTTTGTGAGTGATATGTTGGCTACAACAGGTGAAACTTATGCAGGTAAAACTGTTGCCATTTCCGGATTTGGAAATGTAGCATGGGGAGCAGCAACAAAAGCAACACAACTTGGAGCTAAAGTAGTAACTATTTCAGGACCTGATGGATATGTATATGACCCTGACGGAATTTCTGGTGAAAAAATAGATTATATGCTTGAACTTCGTTCTTCAGGAGAAGATATTGTAGCACCTTATGCAAAAAAATATCCTAATGCAACATTCTATGCAGGAAAGAAGCCTTGGGAAGTTAAGGTGGATATAGCTATGCCGTGTGCAACCCAAAATGAACTTGGTAAAGAAGACGCCGAAATGCTTGTTAAGAATGGGGTGAAAATTGTAGGTGAAGTTTCTAATATGGGTTGTACGCCTGAAGCTATTGACACATTTATTGAGAATAAAATTCTTTATGGACCCGGGAAAGCTGTAAATGCCGGTGGTGTAGCAACTTCGGGACTTGAAATGAGTCAAAATGCAATGCACTTGTCATGGAGTGAAGCCGAAGTTGATGAAAAACTTCATGGAATTATGCGTGACATTCACACACAATGTGTTAAGTATGGAACCGAAGGTGATGGATATATCAATTATATGAAAGGTGCTAATATAGCCGGATTTATGAAAGTTGCCAACGCCATGATGGGTCAAGGAGTATTATAATATATAAATATTCAGATAGTAAAGAGTCTTATGGAGGTGTATTCCATAAGACTCTTTTTATTTGTGATGTATATTAGGTGTGGCTTAATTTAAGCCTTGTTGATATAGTCAACAATCCATGCACCGATATCGGTTGTTCCATATTTTGCACCACCTTCGACTTGTATCTCGGGGGTACGCACATTTGCATCAAGAGATGCATCAACTGCTTTGCGAATCATAGAACCTTCTTCTTTAAGATTGAAGTATTCAAACAGCATGGCGACAGAAAGAATTTGAGCAAGTGGATTTGCTATGTTCAGTCCCTTAGCTTGTGGCCATGAGCCGTGAATTGGTTCAAAAACGGGAGTGCTTTCTCCGGTTGATGCAGAAGGTAATAACCCCATAGAACCGCTAATTACAGAGCCTTCGTCGGTAAGGATGTCGCCAAAGGTGTTTTCAGTGACCATTACATCAAAGAATTTAGGTTCTTGAATCATTCTCATAGCGGCATTGTCTACATACATATAATCGGTCTTCACTTCCGGATATTGAGGAGCCATTTCTTGTGCTATTTTTCTCCACAAACGGCTTGATGCAAGTACGTTGGCTTTATCTACTACTGTGAGGTGCTTGTTGCGTTTCATTGCGTACTCAAATCCTACTTTCAAAATTCGTTCTATTTCAGGACGGGTATAGTAGTTGGTGTCGTATGCTTTGTCATCATCTTGGTATTTTTCTCCAAAATACATACCTCCGGTTAATTCGCGAATACAAATAAAATCGGCTCCCTCTACGAGCTCGGGACGTAAAGGCGACTTGTGTAGAAGACATGAAAAAGTTTGTACAGGGCGAATATTAGCAAACAAACCTAATTTTTTACGCATTGCAAGAAGTCCTTGTTCAGGTCTTACTTTGGCAGTAGGGTTGTTGTCAAATTTTGGATCTCCGACAGCCGAGAATAATACAGCATCGGCATTTTTACACACCTGATAGGTTTCTTCGGGGAATGGGTCGCCGACTTTATCTATCGCATCGGCACCACAAATGGCATATTCGTAAGATACTTCATGACCGAATTTATTGCATACAGCGGTCATTACGTCAACACCTTGTTTTGATATTTCTGGACCTATACCATCACCAGGTAGTACAGCAATTTTTAGTTTCATATTTTTTTTGAATTAAATATTTTCTATAATGTTCAACATTTTTACCGTAGCTTGTATTGCGGCTTCAATTTGGTCGGCATCAAGTCCTCGTGTCTTGATGAGGTGACCTTCATATTCCCAATTGATGTTTGTTTGAACCAAAGCATCTGTTCTACCTCCGGGAGGTATTGTTACAGAGTAATTAGTCAATAGTGGGAATTTACGATTTAAATTGTCGTTGTATATGCGTTTAACTGCTTTTACGAAAGCGTCATATTGACCATCACCCACAGCACTCTGTTGGTATTCGGTTCCATCAATGTCGAGTTTTACTGTTGCGGTAGGTCTAAGCCCTTGAGATAAACTTAGAGCATAATTTACAACTTTTACATGATTCTGTTGAATGTTATGCTTTACGACATCGGCTACAATATAGGGTAAATCGGATTGAGTTACGATTTCTTTTTTGTCCCCAAGCTCTATGATGCGTTGAGTAACTTTTTTAATGTCGTCTTCGTTAAGCTCTATGCCTAATGCCTCCAAGTTTTTCTTTATATTGGCTTTCCCTGAAGTTTTTCCAAGAGCATATTCTCTTTCACGTCCGAACCGTTCAGGAAGTAAATCGTTGAAATAAAGATTACTCTTAGAATCGCCATCGGCATGCACTCCGGCACATTGAGTGAATACATTGTCGCCAATAATAGGTTTATTTGATGGAACAATCACACCGGATAATGCTTCCACAATATGGCTTATTTTATTTATTTTTGTTTCATCTACACCTGTTTGGACTTTCAGCATATCATGAATAACAGCCACAACGCTCGACATAGGAGCATTACCGGCACGTTCGCCAAGTCCGTTGATTGTGCAATGTAAGCCTTTTACACCTACCAATCCGGCAGCAAAGGAGTTGGAAGTAGCAAGGTCATAGTCATTGTGAGCATGAAAATCGAAGTGAATATTAGGAAAACGTGTTACCATGCGTTTACAATATTCAAAAACTTGATTTGGATTCATAATCCCAAGTGTGTCGGGAAGCATAAATCGCTTGATTCTTAAATCTTTCAAGGCATCAACCATATCATATACGTATTGTGGTGATTTAGTAATACCGTTGGACCAATCTTCCAAATATATATTTACTTCAAGTCCTTCGTTTGTAGCATTATTGACTTCTTTTCTTATGTCAGCCCAATGTTCTTCTGGTGTTTTTTTTAACTGAAGACGACAATGCCTTTCAGAGCCTTTTGCGAGTAAATTTATTACTTTGCCACCTACATCTTTAATCCATTTAATAGATATTCCGTTGTCGATAAATCCAAGAATTTCTATTCGGTTAAGATTTCCTGTGCTTCTTGCCCAGTCACAAATTTTAGCAACCGATTCATATTCACCTGAAGATACTCGTGCCGATGCGATTTCAATGCGAGGAACATTTAGTTCAGTAAGAATTAATTTAGTGATTGATAGTTTTTCAGATGGAGAAAAACTTACACCTGAAGTTTGTTCTCCATCTCGTAGAGTTGTATCTAATAATTCTATTTGCATTTGTTGGTTGTAGTAAGGAAATTTTTTATTTATGATTTTTTTCCCATGCTTCAATATCGCTTTTCTTGCTTAAAAGGAAGTCAATGTCGTCATAACCTTGTAATAAGCAGTTTTTCTTATAAGGGTTAATGTCAAAGGTTTCTTTTTCACCGGTAGCCTCGTTGGTTATGGTTTGTTCTTCAAGATTTACTGTAACAGTAGTCTTTGGATTGGCTTTTATTGCTTCAAAAAGCGATGCCAAGAAATTTTCACTTACCACAACCGGAAGAACGCAATTATTGAGTGCGTTATTTTTGAAAATATCGGCAAAAAAGCTTGAAACAACAACTTTAAAACCATATCCGGCAACAGCCCATGCTGCGTGTTCACGGCTTGAACCTGAGCCGAAATTCTTACCGGCAACAAGTATAGTGCCATTGTAGGTAGGGTCGTTTAGAACAAATGATGGAATTGGATTCCCGTCTTTGTCGTAACGCCAATCTCGGAATAGATTATCGCCGAAGCCTTGTCGTGAAGTTGCTTTAAGAAAGCGTGCAGGTATTATTTGATCTGTATCTACATTTTCCATTGGTAGTGGAATACAAGTAGAAGAGAATGTTATAAATTTATCTTTCATAATAGTGTCGTTTTTTAGATTTTAGCCGGGTGAGTTATTTTTCCAGTGATGGCTGCTGCTGCTGCAACAAGTGGTCCTGCCAAGATTGTGCGTGAGCCCGGACCTTGTCGACCTTCAAAGTTTCGGTTTGATGTGGAAACCGCGTATTTGCCGGTAGGAATTTTATCTTCATTCATAGCCAAACAAGCCGAGCACCCCGGTTGCCTTAGTTCAAAACCTGCTTCTTCCAATATTTTATCGATACCTTCTTCTCTAATTTGTTTGTCAACTCCCCATGAACCCGGAACGAGCCAAGCTGTTACATTTTCAGCTTTTTTCTTTCCTTTTACAAATTGAGCAAAAGTGCGGAAGTCCTCAATGCGTCCGTTAGTGCAAGAGCCTAAAAATACATAGTCTATTTTGTGTCCTTCCAATTTTTGTCCGGGCTTGAATCCCATGTAGTCAAGAGATTTTTGGAAAGAAATTTTTCCGGCGTCATCTATTTCTTCAATTGCAGGAATTGTGTCTTCAAGACCCATTCCCATACCGGGATTTGTTCCGTAAGTGATGCGAGGATTGATGTCGGCTGCATTAAAATTTATTTCTTTATCAAAAACTGCATCATCGTCACTCTTTAAAGTTTTCCAATAAGCTAAGGCTTTGTCCCAATCTTCTCCTTTTGGAGCAAATTCACGTCCTTTTACATATTTAAAAGTGGTCTCATCGGGAGCAATCATGCCGCCTCTTGCTCCCATTTCAATGCTCAGGTTGCACACTGTCATGCGTTCTTCCATAGATAAGTTGCGAATGGCTTCACCGGCATATTCCACAAAGTATCCTGTAGCTCCTCCTGTAGTCATTTTACTGATTATGTAAAGAGCAATATCTTTGGCTGTAACAAATGGTTTGAGCTTGCCGTTTACATTGATACGCATTGTTTTAGGCTTGGGTTGAAGGATGCATTGTGAAGCAAGCACCATTTCTACTTCGCTTGTTCCTATGCCGAAAGCTACGGCTCCAAAAGCTCCATGAGTGGAAGTGTGACTGTCTCCACACACTATAGTATAACCTGGCAAAGTAAGTCCGTTTTCGGGTCCTATTACATGGATTATTCCGTTCTTAGGGTGTCCTAATCCGTATAAAGTAACACCAAATTCATTGGCGTTTTTTGTTAAAGTTTCCACTTGATTGCGTGAAACTGCATCTTTAATGGGTTGTTCTTGATGCAATGTGGGAATGTTGTGGTCGGGAGAACAAAAAGTCTTTTCAGGACGAAAAACTTTGATGCCTCTTTCTCTCAATCCGGCAAATGCCTGAGGACTTGTAACCTCATGGCAGTAATGGCGGTCGATATAAAGTTGAGAAGGACCACCGGGGATAAGATTCACAACATGTGCGTCCCATATTTTATCAAATAATGTATTCATGATGAATGAGTATTATATTTTGTTAAGTTTTTAATGTACAAATTTATTTATTGCATCAAGAAATGCTTCGGTAGAAGCTGCAACAATATCGGTATTGGCTGAAAAACCATAATAATGATTTCCTTCGTGTTCTACTGTCATGTGAACTTTACCCACGTCGTTGCTACCTCGTGTAATGGCTTGTATAAGGAATTCTTGTACTACCATGTTGCGATGAATAATTTGTTTGATGGCTGTTATTGCGGCATCTACTGGTCCGTTTCCGGTGGCACATGCTTCAAATTTTTCTCCGGCTATGTTTAATCCTACGCTTGCAACAGGGCGAACGCCTACTCCTGATGTAACTTGCATATATTCGAGTTTTATGCGTGCGTCTTTATCGCGATGTTTGCCTGCAAGAACAAGAATGTCGTCATCGGTAATGTTTTTCTTGCTGTCGGCAAGTTTTAAGAATTCTTGATAAGCATGGTCAAGAGCCTCTTTGTCCATTTCTATGCCAAGAACTTGAAGACGATGTTTTAATGCCGCATGTCCGCTTCGTGCAGTAAGTACGATAGAGTTGGTATCTTCAATACCCACATCAGAGGGGTTGATTATTTCATAGCTTTCTCTGTTTTTTAATACTCCGTCTTGATGTATGCCCGAAGAGTGAGCAAATGCGTTGCGTCCTACGATTGCTTTATTAGGTTGAACAGGCATATTCATGAGACTTGATACCATTTTACTCGTTTTATAGATTTTCGGAGTGTTGATGTTGGTTGTGATGCCAAGATCTTTGTGACTTTTGAAAATCATAGCCACTTCTTCGAGAGAAGTGTTTCCTGCACGTTCGCCTATGCCGTTAATTGTTACTTCGGCTTGTCGAGCACCGTTAAGAATACCTGAAATGGTGTTGGCGGTAGCCATACCCAAGTCGTTATGACAGTGAGTGGCAATTGTTACTTTATCGATACCTTTAACGTTGTCAATAAGATATTTGATTTTTGCTCCGAATTCTGACGGCAGACAGTATCCTGTTGTGTCGGGAATGTTTATTACTGTAGCACCGGCTTTGATAACGGCTTCAACAACACGAGCAAGATATTCATTATCGGTACGTCCTGCATCTTCGGCGTAAAATTGAACGTCTTCGACATGTTTTTTTGCATATTTCACACAAGCGATAGCTCGTTCAAGAATTTCTTCGCGTGTGCTGTTGAATTTATATTTTATATGATAGTCGGAAGTGCCTATTCCTGTGTGTATGCGTTTGCGTTTTGCATATCTTAAAGCTTCGGCAGCTACATCAATATCTTTTTCAACTGCTCTTGTCAGAGCACATATAGCAGGCCATGTAGTAGCTTTGGATATTTCAATCACCGAGTTGTAGTCACCCGGACTTGAAACCGGGAATCCAGCTTCTATTACATCTACGCCTAAGTCCTGAAGAGCTTTTGCAACCTGTATTTTTTCTACGGTGTTAAGTTGACATCCGGGAACTTGTTCGCCGTCTCTCAGTGTAGTGTCGAAGATAAAAAGTCTGTCGCTCATGTTTAAAATGTTGTTATTACTAAAAATAAAAAAAGACCTTTCTTTTTGTTGGAGAAAGGTCGTATATGCGAGTTATTTATGTTTTTGTTTTACAAAATTCATCATGTATCGATATATAACCTTTTAAAGCAAAATAATAATACTTTGCAGCAGAATAATGGAAATAATAATGTATGATGAATTTTTTGTCATAATTTCTGTCTTTAATGTTTGCAAAATTAGTTATATAATTGAATTTTGCAAAAAAAATAATTGTTTTTTTATGAGAAAAGTGGTAAAATGTAATAAAAATGAGGTTTTTATTTATAATTTAGTAGTGAAATTGCCAAGTTTATAAAATATTGTTACTGTAGTGATGATTTGTTAGCATGAACCAACCGAAGTGGTGTGATAATGCCTCCGGCATTAACTTTTCAGATTTCACTTTTTTTCCTTTTTCCTTTCGTTTTGTGTTTCTCATCTCCCAATGAAACAGTTAGTACTCTTTTTATGCAGTTCACTAACGGGCATAAAAAAAGCGTGGTGATTATATTTCTTGTTTTATCTTATACTCAGGTCTTGGCGTACCCATTACTACAGATAAAACAATAGCTCCCACACCGATATTGCTATATATGACAAGCCACAATGCCGTGGCACTGATATAAGCAACCAATGCAGGTGCTATTGCAAATCTTATCTCCGTAGTAATTACAAACCGCCAAGTTTGAATGTGGAAGACAAAATTTCAATAAAACCTTTCGCTAATATGTTATTGTGAGAGCTTTGTCTACGAAAATGTTTAATAAAAGTTTTTTTGAGGAAAACGGCTCAGTTTTCAAAAAGCTAAATACGATAGAAAGAAAAAAGCGTCCAATCGTAAAAAGATTGAACGCTTAGCAATTCTGTTTTGTAGGAGATTTTAATATCAGTCTCCTAAATAAGTTTTAAGAAGTCTACTTTTTTGTCCTTTGAGTCTGCGAATGGCTTTTTCTTTGATTTGTCGCACACGTTCACGTGTTAAATCAAATTTTGCTCCAATTTCTTCAAGTGTCATTTCTTGACAACCTATACCGAAGAACATTTTTAGGATGTCGCGTTCGCGTTCATGCAATTGATTTAATGCTCGATCGACTTCCTTGGATAGTGATTCTTGATTAAGTGAAGAGTCAGCCATAGGAGAGTCATCATTAGTAAGAACATCAAGAAGACTGTTGTCTTCGCCTTCTACGAATGGTGCATCTACAGAGATGTGGCGACCAGATACTTTTAATGTGTCGGAAATCTTGTCAACCGGTATTTCAAGTTGCTCAGCCAATTCTTCGGCTGATGGGCGACGCTCATTCTCTTGCTCAAATTTTGAAAGTGCTTTACCAATCTTGTTAAGTGAGCCCACTTGGTTTAAAGGAAGACGCACGATACGAGATTGCTCAGCTAAAGCTTGCAGAATGGATTGGCGAATCCACCACACTGCGTAAGAGATGAATTTGAAACCACGTGTTTCGTCAAACTTCTGTGCTGCTTTAATCAAGCCTAGATTGCCTTCATTAATTAAGTCGGGAAGACTTAATCCTTGATTTTGGTATTGTTTTGCTACAGATACTACGAAACGGAGATTGGCACGGGTCAATTTCTCCAAAGCTGCATGGTCACCTTTTTTTATCGCTTGTGCCAATTCCACTTCTTCTTCGACGGTAATTAGTTCCTCTCTACCGATTTCTTGTAGGTATTTATCGAGAGATGCACTTTCGCGATTGGTGATTGATTTTGTAATCTTTAATTGTCTCATTTTGTTCTAAGAGAATTTTAAGCATGCAAAGATAGTGTATTTTTGTGAGAAAATCTAATTTTTTGTCGCAAAACAGGTATTGTTTCTTGCATGGTTGTTTTTTAGTGAATAACAGAGAATAAAATATTCTTATTGTTCTTCTTGTGAAAGATTAACAAAAAAAGTGCAAGTCACATATAAGACTTGCACTTTTACTATAATTTTTAAAGAAAATTAGTCGGCGAGATTTACTGCGTAGTAGTCTTCGTTTCCGTTAGGATGAATACCTATTACCAACATTACTTTACGTTTGTTTGGGCTACGCATTATTGAATTGTAAATATTTTCCACATCTTCGCGACTGTTTACGGGAGTGTTGTTGATTTCAAGTATGATGAAACCGTCTTTTATGCCTGCGTTGCGGAATTTACCTGCTTTTACACCCACAACTTCTACACCGTTACTTATTTCAAGTTCTTTTTTCTTATCCTCGCTTAATGTCAAGAAACCGCAACCTAAAGTTGAAATTGTTGTGTTCTTTGTCAATTTAGTACTGCCTTGATCGTTGCGAAGGGTTGCTGAAGTTGTGTAAGTTTTATTGTTGCGAATGTAAGTGATTTCAATCTTGTCACCGGGACGAAGTCTATTCATCTGTTCCATGATTTGACCGCGGCTTTTTACTGTTGCACCATTAATCTTGGTTATTACATCGCCTTCTTTCAATCCTGCCTGCATAGCAGCACTGCGATCGCTTACACTTGCCACATATAGTCCTTCAGTAGTTGCAGTTATGTTCTTTTCTTTTGCAAGTTCGGCATTTAGAGGTTGATATGTAACACCGAGAACAGCTCTTTGCACGCTACCATATTCTTTTAAGTCTTTAATTACTTTTGTTACAGTAGATGATGGAATTGCAAATGAATATCCGGCATAATTGCCTGTCTTGGAGTAAATAGCAGTGTTGATACCTACTAATTCTCCGTTGATATTGACAAGAGCTCCACCACTGTTACCTTGATTTACTGCAGCATCGGTTTGGATGAAAGAATCAATGGCGTTGGCACGTTGAGCAGTAGCTTCTCCTATGTTTCGAGCTTTTGCACTTACTATACCGGCAGTAACTGTAGATGTAAAACCGAACGGATTACCAACGGCAAGAACCCATTCACCTATTTTTAATGCATCGGAATCGCCAAATGTGATTGCATTTAGATTTTTTGCATCGATTTTTAGGAGTGCAAGGTCGGTGTTTTCGTCAGAACCTATAATTTTTGCAGTATATTTCTCATTATTATTAAGAGTAACTTCCACTTTTTCTGCTTTGCTGATAACGTGGTTGTTTGTTACAAGATATCCGTCGGGAGAAATAATAACACCCGAGCCGAGTCCCAATGGTTGAAGTTTTTCTTCATCTTGTTGTTGAGGTTGTTGTTGGCGTCTTGGGGTGTTACTGCCGAAACCGGGTCCAAAGAAAAATTCAAACGGGTCAAAGTAGGGATTTCCTTGATATTGTTGTCGTTGTACGTTTGCGTAGGTTTTTATACTTACTACGCAATTTATTGTACTTTCGGCAGCCACAGTAAAATCGGTATCGCCTGAAGGGATACGACTTGATGTGCGTATGAAATTTTTGTCTTCTTTCTGAACATAATAGTTTTCGGCAACAACAGTCAAGGTAGAACCAAGTACAGCCGCTGCAAATAGAGCTAAAAATAATTTACCTGTTGTTTTCATAATCTTATAATGTTAAAT
>CAZHXA010000036.1:0-18987 GCA_964536025.1 uncultured Muribaculaceae bacterium
ATTGTATGAGAAAGACATTCTTAAAAGTGTCGCTCCTTGGAGCACTAGCATTTTCAATGCCTCTTGCAATCACAAGTTGTAAAGACTATGATGACGACATTGAATCGCTAAACAATGAGACAGGGTCATTAAAGACTCAACTTAGTGCACTTGAGACAGCCCTATCAGAAGCAAAAAACGAAATTGCCAATGCTGCTCAAGCTGCAAAGAACGCACAAGCTACCGCCGATGCTGCCAAAGCTGAAGCAGAATTGGCAAAACAAGCTGCTGCTACCGCAAAAGCTGAAGCTATCAGCGAAGCTATAGCTAAAGTAAATGATTTACTTAAGAGCTATCCTACTAAAGCCGAACTTGATGCTGCTTTAGCCAACTATGCAACCAAAGAGGCTGTTCAAGCCGAATTAAACAAAGTTGCAAGTGAAATAGCTGCTGTTGACGCTAAACTTGTTGCTCTTGACACTAAGGTTACCGGACAAATAAACGATCTTACTAAATTCCAAGCTGCAGCAGAAACTCAAATCAAGGCTCTTGAAGAGTTTAAAGCATTAGCTGAAAAGGAACTTGCAAAACTCCCGGGTTATGCTGAACGCATAAGCAAACTTGAGACAGAAATTAGCAGTATAAACAAGCAATTAACCGATATTACAGGTAATATAACTGCTCTTCAAGGTCAAGCTACACAAAACTCAAACGACATTTCAGAAATCAAGACTAAACTTGCCAATGTAAGCAACGATATCACAGCTTTACAAGGTAAAGTTAACACTATCATGTCGGCTCTTACTAATCGCTTGACAAGTCTTGATTTTATACCTACAAGCTATGTTGACGGCATTCCAGCTATCGATTTCTCGGCTTTAACATATAAGCCTCTTGAATTGAAATCAGGTGATAAATATGAAGTAAAAGCAAACGCTAAAGATATTACAACAGCTTCTGCAGCACTTGCAAGTTTCTATGTTCACCCTGTTACCACTCAATTGAGCGATATCGAAGCTAAGAACATTACACTTGTACATAAAAAAGCAACAAGCCGTTCTTCTGAAGACCTTACTTCGGTTGACAACGACAACATTACATTGAAAGACGGTATTCTCACTATTCCTGTTGTTAAAAATGCAACAAGCGACATCACAACTAATACTGATGCAAGCATCAATATTGTATCTTTCAAAGTTCCTGTTAAGAAAGACGATGCAATCGATAAAGAACAACCTATCGTTTATTCTGAATTCGTTCGCATTACTGAGCAAGAACCATTCACCGTAGAAATCGCTAACGCTAAAGACAAGAGCAACCACCTATTGTCTTATACCGATGTTAAGGCAGGTAATCCTCTTTCTCTTGGCGATAGCAATAATGCTGATAAAACATTATTCTACTGCAAATGGGATGGTCAACTAAATCTTGCCGATAAAATCGACGGTTGTAAAGTTGTAAACAGCCAATGCAACTCTTTAATGAACGAAGAAACTCTTGCTGCTTATGGTCTTAAACTTGAATATCATGTTTTCAAAGAAAAATTCGTTGACAACAAAGATAACGTTACCAACCAACAAGAATTCGTAAAAGTCTCTCCTGAAGGCCTTGTTCAAGTTAATGAAAAATTCTCAGGTGTTAAAGAAAACGTTATCGGACGTACTCCTGTCATCACAGTTGTACTTCGTGACATCAAGAACAATGAAATCGTTGATGTAGCATACGTTGCAGTTAAATTCACTGCTCATGACATGGAAGATATCATTCTTAATAATGCTAAACCTATCGAACTTGGAGAAGATTGGCTTCCTGTTAATGTAACAACTGCTCCTAATAATATCGCTCTTGGTGATGCTGAGTATAAATTAGATTGGGAAGCAATAAACAAGAATATCTATGCTACCTACGGAGCAACAGGTATTTCTCACGAAAATTTCGCTAAGATTTACACAAAATGCGATTGGAAGGTTATTAAGATAATCAACGAAAAAGTTGACGGTACTACAGAAGAAGCTAAACATAATGCTAAGGTTGGTACATTGAATGTAAACTTCTTGAATCCTGAATATACTGCTTCATCAGAAGGTCTAACATGGACTATGAATGAAGATGATGTTAAGGAACTTCTTCCTTACGTTAAACGTACTTACTTGGCTGAAGTTAGATTGAGCAACGAAGACGGTCTATATGCCGATGCAGTATTCTACCTAAATGCAACAGTTAAATTGACATTACCTAAGGCAGGTGAAAAATCAGACAAAAACTGGTATAATGGTGTATATCGCTTAGAACCGATTATCTACAACTCAAATATGGAAAGTACAACTACCGTTGCTTACCAAAACATGATTTTCGATGCTTTCGTTGGACAAAATATGATTACTCCTGGTATGCCTTATGGTAAGTGGGATGTACAATTTACAAAAGAACAACCTGTTAAGGGATATTCTTCTTCAAGCACAGTTGTTCCTAACATCAACGATGATCAAACTGCAGGATACTCTCTTGTTAAGGGTACTGCTCAAGCAGCTCAACTTCTATGGAATCCTGGTCATAAAGCATGGACTAACGGAACATTTGAATTTGCCGACAGCAAACAAAAAGCTTACTTCCAACTTTACACAAGTGAAGCAAGTAAGGCTCTTGTAGGCAACGATGACGCAACTGCTACTTACTTGAATCCTGCAGGTAAAGAAGTCAAGATAGCTTCTTACGTTAAGTTCAACCAATACAACACTTACGAAGTAGAACAAATCACAATGAAGATAGTTCGTCCTATCAACATCGCTACTACAACTGCCGATAAGTTCTACGATGGAGTTATCAATGGTAGCAAGATTTCTACTAAGAACTTGTTGAATATTACCGACTTCCACAACTACAAAGTTGCTAATGTTGCCGATGATGCAAATGCAACCGATGAAAAAGACAGATACACTCAATCTTTGTGGAACTACTACGGTATCAGCAATGTAGAATTTGTTTACAATGATCCTTATTTGGTTGAAGATGGTATAGTAACTCTCAAGAAAATGAAGGATTATTATCCAAGTGCATCAATCACTCCTGTTGGTAACACAGCTGCAGGTCAAGGTGAATTAGTATTCAACAATCCTAATTCTAAGGTTGAAAATGCATTTGTAATTCGCATCCCGGTTAAGGTTACTTACAAATTTGGTGTAATCGAAAGCTACGTTGATGTAACTATCAATCCTGCTAAATAATAAATAAGGATTCTTCATAAATCTTTGTAAAACAGAATATATATATTTTTTCACATATATTTCAGGTTATCTACACAACATGTGTAATAACACCGTTACAAAGGGGAAAGAGTTAGTCGTGAGACTGGCTCTTTTCGTTTATATACATATCTCATAGGCACAGCAGATAATTATCGGGAATTAAAGATTCTAAAAGGAGTTTCTTCTTATTGGAAATACTTTTAGCTTTCTGGTTTCTCCATTCCGCTTCTTACGCCTTCGGTATTTCTTTGTTATTCCAAAACACCATCCTCACTAAATATCTACTGAGCCATTAAAATATATGTATATATATTTTACAAAATAAGACTGGAGATAAACACTAATAAGTGATGTTTATCTCCAGCCCTTATTTATTAAATAAGTTTATTGACTTATTTCTTTTCTACTTTATTATAACGCTTGTTCAATCCTTCAACGACTTCACTTGTTACTTCATAATCGGAACCCATATAGAATGTAGCCGATTTTCTCAACACTGCATCAAAACCTTTTTCTTTACAATAAGCCTTCAAGAAATTATTGATTGAATCGTTTAATTGGATTTGATTTTGAACCATTTCGCTTTGAATGTCACGTTGCAAACGAGCCAAATAATTTTCGGCATCACTTTGCATCTTAGCCAACTTATTTTGGTCGGCATTGAAACTTTCCTGAGTAAGATAGCCATTGCTCTTGTACTTGTTTTCAATATCGGCTGCAAGTTTTTGAATATCCTTTGCACGACGTTGTTGCTCTGAATCAAATTGATTTGAACGTCTAAGCATAGCTTCGTTTATATCCTTAGCAAGATTGTATTGAGCAAGAAGCGAATCTTCATCAATGTATCTTATCACCATTTGATGTGTTTCACTCTTTGTCTCAGCAACTGTTGTAGCTGCATTTTCATTCTTGGTTTGATTACAAGATGTAGCCATAGCTACACTCATTAAAAGAAGTACCGGTGCTACCGGCTTGATTAAAAATTTCATTACGATATTATAGTTTCAGTTATTATTTCTTTATTCTTCATCACCCGATACACAAGTGATATTATGGTCTTGCATGGCTTTATTGGAGTGAATGTGGGTATTAGGGAATTTTCCTCCTTTTACGAAAAACACCCTCACACCGAGCAACATTATCGACACTCCGATTAATAATATGCATAACAGCAATATTTTCACCTTTCTGCCAAATTTTATTGCAAATATAGGAAAGGTTAAGCGATTATTTGCTCTACTCAAATTATTTTTTGTAACTTAGAGGGCAAATAAATATTATTTTAACATAATTTTCAATTTACGATACAATTAATATCTGGTTATAAACAAATACATTCGATTATGACACTTAAAGACTTAAACCCATCTCTTATTTGGGGCATTTTTGAGGAAATTACAAAAATACCTCGCCCTTCAAAAAAAGAGGAGAAAATTCGTGAATATTTGGTTGACTTTGCTAAAAAGCACAATGTAGAATATAAAGTTGACGAAGTGGGCAATGTGGCTATGTTCAAGCCTGCTACTCCGGGATGTGAAAACGCTCCTACTGTGGTTCTTCAAGGTCACATGGACATGGTGTGCGAAAAAGCTGGTGACAGCAAGCACAATTTTGAAACCGACCCTATTGAAACAGTTATTGATGGCGAATGGCTATATGCAAACAAAACCACTCTTGGTGCCGACAACGGTATAGGTGTGGCTGCCGGACTTGCCGTTATGATTGATAACAGTTTGGTTCACGGACCTGTGCAAGCTCTATTCACTGTAGATGAAGAAACAGGTATGACAGGTGCCAATAACTTGGGCGAAGGAATGATTACAGGTAACATAATCCTTAATCTTGACTCCGAAGACGAAGCTCAAATATTTATAGGTTGTGCCGGTGGTATCGACACTACTGCAACTTTCACATACGAACCGGTTGTGGCTCCTGCAGGATATGAATTTATTAAAGTTAACATTAGCCGTTTGCTTGGTGGTCACTCAGGTAGCGATATTCATCGCGGACGTGCTTGTGCTAACAAGCTTGCAGCTCGTTTCATCTGGGCTGAAATGCAAAAATTCCCTGTTGCTCTTGCTTCGCTTAACGGTGGTAACTTGCGTAATGCTATCGCCTATGAAGCAAGTTTCGTAATGGGCGTACCTGCCGACAAGAAACATGAACTTGTTGCCGATTACAATACTTATGTTTCCGAAGTAGAATTTGAATTCAAGGGAATAGAACCTAACATGACTTTTGCTCTTGAAAGCAACGAAGTTCCGGCTACCGTTATCGATGAAAAAACTGCTAAAAATCTTGTTTACTCGGTATATTGTGCTCCTCACGGGGCTATTACCATGAATCCCGACATCGATGGCTTGACTCAAACTTCAACCAACCTTGCTTCGGTGAAAATGCGTGAAAACAACACCATCGTTGTTACTACTTCACAACGTAGCATGATTGAAAGTAGCAAGCAAGATATAGCTCGCCAAGTAGAAGCCGTATTTGCTTTGGCTGGTGCCGAAGTTACTCACGGTGACGGATACCCTGCTTGGCCTGCAAACGTTGATTCAGCTATCTTGAAAGTGGCTATCAAGGCTTATGAAGAGTTATATAACATAACTCCTCTTGTAACCGCTATACATGCAGGTCTTGAATGTGCTCTATTCCGTGCAAAATATGAAAATCTTGACATGATTTCATTCGGACCTACTTTGCGTGATGTACACTCTCCGAAAGAAGGTATGCACATTCCTGCCGTAGAAAAATTCTGGAACCATTTGGTTAAGATTTTGGAACTTGTAGGCAAGCAATAACAACAATATTTGACAATATTTTTAAAGTGAGACTGTGTTATTTTTTGACACAGTCTTTTTTGTTATATACATCCTAAAAGGGAAAATTTAATAATAAATCTTTAATAAAAAATTATTAACGCAAATTAACTTTTCGGGGGTAATTTTAAGAGATTAACTAACTTTGAAAAATAATTTAATTAGACATAATTATATGTATGAAACATTTTACAAAATTAATGACACATGCTGCAATAGTCGGTATGATGTCGGTTACATCGTTTTCAGCATTTGCTGATATTGTTTATACAGGGAATTTTTCTAACAACCCTAAGTGTATTCCTCCACAGTTCGTTTCCGGTAACAAAACTATACTCTACACATATGAGTATCTCGGAGAAACAGAATATAATGAGCAGAGACAATTTACTATCTATGATGATACATTCTCGGAGTTGAATAGTTTTTCTACACCTACTTTTCAGTCAATAACTGCTAATGGTCATACACGTACACCTTTCATTATGTCGCTATTTTTAATAGCAAATGAATTCCCAAATGATGATTATGAGTTTGACTTGACTCAAACATTATTTAATAACGATAAAGATTTTGAATATGTTGTAGAAAAATTAAAAATCGTTCAAGGTGAAGATAACCGACAAGAAGTAGTTACAAGTGGATTTAAAGTAATGTCGCAAACCGGGAAAACAATTGCAGAAGTAGATTTCCCGGATAATTTCACTGATTCTTATATTAATGACTACTATGTGTATATAACAACTGCGGGTACATAGCTTTGCTTTGAAAATTTTAACAGTGCAATAATTTATAAAGTTGATTCCAATACGTCAACAATTAAAGAGGTAAAGACAACTCACAAAGTGAGCGTAAATCCGACAACTCCACGACGTGACACTCCTGTAAACGTAATACTTGGCGAACCTATTGAAAACGATTGCAAATTATCTGTTATTTCATCAACAGGTCGCACTGCTATTGTTCAAAATCTAAAAGCAGGAGATACTCAAGCTGTTATCAACACCGACAAATTAGACAGTGGTGTTTATGTAGTTGTCGTTGATAATGGTAAAACAAAACGTGAAGCAACAAAGATTGTTATAAGATAAATGAATTTCAAAATCGGTTTTTCATTAAGAATTAACTAAAAATTAAACCGGTTAAACTATATTCACAGTATTTTAAAAGGGTTCGGAGCAATTCCGGACTCTTTTTTTTAAAAAACTCGTTTTTAGGTCATTGTGATATTTCGAGGTGGATGTGATAGAATTTTCTCATGAGATGTAATGCTTTCGGCATTAACCTCTCAACTTTCATTTCTCATCTCGCGAATTATGCTAGAGGCATTACTCCGTCTATTAACTGCACATGAAAAAAAGTGGCAGGGATTTCGACACATGCGGGCACACATAACCCTCTCTCACGCTGTTTACGGAGGAAACTACTTCAGTCGATTTCCTCCGGATATGTAAAATCCTTCGGCATAAACTTTGCTCTTTCAAATTTTTATACAAACTAACAAAAAAAAGGAAACTCGATATAAAATCAAGTTTCCTTTTGAAATATAATCAATATAACGTTGATTATTCAGCTGCAGGAGTTTCAGCTGCAGGAGCAGCTTCTTCAGCCTTCTTTGCTTTGCTACGACGTGTGCGAGTTGCTTTCTTAGCGTCTTTAGCAGTTTTAAGCATGTTTTCGTTGTAGTCAACAAGCTCAATAAAGCAAGTTTTTGCATTATCGCCAAGACGATTACCAAGCTTCAAGATACGAGTGTATCCACCCGGACGGTCAGCAATTTTTTGTGAAATATTTTGGAATAGTTCAGTTACAGCTTCCTTGTTTTGCAAGTAACTGAAAACTACACGACGGTTGGCTGTATCGTCAGTCTTAGCACGATTGATAAGCGGTTCTGCATAGATACGCAAAGCCTTTGCTTTAGCTAAAGTAGTGACAATTCTCTTGTGCATGATAAGAGAGATAGTCATATTAGCCAAAAGTGCATCGCGGTGAGATTTGGTACGGCCCAAGTGATTGAATTTCTTATTATGTCTCATCGTTATTACTCTTTATCTAATTTATACTTTGAAATATCCATCCCGAATGATAAATTCAGGTTAGCAAGTAACTCGTCAAGTTCTGTCAAAGACTTCTTACCGAAGTTACGGAACTTCAACAAGTCGGTTTTGTTGAATACTACCAATTCGCCTAAAGTTTCAACTTCAGCCGACTTCAAGCAGTTTAAGGCACGCACTGAAAGGTCCATATCAACCAATTTAGTCTTCAAAAGTTGACGCATGTGCAATACTTCTTCATCAAATTCTTCGTTACCTTCGTTTTCGGTTGTTTCCATAGCGATTTTTTCATCAGAGAACAACATGAAGTGATGAATAAGTATCTTAGCGGCTTCTTTTAAAGCATCTTTTGGAAGGATAGAGCCATCGGTAGTGATTTCAAGTATAAGTTTCTCGTAGTCAGTCTTCTGCTCTACGCGATAGTTCTCAATAGCATATTTTACGTTGACAATCGGAGTGTAAATCGTATCGATAGCAATAACATCGATTGCATCGTTAGGATTTTGGTTCTCGTCAGCAGGAACGTAACCACGTCCTTTATTGATAGTCAACTCAAGATTGAAACCAGCGCTTGGATCCAAATGACATATTACCAAGTCAGGGTTTAATACTTCAAATCCTGTTAATACTTTGCTAATGTCACCGGCTCTGAACACATCCTGACCCGAAACTTTCACTGTTGCTTTTTCGGTTTCGGTATCTTCAACAACTCTTTTCAAGCGTACTTTCTTCAAGTTCAAGATGATGTTGGTTACATCTTCTTTTACGCCCGGAATTGTAGCAAACTCATGCTTTACGCCATCTATACGGATTGAACATATTGCAAAACCTTCAAGCGAAGAAAGCAATATGCGACGCAAGGCATTACCAATTGTGACACCGTAACCCGGCTCCAATGGTCGGAATTCGAATTTTCCGTAGAAATTATCGGCTTCCAACATTAACACCTTATCGGGTTTCTGAAATGCTAATATAGCCATGGATCTTAATTAATTTTATTGTTTAGAATACAATTCGACGATCAACTGTTCCTTGATATTTTCAGGAATATCTTCTCTTTGAGGAAGGTGAAGCAATTTACCACCCTTAACACTTTCTTCCCACTCTATCCAAGGATACTTGCTGTGGTTGAAACCAGCCAATGAGTCTTCGATGACTTCCAAAGACTTAGATTTTTCACGTACTGCAATAACTTCACCCGGCTTAACTGAATAAGAAGGGATATTTACAACACCGCCATTAACTGTAATGTGGCGGTGAAGAACCAACTGACGAGCAGCTGCACGAGTGCGAGCAATACCCAAACGATAAACTACGTTATCAAGACGGCATTCCAATAATTGTAGCAACAATTCACCTGTTACACCTTCTTTACGAGCAGCTTTGTTGAATAGGTTACGGAATTGCTTTTCAAGTACACCATAAGTGTATTTAGCTTTTTGCTTTTCCTTCAATTGAGTTCCATATTCAGAAAGCTTTCTTCTTTTGTTGTTACCGTGCTGTCCCGGTGGGTAGTTTCTTTTAGCAAGAACTTTATCTTCACCGAAAATTGGCTCACCAAATTTGCGAGCGATTTTTGATTTAGGTCCGGTATATCTAGCCATTTTTTCTTTTAATAGTTAAAGTTGATGAATCCTCGAAGTGCAGCCGCGATTGCAGAGAGGTTAATAATATGCAATCCATTCACTACTCAGACTCGTAATAATTAATTTAAGAGTTTCTCTTGATTAAAAATTAAACTCTTCTTCTCTTAGGAGGACGACATCCGTTATGTGGAAGTGGAGTTACATCGACGATTTCTACTACTTCGATGCCTGCACCGTGAACAGCACGGATTGCAGATTCACGACCATTTCCAGGTCCCTTTACATAAGCCTTAACTTTTCTCAAGCCAAGGTCAAATGCTACCTTAGCACAATCTTCTGCCGCCATTTGAGCTGCATAAGGAGTATTCTTTTTAGAACCTCTAAAGCCCATTTTACCGGCACTTGACCATGAGATAACTTGACCCTCACCATTAGCAAGGCACACAATAATGTTGTTGAAAGAAGAATGTACATGTAATTGACCGATTCCGTCAACTTTTACATTGCGCTTCTTTGCTGCGACTGTCTTTTTTGCCATACTTAATTATTATTTAGTAGCTTTCTTTTTGTTAGCAACTGTTTTCTTACGTCCCTTACGAGTACGAGCATTATTCTTAGTGCTCTGACCTCTTACAGGAAGACCAATACGGTGACGAATACCACGGTAGCAACCAATGTCCATCAAACGTTTGATGTTCATTTGGATTTCGCTACGCAAATCACCTTCTACTTTGTAATTTTCACCGATAACCTCACGCACTTTAGCAGCTTGTGCATCAGTCCAGTCCATTACTTTAATGTTCACGTCAATTCCAGCTTTTTCTAGAATTGTCTTAGCAGCGCTACGGCCGATACCGTAGATGTAAGTCAAGGCTATTTCACCTCTCTTGTTTTGGGGTAGGTCTACACCAACTATTCTTACAGCCATATTGTTATTAAATATTTATTTCGCAAATAATAATAAATATTATCCTTGACGTTGTTTATACTTAGGATTTTTTTTGTTAATCACATACAAGCGACCTTTGCGTCTTACGATTTTGCATTCCGGGGTACGCTTTTTAATTGATGCTCTTACTTTCATATTCTTAATTTTTTATTTATATCTAAAAGCAATTCTTCCTTTGGTTAAATCGTAAGGAGACATTTCTACTTTAACTTTGTCACCTGGTAGAATCTTTATATAGTGCATTCTCATTTTACCTGAGATGTGAGCGGTTATTTCGTGACCGTTCTCAAGTTCTACTCTAAACATCGCGTTAGACAATGCTTCCACGATTACTCCATCTTGTTCAATAGCGGTTTGTTTTGCCATATTATCTAATTATATTGCTTTATCTCCAAGTACTTCTTCTATATAGTCGAAAGATGAAAGAATATCAGCTTTACCATTATGTATTGCTATTGCATGTTCAAAATGAGCAGATGGTTTACGGTCCCTTGTTCGGCAAGTCCATCCGTCACGTTCAAAGACCACATTTTTGCTTCCCATGTTAATCATTGGTTCTATGCATATAGTCAAGCCGTTTTTAATAAGCGAGCCTGTTCCGCGTCGACCAAAGTTAGGAACTTCAGGGTCTTCGTGACATTTTTTACCTATTCCGTGTCCGGTAAGGTCACGCACCACCGAGTAACCACGCTTTTCACAATACTCTTGTATGGCATTTCCAATATCTCCTATTCGGTTTCCTTCAACAGCTTTTTCGATTCCTACATAAAGCGATTCTTTTGTAGTTTTCAATAAAGCTTTAACTTCGGGAGCAACTTCTCCTACACAAAAGGTATAAGCAGAATCTCCGTTGAAACCGTCTTTTATAGCACCACAATCTACCGATACTATATCTCCTTCTTGCAATGCATAATTTGAAGGTATTCCATGCACTACATTTTCGTTTACAGAAATGCAAAGTGTATTAGGAAATCCATATAGTCCTAAGAAGCCGGGAACTGCACCTTGCGAGCGAATATATTCTTCCGCTATTTGGTCAAGTTTGAGAGTTGTCACACCCGGCTTTACCCATTTGGCAACTTCACCAAGAGTGCGAGCCACAATAAGATTGGCTTCGCGTAACAACTCTATTTGTTCCTCTGTCTTAAGATAAATCATCTTTAAACAATATTAATAACCGCTTCCGGTTGTACGTCCTTTTAGTTTACCACTTTTCATCAATCCATCATAGTGGTGCATCATCAAGTGGCTTTCAATTTGTTGTAGTGTATCAAGCACTACACCTACCATGATAAGAAGTGATGTACCTCCAAAGAATTGAGCAAAGTTTTGATTTACTCCGCACACATTAGCAAAAGCCGGCAAAATTGCCACTACTCCAAGGAATAAAGCTCCCGGTAATGTTATACGAGACATAATTGAATCAAGATATTCCTCAGTTTTTTTACCTGGTTTAACACCTGGTATAAAACCATTGTTACGTTTCATATCTTCAGCCATCTGTGCAGGACGCACTGTGATAGCAGTGTAGAAATATGTAAACGCCACAATCATCACAAAATAAATAGCGTTGTACCAGAATCCGTGCATATCGGTCAATGTTCTTGTTAGAGAACTTTGATTAGAACCGAATCCAGCAAGGGCAACCGGTATGAACATAATTGCTTGTGCAAAAATGATTGGCATTACATTGGCAGCATTCACTTTCAATGGAATATATTGACGAGCACCACCATATTGCTTGTTACCAATAATACGCTTTGCATATTGTACAGGCACTTTACGAGTTCCTTGAACTAATAATATAGCACCTGCAATAACAGCAAAAAGCATTACGATTTCAACCAAGAACATTACAAGACCACCTTGAGCTGTTGTTAAACGGCTTGTGAATTCTTGCACGATAGCTCCAGGGAAACGAGCAATAATACCTACCAAGATTATTAATGAGATACCATTTCCCAAACCTTTATCTGTTATCTTTTCACCAAGCCACATGATAAACATACTACCTGCGGCAAGAATGATAGCAAGATAAATAGTTGTCCAAATGCCGAAATTAGCAGTACCTCCGGCAGAATTAACTTGCACTTGCAAGTTAACAAGATAAGCCGGACCTTGCAAAAGCAATATCAAAACAGTTAAATAGCGTGTGTATTGATTAATTTTCATACGACCACTTTCGCCTTCACGTTGCATTTTTTGGAATTGTGGTAAAACCATTCCTAGCAACTGAATAACGATTGAAGCAGTGATGTATGGCATAATACCCAACGCAAAGATAGATGCTTGAGAGAATGCACCTCCTGAGAACATATCAAGAAGTTGCATCAATCCGCCACTAGCAAAATTTCTCAATGCATCAATCTCACTTGGACTGATTCCCGGAAGAACCACATAACAACCGATTCGGTAAATAATTACCAAAAGAATTGTTACAGTGATTCGTTTCCGCAAATCCTCTATCTTCCAAATGTTTTTTATCGTTTCGATTAGTTTCATCGACTTTATTTTTTAAGGATAGTACCTCCGGCTGCTGTAATAGCTTCTTCGGCTTTCTTTGAGAAAGCGTCAGCTTCGATAGAAAGCTTAGCAGTCAATGCTCCGTTTCCAAGAACTTTAACCAACTTATTCTTACCTACCAATCCTGCAGCCATCATATCTGCTACTGTGATTGTTTCTACATTGTTAGCTTCAGCATACTTTTGTAGGTCAACCAAGTTGATAGCTTTGTATTCAACACGATTTTTGTTCTTGAAACCAAACTTAGGAACGCGACGTTGAAGAGGCATTTGACCACCTTCAAAACCAATCTTAGTTTTGTAACCAGAACGAGATTTCGCACCTTTGTGACCACGTGTAGAAGTACCACCTTTGCCAGAACCGGCACCACGACCTATTCTCTTACCCTTTTTATTAGAACCAAAAGCGGGTTGCAAATTACTTAAATCCATATCAATAAAATATTTTAAGCGTTCTCAACTTCTACAAGGTGACGAACTTTGTTAATCATTCCAAGAATAGCAGGATTTTCTTCCTTAACTACTACTTGATTCAATTTTCTCAATCCAAGAGCATCTAAAGTTCTCTTTTGTGTAGCAGCACACTTAATTCTGCTCTTTACTTGCTTTATCTTAATTGTAGCCATCTCGTAACAAATTTTTATCCGTTAAACACTTGTTCCAAAGAGATGCCGCGATTTTGAGCAACTGTAACCGGGCTTCTCAATTCACTCAATGCTGCAATTGTAGCCTTCACAAGGTTGTGAGGGTTAGAAGAACCCTTAGATTTTGCAAGTACGTCGGTGATACCAACACTTTCAAATACTGCACGCATCGCACCACCGGCCTTAACTCCGGTACCTTGAGATGCAGGCTTCAACATTACACGAGAACCACCGAACTTAGCTTCTTGTCCGTGAGGAATTGTTCCCTTATGCATTGGCACCTTAATAAGATTCTTCTTAGCAGCTTCTACACCTTTAGCAATCGCTGTAGTTACTTCGTTTGCTTTACCAAGACCATATCCTACGATACCGTCTTCGTTACCTACTACTACGATAGCAGCAAATGTGAATGTACGACCACCCTTAGTTACTTTAGTAACACGGTTGATTGCTACCAAACGATCTTTAAGTTCTATATCGTTAGTCGATTTTACTCTATTATTCTTATTTGCCATAATCTATTAAAATTTAAGACCAGCCTTACGAGCTCCGTCTGCCAATGATTTTACTCTACCGTGGAACAAATAACCGTTACGGTCGAAAACAACGCTTTCAATACCGGCTTCAAGAGCTTTCTTTGCAACGATTTCACCTACCTTAGCGGCAATTTCAGATTTTGTTCCTTCTTCAATACCTTTAGAAGATGCAGATACCAATGTTTTACCTACTTTATCATCGATAAGTTGGACATAGATAGCTTTGTTACTTCTAAAAACACTCATACGAGGACGCACAGCGTTACCAGACACTCTACCACGAATACGTGCTTTGATTTTATTTCTTCTTTGTATCTTAGTTACCATGATTGTCTATTTATTATTTGGCAGCTGCCGTTTTACCTGACTTACGACGAATAACTTCGCCAACAAACTTGATACCTTTACCCTTATATGGTTCAGGCTTACGGAAAGTACGAATCTTAGCACATACTTGACCTAACAATTGCTTGTCGATAGATTCAAGAGTAATAAGCGGATTCTTGTTTCTTTCTGTCTTTGCTTCAACCTTAACCTCAGGAGGTAGTTGAAGATATATAGCATGTGAATAACCTAATGCAAGTTCAAGTACTTGACCTGTTGATGTTGCACGGTAACCCACACCAACCAATTCCAATTCCTTCTTGTAACCTTCACTTACACCCACAACCATGTTGTTTAACAAAGCACGATACAAACCATGTTGTGAACGATGTTCGATACCATCTGAAGGACGAGTAAGAACCAAGTGTCCTTCTTCTTCCTTAATTTTGATATCAGCGTGTACCTTTTGGGTCAAAGTACCCTTAGGTCCTTTTACGGTCACTACATTTTCATCACTTACTGTTACAGATACTCCAGCAGGTATCACTATTGGCAATTTTCCTATTCTTGACATATCAATACCTCCTATTAATAAACGTAACACAATACTTCGCCACCAATTTGTTGAGCCTTAGCTTCTTTATTGGTCATCACTCCCTTAGAGGTAGAGATGATGGCGATTCCTAAACCATTCAACACTCTCGGCATATCTTTATAGCCTGTGTATTGACGCAAACCCGGACGTGAAACGCGAGTCAAGCTCTTAATTGCGTTCACTTTATCCACGGGATCATACTTCAACGCAATTTTGATTGCGCCTGAAGGCGTACCATCTTCTACAAACTTGTAATTCAAGATGTAGCCTTTTTCGAAAAGGATTTTTGTAATTTCCTTTTTCATTTTAGAGGAAGGGATTTCAACGACTCTGTGTTGAGCCTTGATCGCATTCCTCAATCTTGTTAGATAATCTGCTATTGGATCAGTCATAAAAAAATTGTTTAAATTGATTCGGAAATTCCGAACAATATTTAATACTCTCTTTTAGCTTAATAATATTCTCTAATAGTTTACCAGCTCGCTTTCTTTACACCTGGAATCAAACCGGCTGATGCCATTTCACGGAATTGAATACGAGAAATTCCGAATTGACGCATATATCCTTTTGGACGACCGGTGATTTTGCAACGGTTATGCAAACGCACTGCTGAAGCATTTTTGGGAAGTGCTTGCAAGCCTTCATAGTCTCCGGCTGCCTTAAGAGCTGCTTTTTTTGCGGCATATTTTGCAACAAGCTTAGCTCTTTTCACTTCACGAGCTTTCATCGATTCTTTTGCCATAATTCAGTTATTTATTTAGCATTTGTAAATGGTAAACCAAATTCCTTCATCAATTCATATCCTTCTTCATCAGTCTTAGCTGAAGTCACAAAAGTGATGTTCATACCAGTCATTTTGTTTACAGAATCGATATTGATTTCAGGGAAAATAATTTGTTCGGTGATACCTACTGTGTAATTACCACGACCGTCGAATTTTCCAGGTATACCTTTGAAGTCACGGATACGAGGTAATGCAATGCGGATAAAACGTTCCATGAATTCATACATACGTTCACCACGCAATGTTACACGAGCACCGATAGGCATTTTTTTACGCACTTTGAAGTTAGAAATATCTTTTCTAGACAAAGTAGCTACTGCCTTTTGTCCTGTGATAGCAGTCAATTCATTGATAGCAGTTTCGATAATTTTCTTATCTTGAGTTGCATCACCCAAACCTTCGTTAAGAACGATTTTTTCGAGTTTTGGAGCTTGCATCACAGTACTATAGTTAAATTTCTTCATGAGAGCAGGTAAAATTCTCTCTTTATATTCATTCTTTAAAGTAGCCATTATTTAATCTCCTCTCCTGATTTCTTTGAATAACGTACTTTAGCTCCTGCTTCATTAACTCGATAACCTACACGAGTTGGTTTTCCGCTTTTCGGGTCAACCAAATTCAAGTTTGAAACGTTGATTGGAGCTTCCATTTTCACAATGCCTCCTTGTGGATGCTTAGCACTAGGCTTGGTACTCTTTGATACCATATTGACACCTTCTACTACAGCCTTATTCTTTTCAATAATAACGCTAAGAACACGTCCGGTTTTACCCTTATCGTCGCCTGCATTTACGTAAACTGTGTCACCCTTTTTGATATGTAATTTAGCCATTACTGTTTCTAGTTTATTTTATCAATTAGAGTACTTCAGGTGCTAATGAAACGATTTTCATGTTTGTAGCACGCAATTCACGAGCAACAGGTCCGAAAATACGAGTTCCACGAAGTTCACCTGCATTATTCAACAACACACATGCGTTATCGTCGAAACGAATGTAAGAACCGTCTGCACGACGAATTTCTTTTTTAGTTCTTACGATAACTGCTTTAGATACAGTACCTTTTTTTACATCTGATGAAGGGATTGCATGTTTTACTGTTACTACAATCACATCACCTACCGATGCATATCTGCGGCCTGTACCCCCTAAAACGCGGATACATAGTACCTCCTTAGCACCACTATTATCTGCAACTGTCAATCGGCTTTCAGTCTGTATCATATTACTTCACTTTTTCGATTATTTCTACCAATCTCCATCTCTTAGTCTTGCTCAAAGGACGAGTTTCCATCAAACGAACCTTGTCGCCTACGCTACATTCGTTCTTTTCATCATGAGCGTGGTATTTTTTTGTCTTGTTGACAAATTTACCATAAATTGGGTGTTTCTCCTTCCACTTGATAGTAACAGTGATAGTCTTGTCACCCTTGTTGCTAGAAACAACCCCAATTCTTTCTTTTCTTAAATTTCTAGTTTCCATTTAATTATTTGGGATTATTTTGATGATAATTCACGAGCTCTAATCTCGGTCTTCATACGTGCAATCTCTTTTCTATCTTTAGTAATCTTTGAAGGATTATCCAAAGGAGAGATTGCGTGGTTGATTTTAGTTTGTAAATAAGCTTTTTCAGCCACTTCCAATCTTTCTTTAAGCTCTTTATCGCTTAATTCTTTAATTTCTGCCTTTTTCATATCCTAAAGTATTATACGTTTTGAGATTCGTCATAGTCACGACGCACGATAAACTTAGTAGCGACAGGGAGCTTTTGAGCAGCTAAACGCAATGCTTCTTTAGCTATATCGTAGCTCACTCCTTCTACTTCTATTAACACTCTTCCCGGAGTTACTGGTGCAACGAATCCTTCTGGAGCACCTTTACCTTTACCCATGCGGACGTCAGCCGGCTTACGAGTTATAGGTTTATCAGGGAATATTCTAATCCAAATTTGACCTTGACGTTGCATGTAACGGGTTACAGCCACACGAGCAGCCTCGATTTGGCGACCTGTAATCCACTTGGTCTCAAGAGTCTTTATACCAAAAGAGCCAAATGCAAGAGTAGTACCGCGATGAGCGAAACCTTTCTGTGTACCATGTTGTACTCTTCTGAACTTAGTTTTCTTTGGTTGTAACATTGTTCTGTAATTTCAAGTCGATTAACGATTGTTCTTTTGCTTTCTGAAGCCTCCTCTACGAGGTGCTCCGTTATTATTACCACGACCTTCTTTAGCGTTATTGCTGAATGAAGGAGCTAAATCACGTTTACCGTAAACTTCGCCCTTACAAATCCAAACCTTAACACCGATTAGTCCCACTTTTGTTAAAGCTTCTACTAAAGCATAGTCGATGTCGGCACGAAGAGTATGAAGTGGAGTACGTCCTTCCTTGAACATTTCAGAGCGAGCCATTTCAGCTCCGTTCAAGCGTCCGCTCACTTGCACTTTAATACCTTCTGCACCCATGCGCATTGTTGATGCAATAGCCATCTTCACTGCACGACGGTAAGCAATCTTACCTTCAATTTGACGCGCGATGTTACTAGCCACGATTACTGCGTCAAGTTCAGGACGTTTTACTTCATAAATATTGATTTGAACATCCTTATCGGTGATTTGCTTCAATTCTTCCTTCAACTTATCAACTTCTTGACCGCCCTTACCAATGATAAGACCCGGACGAGATGTACACACTGTTATGGTGACAAGTTTAAGAGTTCTTTCAATTACTATACGTGATACACTAGCTTTCGCCAATCTCGCATTAAGATACTTGCGGATTTTGCTGTCTTCTAGCAAAGTATCGCCGTAATTATCTCCACCATACCAGTTAGAATCCCAACCTCTGATGACACCTAGACGATTACTTATCGGATTTACTTTTTGTCCCATATCTTATGCTTAATTTATGCGTTAGTAGTTTCTTTTGTACCCACGAACAATGTTACATGG
>CAZHXA010000037.1:0-18900 GCA_964536025.1 uncultured Muribaculaceae bacterium
TAGTTTTTAGGTTTGTAAATTTCTTATATGTTATAATATATCACTATATTTTATATCAAAAGAATACAAAATTTTCATAACATCTTTAATTATCTCCATTAAAGAAAATAAATCTTTAAGTATGAAATGGTGATTTTCATAATAATAGTTTGTAGTTAATTTTTGTATATGCAAAAGTATAAACTAAAAATATAATTAAAAAATTTATATCTTTTTTTAACAAAGAGCCCTTAAAATTTATCCTTAATGGAGATACTTTAAAACTTCAGTTCTTGTGATTTTAAGAAAAAATAGAAGTATTTTAATAAAAAGATGATTTAAAATGTAAATATTGCGAGTTTTGTTGTATTTTTGTTGTAAAATTACACCGAGTAGTTTCGGTTAAACTGGAATGATTTAAAACCAAGTGTTCTTAAAAGAAATGGGCATTGTAACTTATTATGAAGAGAGCGTATTGAAAGCGAATGTAAGGTCGCTCATCTGCAAGAAAAACTTGCAGCAAGAGAGTTGCATGCATAAGGGGTGTAAATCGTTGTATTGGGCAACCATTGATTATAAAAAAAATATTAATGTGCCGTTTTTTGTTGTTTCCGTATTGAATAATAAAAGGAAACAATTCCCTATGAATTTTATTGAATCAATACAAGTGGAACAATGCGTTTCATAACGTGATTGTTGCATGAATTTGAGTGTGATAAGCAAAAAAGCAAAAACATAGTAAGATAGAAGATGATGAGTGAAAAGTTTGAAATGGTGGCTAAGACGTTCCAAGGACTTGAAAACGTTCTTGCCGATGAATTGAAAGCTCTTGGAGCCGAAGATGTGGAAGCTGGTCGCCGAGTTGTGGCTTTTAAAGGAGATAAAGCAACCTTGTATCGTGCAAACTTCTGTTGTCGTACAGCATTGCGGATATTGAAACCTATATACAAATTTTATGCTTCTACCGTTGACGAACTTTACAATGAAGTAAAAAAATATGAGTGGGACAAAGTGTTGTCGGCAAAAAGAACATTTTCAATTGATTCTACAGTATATAGTGAAGATTTTCGTCATTCCAAATTTGTAACTTATCGCGTTAAAGATGCTATTGCCGACTATTTTAGCGAAAAGTATGGGGAGCGTCCTTCTATAAGATTGAATAATCCTGATGTGATGTTTGATGTACATATATCGGGTAATGAAGTAACTTTATCTCTTGATAGCTCTGGAGAATCATTGCATAAACGTGGCTATCGTGTTGCTCAAACCGAAGCACCTATCAATGAGGTGCTTGCTGCAGGAATAATCAAGTTAAGCGGTTGGGATGGAAATAGTAATTTCTATGACCCTATGTGTGGTAGTGGAACATTCTTGATAGAAGCAGCATTGATTGCTGCAAACATTTATCCTGGTGTGTATCGTAACAACTTTGCTTTTGAGCGCTGGGACGATTTTGATGTAGAATTGTTTGAGTCAATATACAATGACGATAGCAATGAGAGAGATTTTGATTATAAGATTTATGGTTCCGATATATCTCCCAAAGCAGTAGGTATAGCCAAAAGCAATATCAAGAGTGCCAGAGTGGGTAAATATATCGATGTCGATGTGAAACCAATACAAGAAATAGAAAAAGTAGCTGAGGGCGGAGGCGTGCTTATCACAAATCCTCCTTATGGCGAACGTATTTCGGTTGAAAATATGGATGCATTGTATGATTCTATTGGCACGAAATTAAAAAATGTGTTCAAAGGGTTCAATGCTTGGATAATAAGCGAGAATAATGATTTATTTGATAAAATTGGTTTGAAACCGTCTTTAAAATATCCTATTTTGAATGGTTCTCTCGAGTGTGAGTTGCGTCAATATGTGATATTTGAAGGAACTTACAGCGATTTTCGTAAGGAAGGACGTTCGGTAAAAAATGAAGACTTTAGAGGCTCCGGAAAAAGTAAATTTTTACGTTCACGTTTTGAACCTACAATAGGAATAGAATCTGATGAACTTCAAGGGGATGACGAACCTCGCAAAGAACGTAATCTTCTGGGAAAACCATTGCGTCGTGAAGGAAAAGAACTTCGTCGTGGTAAATTTGAGATGAAAGAGTGTCGTTTTGAGCGTGGTAGCCGTTCTTTGTATAAAAAAGAAGGCGAAAATAATCAAAAAGAACGATTTGAAGGAAGGGTAAAGGGGTTTGGTCGTCGTGGTTTTGAAAAACAAGACGATGAACGCTATAATCGAAATCGCCGACCTGTTACTCCGCCGAAAAATGCACTTGAAGAGCGTTACAGAAAGTCTTATTTTGACCGTCGACGTGAAGATGAAGCTAAGGTGAATGCTCGACGTTCTGAAATTGATGGAAAGGATCATAGCGAAGAATTTTCTAAAAAAGTGGTTCGTTTCCGTGAACCGTCTATTTCAAAAGAAAATGAACGACCTATTTTACGTGGACGTCGTAACAGTTGGAAAACCAAGGATATTGAAGAATAAACACATAAAATTAAAATAAAATGGAAACTATAGATATACTATTGCTTGGCTCCGGTGGTCGTGAAGCAACTCTTGCTTGGAAAATGAGACAAAGCGAAAAGCTTGGAAAATTATATATAGCTCCCGGTAATGGAGGTACACATGCTTTTGGCGAAAATGTGGCAATTTCACCGTTGGATTTTGAAGCGGTTAAAGCTTTCGTCATTGAAAAAGGTGTGAAAATGGTGGTTGTAGGTAACGAAGATCCTCTTGTAGCCGGTATATATGATTATTTTAAAAATGATTCTGCTCTTGCCGAAATTGCGGTGATAGGACCGTCAAAAGATGGAGCCCAACTTGAAGGTAGTAAGGATTTTGCTAAGGCATTCATGAATCGTCACAATATACCTACTGCACGTCACTTGAGTGTAACAAAAGAGACGATTGAAGAGGGATATAAATTTCTTGAAAGTCTGGAAGCTCCTTATGTGCTTAAAGCCGATGGTCTTGCAGCCGGTAAAGGGGTGCTTATTCTGTCTTCTCTCGATGAGGCAAAAAAAGAATTGGGTGAAATGCTTAACGGTATGTTTGGAGCATCATCAGCTACTGTTGTGATTGAAGAATTCTTATCGGGAATAGAATGTTCTGTTTTTGTGCTAACTGATGGTAATAGTTATAAGGTGTTACCGGTAGCCAAAGATTATAAACGAATAGGGGAAGGTGATACCGGATTGAATACAGGTGGTATGGGAGCTGTTTCTCCTGTATGTTTTGCCGATGAGGTATTTATGGAAAAGGTGCGTACTCGCATCATTGAGCCTACTGTAAACGGATTGAAGTCGGAAGGTATCATTTATAAAGGCTTTATATTTTTAGGCTTGATAAACGTAAAGGGCGAACCTATGGTTATAGAGTATAATGTGCGTATGGGAGACCCTGAAACCGAAGTGGTTATGCCTCGATTAAAGAGTGATTTGATAGAATTGTTCCAAGCCGTTGCAACAGGAACACTTTCGGAATGTTCTCTTGAACAAGATTCTCGTTATGCAGTAACAGTTATGTTGGTAAGTGGTGGTTATCCAGGTTCTTATGAAAAGGGTAAAGAGATTACCGGCTTAGATGCTGTAACCGATAGTATTTTATTCCATGCCGGAACTAAAAAAGAAAATGATAAATTTGTGACCTCAGGAGGTCGCGTAATTGCTGTTACATCTTATGGTAATACTAAGGATGAAGCTCTTGCTCATTCCTTTGAAAGTATTTCTAAAATAAAGTTTGATGGCATGTATTTCCGTAGAGATATAGGTGCCGACCTTAAATAAACATTGTTTTTGAATAAAAATAAACAATGTTTCGGGAGGAATATATAAACCGTTTTTTGAATGGTCGCCAATTTTTTATTTTGGCGACTGTTCTGTTTGTTGTTTCTGCTTTACTTTCACCTCTATCGACAGAAACAAGTATGCACAACACTACGTCAGGAGTATGTTTTTCGTTGTCGTCTCGGCTTGAATCTCATTCAATAATTTCCAAGTTAATGAGTATGGCGAGCATTGTGGGAGTGTGTGCATTGTTGTCATTGGTTAATAAGACATATTCGTTTATACGAGATGTTACTTATGTCTTTGCTTCATCATTTATTATGTTGAATATAGCCAATCCCGAAATAGCTTTCAGTATGAGTGATGGCACGTTGTTGAGTCTTGTGGTATCTGCATTGACATATTTGCTTTTTGGTATATACCAGTCATCATATCCGCAACGTAGAGTGTTTTTAATTTCGGTGATATTGTCGGCTTGCTGTATGTTCCGATATTCTTTTTTATACCTTATTCCGGTATTTTTTATAGGCTTTTTGCAAATGCGGGCCATGAGTGTACGTAGTTTTTTGGCAATGTTATTTGGTTTGATTACTCCGTTTTGGATTGTTTTGGGCACTGGAATTGTGGGAATTGAAGAATTGCGTACACCTCAAATGTCGGTTATGTTGAGTAGTTTTGCTTTTGAACAATCAAGGTATTTTATTGTATTGCTTTGGGGAACTATTTTTTTTACCATAGTATTGCTGTTTGCAAATGTGTTGCAAATCATTAATTATAAGATGCAGGTGCGAGCGTATAATGGTTTTTTCCTTGTTCTTACAGTGTTTACTATGATAATGATGGTTGTGGATTATAATAATGTAATGTCATATCTTTCTATATTGAATATGTGCCTGTCTATTCAGATTGCACATACTTTTACCATACAAAAATATTTGCGTCGATATATTCCATATTTATTGTTTGTTATGGTGTGTATGGTCGCATTTATATTTGTGGCGTTTTGTTAATTGCTTGGAGATGAAAGTAATAATAGAAAAAAATATTCCGTATATAAATGGTGTATTGGAGAAATATGCCGAAGTTTCTTATCTTCCGTATCAAGAGATTATCCCCGAAGCGGTAAAAGATGTTGATATTTTATTGGTACGTACTCGTACACATTGCAACGAATTGTTATTGTCAGGCAGTCGTTGTAAGTTTATTGGTACAGCTACGATAGGAACCGATCATATAGACTTGAAATATTGTGAAGAGCATGGTATAACAGTAAAAAATGCACCCGGTTGCAATGCTCCTGCTGTAGCTCAATATGTGATGTCTTCGATAGGAAATTGGATGAAAAAAGAATACATCAACAATACAAGCGGACTCACTATTGGTGTGGTGGGGGTAGGACACGTAGGCTCGATTGTATCTCGCTGGGCAAACGACATGGGTTTTAAAGTATTGCTTAATGACCCTCCTTTACGTCGTCTTACAAATAGTGCCGATTATGTTCCTTTGAGTAAATTAATGAAAGATGCCGATATTATTACATTTCATACGCCTCTAACTCATTCCGGTATTGATGCAACTTATCATTTGGCTGGGCGTCCTTTTATTTCGGCTTTGCAAAATTGCCGATTGCTAATAAATTGTGCTCGTGGGGAAATAGTAGATAATGATGCTCTTGTGGAATTTAAAGATTCTTCATCTATAACCGATGTGGTGATTGATTGTTGGGAAAAAGAACCGAATATAAACAGGGAATTGTTGGAAAAAGCATTTATTGCGACTCCTCATATTGCAGGATATTCGATTGAAGGAAAGTTGCGTGCAACTGCCATGTTGCTTGAAGCATTAAATGAGCAATTTGGATGGTCTCTTGAAGTCCCTGAGGCAAGAACTCCTATTTTAGGTGCCGATAGTGTTACAATGGAGTCGGTAATGGAAAGCTACAATCCTTTATTTGATACAGAAAACTTAAAAACATCTCCTGAAAAATTTGAGAAATTACGTAATAATTACAATCTTCGACAAGAAGTGGAGTAACTTATTTTTAGTAAAAACTATAATTGATGTATTTTAAAATTTTCATCAAAACTTTTGAAATTAAAACGAGCGGAGCATTGACTTATTTGACAATGCTCCGCTCGTTTTAGTATTTTAGGAAATTATTCAGGTACATATATAATGTCACCATTTTCAAGTTCGTAAGCAATACCTACTCGTTTGCCTCGATTTGATGAATCGCTATTGCTGTCATCAGAAGGAGTATAACGATTGATTTTTTCTCCTTCTTTGGTGATTATTTCCATGTTTTCTTTGCCGGGGTTTTTTACCATTGTAAAATCCTCTTGAGAGAACATTTCAGTCATGTTATATCTGCTCACTAAAGCTACCATTAGAGCTACGGCAAAAACCATGGCTATGTCAAAAAGATTGCTTACCACACTCATAGGGTCAATATCTTCCCCATGGCGTAAAAGTATACGTCGTCTCATTATTTATTCGTTTTGCTTTTGACTTTGTTTTACAATTTCGCCAAGATATTCAAGTAATGATAAATTACGAACGAACCAGCGTTCTTTTGCTTGCTGGGTAGTGAAACCAATGGCACTGATAACAAGACCTACAACAGTGGTAGCAAATGCTACTTGCATATTATATGCCATAGATGAAATATCGCCTGTAGCTAAACCGACCAATGCCGGTCCCATTGGAATAAGGGTGCCCATTAAACCAAGTATAGGTCCCATCTTAGTGAGAATTTTTGGTGTAGATAGGTTGCGGTCGGCTTCAAGCTCGTATTCGTTAAGCAATAAATCAATGCGAGCAGTATTTTCTTTACATTCGAGAATAAGAGTGGCATAAGTCTCTACAATTGAACAGTCTTCAGCCGGAAGTGACGATTTGAATTCGTCTAATGTATGTACTGTTAAAGCCTTAATGCGACTGTTTAATGAAGTTGAGATTTTTCGTTCTTGTAAATACTGACTGAAGAATCCTCCAACGAGAAGGATTGAACGGAAGAAGAAAAAAATCAACAATACGATAACCGGTACTAATAATCCGGTTGAAATCCAATAAAGAATGTTTGATATTAGGTTCATTTTGTTTTAAGTATTTTAGTAATTCTTTTTTTGTTTATAAATTTTGACAAGTAAAATCCAACAATAGCACCAATTGCCATTATTGCACAGATTCCGGAAAGAGCTATCCATTCAATTTCAGTAGTAACGTTTACTGCAGTTCGTCCGTTTACTGTAGCAATTACGCCGAGTACGGCAATCAATCCATTGATTAGGAAAATGAGTTCGAGTCGCATTCCTCTTACCGGGAATAATATTCTCATGCCGTATGTCAATAACGGAATAGCTACCAATGCTACGCTTCCAAATATCCATGCAATCTTGGCGAAATCGACTCCCGGAAATGTGAAAATCAGTTCTACCAATGTTGAAAAGAGTACCGGGAAAATCAATATACCCGGAATCCATTGTGTCACAATAAGTGATATTGTTTCGGTGCGTTGTAACTTTTCTCCTATTAGTTTCTTTCCCAAAAGCATACAAAAAACGAGTTGTAAAAACACATCAATTGTTAGTAACACCGATGTATCAAGCATTAATTCGGGTTGTGAGAGCCAATCGGCAATTTGAGTCTTTGATTGTTCTGCAGCCAGCTCCCAACTTAGCCCTATAAAGATGGTTGACATTGCTGCAATTGTTATAATACCTGCAATGTTGTGAAACGATAGTTTGAGAACGAAACTAAGGCATACCAAAGCCATTATTATTAAAACAACAAGTTCCATCTTTAATTGATATGTTTACCCGATTTGTTACGGCGACGCATTATTATAGCAAGTACAATAATTGTACATAATACGCATATTCCAACGATAATGCCATTTATATGACTTGTGATTTGATTGGTGTCAGAAAGTGTTTCTTTCTGCATTACCATGCCCGAATTATCAGATGCTATATTATCTGCTCTGATTTCTGCAACAGCTTTTTTGTATTGAGCAGCTACAGGACTTGACACTTTTGTTGCAATAAAATCACGTAATTTACTGTTGTCGCAAACAAAACCGGAGCATGAAGGCATATATTCGTTCACTATTTCAGTGTGTAAATTGGCAAGTTCTTTAATTTGTGCATCCGATGCATTCCAAAGACCTTTACGAGCTGTTTCAAGCATTACTGCAGTCATTTCTTCAATAGCAGCAGGATTTATTAAGGTAAAATACTCTTTCATTCCGAGATTGTGCTTGTCTTTTACGTATGTATCATAAATGTCATTCCATAACTCATTGTCGATAGCATCGGGTTTCATTACGTTCCAACCGTAAGTATTACGAATAACATCGGCAAAAGTGGAAGCGTCGCCGGTTCCACCTTTCATCTTCTCACTGATATACTTTGGGTTGAGGATTGTAGTACGGCTTTCTACTCCGATAGCTTCTTTTATTTCTTGCATCTTGACGCGATTGCGATTACGGTAGTCACTTAAATAAGCTTCAGGGTCTTTGCCGGTTACGTTTCTTACGGCTAAGTTCATACCACCCATGAATTCATATACATGGTCAAGGCTCAAAGCTCCCCATGTGTTGCTTTGGCGAGGTTGTACTACAACATCGGTTCGTGTCAATGCAGCTTCAAATGCGTAATCATGCAATTTTTCCCAATCTTCTTCACTGCCATAGATAGCTCCCATATTGTTGATATAGGTTTCGGCGATTTCAGACTCGTTTTCCCATAGGTCACCGGCTTCAACCATGCTTTGTATTCCACTGCCATAGTTCCCATTAACACCTCCAAATACGCGAGCTGTTGATAATTCTCGAGCGTCCTTGGGACTTACACCATTATTAACGAGATGGCGTTCAGATTCGATAACACCTTCTGAAACGTAGTTGGGATAAATGTCATCTTGAGCATCAGCTGCCATTTTAACGGCACGACTTATTAAAAATAATCGAGATGTAGCTAAATCGCGTAACTGACCGCTTGTTTGAACGACTACATCTATTCGTGAGCGACCAAGTTCGGCTGATGGAATTAAGCGTAAATCGGTAACACGACCGAAAGGGTCGCGAACAGGTTCTACGCCAAGCATATATAGTACTTGTGCTATTGTAGCACCTTCGGTTTCTATAAATTCGCTACTCCACAAAGTATAGCTAACTTTACGAGGAATAGAATCTTTGTGTGCTTCACGATACATCTTAATGGTATTATCCACCAAACCTTTAGCCTTTTCCCATGCAACGATTGAAGGTGTTTCTTCAGCGTTTATTGCAAACATATTTCGTCCTGTAGGTAAAATATTAGGATTAAGTACCGGGTCTCCGCCTGATGTTGGTGCTATATACCCCCCATTTAATGCATTAATGATAGAACTTAATTCCTTCTTTGGACTATTATACAAAGCAATACGGTAATTGTCTACATTTGCAATAGCACGCTCAACTTCAGCTACCGACATGGCGAAATCGATTTCTTCTCGATTATACTCACGAACTTGCATGCTATGAGACATCTTGCTACTATGTGGATTTTTGCCTTTTACTACCGATTTATTTTCCATAGCTTTTTTCATTTTGGCTATAGCTTCGTCATCGGCACCCATTTTCTTTGCCATAGCTAAGGCTTTTTCTGGATTCATACCAACCATAGGCATGACACCTTTCTTTTTAGATGTAGATGGGCGTAGGGCAATCTTGGCTTTAGGTGCAGAGTCTTTGTTTTGCATCATTGAGCCCATAACCATCATTCGAGAGAGCATATCTTTTGAATTGGTAATGTCTTGATTGATGTGGCGTGCACTATCGAGCAAAGTTGGTGTAATACCTGCTACTTTACATATTTCCAAATCATTTGATTTGTGATTACTTGAAAGTAGGTTTGTTACAATTTCTCGTGCTTTGGTTGTGTATATTTGATTGAAACGCGAACGATTAAGTTCGTAATCCAATTTTGTACGACCTAATTGGCGGTCAAGCATATAAAGGCTATAAGCTACGGGATCGACTGTCATGGCAAAGACGGTTGATGCTATATGTTCGTTGGCATAAGGCTCGCCCATGACATAGTGTGCTCCTGTGATTTTCTCATTAGCTAATTCTTCGGCAAAATTCTCAATACGAACAATGTCATTGGCGGAATATTCTTCCGATAATACACTGTCTAAGCGTAATTCACGATGAATTCCTAAAGCAATAGTATATTTTTTAACCAATAAAGCAGCTTTTTTTACAGCCTTTTCATTAGGGCTTTCTGCTGAAGACAATTTATTATATTCTGTTATAGCATCAGATAGATTACGATAGGTACCACGTACATCACTCTCCATGAATGGTGGTGTTAGGTAATTAATAATACCAGCATAACTGCGACGTTTTGCTATCATGGCTTCACCTACATTACTTGTTGAGTAAATATAGAAATGAGGCAATGTACCAACTAATCTATCAGGCCAATCCTTGCTACTTAGAGCTACTTGTTTGCGAGGAGTAAATTCCAAACTGCCATGAGCTCCAAAATGCATCAGTGCATCAGCTTCAAATTCATATTTAGCCCAAAGATAAGAAGCTACATAACAATGTGGAGGTGCGACTTCTGTGCCATGAACCATTTTAAAATCATCATCGCCCAAACCGGCTGCAGTCTGAGGAATTAATACTACGTTACCTAATTGCAATCGTGCTAATGCCAAATTGCCATCTGTGGTAGACATGCCATGACCGGGAAAAGCTCCATCTATAACATCAATATCGGCTCTTAGAGTTGGTGAGAATGATTGATTGCACCATTGGTCATATTGTTCACGGCTAACAAATTCAGGTGAGTGATTTTTTACAAAATCAGCCTTAGCTCCGTGGGCATAGTTGTTGAAAATTTTTCCATAGTCATTAAGCATCTTTTCAAATGCTTTGGCAGACGATGGTAATTTTTCTATATGATACCCTTCGGCTTTCATTTGCTTTAACATATTGTAAAGTGATGGAGCAACCTCCATACCTTCTGCAATGAGAGCGTTTTGACCGGGACCTTTGAAGTAGAATATCGCTATTTTCTTTTCTGCATTAGATTTTGTTTGTAGCGATATGTAGTTATTTATTGTAGTGACAAATTCGTTCAAACGATCAGGGATTGCAGCTACATAAGGTAATCCATCTTTGCCATTATAATGAGCAAAAAGAGCAAAAGGTCTTACAGCTCCATCTATTTCCGGTGTTACTACACTTTGTGATAGAAATCCTCCGTTCATCCCCATATTGTCAGCTATCCACTCGTTATAGTCGCAATTTACATTCAAAGGGGAGAAGAGAGGGATATTCTTAGCTTTAAGATAATCAACAACCATGTCGCCCATGCGTCCGTGTGCCATATTAATCACAGCTGAAATATTGAGTGAATCAGCATGATGGCGGGCAATAAATTGCTGTATAGAATTAACAGGATATACTATATTCCCGGTACGTTCTAATGCAGCTATAAGGCTATCGGGAACACCCATTTGACCGGTTAAAATAATGTGCGGAGCCGAAGAGTTGTATTTACCATTATCAGATAGAAATTTTTCATAGTCGCATACGGTGGAAAAGTTGTAATCATCGTTGTCGGAGGGGTAGTATAGCAATGATGAAGACCCTACAACAGGGTCACTTGGTGTAGTGGTAAAAAGTAGTTTGCCATCGATATATTTGCGTACATAGCGTATAAGATTGCGATAGTTGTTCTTGCCTCCTACAAGATATTCTTTCAAAAATACTGCATCAACAGAATCTACCGATTCTATCATATTTTGTGGGTTTGTTGCTGCTGTTGTTAGTACAGGGGTCCCATTTTTAGCCGCTTCGATTAACTTTTGGCGTTGTTCTTCGGTAATACGTAACCCCATGCCGTTCACAAATACCATGTCGTAATTACCAACTTCACTGATGCTTTCTGCAGTTAGCTCTTTAAGACTAACAAATGAATTATCGTTGGCTTTTGATATTTGTCCAAGTGTAATGGCTTGGTAATTAATGAAAGCAATTTTTGTAGCTGCTACATAGTGGTTCCATGCCCAAATGCAGCTGGTAACTATTGTTATGCTGATTATTGTTAATAGTGTTATTTTTTGTTTTTTCATTGTCTGTTATTTATTGAAGCATTCATCAATATTTATTGACATTCCTACAGAGAATGTCGAACCTGTAGTCGATGGAGAATTACTATAATAATATTTTGGCACATAATTAAAAAGGTTATTAACTGCCATGGTGACATTTATACTTTTCCATAGATGATGAATCATATTGAGTTTCCACATTGTATATGCCGGATATTTTACTTTTTCGGTTTCGGTATATTCTGTCATTGAGGTGTATTCATCTACAGTTACAGCAGAGAGTACCCTACCATTAAGTACTATAGTAAACCCATAGTCTTTCCAATGCTTATTATAGTCAAATCGAGCTGTTGCTGTGTGGGGGCGTGTCGATGATGTGTATGATTCGCCCTTTTTAACATGCTCGTGTGTATACATATATGATAGTTTGGCACCAAAACCGCAATTATGTTTCCACGATGCGTTTACATCGACTCCGGCAATATTGACTCGTCCTATATTGGTGTAAAGTTGTCCTTTAAGGGCTTGACTCCATGCGGTTGTAATACGGTTATCTACTAAATTACAGAAAACCCCGGCATCAATACTCAAACGGCGTCGTGTATACTCGGTCGATAATTGAATGTTCTGACTCGTTTCAGGCTTAAGTGCCGGATTGCCATAAATCATGAATATTCCTGCCATGTCGAAATCCATATACATTTCTTTTAATGAAGGAGCTCTGAAACCTCCAGAATAAGAACCGCGTAGTGCAAAATGAGGAAATTTATACATCATGCTTATTCGTGAAGATGCATGCTTCATGTCGGCTTCCGAAAAATAGTCATAACGGACACCGGTAATGATATTAAAGTTTTTAATAAAATTCATATCAAATTGAGCAAATCCATCTGCTGTAAGTTGAGTTTTGTGACCATTATCGGTAAATTGGTAGCTTTGTAGATAGTCACGCATAATATCGCCTCCAACGGTAAGTATATGTTTATCGGCAATAGTATGATTATAAATTACTCTACCACTGTTCTGTACGTTGCTATACTTGCGTACATCGCGAGATGTTATTGTTAGGAAATCGCTTTTATCATATTGGTCAAAATTATACGATACTTCAAGATTGTTAATGGGGGAGAGCGTGTATATTCCTTTTAGACCACCGGTGAAATCACGGAAACGATCGCGAGATGCTTCTTGTGCATTACGTTGTCTAAAGTAATATCCTAATCGTCCTATTAGCTTTATTTTATCGGTAGCGTTTACTGTAATGCGTTCTTTGATATTCCAGTTATAACCTCCATAGAAACGGTTGTAATCGCCATTATTTTTCATATTGTAAGAGTCTATTGTGTTATACTGTATGGTTGTGGAACTTTTTACTTTTTTGGCAGTAAAACTGAATACACCGCCATAACGTTGTTCGTTATGAGCCCCATATCGAGCATTAACATTTAATTTCCACGGAGATGTTACTTCTCGGCTGATAATATTTACTACGCCTCCTACTGCATTAGACCCATAAAGAGCCGATGCTCCTCCTTTTATAATTTCAATACGCCCTATGTTGTTCATGTTAAGACGATTGTAGTCTACATTATCAAGAGTTTCTCCGGCCAAACGTTCTCCATCAACAAGAAAGAGTACGGAATTACCACCAAATCCCTGCATATTGAGTGATACTTGTTGATTCATTGAATACGAGAATTCAATGCCGGGTAATTCGGTTTGTAATAGGTCGCTTATATTAGTGGCATCTGATTTACTTATATCTGTATTGGAAATAACGCGTGTTAATACAGGCGAATCTTTTAGCAATTTTGGTGTGCGAGTACCTGTAACAACAATTGTATTTAGCGTTATATCCAATGCATTTTCTAAGGAATCAAGCATTGCTTTTTCTTTTGCCGATGTCTGCGTAACAGTTTGGCTATATCCCTGTATATACATCAGCAAGAGTATTGCCATTATTGTTTTTAATCTCATTTATTCAGTCGTTTAGAGGATAGATATATTCAATTGTCATATACCCCTTTATGCCCGATTCGTCCATGTAATTGTTTAGGCATAAGGCTGCTTTTGTATTATCGCTTAGGCGAAGAATGTACACTTTATTGGACGGAGTGTAGACAGGGGGCATTGTACTCTTGTCTACATTAAGCCACTTCGACAATTCTGTGTTGTAATTCGAATTGGCATAGCTTAGATAACCATCCATCATTGTCGACATATCGGTAACTATGGTTGTTGTGGTCCAAATATCCGATATATAAGCATTGTCATTCTTTGGGATAAAACTATTTAGTACCGAAAATTTGGTTGTTTCAGTTTCTGCAACAGACCCCCCATTAGTTTTGGCATCATAGCGGTGTATGGCAAAGTCCCATTGCTCCGGTTCGGTTGCATCAACAGATAATGGTAGTATGGTTTTGTTGTGTAAGTTGATATACGTCCAAGTGGAATAATCGGTTGCATCTATATAGATAATACCGGGAGTCTTTGCTGTTGATGATTGTAAAAAGCCATATTCAAGCGTTGACTCTACTTCGGGAGAATCATAAATATCGCTAAAGATTCCATTACAAGCAGAGAGCAGCAATGCTACTCCCGCTGTTAAGATTGAAATTATAATGTCTTTGGATTTCATTAATTATTTACTCCTGTAGCATTTCTCCTATGTTAAATACTATTGTTAAACCTCCCATCACCGCAGGTACATAAAAAGTGAATGTAGGAGATTCTTTTTTCACATCGATTGTTCCACTGAATGAGCATGCGTATTCATTAATATTGTCTCCCATTCCCATTTTGGTAACACCGTTTCCGTTTAATGTAAAAGTATCACCATCGGCAATCACAGAGATGTCTTCAATGGTGAATTCGCCCCAAGTATCTGATGTATAACTCGCTTTATAGGTGCCATTTTCGGTGGCTTCGAGTTTTATTATTTGTTTGTCTGCATACATGTTTTGGGAATATGTACAATCAGCTTTGGTGTATCCTGTATATGAACCGGGAACAATTATTGTTGCCGGTATTTCTCCTTGATGGAATGATATTTTCAATCCACCCATTACTTGAGGACAACTAAATTCAAGTTCTGCTATTCCATTAACAATTGTACCGGTGAGTTCGCAGGTATATTCTTTGGCTTCACTGTTGCCCATACCCATTTTAGTAACGCCTGTTCCATTAAGTACAACACCATTATCTGTTGAGGTTGCATTGGCATCGGTAATTGAAATAGTTCCCCAAGTATCCGAATTAAGACCTACTGACACTTTGTTTATTGACATGTATGTTACTTCTACAGTCTGCTCGGTTGCCAATTGGTTTGAGAAATATTTACATTCGGCTACAGAATAACCGTTATACGAACCTACAACTTCTTTGGCCGCATCTACAATTTCATTTTCATTGCTACACGATGCCATCAATAAGGCAACGAGCATGAAAGATAGCATTTTAAATTTTTTCATAATTTATTTGTTTATAGTTAAGATTTTCAGATTGCAAAATTACACGTTCGCAAAAGGCTTGGCAATACTCATTTTTAGGTATTTTTGTTGCAGTAATACAATGTTTTAGGTATGCCCATTACTTGATTTTAACTATTTTTTGTATAGTATATTTGTTGATGTTTATCATAAGTGTAAAAAATAAAATTAAAAGTTAGGAATGATAAAGGAGAACCTTTTTATAGGTCGATTATAGTATATAATGTGCTGATTTTAAGAAAAAATCTTAAATTGGTGTTGTAATAATTATTTTTTGTCTAATTTTGTCGCCGATTTTGAAAAACAATACTGAAATAATCGTGAAAAGCGATTTTAAGGGTATTTTCAGTAAAAAATATTAATAATAGATGTCAAAGAATCTTGTAATAGTGGAGTCTCCCGCTAAGGCGAAGACTATTGAGAAATTTTTGGGTAAGGACTATAAAGTCTTGTCAAGTTATGGGCATATTCGAGATTTGAAGAAAAAGAATTTCAGTATTGATACTGAAAAAGGCTTTATTCCTTTATATGAAATCCCAGCCGAAAAGAAAGATTTGGTCAAGGAACTCAAAAAAGCTGCCAAAGATGCCGATATGGTATGGTTGGCTTCCGATGAGGACCGTGAGGGGGAGGCTATTGCTTGGCATCTTTACGAAGTTCTTGGGCTAAAGCCTGAAAACACAAAACGAATTGTTTTTCATGAAATCACGAAATCGGCAATTCTTAATGCAATTGAAAATCCACGTGATATAGACATTAATCGTGTAGATGCACAACAAGCACGAAGGGTTCTTGACCGCATTGTAGGTTTTGAGCTTTCTCCAATTCTTTGGAAGAAGATAAAACCGGCTCTATCGGCAGGACGTGTGCAAAGTGTGGCGGTGCGTTTGCTTGTGGAACGTGAAAAGGAAATTAAATCTTTTGTAAGTGAGCCTTATTTTCGTGTGGTAGCACAAATGAAACCGGAAGGGCTTGATTCTGTGATTAATACAGAACTTAATCATCGTTTGGCTAATAGAGCCGAGGCTGAATCGTTGCTTAATGCTTGTAAAACGGCTTCTTTCCATGTAAGCGATGTTACAGTTAAGCCAGTAAAGAAATCTCCGGCTCCTCCTTTTACGACTTCAACATTACAACAAGAGGCTTCTCGTAAGTTGGGCTTTACCGTTTCTCAAACAATGATGGTGGCTCAACGTTTGTACGAATCGGGACATATCACTTATATGCGTACCGATTCATTGAATTTATCGTCACTTGCAATTAATACGATAAGTACTGAAATTAAAGAGCAGATAGGTGAAGAATATTTGAGAGTGCGTAAATATCACACCAACTCAAAAGGTGCACAAGAAGCACACGAGGCTATACGTCCTACTTATATTAATAAGCATGAGATTGCCGGTACAGCTCAAGAGAAAAAACTATATAATTTGATTTGGAAACGTACGATTGCTTCGCAAATGGCTGATGCCGTACTTGAAAAAACAAATATAGATATAGAAATATCCGGACGAAGTGAAAAATTCCAAGCAACAGGTGAAGTTGTTAAGTTTGACGGTTTTTTGAAAGTTTATATGGAATCGTCCGATGACGATAAGGCAGATAATACTGCCGATGTTCCTACACTTCCGTCTGTCAGCGTTGGTATGGTAATGGATGTAGATGCGGTTACTGCTACAGAGCGATTTACTCAGCATCCTCCTCGTTACACCGAAGCTGCTCTTGTAAAGAAATTGGAGGAATTGGGTATTGGACGTCCGTCAACTTATGCTCCTACTATCTCTACTATTCAAAATCGTGAATATGTTGTAAAAGGCGAAAAAGCAGGAGAAAAAAGAGAGTATGAAGTGCTTACGTTGAAAAACGGAACGTTGAAGTGCTCTAAGAAGTCTGAAACTACCGGTGCCGATAAGGGTAAATTGATACCTACCGATATAGGAGTGATAGTGAATGATTTCTTGCTTGAATATTTCCCTTCTATTATGGATTATAATTTTACGGCTACGGTGGAAGAAACTTTTGATAAAATTGCCGAAGGAGAAGAGAAGTGGAACGACGGAATAGGTAAATTCTATGACACATTCCATCCCGATGTGGAAAAAGTGTCGAATCTTAGGCTTGAACATAAGGTGGGAGAACGCATTTTGGGTAATGACCCAAAATCGGGAAAACCGGTGTCGGTGAAAATAGGTCGTTTCGGACCTGTGGTGCAATTAGGCAGTGCCGATGATGAAGAAAAACCTCGTTTTGCGTCGTTAAATAAGGAACAATCCATCAATACGCTTACATTGGAACAAGCGTTGAAACTTTTTGAACTTCCTCGTGATTTGGGCGAATTTGAAGGTGAAACGGTAACTGTTGCTGTAGGTCGTTTTGGTCCGTATATTAAGCATAATGGTAAATTTGTTTCAATTCCTAAGGATTTTACTCCCGAAACCATTACTTTGGAAGTAGCTCAAAGTTTGATTTTGGATAAAAGAGAGAGTGAAGCCAAAAAAATTGTGAAAACATTTGTCGAAGAGCCGGAGTTGGAAGTGTTAAATGGTCGTTTTGGGGTATATATATCTTATAAAGGTAAGAATTATAAAATACCAAAAGGAACCGATGCCGAAACTCTTACTTGTGACGATTGTTTGAAGATTGTGGAAGATGAGGCAAATGCTCCCAAGAAAAAAGTTGTACGTCGCAAAGCAACGGTTAAGAAAAAATAATTTATTAGCATAAGGCAAAATCTATTCTGATTTTGCCTTTTCTTATTAGAATAATATGTTAATTTTATTTCCGAAATTTTTATAGGTATATATATGGAACTAAATGAACATAATAAGCAGGAATTTGCTCCAATGCACACGGCTGAACACATTCTTAATGGTACGATGGTAAAATTGATAGGTTGCCGACGTGCCGATAATGCACATATTGAACGAAAAAAATCAAAATGTGACTACGTTTTGCCAAAACCGCTTTCTCAAGAACAAATTTCAGTAATAGAAAGAAAAGTTAATGAAGTGATTGATGCAGATGTTCCGGTTACTGTTGAATATGTTTCGTTGCAAGACGTACGAGAACGATTCGATATGGAGCGATTACCCGAAAACGTAAGTAATACGGTGAGAATTGTTCGTATTGGTAGTTATGATGAATGTTTGTGTGTTGGTTCTCATGTTGAGCACACATCGCAAATAGGAAAATTCCGAATTTCGAGTACACGTTACTTGGATGGAGTGCAACGTATCGTTTTTAGGCTTGATTTGCCGGAATAATGTAGAAAATGTGTATTTGGCATTTTTTTTGAATGGGGCTTAAAAATCATATTTTTTGGCGAAAATATGTTTAAAAACATACAGGGTGATATTTTTAACATTCTTTAATGTTTTAGTAATTTGCTGAAAATTAGACGGTTGAAATATTTTTGAGTTTTTTGTTAAAAAAAATAATCAGAAAAAATTTTGAGGTTTCAAAAAAGTGCGTACCTTTGCAACGCTTTTGAGAACAACGGTTGTCAAGAGTGAAGATAAGAGAACGCGAACATTGAA
>CAZHXA010000038.1:0-18721 GCA_964536025.1 uncultured Muribaculaceae bacterium
AGTTTTAAATAGATAAAACTTTATTTTTAAAGACTTTATTCATATAATTATTCAAATTCGTTTAAAGCAACATTTTAAGTTCCTTACACACTTTTTCTATTTGTTTCACTTCATATTTATAAGTCTTTTGACAACTTAAACCAATAAGATAGCCAAATATTCCAATCGGGAATAGAGTTGCAACAAACCATCCAAATCCTTGAGATTTTACGGGCTGATACATCAACAAATCACGCAATATCGGAAAATCTGCTACCTTATTAATAACTATTTGTTGCTTTGAATTTTCAAGATACAAAACCAAACTTTCCAATTTAGAAGAAAGACGTTTTCTATCCTCTTCCAAGTAGCCACAAGTCCAATATTTAATATACGACTGCTTTCTTCGATATTTTTCTAAAAACATTTTACATTCTTCATCTAGCTCAGTAATTTTTCCTACAGCAACATCAGTCAATACATCATCCATTACCAATTCTTTCATTTCCACATGACGCACCTGATGCATTCCTGTTATTTTTCTAAAGAAATTCAAATAAGCATCAGGGTTAAATACCGATGAGTCATTAACAGCTTTATATGTAAAGAAAACGCCCAATGGCAAAAGTACAGCCGAACTTAACCACATACCTTTCCACACATCCCAATGTCCGTTTCGTGCCATTGTTGTTCCCATATTATCAAATATATAATACACTATAAATAATAACACTGAAATAACAATTGGCGTTCCTAAACCTCCTTTTCTTATAATCGCACCTAACGGAGCTCCAATAAAAAAGAAAACCAAACAAGCAAACGACAAAGTAAACTTTTTCTGCATTTCTATTTGATGACGTCGTATCGTCATTCGACTCTCTTCCAACGAATATCCTCTATACTCAAAATCTTGTTTAACACTTGATGCACGCCTTTTTGCATCATCAAGATACTTTTTCTTTTTATCTGCTTCAACAGAAGCAAATAGTGAATCTAAATCCAATGGTCTATTCAACGAGTCAATCTGCATAGGAACATCCTTAACCTCTCCATCTTGCGTAATACGTTTTCTTATAGGCATTCCACAAACCGGCTCTCTCAAAAATTGTATTGCGATAGAATTCCCTATCGAATCAACTTTTACATTTACAGAGTCTATAGTATGCATCAACTCAGTAAGATTTTTACCTACATACTGATTTCGCATAGCACCATCATCCATGCGACTAAATGTAGCATCAAAAGGTATCAAAATTTCCTTCAGTCCAAAGGACTCTCGTCGATACATCGCACTACCCTTCTTTGCTATTGTTCTGTCATCTTTCAAATCCTCAAAAGATTCTCCACTATACAATTGTAAAAACAAATGCTTTTTATCCTCTGTAAAGCTTAATTTCCCGGAATCAGCAACTATTACATTTGCATATCCATACCCTTTAGACACATCATAAATCATCATATCGTAAAGAGTTCCTGTATCTTTATTTTTTGACTTTACAAACAGATTATAACCTTGAATTTGATCATAAAAAGCTCCTTCAGGAATTTCCAACTCAGGCGATTTTTGCCTCATTGAAAACAATAGCGTCCACATTTTAACATTAGCTTTTGGCAAAACATTATTTTGAAAGAAAAATGCTCCTATCGACACAATACATATAAGTATTATAAGCGGACTCATTATTTTTAACAGTGACACCCCAGAAGCTTTCATAGCTGTAAGTTCAAAATGCTCTCCCAAGTTTCCAAAAACCATTAAAGATGCAAGCAATATAGACAAAGGTAATGCCAATGGCACCATAGTGAGTGCGGCATAACAAAATAATTCACCAACAACAGCTATATCCAAACCTTTCCCCACCATATCATCAATATATCTCCATAAAAATTGCATCATCACAATAAAGAGACATATAAAAAACGTCATAAAAAACAGTGGCAAAAACGTCTGAAGTACAAATAAATACAGCTTCTTAACCTTAAACATCTAATTTCTACTTTTTATCAAGCTACAAAATTAAGAAATTTAATTGGCATAAGCAAAAACGACTTAACAAGACATATTACGATATACACATTAAGCCCCGCTTTTCAAAAAAATGATTTTCAACAACCTAATTTTCGTTTTAAAGTTTTCACTTGCTTAACCCACAAAGCTTTTGCTTCTTCCTCTTCATCAGCATAAGCAAAATCGGTAATAGACAACTGCGTATCTCCGGTTAATTCAGATATCATTATTTTCAATTCAAAAAAACTCTTATCTTCATCATCCACCCAGTGAAATTTTATTCTTTCTCCAGACCGTAACGACATTTGAACAGCCTCAGTTGGATATTTATCCCAAAAAAAGGTAAAGTGTTTTCCATCCTGCACCACATCATCAGCAAACCATTGATTCAACCCGTTTGGAGTCGCAATATACATCCACAACAACGATGCAGGTGTCCCCTTCATATTAAATTCCAATGTGTACTTATTTTTTGTCATATCGTTTTTTCCATTGTATAGATTAGTATGCTTTTGCGAATCTAACACATAATTTATATATAGACAATATTTTCAATGAAAAATTTTCATAATTTATGCATTTACACAAGAAAAGTTGCTAATTTTGTAGCAATAAACAATACTTACATTATGGTAGACCTATTTAAAGAACTTAAAGAGAGAGCTATTGCCAATAAACAACGCATAGTTCTTCCGGAGAGCACTGAAATACGTACTCTTCAAGCCGCAAATCAAGTTTTGGCTGAAGGTGTAGCCGATGTTATTTTAATCGGAAAACCTGAAGAAGTTTTAGCTAAAGCAAAAGAATTAAATTTAACTCATATCGACAAAGCTCGCATTGTTGATAATACAAACGATGCTGAAATCGAAAAATATGCTGAAATTTTCTACGAGCTTCGCAAAAGTAAAGGTATAGATATGGATGCGGCTCGAAAAACAGCAAAAAATCCTTTATACTTAGGCTGTTTGCTTATTAAAGCAGGAGAAGCCGACGGACAAGTAGCAGGAGCTCAAAACACAACAGGAAACGTTTTGCGTGCAGCATTCCAAGTAATTAAGACGGCACCCGGTATTAATGTTGTTTCCGGAGCTTTTGTTATGTTATTACCTCCAGGTTCTCCTTACGGAAATAACGGAATTCTTGTTTTCGGTGATTGTGCTGTTATTCCATCCCCAAATGCCAACGAATTGGCTCAAATTGCCGTTTCTACCGCACAAACAGCCAAGGCAGTTGCCAAACTTGACCCGATTGTCGCAATGCTAAGTTTTTCAACTAAGGGAAGTGCTTCTCATGAAGTTGTAGACAAAGTTGTAGAAGCTACAAAAATTGCAAAAGAAATGAATCCCGAATTAATCATCGACGGAGAACTTCAAGCCGATGCAGCAATTGTTCCTTCTGTTGGTTTCAGTAAGGCTCCGGGAAGTCCTGTTGCAGGTAAAGCCAATGTACTTGTATTCCCTAATCTTGAAGTTGGAAACATTGCTTACAAACTCGTGCAACGCATTGGTAACGCCGAAGCCGTTGGTCCTATCTTACAAGGCTTGGCAAAACCTGTAAATGACCTTTCTCGTGGTTGTAGCCCTGAAGATATTTATAAAACGCTTATCATCACTTGTAATCAAGCAATCGCACAAAAAGAAACAAATAAATAAAACCTCATAAATTACATATTATTAAAATGAATATATTGGTTCTTAACTGCGGAAGCAGTTCTGTAAAATATAAACTTATTGAAATTAAAGCCAATAATGTTTTAGCTGAAGGTGGGGTTGAAAAAATCGGACTTTCAGACGCATTTATTAAGTTTAAACTTGCCGATGGCTCTAAAAAAATTGTCGAACTTGACATTACCGACCATCAAGGAGCTATTAAAGCAATTCTTGACACTATTACAAGCAAAGATTATGGTTGTATTAGTAATTTTAGTGAAATTGATGCTGTAGGTCACCGCGTAGTTCATGGAGGTGAAAAATTCAATAAAAGCGTACTCATCACCAAAGAAGTTATTGACAAAGTTAAAGAATGCTACGACATTGCCCCTCTACATAATCCTGTAAATATTGCCGGTATCGATGCTATCTCAAGCATTTTACCTAACGTTCCTCAAGTAGGTGTCTTTGATACGGCTTTTCATCAAACAATGCCGGCAAAATCTTTCATGTATGCTCTACCATACAAATACTATAAAGAAGATGGGGTCCGTCGCTATGGTTTTCACGGAACAAGCCATCGTTATGTATCAAAACGCGTATGCGAATTCTTGAACGTTAAATATGAAGATCAAAAAATCATAACATGTCACATAGGTAACGGTGGTAGTATTACTGCAATTGATCACGGTAAAAGCATTGACACATCTATGGGACTCACCCCAACAGAAGGTCTAATGATGGGTACACGTGTAGGTGATGTAGATCCTGGAGCATTAACCTTCATAATGGAAAAACACAATCTTACAGCAAAAGATTTACAAGGCATTATCAATAAACAAAGTGGAATCGCAGGCGTTTCCGGAATATCTTCCGATATGCGTGAAATTGAAGCTGCAGTAAATGCCGGTGATGAACGTGCTAAACTCGGACTTGATATGTATGAACATCGCATTTTGAAATATGTAGGAGCTTATGCTGCCGAAATGGGAGGCGTAGACATTATAGTATTCACAGGAGGTGTTGGCGAAAATCAAGTAGGAGTAAGAGAAAATGTTTGCACTCCTCTTGCTTTCATGGGTGTAGAACTTGACAATGCACTAAATGCAACTATTAAAGGAAAAGAAGCAATTATAAGCACACCTTCATCAAAAGTTAAAGTTGTTGTAATTCCTACAGACGAAGAATATCTTATAGCTCGCGATACTGAAGCTATTGTTGAAGGTAGAGAAGTAGAATAAAATCACAATTAAAATAAGTAAAAACTTATTGGAGGCGATGTCAAAATTGGCATCGCTTTTTTTATTACTGCACGAGTTATAATTGATGATTTTATGCAAAAAGGTACAAAAACAAAGTTTTTGTACCTTTTTGCATAAATATCTGAAAATAATTATACTTTTGTAGTGAAATCGGGAATCGAACCCGAGTCTCCACCGTGAGAGGGTGGCGTGCTAGGCCACTACACTATATCACCTTTTCTTATGCAAATTTATATCTTTTTTTTGAATTGTCAAAATTAAAATTTTACATTTGTATGTTATTTAAAAGCATATGGCAAGACATAATATACTTGGTAAACTTGGCGAAGATGCAGCATGCGAATATTTAATCAAATGTGGATATATAATTCGCGAACGAAATTGGCGAATGGAGCATTTGGAAGTGGACATCATTGCCGAGAAAAATAATACAATAATTCTTGTTGAAGTAAAAACAAGTTCAATCGATTCTTTATCGGCTGCTTCTGCTATTAATGCAAAAAAACAAGCACATCTTCTCCGTGCAGCTAACGCATATATAAAATATCTAAAATTACCACTTAATGTACAAATAGATGTTATCTGTGTATCAGGAGATGGTCCATGTAATTTTAAAATTGATCACATACAAGATGCAATAAGGCCTCGTATCAGAATGAGTCGAGGTCACAGAATCAGATAATAAGAGAGAGGAAAGTTTAAATAAACCTTCCTCTCACATTTATTTAGTCTTCCAATTTATGAATTACTAAACCCGACCTAAGTTTTGGTTCAAACCAAGTAGTTTTAGGAGGCATAATATTTCCCGTATCGGCAATATTCATAAGTTGTTCCATACTTACAGGATATAGAGCAAGAGCCATTGCCATTTCACCACTATCTACACGATGTTTTAATTCCTCAAGACCTCTTATACCACCTACAAAGTCTATACGTTTATCACTTCGCAAATCAATTATGTTTAAGATATCTCGCAGTATTAAGTTTGATGAAATAGTAACATCTAATACATCTATTGGATCACTATCGTCAAAAGTTCCTTCTTTTGCTACAAGAGAATACCATTTTCCACCTAAATATAATGAAAAATTATGTAAACTTTCCGGTTTGTAAATATTTTCCCCTTTATCCTCTATATCAAAATTTTCACTTAACTTGGATAGAAATTGCTCTTCACTTAAACCATTCAAGTCTCTTACAACTCGATTATAATCAATAATATTTAATTGAGAAGCAGGAAAAGCAACTGCTAAAAAATAATTATATTCTTCGTTTCCTGTATGTTTTGGATTTGCAAGAGCTTTTTCATATCCCACCAATGCAGCTGCAGCACTACGATGATGACCATCAGCAATATACAAATTAGAAATTTCAGCAAACAATTGAGTAATTTTAGCTATCGTTTCTGCATTCTTTATTACCCAGAAATGATGTCCAAACCCATCTTCAGAAGTAAAATCATATTCCGGAGTTTCTTGTGTTACAGTTTTGATTATAGAATCTAATTCTTTATTATCAGGAAATGCAAAAAAAACAGGCTCTACATTTGCATTATTAACACGTACATGCTTCATACGGTCTTCTTCTTTATCTCGACGTGTTAATTCATGTTTTTTTATCCGCCCTTCCATATAGTCATCAACATTTGCAGCAACAACGAATCCATATTGAGTACGGCTATTCATTGTCTGAGCATATATGTAATAACATTCTTCAGAATCTTGTATTAACCAACCGTTTTCTTGAAATTTCTTGAAATTTTCTACAGCTTTATCATAAACACAAGGAGCATGTTCATCTATACCGGGTTCAAAATCTATTTCCGGCTTGATGATATGATACAAAGACTTTTCATTACCCAATGCTTCTGCCCTCGCCTCTTCTGAATTTAGCACATCATAAGGACGAGACGCCACTTGAGTAACAATTGATTTGGGAGGACGAAGCCCTCTGAATGGTTTAATTTTAGCCATTTTTATTTCTTGCGAATAATAGTTTGTTCTCTATCAGGTCCTACCGAAACTATTCTAATCGGAACATTCAATTCAGTTTCAAGATATTTAATATAATCATTAAATGCTTGAGGGAATTCTTCTTCCGACTTAAATTTAGTCATATTGGTTTTCCATCCTTGCATTTTAGTGTATACAGGCTCAATATTTTCTTCTATTGAATAAGGAAAATCCTTTGTTTCAATTCCATTGATTTTATATGAATTACATACACAAATTTCTTCAAAATCATCAAGCACATCACTTTTCATCATGATTAATTGTGTAACACCATTTAACATGATGGTATAGCGTAAAGCAACCAAATCAATCCACCCACAACGACGTTCACGTCCTGTTACAGCACCATATTCATGCCCTATGGCTCTTATTTTAGCTCCAGTTTCATCAAATAATTCAGTAGGAAATGGTCCACTTCCTACACGAGTACAATAAGCTTTAAAAATTCCGTAGACCTCCCCTATTTTGTTAGGAGCAACGCCTAATCCGGCACAAGCACCTGCACATATTGTATTGGACGATGTTACAAAAGGATAAGAACCGAAATCAACATCAAGCAAACTACCTTGAGCTCCTTCACACAAGACAGATTTACCTTCTGCAAGACTTTTGTTAATTACAAATTCACTATCAATAAGATCAAATTGTTTTATATAGTCAATTGCGTCAAACCATTGTTTCTCAAGTGTATCTACATTTGGTTCTGTTCCTGTTACAGCCTTCAAAAGACGCAAATGTCTTTCTTTAGCTGCATTATATTTAACCTTAAATGTATCACATAAACATTCACCTAATCTCAAGCCATCACGACTTACTTTATCAGTATATGTTGGGCCGATACCTTTTCCGGTTGTACCTATTTTTGCACTACCCTTTAATGATTCATAAGCGGCATCAAGTAATCTATGAGTCGGCAAAATTAGATGAACTTTTTTGGAAATTTTCAACACCTTTTTAATGTCGATTCCGCTTTTTTCAAGGTCTTGAGCCTCTCCCATAAACAATATAGGGTCCAAAACTACCCCATTACCTATAATATTTAATTGTCCATGTTGAAAAATACCAGAAGGGATTGAACGTAATACATATTTTTTACCTTCAAATTCCAAAGTATGCCCTGCATTCGGTCCTCCTTGAAATCTTGCAACAATATCATACTGTGGTGTTAGAACATCAACAACTTTACCTTTACCTTCGTCTCCCCATTGTAGTCCTAAAAGAACGTCTACTTTCATGATGAAATAGTATTTATTTTGTTAGTTTATTATTTTTTTCTTTTGCCTCTCGTTTTTTCTTTCTTGCACAATTATTGCAAATACCATATACATACAATTGAAAATAATTAATTGTAAAAGCTGTGTATTTTCTTGCATTCATAAATGCAGAAAACTCATTATCTTTTACTTCTTTGATTTTTCCACATTCCGAGCATATTAAATGTTGATGATTAACCGAAGTCATCACAACTTTTTCATATTTTGATTGCTGATTATCAAAGCTATGACGCCTAACAAGTTCACAATCCATCAATAAATCTATCGTATTATATATTGTTGCACGACTCACATGATAGGAGTCTTTTTCAAGCATTGTATACAATGACTCAACATCAAAATGCTCATTAAGGGAAAAAATTTTATTTAATATAGCAAAACGTTCGGGTGTTTTACGTAACTGTTTACTCTTTAAATAAAGTGTAAACTTATTACGAGCCGATATTTTTGCTTTATCTTCAATCATATATAATAAATAATTTGAGACAATACAAAGATAGGTTATTTGTATTGATTCCTCAAATTTTAGCATATTATTTTTAAGCTATTTGAGTTTTGTTCTTTTAATTTTAGAACAAATTAGCCTTACATATAGTCTTTTATTCTTTAAAAAAGCTCCTCTGTCTTAGAACTAAGACAGAGGAGCTTTTCTAATATAGAGAATAAATTCTATTGTCATCCTTGGTGTTGCACTCTCAATAAATCATTTACTGTTTTAACAGGATTGAATGTAGCAAGAGGAACGTCTACAAATATCGTATTCCAATCACTCATTGAACCGTTCCACAATCCCGGCAATTCTAATGCTTTTATTGTCGTACCTGATTTTGATTTCTCTGAAATCAATCCGGTTTTCTTATCTACAAAGTTTTTAAGATTAAATTTATTCCCCTTATAATCTTTTATATAGCAAACCAAATCAACCGGATTAAAATGCGTTCCCGATTTAATTAAATCAATCGATTCCGCTTTACTCATATCAAATTGTGCCGATTCGAGAATTTGCGGAGAAGTTGAGCCATCGTTATTATATGCAATATATGGACCACCACCCGGTTCTCCATCATTTTTCACCATTCCACACACACGAATTGGTCTATTTAGTTTATTTTTAATATATAGGGCTAATTCACTATCTTCAAGATGTTTTGTGCCTTCATGTCGCACACATAACACATCATGTAAAAAATGAACCATTTCTCGAATATCTTCAATGGTATATTTTCCTTGTTCAAGCATTTCCAAATATGTTTTTATTTGCTTTTGAACCTTAATCAAATAACCACCAATAATTTTTTTATATTTTATTGTTTCAGCACGTAAACTGCTTGGGACCACATTGTCAATATTTTTAACAAAAACCACATCAGCATTTATATCATTAAGGTTTTCCAATAAAGCTCCATGTCCGGCAGGTCTAAACAACAACTTACCATTTTCTCGATATGGATTATTGTTTAAATCTACGGCAACAGTATCGGTTGATGCTTTTTGTTCCGACATTGAAACATTATATTTAACGCCCCATTTATGTTCAAACTGAGGAACTTTTGTTGCAATCAATTTCACAAATTCTGCTTTATGTTCCGGTGAAACTGTGAAATGTATATTTACATTTTTTTTCTTATCGGTAGCATATTGAGCCCCCTCTTCAAGATGTTCTTCAAGAGGTGTATGAACTTCATCGCCTATTTTATGAAATTGCAATAACGCTTTGGGTAAGAAGCCATAATTCAAGCCACAATCATTAAGCATACATCTAACAATATCTTTGAATTCACCTTCCGACTTTAATATAGAAACATCTTTACCATATTTTTTTACACAAGCTTCATTAAGCGTGTTATAAAAAGCAAATCTTTCTATTTCATTAAAATATTTTTTTTCAAAGTCAGTTGTTGGAACATCGTTATCTCCATTCAAAAATTCAAACATATTCTTAAACATACGACTCGCTGCTCCTGAGGCCGGGACAAATTTTTCGACAGTTCCTCCATTTTCAAGGAAATTATCCCACATCGAAATGCATTCGGCTTCTTGTTCACCATTAAACTTGGTTATTCCATTACCTATTGATGCACTTGAATCAATTTTTAAAAAAGGAAAACCATTTTTAAACGTTTCCAATTGCTCTTTTAAAGTATCTTCTGAAATACCTTTTAGTTTCAATAGTCTTAAATCTTCTGTGTTAAGCATGTTATTGAATGTTAGTTGTGTTTTAATTAATATTTATCCAAAGGTAACGCAAATTTGCAACTGTTGCAAATTTTAAGATACACAATTTGCATTTATCTAACCGATATATTAACTTTGAATAAATTTCAAAAATATTTTTCGTTATGGAATTGGAATATTTCAACGATGAAGAAAAAATTCTCGTCGTTCAGCAAACAAAAGCCCTGCTGAAGTCGGTTAAAAATATAGTAAACAACGATGATATTAATAAAGTGCATAATATCATTAAAGAAGGAGTTGAACAAAAGCACTATATCAGAGACCGATATGGTATCAACCCCACTACAAGAAATTTAACTACCGCATTAACTCTTATCGAATGTTTCGGAGCAGACCGAAACATGATAATAGCTATTTTATTATATAACCTATGTAAATCCGATTTCATTCCCGAAAGCTACATAAAAGAAGTATTTGGCGATGATATTGCAAAACTCATAAAAGGGTTATTGCAAGTTTCTAAACTATACCGTAAACGTTCCGCTTTAGAAAGTGAAAATTATCATAAATTATTATTAACGTTTGCAGAAGACATACGCGTAATTATAATTATGATTATTGACCGTCTAAGCATTATGCGTGCTATCAACCATCATCCAGATGAGACATTCGTTAATGATATTGCAAGAGAATCAAAATATTTATACGCACCTCTTGCACATCGACTCGGTTTATATAAAATTAAATCAGAACTTGAAGACCTATCTCTTAAGTATACTAAACGAGATGTTTACACACAGATTGCACATAAACTTGATCAAACCAAAAACAAAAGAGAAGAATATATTGAAAATTTCATTGCTCCAATAAAAGATGCACTTTTAAAATCCGGTTTAAAATTTGAGATCAAGGGGCGAACTAAATCAATAAATTCCATTTATAATAAAATGGTAAAACAGAACATAGATGTTGACGGTATATATGATTTGTTTGCCATAAGAATTATTATAGACACAATTCCTGAAAAGGAAAAAACAGAATGTTGGATTGCTTACTCAATCGTAACCGACATGTACAAAGCTAATCCGGCAAGATTGAAAGATTGGCTTACTATTCCAAAATCCAATGGTTATGAATCATTGCACATAACAGTTTATGGCCCTGACAACCAATGGGTGGAAGTGCAAATACGCACAAAAAGAATGGATGAAATAGCTGAACGCGGACTTGCAGCCCACTGGAAATATAAAGGCATCAAGAGCGAATCCAATTTAGACTCTTGGATGAATAACGTGCGTGATTTACTTGAAACCGGCAACGATGGGCCAACAGCTCTAATGAAAGACGTAAAAATGGACATTTATGATAAAGAAGTGTTTATTTTTACACCTAAAGGAGATTTATATAAGCTTCCACAAGGAGCGTCATTATTAGACTTTGCTTTTCATATACATTCAAAATTAGGATGTGCTTGTATAGGTGGTAGAGTAAACGGGAAAAATCAAAAAATAACTTACAAATTAAATAGTGGTGATACCATTGAAATTTTAACGTCTTCTGCTCAATCACCAAAATCGGATTGGCTTAATTTTGTAGTTACATCAAAAGCTCGCAACAAAATTAAACAATCACTAAACGAAAGTAATGCAAAATCGGCTGAGTTCGGGAAAGAAATGCTTCAACGTCGCTTTAAAAACAGAAAGATTGAAGAAGAAGAATCCTTGCTGATGCGTACGATTAAGAAATTAGGATATAAAACAATTACTGAATTTTATAAAGCAATTTCTAACGAGACACTGAACGTAAACGATGTAATTGATACTTATCTTGACATTGACAATAAAGATAAAGAAAATATCATTCACGAGACAGCTGCCAATTTCGTATTACAACAAACAAATGAAAAAGAAGACCGTCAAAATAATGATGTTTTGGTTATAGGAGAAAACATGAAAGGTATTAATTACATTTTATGTAAATGCTGTAACCCTATATTTGGAGACCAAGTAACAGGATACATATCAAGCAATGGAGCCATTAAAATTCACCGATCAAGTTGTAAGAATCTAAAACATTTATTACACAAAGACCCTAATCGCGAAATTCGTGCTACATGGTCAGGTAAAATCGGGTCACAGTTTGCCGTAACATTACGCATTGTTGGGAATGATGATATAGGCATTGTCACAAATATTACATCTGTAATCACCAAAGAAAAAGATACAACTTTGCGAAATATTTCAATTGATTCAAATGACGGTTTATTTCAAGGTTACTTGGTTATAGGCGTAGGCGACAAAACCACACTCAATGATTTAATTAAAAAAATACGAATGATAAAAGGAGTTAAAGATGTTCAAAGAAGCAATAATTAAACAATATATTGGCTGTTTGGCTTTAATTATAACAGCAAGTTCTATTCAATCGTGTAAAGATAATAATAAAGATACTGCAATCGACTTATATAGCCAAGCCGAAACTTATTACAATGCAGGCGAATATAATAAATCAATCTTATTATTGGATTCTTTAAAAAAGAATTTCACCGATGATATAGATTTACTTAGAAATGGGCTACATCTTCGTATGTTGGCAAATGAAGGCTTAATTAAAGCCGAAATATTACATAACGACAGCATTATTTCTGAGTTGGAAAGTGAGAACAAAATGTATTCAAGTAAATTTAAATACATTAAGCACAAAGATATGGTTGAAGGTTTCTACGTACACAATTCAATCGTAAAAGACATAGAAAGAACTGAAAAAAATACAATAGAACCTCGCATTGATGAAAATGATATGTTTTATTTGGTTTCTTATTTAACAGGTCATGACATCAAGCATACAAGCATAATAGTTTCAACAAACAGCAATAGCGTAACATCATCTATAGTTCCTTTTGACAAAGCTCAAAATTATCGATATAGCAGTGATGATAAAACCTACGAAATAGTAACATTCAACAACAACCAATGCGACACTATAGGAGAATTTATTGCTAACAATGAGAATTATCCTATCAAAGTTACTTTTCAAGGAAAAAAGTCATACTCTTTACAACTTGACAAAAAAGAGATAACAGCAATAGCAGAAACATATCGCTATGCAACAAACAAAAACAAAGGAAAATCGGCTATAAAAAATCGCATTTTTCTTGAAAAAAAACTTAATTTAGCCGAAAAACAAATTGAACAAACAAAAATAAACAAATAACAATTATATTGTTAAAATATAAACAAAAGCGGAAAGAAATATTCTATTATTCCTATAAATAACAATATTTGCATCAATCATAATTTTATAAAAAAACATCCATTTATATAATATGAATTTTAATGAGCTACATTCTATACAAAAGAATAAACATTATAAAGAATTTATTGAAGCAAACATTGATGCAGATACAAATAAATTACGTTTAAAGAAATTTCGAGAAACTTCTTTTGATATTAAATTTGCTATACTTCAAATAGATTGCAAAAAACGTATAAAAAAGAAACTTCCTGAAATTTATCAATCTGACTCATTTCTATTTCCAAACATTCTATCCACAGAGCAATGTACAGCCGAAAAAATAGCAAAATTTCATGCATCACTTCTTAATTCACAAGACACCGTTCTTGACATGACTGCCGGTTTGTGCATTGATACATATTATTTATCTAAAACAGCAAAATCAATTACAGCTATCGAAATTAATAGCGAAACAGCTCTAATTGCTGATTTCAACATGCGTAACAACACCAATAACGTTACCGTAATATGCAAAGACTGTATTGAATATATAAAAAATGATAACAGACTAAATTATGATGTAATTTTTATTGACCCTGCTCGACGCGGAGACAACAATAAACGGTTATTCGGATTATCGGATTGCAATCCCAACATAATCGAATTAATACCATTTCTAAAACCTATAGCAAAAGTTTTGTACATCAAAGCTTCGCCAATGATTGACATTACAAAATCCATTGACGAACTTAATTGTTATGTTTCTGATGTATGGGTTATTGGAATAAGTAATGAATGTAAAGAATTATTGTTTAAAATAGAATTAAACAGCACTAAGACTACAGAAACAGCTATTCATACATTGAATTTTGACAATTCTCAAATTCAAGTCTTAAGTAAAACCACAGAAAATCAACAGCCTTCCAAGGTTTATTCTCTTGACAAAAGTTCTTATTTATATGAACCTAACAGTTGCGTTATGAAAGCACAAATATTTGACACATTAGAACACACTTATAATGTGACAAATATTCAAAAAAACTCACACTTATTTGTAAGCGAGGAGTATTGTGAAGATTTCCCTGGTAGAAAATTTCATATAACCAACATAATACCATTTAAAAGCAATGAGATAAAAAATATTAATAAAAAACACCCACAAATAAATGTGAGTGTAAGAAATTTCAGATTATCAGCCGAAGAATTAAAGAAAAAACTAAAAGTTAGAGATGGAGGAAACGAATATCTTTTCGGAACAACCGATTGCAACAATAATGCGATATTGATTATTTGCACAAAAATATTGTAGGTCTAGAGTCTCCTATCGTTTCATAATTCTATCAAGCATTCGTTTATCTTCTCGTTCTTTTATCGACTGTCGTTTGTCATATATTTTTTTACCTTTAGCAATAGCAATAACCAATTTTGCCAATCCTTTTTCATTTATAAACAACTTCAATGGGACAATAGAAAAACCGGACAAATCATTATTCTTTTCCAACTTGTCAATTTCTTTTTTATTCAACAACAATTTTCTATCGCGTCTTGCGACATGATTATTGTAACTTCCATAGAAATACTCTGCTATATACATATTTTTAACCCATACTTCACCGTTATTTATAAAACAAAATGTATCGGTTAAACCGGCTTTACCTTGACGTATAGATTTAATTTCTGTTCCGGTTAAAACAATACCGGCTGTAAAGGTTTCAATTATTTCATAATCAAAAGACGCTCTTCTGTTTTTTATATTAATCTGATTATTTGCCATAACAATATTTTTTTACAAATTGGGTATAAACAAATCCAAAATAAATTTTATTCCATTAGGTACAATTAACAACAATAATGACATGATTAGCACAAATACCTGTACCCTATTTTTAGGAATATTTAAATAGCCAAGTCCTCTATAAACAACATATATTATATATAATGGAAATATTTCAAAGAAAGGAAATTCAGGCATTAAATTGCTAAGAATATTAAATATAACCAATATGGTAAGATTTAAAGCAATGAAATTATTCAATTTGTTTTCTTCCGTTTTGCTTTTAAACAAATCCGCACTAAAACCAATCGCCAAATAAGAAATCGCAAAAAATGATATAAAAAATTTCACAAAATCTATCATAGCAATAATTACGATACCTTGCAAAGTTTCACTTACGTAACCCAACAAAAATGGTACAAATGAAGACAGAGATAATAATCCAAGACTCGGATAAAACAATTTACTCAACACTAAATTATTAGGTATTGCATATTTACCGATGTCTTTCCACCCTTCGGCTGGAGATATCAACAATAATGTTATATATTTCAAAAAAATCATTTTACTTATAGATTTAAACTGCTACAAAATTAAACAAAAACGCACAACATAGAAAATTCTAAATTAACAGAATCATATTTTTGCCTTATCATTACCCTTATAATATAAAAAAACTAACAAAATGAACAATATTACAGGAAATATTGCTATATTTGCAACATATCTAAACCCTATGGGGCTGACTGGCTTTGACAGCGTGTAGAGGTGGTAGGTAAGCATGCAGAGCGATGATGGCTATGCTCTATAATCTCAGACATCAAAATTTTAACTGGCGAAAATAACTACGCTCTTGCTGCTTAATCGAAGAATAGTAGATTAACTTAATCTCCGCAACAGTTGCAGAGACAAGACATCACTCGATTGCCTGGTCCCGAGACGTTTCGATAAGGTGGTGCTAAAAATTCGGGAATAGAGAGTCTTAAGCCTTGTATGATTCTTGAATTTTAAAGGCTAAGTTTCAGTTTGGTGGTCTTTTGCCTGACTGTTTCCGAAAATCAAGTTAAGACTAAGCATGTAGAAAGCTTATTAGTTCCACGTTTGGACGAGGGTTCAAACCCCTCCAGCTCCACAACAAATTATAGAGACAGGAGAAGACGACATAATAAGAGTTTACTCTTGTCTCTTTCTATAAATTATATTTTTATATATAATACATGAAATTTGAATTATTTATAGCGAACAGGCTTAAGACCAATAAAACAGAAGGCGACAAAAACTCTTCTACGCCAAGTCTTAGCATTGCAGTTTCAGGCATGACTTTAGCTATTGCTATAATGATATTATCTCTCACAATAGTGTGCGGATTTAAGCATGAAATTTCATCCAAGATATACAATCTAGACTCTCATATAAAAATAATCTTATCTCAAGCCACCACTACCCCATTTCAAACATCTGGGAAACCTGCAAAAAAAATTCTAAATCAAAACTTATTTGCTGAGAAATCAACCGTTTTAAAAACAGCAAATGATTTTAAAGGCATTATTTATAAAGGTGTAGACAACAATTATAATTGGTCCTATCTACAAAACAACCTCATAGAAGGCACCATTCCAACAATAAATGACACCATCAATCGTCAAGAAGCAATTATATCCAAAATTATTGCCGACGAACTAAATATTAAAACAGGAGATAAAGTATTGGCTTATTTTATCGAAAAAAACATTAAAGCCCGAAATATTTATATTTCTGGTATATACAACACAGGTTTGTCTGAATACGATAAATCATATGTTATCGGCAACATAAATGCATTAAAAAACATTGATAATACGACCTCATATATAGGATTAAATTGCTCTGAATACAACGACATAGAATCTACCACAAATGAATTGTTTGAGTTATACTCAAACAACCCAAACATAATTAGCATTTCAAATACATCAAGAAATAACATATCCTATTTCACTTGGCTTAACTTACTCGACACTAATGTATTAGTTATCATTATAATCATGTTATCGGTTACAGCCTTTACTCTTATTTCGGGAATGTTAATGATTGTTTTAGAGCGTATAAACATGATTGGCATATTAAAAACAATGGGAGCAACCGATTCTTCTATTCGCAAAACTTTTATATTCTTGACAAACAAATTAATTATTAAGGCTTTAATTCTTGGAAATATAATAGGTCTCGGTCTATCTTTCATACAACAAAAATACCATATCGTAAAACTTGACTCTGATACCTATTATATTCCACATGTACCCATTGAAATAGATTGGAAAATCATTATTTTACTTAATGTAGGCATATTGGCTACAGCTTATTTTTCATTACTTATGCCTTCGCATATAATTTCAAAAATAAAGCCTCACGAATCCATTCGATTTGAATAAAAAAGATTTCTATTTTGAAATAGAAATCTTTTAATTGTTAGTTCAAAACAAAAAGCCCTAATTCAGGTTGAACCATTTTTTTGATTTTGCAAACCCTTGCAAACTGTTTAATAAAAGCGACCGTACTTTCTTTCGGCTTTTTTTTTGAAGAATCGATCGATTGTTGATTGTTAGTAGTAATTTTTTGCATAGGCAATTTCGTTTTCAGTTACAATTAAATAACGTCAATACCTATTCATTTATTACACTAACAACAAAATATTTTACTACATTGTTAAAATTATATTTTTTTCTTCAGCAATTCTTCTCATATTCAAAATTGCATATCTCATTCGCCCCAAAGCTGTATTAATACTTACGTTGGTTGATTCTGCAATTTCTTTAAAACTCATATTTTTATAAAACCTCATTGTAAGCACATCTCGCTGACTTTTAGGCAAAGCATACACTAAATGTTTTACGTCGTTATAAATTTGCTCCTCCACCATTTCATCCTCTATAGTAGACTCACTTAAATCTTTACGATTTAAAACATCAGTATCTTCAGCATCACAAGATTGAGTATTTTCAGCCTTTTCCTGTCTAAAATAATCAATTATAAGATTATGAGCTATACGAAAAATCCAAGGTAAAAATTTACCATTTTCAGTGTAACGACCTTGATTTATCGTTATAATAGCTTTCACAAAAGTATCTTGAAAAAGATCATCTGCAAGTTCTTCACATTTAACAGTATGATATATATAAGAATATACACGATCTTTATAACGTTCGACAAGAATATCAAACGCTTTATTCATCCCCTTTGCATATAACACTACCAATTTTTCATCAGAAAGAGTTATCAATTCTTCCATGTTTACAAATATATAATTAATTTTTAAGTAATGTTATATTCTATAGGCTCAATTTATTTATGATTATTAAAATTCGTTTGGCAAAT
>CAZHXA010000039.1:0-16861 GCA_964536025.1 uncultured Muribaculaceae bacterium
CTTTGAGGGGGTAGTGAGCTTTCGCTCGTGTGAGTTCGAGTCTCATTTCGGACACTCAAAACTGGTAACCTAAAGAGGTTATCAGTTTTTTTATGTCTATACATTTTTATGCTCAGTAAATATTTAGTGTGGATTTAGTGGCGCAGTAGATAATTACCTTAATCTCTCTAATCCCAGGTAAAAAACACTGAGCCGTTTTATAGACTCAGAGCCTTAATCTGAATGATTCTTAACAATTAGGTAAATCTATTTGAATTCTATGATTTTAAATGTTAAATGTGTTATTTTTTAGACACATGGTAACTTTTTATCTATTTTTCTTCTCGAAGTTGGATAAAGAAAATAACTTTGCACCATGAATTATTAGCTTTTATAGATATTTCAAAACGAAAATGTATATGTACAAATTTAAACGTGTTTATGCCTTTTTGCTTGTACTTATGGCTGTTGAAATTGTGAAAATTCCTGTAGCTATAGCAAACGATTCTACTGAAACCCACGTAAAAGAGTGTTGGAGTTATGCTCGTTGTGTGGAGTATGCAAAAAGTAACAACATAAAATTACAACAATCGATACTTACAAAGGAAAGTGGTTTAGTTTCTTTTGAGGCAGCTAAAGCTAAATGGTTTCCCATTCTTGATGCTTCGGTTTCGCAAGGTTTTACCAATTATCCGCGTCCTGAAGATGGGGCGAGAAACAACAGATACAGCGGAAGTTATGGCTTAAATGCCGGTTGGACTGTTTATGATGGAGGAAATCGCGAAAATTCCATAAAGCGTTCTAAAATAGAAAATGAAATAAATGACCTTGCCATTCAAGAGATTCACAATAATCTCGAAACAGAAATATTGTCATATTATTTGCAGATATTGTATTCTAAGGAGGCTATTGGCATAGCAAAGCAATCTCTTGAAGTGAGTAAAATGCAACTTGACCGTGCCAAGCAGTTATTGAGTGCCGGAAAAATATCAAAGGTTGATTGTACTCAGCTTGAATCGCAATATAATAGTGATTTATATAATTTGGTATCGGCTGAAAGTAATTATAAGACAAATGTACTTAATTTGAAGCGTCTTTTGGAACTTGGAATAGACACAGAATTATCACTTGATAGTTTATATTTTACTACAGCTGATGTACTTCAGCCTATTGCCTCAAAAAAAGATATTTATACGTCGGCAATAGCTTGGTTGCCTGAGTTTCAAAGCAGTAGATTGCAAGCCGATGTAAGTGAACTTGATATTGCAATAGCAAAGAGTGGTGCAAGACCTAAAATAAGTCTTAACGGTTCGGTGGGGACAGGAAACGCATCAGGTACAAAGTATAATTTTGGCAATCAACTATTGAATAATTTAAATGAACATGTAGGTATAACATTTTCAGTGCCTATATTAGACAATAAAAGTAATAAATCGGCTGTTGCCAAAGCGAGAATAGAGAAATTAAATACGTTATTGGAACATCGTGATTTAGAGAATACTTTGGCTCAACGTATAGAAAGTACTTATATTGAGGCTGTCAACAATCAAGCAAAATATCGTAGTGGTCTTGTTCAACTTGAAAGTGCTGAACTTACCGATGAATTGACCAATGAACAATTCAAGTTGGGTATGGTGAATACATTAGATTTGCTTACATCTCATAACAAGTTATTGAATGCACGTCAAGAATTGTTGCAATCGAAGTATATGGCTATTTTAAGTGTTAAAATGTTGGATTTTTATCAAAATAAGGGTATAACCCTACCATAATTGTTAATAATAAAAAATAAAGACTATCATATTATGAAATTCTTTAATTCCATTACATCCGGTATAATCTACGCCGGTTTAAGCATGACATTGTCGTTGTTATGTTCATGTTCGCACAAAGAAAAAGTTACCCTTGAAACTATAAATGTAACCAAAGGAGAAATATCAGAAGTAGTCACAGCTACAGGTACGCTTGAAAGTATTACTACGGTAGATGTAGGTACACAGGTTACAGGAATCGTATCTCAATTGTTTGCCGATTTTAATTCGGTGGTAAAAAAAGGTGAATTAATTGCTGAAATAGATAAAACCACACTTGAAAGTGAACTACGTTCGGCAAATTCAACATTGGAAAGTGCTAAAGTTACCTATGAATATACAAAAATAAATTATGAGCGAGATAAACAATTGCACGACAAGCAATTGATAAGCGATTATGAATATGAGACATCTCGTAAGGATTATCTTGTAGCAAAGTCATCTTATGAGAAAGCTCAAGCTGATCGTGTACGTGCAGCACGTAATTTAAGTTATGCTGAAATTTATTCTCCTATTGATGGTATTGTCGTTTCACGCGAAGTGGAAGTAGGGCAGACTGTTGTGTCTTCCATGAATGTGGCAAATTTGTACACTATTGCCGACCTTGATAATATGCGTGTGGTAGCTGATGTGGATGAAGCTGATATAGGTTCGGTAAAAGTTGGACAAAATGCAAGTTTTACTGTTGATGCTTATCCTAACGATGTTTTTGAAGGAAAAGTAACACAAGTTCGTATAAGTCCTACAACAACATCCAATGTTGTAACATATGAAGTGCTAATCTCAACACAAAACCCTGAACATAAATTGATTCCTGGATTGACAGCAAATGTAACAATCAAAACCAAAGAAGCAAAAAATGTGATTACAATTCCGTTGAAAGTTCTTAGATTTACACCGCAAGAATTTGAAAATGGTGGAGAAGAATTGCCTACATTCACAATGCCACATCCTAAAGCAGATATGATGGAAGGAAAAGATAAGCCTAAAGACCCGGCAATACCTACCGATGATATGCATCGTCTTGTATGGGTATTAAGAGATAATCATTTGATTCCTACTGAGGTTTTACTTGGTGTGGATAATGGAATAAATGCCGAAGTTGTTGAGGGATTGCAAGAAGGTGATAAAATTGCAGAATCTTATTCTACGTCATCAATGGATGGTCAAATGAGTGCAAGTGAAGCAGCAAATTCAGGAAGTAACAGTCCCTTTATGCCAAAACCACCGGGAAGCGATAAGAAAAAGAGAAAATAAGCCGATGCTGAAATAATATCTATATTATGGCAAAAGAAATTATACGACTTGAAAACATTCGTCGAACGTTTAAAGTTGGCAATGAAGAAGTGCATGCTTTGCGTGGTATATCATTTTCAATAAATGAAGGTGAATTTGTTACCATTATGGGTACATCAGGCTCAGGAAAGTCTACTTTGTTGAATCTTTTGGGATGCTTGGATACACCAACTTCAGGTGAATATTTTCTTGATGGTGCGAGTGTTCGTACTATGGGCAAAAACGAACGAGCAATTTTGCGTAACAGGAAAATAGGGTTTGTTTTTCAGAATTATAACCTGTTACCTAAAACAACTGCCATAGAAAATGTTATGTTGCCATTACTTTATAACAGTAAAGTAAGTGCTAAGGAGCGTGAACGACGTTCTTCAGTAGCTCTTGACCAAGTAGGCTTGTCGGAACGCAAATATCATAAAAGCAATCAGATGAGTGGGGGACAACAACAACGAGTGGCTATAGCAAGGGCATTGGTTAATGATCCTGTGATAATACTTGCCGATGAAGCAACAGGAAATCTTGACACTCGTACTTCATATAGTATTTTAGTGTTGTTTCAAGAATTATATAAAAAAGGCAGAACAATTATATTTGTAACGCATAATCCGGAATTGGCACAATTCAGCAGTCGAAACATTGTGTTGAGAGACGGTAAAATAGTTTCAGATGAATTGAATAATAATATTTTGTCGGCAAAAGAGGTTTATGACAATTTGCCTACCGAAAATGATTGATAAACAAAATAGTAATTCAATATGAATTTTATTAATTTGTTAAAAATAGCCATTAAGGCGTTAAGTAATAATAAATTGCGAGGCTTTCTCACTATGCTTGGCATTATCATAGGTGTGGCTTCGGTTATTACAATGTTAGCCATAGGGCAAGGTTCAAAAGAAAGTATCAGAGCCCAAATTTCAGAGATGGGTTCCAATATGATTATGATTATGCCTGGAACGCAGGAACGAGGCGGAGTAAGGCAAAGTGCAGAATCTATGCAGACTTTGAAAGAAGCCGATTATAAAGCTATCCTTAATAATGCTAATTATGTAAGTGCGGTATCGCCAAATATGCAAAGTTCGGGGCAATATATCAATGGAGCAAACAATTATCCCTCTTCTATGAATGGGGTTACTCCCGATTATCTCGAAATACGTAAACTTAAAATAGATAAAGGTGCTATGTTTACCGAGAGAGATATTCAATCAAGTGCTAAAGTGTGTATTGTGGGAAAAACAATAATTGACAATTTGTTTCCGGGTGATGATAATCCTATTGGGAAAGTTATTCGTTTTAATAAAGTTCCTTTTACTATAGTGGGAACACTTCAAGAAAAAGGTTATAATTCTATGGGACAAGATCAAGATGATGTGGTTTTGGCTCCTTACACAACGGTGATGAAGCGTGTACTCGCAATTGATTATATTCAAGGCATATTTGCTTCGGCTCTTACTGAAGAAAAAACTGAAGATGCGATTGCTGAAATAACAGACATATTACGTACCAATCATAAATTGCGTGAAACCGATGATGATAATTTTACGATACGTTCGCAACAAGAATTAAGTAAAATGATTAGTTCTACAACCGATATGATGACAATTTTGCTTGCTTGTATTGCCGGAATTTCACTTCTTGTTGGCGGTATCGGTATCATGAACATAATGTATGTATCGGTAACTGAGCGTACAAGAGAAATTGGTTTACGCATGAGTATAGGAGCAAGAGGTATAGATATATTGTCACAATTTCTTATAGAGTCGGTTATTATAAGTGTTACAGGAGGTATTATCGGGGTTATTCTTGGATGTGGTGCAGCTTTTATAGTGAAATTTATTCTTCAGTGGCCTATTTCTATACAGGCTTATTCTGTAATATTATCATTTCTTGTGTGTACAATCACAGGAATCTTTTTCGGATGGTATCCTGCGAAAAAAGCGTCCAATTTGGATCCTATTGAGGCTATAAGATATGAATAAGAATATGAAAGATAAGGTATTGGTGGAAAGTAATGTTACCAATCGTAGTTTGTGGGTTAAACGAGCTACGCATTTACTCATTTTATTGATTATTTTTGTGAGTCCCGAACTTACATTCAATTTCATGCGTCAAGTACCTAAAATATTTTATATTATACCTATGTGTTATATAGCTGTTTTTTATTTAAATTATTACTATCTTATTGATAAGTTTATGTTTAATAAAAGGCAGATATGGTTATATGTTGCGATAAATATGATTTTGTTACTATGTGTAATCATAATATTTTATTATATACACACATTAACTAAGCCGGGAATGATGCGTCCTCCGGTGTATGAAATGGTGAGTTTCCCTCCACCTCCAAAACCGTTCAGACCTCACACTATAATGAATCATCATGTGATGGGGGCTTTGAAAGTAATGCCACGAATAAGTGTAATGGTAATTATGGCTATTGCTTTAAGCATAATGTTAAGACTTAGTGAAAATTGGGTGAAATGGGATAGAATGGAAAAGCAAATGAGAGCTCAGATAAGAGAAAATGAGCTGAAAAATCTTAAAAATCAGCTTAATCCACATTTCTTATTCAATACGCTTAATAATATTTATGCTCTTATTCCTATAAGTCGCGAAAAAGCTCAAAAATCGGTGCATGAATTAAGCCAGTTATTGAGATATACTCTTTATGACAATGAAGAAAGAGAAGTTCCGCTTGAAAAAGATTTGCAATTTGTGAAAAATTACATTTCTCTCATGCGTTTACGACTTGGCTCGCTTGTAGAGTTGAATGTGAGTATAAATGAAAAAGAGGGAGAAGGAAAGAAGATTGCTCCATTATTGTTTATTTCACTTGTAGAAAATGCCTTTAAACATGGTGTAAGTTGTGAAAAACCTTCTTTTATTGATATTTCCATACACGTAGATGGTAATAAGGTGAAATGTCATGTTGAAAATAGCTATTTCCCTAAAACGGAAAGCGATAAGAGTGGCAGTGGTATAGGAATAAACAATTTAAAAAGACAATTGGAGATTCTTTATGCCAATAGATTTTTATTTAATATTACAAAATCGGATGAAAAACATATTGCCGATTTGGAGATAGAACTAACGACTTGAAGATAATTATACTACTTGATTATGAGAAATTTAAGATGTTGTATTATAGATGATGAGCCATTAGCACAGGAACTTATTAAAAGTTATGTGAAACAAACACCGTTTCTGGAACTTGTAAATACTTTTTCTTCGGCATCGATGGCTGTGAAGACCATTATTGAAGATGATATAGATATTGTGTTTCTTGATATACAGATGTCGGAACTTAATGGAATTGAATTTGCTCGCGTTATACCATCTACATGCCGTATTATCTTTATCACAGCATTTGAACAATATGCATTAGACGGATTTAAAGCCAATGCTTTGGATTACTTGCTTAAACCGGTAAGCTATAGTGAATTCTTGGCTTCGGCAAATAAGGCATTGAATTGGTTTGAAATGGTAAATAATTCCAAATTAAATGGTGAGGGTACTGACTATATAATAGTAAAAAGTGAGTATAAACTCATTCAAATAGCTGTATCTGATATTTTATATATTGAGGGACTGAAAGACTATGTGAAAATTTACCTTGATAATAACAATAGTTGTGTTATGTCATTGATGAGTCTTAAAACGCTCGAAGCAAGCTTGCCTCAAAAACGCTTTTTAAGGGTTCATCGTTCTTTTATTGTACAAACATCGAAAATTAAGGTTATAGAAAGGAATCGTATAGTGTTTGGTAAACAATATATTCCTGTGTCGGATACATATAAAGATGCGTTCAATGAATATGTAAATAATTGTACGCTTACTCCCATAAAAGAACTGTAAATAGTAATAAAAATTAAGACTGCGGTTATGATAATTCATAGTCGCAGTCTTTTAAGATAGTAATTTATAATTTGGTTTAAAATTAAGTATGTATATCTTATTTTGTTACTTTTTTAATTGAGCTTTTTTTGTTTCTCTAATATAAAACGTCGGAGTAGAGCCTCAAGAGCAAATTTATATTGATTTTTTGAGGTCAACATTGCATAACATTCAATCAAATATAAAAAAACGTTTATGTTGCACGATAGGTGTTTAAGGTCGTCAAGACGTTTTTTATCCGATAAATTATTATAAAATCTCATTCGATTAATATCAATCAATTGAAATAAATAAGTTCCGTCTTCTGTTTTTTTGAATAAAATGTTGCCGGCATTTAAATCATTATGCTTTATCCCTTTGTTGTGCATTGAAAAAACAAAATAGCTAATAGCTTCAACGCCGTTTTTTGTTCCTGCGTCTTCTATATTATTTTTGGTTATAAGTTTTATGCTTTGGTAGTCGCTGTATAGTGAAATGTAATAACTGTTTTTTAGAAAGCCGTTTTTGTAATAATCTACAAACGCTATTTCTTCGGGAGAATCAATACCGAGTGAATGAAGCCTTTTAGTGTTTAAATAAGCTCTTTCTGCTTTACTTTTTCTGAGTTTTCCGTAAATATATCGATTAAACAAAGTAATGTGACCATATCTTTTTACAACAAATTTGATTCCGGAAAATTCAAATATTTTCAGCGTGTTACGTCCATTGTGAATATATTCTCCCGATTTGGAAAATTCTAATTCTTTTGTTATTTCCAATATGTAATTTCGTAGAACTTCGTATTTAGGGTTGATTCTAAATCTCATAAATATTTACTAATTTTAGTAAACAAAATTATTCAAATTTATTTTTCTGTTGATGTTCAAAAAATCTAAAAAAATGTTTTGGTTATGAACTAAAATGTGATAAATCGCCATATTTTTGGTACAAAATCGTAACGATGTTTAAATAACATGATTATTAAATATAAAGAAAAGCATATGAAATGCTGATATTGATACTTTTTTGCATTTTATTTTTTTTGAAATAGTTTTTTATGTAAAATGTTGCGAAATGTGATTTAATTGGTTACATTTGTAAAAAATTGGATTAAAAGATGGCAACCGATTTGCATTCTACCATTGAAAGGATACTAAGTAAGTCGAGCGTGTTGGTAGAAAAATACCATGCGTTGGAACAAGAACGGTTGAATGCAGAGAAGGAAATAAAGCAATTACAAAATGAAGTTAAAGCTTTGAGAAAAGAGGTTGAACTATTGCGTCAAGATAATGAATATTTGCGTATAGCACGTTCAATTACTCCTTCATTTGAACAATTGGCAGAAAGTCGTTCCATCATAACCCAATTAGTGCGGGACGTGGATAAATGCATTTCTCAACTAACTTGAAATAATGGCTGAAGAAGAAAAACAAAAGATATGGATATGTTTGGGTGATGTGAAGAATATTCCATTATCGGTCAAATATTCGGATATTGATGTTTACCGTAAGGCGGAGCAGTCGGTTAATAAACTGTGGGGCGTATGGAAAACAAGATTTGATAAATTGTCTTCTGAAGAGGTCATGGCGAGAATAGCATTCCAATTTGCAAGATTATATGTCGAAGCAAGTACGCGTAATGATGAAGTAAATGAAATATTGATAGGCTTTGAACAACAACTGAACAATATATTAGTGAAAGTTCAGCATGAAGAAAACCCTGAATGAAAACTGCGGATAAAATTCCGCTGTGATATAAAATTTATTTACAGAGAGTTAAACCTGCACTTTTTAATGTGTGAGCAATAATTGCAAGCATGTTGATAAGTGCTTTTTTTATATATATAATAACTTTAAAAAACTATAAAACAATGACATTAGGTATAGTACCGGTAGTGTTGATAACCATAAGTGCATTGGCATTGGGTATCGTAGGAACACTTATAATAAATCGTATTATAACAAAGACTCGAGCAAAGAGTATAATAGAAGAAGCTAAACTCGAGGCTGAAGTTATTAAAAAAAATAAGATTATAGAGGCTAAAGAAGCTGAAATGGCTATTAAAACTGAAGCCGAAAAACAAGCAAACCAACGTTTGTCAAAGGTTCAATCGGTGGAAGCCAAGTTGAAACAACGTGAGTTGCAACTAAACCAACAACAATCGGAAAATCAACGTAAAAAGAATGAAAATGATGCGATGAAAGCCAATTTGGAAAACCAATTGAGTCAAATCGAATCTAAGAAAACAGAAGTTGACAAGTTGCAAAAAAGTGTGCTTGAAACTTTGGAACATGTTTCTGGAATGTCGGCAGAAGAAGCTAAAGAAAAATTGGTGGAGTCGTTGAAAGACGAAGCAAAGACTGCTGCAGCATCTTATATTAATGATATAATGGACGATGCAAAAATGACAGCCAATAAAGAGGCAAAACGTATCGTTGTACAATCTATACAACGAGTTGCTACAGAAACGGCTATTGAAAATGCTGTTACAGTTTTCCATATTGATAGTGATGAAATAAAAGGACGTATTATCGGTCGTGAAGGACGTAATATTAGAGCCCTTGAAGCAGCAACAGGTATAGAAATAATTGTAGATGATACCCCTGAGGCTATCGTACTTTCAGGATTTGACCCGGTTCGTCGTGAAATCGCTCGATTGGCATTACATCAATTAGTAGCCGATGGACGTATTCACCCAGCACGTATTGAAGAAGTTGTAGCAAAAGTTAAAAAACAAGTTGAAGAAGAAATTATAGAAACCGGTAAGCGTACTGCTATAGATTTGGGTATTCATGGCTTACACCCAGAATTAATCAGAATGGTGGGTAAAATGAAATATCGTTCAAGCTATGGTCAAAATCTACTTCAACACTCTCGCGAAACAGCTAATTTGTGTGCTATAATGGCTTCTGAACTTGGATTGAATCCTAAAAAAGCACGTCGTGCAGGATTGTTGCACGATATAGGTAAAGTGCCCGATGAAGAACCGGAATTACCACACGCATTGCTTGGTATGAAACTTGCTGAAAAATATAAGGAAAAACCTGATATTTGTAATGCCATAGGTGCTCACCATGATGAAGAAGAAGCTACAAGTCTTCTTGCTCCTATTGTTCAAGTGTGTGATGCTATTTCAGGTGCTCGTCCGGGAGCTCGTCGTGAAGTGGTTGAGGCTTATATTAAGCGATTGAATGACCTTGAACAACTAGCTCTTTCTTATCCTGGTGTTATCAAGACTTATGCTATTCAAGCAGGTCGCGAATTGCGTGTAATTGTAGGTGCTGATAAAATTGATGATGCACAAACTGAGCAATTATCAGCAGAAATAGCAAAGAAAATACAAGATGAAATGACTTATCCGGGACAAGTAAGAATTACTGTAATTCGTGAAACTCGTGCCGTAAGTTTTGCTAAATAATAGGACTATGATTGACGAAAGCAATAACTCAGAACAGCCGAAAGAGTGTTGCGGGCTTAAGAAAAGTGATTGCTGTTGTAAAAAAGAAGAACCACGCAGCAAGTTACAAAGCTACAATTGGCTTGAAGATATACCCGGTGGCTTGAATGACTTCGATATAGTAGAAGTTTCATTTAAGAATACTCGTAAGGGCTTTTATAAAAACAGTTCTCACATACCTCTCGAGGTGGGGGATATGGTTGCTGTTGAAGCCAATCCAGGTCATGACATTGGTAAAGTGTCATTAATGGGAAAATTGGTGAAATTGCAAATGAAGCGTGCCAATCTTCGTCCCGATTTGGAAATTTTGCGTGTGTTTCGCAAAGCAAAACCAAGCGATTTAGAACGTTACGAAGAGGCTAAGGCTAAGGAAGTGGACACAATGATTCGCTCTCGTAAGATAGCCGAAGACTTGAAACTGAACATGAAAATAGGTGATGTTGAGTATCAAGGTGATGGTAATAAAGCAATTTTTTATTATATAGCCGATGAGCGTGTTGACTTCCGACAACTTATCAAGGTGCTTGCCGATGTTTTTAAGGTGAGAATTGAGATGAAGCAAATCGGGGCAAGACAAGAAGCCGGCAGAATAGGTGGAATAGGTCCATGTGGACGTCCTTTGTGTTGCTCAAGTTGGATGTCTAATTTTGTTTCGGTGGCAACAGGAGCAGCTCGCTATCAAGACATATCGTTGAATCCGCAAAAATTGGCAGGACAATGTGCAAAATTAAAATGTTGTCTTAATTTTGAAATTGATTCTTATGTGGAAGCCGTCAAGCAGATGCCTGAAAAGAATATACCTCTTGAAACTAAGGATAATGTATATTATCATTTCAAGACCGATATATTTAAGCGTGAGATGACTTATTCAACCGATAAAAATGTTGCGGCTAATTTGGAGGTTCTATCTGCCGAACGTGTATTTGAGGTTATAGCTCTTAATAAAAATGGTGTAAAACCTGATAAATTGAATCTTGATTCCGATGAACGTCAAAGAGAAATGAAAATGTTTGGCGATATAATAGGGCAAGATAGTGTTACGCGTTTTGATAAGATAAAGCGAAAGAAAAATAAAAATCGCAATGTAAAAGAGCGTAAAGATACAGGTAATAATATGCCTAAAAATGAAGGCGAGAATCCAAGTCGTAACGACGGTGATACTAAAATGCGTGAAAGACGACCACGTAACAACAATAATAACAATCGTCGCAAACGACCTGATAATCGTAACAATGATCAAAATAATCAACCTAATAATGTAGAAAGTGAACAAAATGCGACCAACACTGATTAATATTTCGGTTAAAGGAAACTGCATAGGCATACTTTTTATATTGATGATTTTATTATGCTTAGGAGCTTGTTCTCCTAAGCATTCTTCATATAGTGCGTTCAAGGAAATCGAAGACAAAGGTTGGGCAAAATCGGTAGGGTATGAATTTGTTCCGCATTTTGGTGATTCATTGGGTGTATATGATGTAAAATTGGCAATGTGTTATGCTCATGATTATCCTTATCGTAATATAAGTGTTATTGTAGATTTTATTAAACAAGATTCGCTTGTACAGCGTTCTGAAATTGATTATCAATTAATCGATTTAAATGGTAATCGCTGTGTTGCCGGTTTTGGTGTCGCTTATCAATCGGAACATGAAGTGAAAACTAATGTGAAAGTAGGCGATTTTGATAAAATCGTTGTGTGGCAAGGTCTATCTTGTGACACATTGAAAAAAGTTACGCAAGTGGGTATTATATTAGGTAAAATTGAATAGTTGTTTTAAATATTTAAGATATGATTACGGCTACTATAAAGAATGAAATAGATTTAAGAGTAAAGCGTATAAGCGAAAAACTTACTGAAAAAGGTATAAATGCAATGCTCATAAGTAGTAATGTGAATTTATATTATACTTCGGGCAGAGTGTATAGCGGTTATACATATATAACAGCTCAAGGTGAGGCTACTTATTTTGTTAAGCGTCCTGTGGGGCTGTCGGGAAATAATGTTGTATATATTAGAAAACCGGAGCAAATTATCGAATTACTTTCGGTAAAACCCTCTAAAATAGCGTTGGAATTAGATAGCCTTTCAGTGAACGATTATAATCGCTTGTCGCGTGTTTTTGCTGACTGTGAAATAGCCGATGCTTCAGCAATTTTGAGAAAATTACGTTCGGTGAAAACTGAATTTGAAATAGCTAAAATGAAAGAATGTGGTGTGCACCACGATGAAGCATATAAACACATACACGAGATTTACCGTGAAGGAATGACCGACATTGAACTTCAAATAGAAGTTGAAAGAGAACTTAGATTGAAAGGCTCATTGGGGATATTCCGAATTCATGGTGAAACTATGGAACTTTTTATGGGTAATGTTTTGTGTGGTGATAACGCCGATACACCATCTCCTTATGATTTCGCAATGGGAGGTGCAGGTCTTGACGAATCGTTACCGGTAGGATGTAATGGAACAACCATAAAACCGGGAATGTCTGTTATGGTGGATATGTGTGGTAATTTCAACGGTTATATGACCGATATGACACGATGCTTTTATGTAGGCAAACTTGATGAAACTGCATCTAAGGCACACAATACATCTATTGCCATTCATCATCGATTAATTAAAGAGGCAAAGCCCGGAGTTCCAGCAAGTCGCTTATATGAAATAGCAATGGAAATGACTTGTGAGGCCGGTCTTGAGGACTATTTTATGGGCCATAAGCAAAAAGCCGGTTATATAGGGCATGGTGTAGGGATAGAAGTAAATGAAGCACCGGTATTGGCTCCTCGCAGTAAAGATATTCTTGTGAAAGGAAATGTAATAGCTCTTGAACCTAAGTATGTAATACCTCATGTGGGTGCAGTAGGAGTGGAAAGCACTTATGTGGTAACAGATGAGGGGCTTGAATGTATTACCAATTTTCCTGAGGAAATAGCGGAATTATATTGAATTTTTAGAGTTTAATAGAACCTGTTTTTTAAATGATGAATAATAATATAGAAGAACGTATAAGCGAGCACTTATCGCAAAAGGTTTTTCATGTTGTGGGTAACGTTGCCGATGATATGAAACGCGAATGTTATGTCGTGGGGGGATATGTGCGTGATATTATGCTTGAACGTCATTCTAAAGATATAGATTTCGTAACGGTGGGAAGCGGTATCGAAGTCGCCGAGAGGGTGGCAAAATCGCTTGGCCCTCGCACTTCACTTGCCGTATTTCGCACTTATGGCACAGCTCAGGTTAAATCGCATGATGTTGAACTTGAGTTTGTGGGTGCAAGACGCGAATCTTATGTGCAAGATAGTCGTAATCCCATAGTTGAAGATGGAACGCTTGAAGATGATCAACGTCGTCGGGATTTCACTATAAATGCTATGGCTATTTGTGTAAATGACGAAAATTATGGCAAATTACTTGACCCTTTTGATGGAATAGGTGATTTGGAACGTCGCATTATTCGCACTCCACTTGATCCGGATATTACATTTTCCGATGACCCATTGCGTATGATGCGTGCAATACGTTTTGCAACACAATTAGATTTTGATATTTATCCTGAAACATTTGAAGCAATAACTCGAAATAAAGATCGCATTAAAATTATAACGCGTGAACGCATTGTAGATGAATTGATGAAAATCATGAAATCGGCAAAGCCTTCAAAAGGTTTTTATTTATTAAAAGATTGTGGCTTGCTTGAATTGATTATGCCTGAACTTGTTGCTTTGTGTGGTATTGAAGTGGTGAATGGTCGTGGTCATAAGGATAATTTTGAGCATACTCTTCAAGTTTTGGATAATGTAGCCGAAAAAAGTAATTATGTTTGGCTTAGGTGGGCTGCATTATTTCATGATATTGCAAAGCCAGTAACAAAGGCATATGATAAAGCAATAGGATGGACTTTCCATAATCACAATTTTATAGGGGCAAAAATGATACCGCGTATTTTCAAAAAAATGAAAATGCCACTTGATTCAAAAATGAAGTATGTGCAAAAGCTTGTGGAATTGCATATGCGTCCCATTGCTCTTGTTGAAGATACGGTAACCGATTCGGCAGTTCGTCGTCTTATTTTTGATGCCGGAGATGATTTAGAAGACTTAATGATGTTGTGTGAAGCCGATATTACTTCCAAGAATCAAGAAAAAGTGAAACGCTTTCTCGATAATTTTCTTCTCGTAAGAGAGAAAATGAAAGAAATTGAAGAAAAAGACCGAATTAGGAACTTCCAGCCACCGGTTGACGGATTGGAGATAATGCGTGTATTCGGAATGTCTCCTTGTCATGAGGTGGGAGCGTTAAAAGAAAGAATTAAAAATGCAATTTTAGATGGTGAAATAGGCAACAATCATGAAGAAGCCTATGCTTATATGATTGCATGTGCAAGAGATATGGGACTTACTCCTGTTGAATAGTCGGTAAAGCTGATTCCACGGTGTGTTTTATACTTACAAGAACCTCATCAAAAAGCTATGATTGAGGAGCCTACATGGCTCTTGAATAGTAGGCGTGGATAATTTTAATGAGGTTGTTATTATAGCAGAGCGTTTCGTAGGGGGGGAGGACGCTTGCTCTTTAAATTTTGTACACATTCACTGGAAAAATAGTATGAAGTATTGTCTTATTATAGGATGATACCCGAATTGATAGCTGTGAAAAAGTCTGGAGATAAAGGAACTATAGCTGCCCTAAAAGAAAAGTATGGAGTATCTAGAAGGGATTTAGCATTTCTCCTTAGTGCTGCAATACCAGTATAGACAGACTTATATTTGTGCCTTATTTAAGTGCTACATAGATAGATTGTGTGCTAGTTATATTGTACCAATGTAGTTATATCTTATAACATAGATAGTTCTAGAGGTAAAAGTATAATGTTCTATTAGTGTCTAGCCTTAGAATAGCTAGGGAGGGGATTCTAGGCTTTATAGGGGTATGGGGTAAAATTTTAGGCAGTAGAGCTTGCAAACCACACCCCCTGACTTTTTCACGGTTTTAGATTTTCAAAATTCAAAAACTACATAATAAAAGCTCCAGCCTAATCAGTTGGAGCTTAACTGTTTCCTTTAAGTGTATGGAGTTAGTATTGAAAGAATGGTCTGCCTTCTATTCTGTTGAATACATAGAAAGTGCCTTCACCATCATAAGTATAATATTTATATTGGCTTTTGAGGGTTTTCATCTTATCTACTAACCCGGATATTTCAGAATAGGGGTACTCGCTCCAATCCGTGTTATCGTTAACAGTTATCTTTAGCGGATTACTAGGGTAAATGTCAAATTGATACATTAGAGCATCCCTAATATCTTTGTATAGATTGGTATTATTAAGCACTTTGGAGAAGGAATTAGGGTAAGGTCTTAGCTCCCATTCATCTTCTACATTGCTAACCATTATCACCTTATCGGATGAAAGATAAAAGAAGTAATCTTCTGTGCTTCCATCCCAATTAACCATTAGTCCCCTGCCATTGGCTTTATATGTGGCTTCTGGTTCATCCTTATCATCCCCACAAGCAGTAAGGCACACAGCCATTATCACTACTAGTATGGAAGATAGTATGTATTTGTATTTACTCATATCTGTAGAATTGAATTGCAGGAGAAAGTTCTAGGAACAATCCCCTGCAATAGTCTTACTTTGTGTATCTTTCCCAAGTCCAAAGATCATAGTAGCCGAAAGCATCATAACCATCGCCTTCGGATGCTTCTTTGTAGTAACATTGCCATACGATTTTGTTTTTGGAAACAGATTTAGCTCTCATTTCCTCTTCTTGATCTTCGGCTATGCTAGCCTTTACCCAACCATTTTTGTAAGTCCAAGTAAAGGAAGCACCGTCTTTCTTTTGCTCATACAGTTCTGGACTGTCATAGATAACTCCAGTACCGTTTGCATTGACAACGAGAATATCATTGTCATCATCCTGCGCCCAAACCCCTACAATGATAGAGGTTAGTTCATCTCCTGCTGGTTCATCGTCATCATCGCTACAGCTAGTGAAAGCCATTGCCATAATGACACACAGAGCTACAGCAACCAGCGACTGTAGGTGTTTAAGATTGTGTTTCATTGTAAAACAATGTGTTATGTGCTTCACAATCCCGATAAAGCGGTTACTAATGGATATAGAAAAGGTGTGGGATTGTACTCGTTTATCTATTTAGTAGGCTTCTCGCATTGCCTTTAACAGAGATAAAAGAGCATACCCACACCGATTAGCTATATAGTACCCGGAATGGGTATGTAAATAGCAATCAATGTAGGTGCTACTTGTGTTTATCTTTCTGTTAATTAGCGAATTTTGCGAGAATTTACTAAATAAAGATAACTCAAATAACACCTTTTCAGATGTAAAGAGCCAACTCTTCGGCTCTATTTCAGATGCAAAGTTACTAATAAAATCTGAAAGTACACCCTTATCTTCAAGAATTTTAGCTAACTTT
>CAZHXA010000040.1:0-15607 GCA_964536025.1 uncultured Muribaculaceae bacterium
TTTCTGTTTGAAGGTTGAAATGTTCTTTTCATTACCGTATTTTATTTATCGTTTTTATTATTTTCTACTTTCGGATTGCAAAATTAGGCACTTTTTCGCAAATAACCAAATGTAAATGATTTTTAAGCGTAACTTTTTTGTATTTTTTGGAATTTCTCAATAATTTTTAATTTGAATTGAATTACCGAACATAATAAATTATCAAAAATAAATACGACAAAGCATTATGATGAACGCTCAAGACATCAAGAACGGCACATGTATACGTTTAGACGGCCGTCTTTATTTCTGTATCGAATTCTTACACGTTAAACCGGGTAAAGGTAACACTTTCATGCGTACTAAACTGAAAGACGTTGTTGACGGTCGCGTTTTGGAACGCCGCTTCAACATAGGTGAAAAACTTGAAGACGTGCGTGTAGAACGTCGCGACTTCCAATTCCTTTATGCCGATGGTCAAGACCTAATATTCATGAACAACGAAACATTTGAACAAGTGCCTATCGCTCATGACCTTGTAACAGGTGTTGACTACATGAAAGAAGGTGACACCGTTTCAGTGGTTTCGGACGCTTCAACCGAAACCGTGCTTTATGCCGAAATGCCGGTTAAGACTACTCTTAAAATCACTTACACCGAACCGGGCTTGAAAGGCGACACCGCAACCAACACTTTGAAACCTGCTACTGTTGAAACAGGAGCAACAGTTCGCGTGCCTCTTTTCATCAACGAAGGCGAACTTATCGAAGTTGACACTCGCGACGGTTCTTACGTGGGTCGTGTAAAGGCTTAATAGTGTAATTAACAACACTCAATTCATAAAAAGCGGAGCAATCTCAATGGATTGTTTCGCTTTTTTTACGTTAAAGATTTCAGCTGTTAATAACTTCGGCATTAAACGGCTCACCTTTCACCTTATATATGTGAGTTGTAAAACAGTGTTTTCAAACATTGCGAAAAATTTGTCTTTCAATAATTATTTTTTCATGGAAAATAACTAATTTTCGCCCGATATAGATTTAGCGAAATCTACAAACTCTATTTTTAACCCTTTAAATCTTACTGTTATGATAGTTGGTATTCCTAAAGAGATTAAAAACAATGAAAGTCGCGTAGGTTTAACCCCTGCCGGAGTTAAAGAACTCGTAAAACGCGGTCACACCGTATATGTACAGCACACAGCCGGAGACAATTCAGGATTTTCAGACCAAGAATATCTCGACTACGGTGCAAAGATTCTTCCAACAATTGCCGACGTCTATGCAATAGCCGACATGATTGTAAAAGTGAAAGAACCTATCGAACCGGAATATGAACTAATCAAGGAAGGACAATTGCTCTTCACTTATTTCCATTTTGCTTGCGATGAAAAACTCACCCTTGCAATGAAAGAACGAAAAGCCGTGTGTCTTGCTTATGAAACAGTACAACTCGATGACGGCTCACTGCCTCTGCTCATACCCATGAGCGAAGTGGCAGGACGCATGTCAATTCAAGAAGGAGCTCGATTCCTTGAAAAACCGCAAGGAGGCAAAGGCAAACTCATGGGCGGAGTTCCCGGAGTGCGTCCGGCAAGAGTGCTTGTACTCGGAGCCGGCACAGTAGGCACACAAGCAGCTATAATGGCAGCAGGAATGGGAGCCGAAGTTATGATAACCGATATAAATCTTAAACGACTTCGCTATCTTTCGGACGTTCTTCCCAAAAATGTCAAAACTATCTACTCCAATACTCACAACATTACAATGGAACTGGGAAACATTGACCTAATCGTAGGTTCGGTATTGATTCCGGGCGACAAAGCCCCCCACCTCATCACCAAAGACATGCTTAAAATGATGAAACCGGGTACGGTAATGGTAGACGTAGCCATCGACCAAGGCGGATGTTTTGAAACATCACACCCTACAACCCATTCAGACCCCACTTATGTAGTAGACGGCATAGTTCACTATGCTGTGGCAAACATACCCGGAGCTGTGCCTTACACATCTACCATAGCACTAAGCAATGCCACATTGCCTTATGCACTTCTATTGGCTGACAAAGGGTGGAAAAAAGCCTGTCAAGACGACTTGGCATTGGCAAAAGGCTTGAATTTGGTTGAAGGCAAGGTAACCTATGAAGCGGTAGCCAAAGTTTTTGACCTGCCTTACACTCCTGTAGAAAACATTTTACAAATGTAAAAAAACGTCAGCCCCTATTATATATATTAAATAGGTGTAATACGTAATAACTGCATCTCAACGCTCCAAAAGTCGTAAATCACATGACTTTTGGAGTGCTTTTGTAAAATCAAGCTATGAACAACAAATATTTTTTAGTAAGTTTGTAAAATGGAAAATATATTTCAACGAGGAGAAAGATTGCTTGGGCAGGATGTGATGCAAGCCATAAGCAAAAAACGTGTAATCGTGTTCGGAGTAGGAGGAGTGGGCAGTTGGTGTGCCGAAGGACTTGTGCGTTCGGGCATAAAACACCTTACCATCGTGGATAGCGATTGCGTAAGCGTAACCAATATAAATCGCCAACTCATGGCAACAACCAAAACAGTGGGATTGCCCAAAGTTCAAGTTTTACGCAATCGATTGCTTGAAATAAATCCACAAGCCGAAGTTACAGCCATACAAGAAATATATGATGAGAACACCCGCGAGTCGTTCCATATAGAAGAATATGATTATGTGATTGATGCCATAGACAGCCTGAAAGACAAAGCATTGCTCATTCTTGAAACCACCGCCAAAGGCGTGAAATTATATTCATCTATGGGAGCAGCCCTTAAACTCAACCCGTCAAGCGTAAAAACAGCCGAATTTTGGGATGTAAAGGGATGTCCGCTCGGAGCCGCACTGCGTCGTAGGTTCAAAAAAGCAAAAACTTTTCCAAAACATAAATTTAAATGCGTTTATAGCGAAGAACTGCTCGAAAATAGAGGCAAAGACTGCAATTCGGGAGGAATGTGGGACCTAAAGAAAGCTCAAATCAACGGTTCCCTTGTTCACATTACGGCTATCTTCGGATTCACACTGTCAGGATTGGTGATACAAGATATTTATTCCAACAACAAAAATATATAATAAATCAAATCATAAAATATTAAAGTATTATGAAAGTTATGCTCGTTAATGGCAGTCCGCACCACGATGGTTGCACCTATACTGCACTTCAAGAAGCCGCTAAAGCATTAAATGCCGATGGCATTGAAACCAAGAATTTTTGGATAGGCGTGCGTCCCATTTCAGGCTGTTTGTCTTGCGGAGGTTGTCGCTCTACCGCCCGCTGTGCCATTGAAGACATCGTAAACGTGTTTATCGATGAAGCAAAAGACTGCGATGCCTTTATATTTGGAGCACCGGTACACTTTGCCAGTGCCAACGGCTCTATGATTTCTTTTATGGACAGAGCTTTTTATTCCGGCAAAAATGTGCTTGAATTCAAGCCCGCCGCAGCAGTGGTGAGCTGTAGACGAGGCGGAGCATCAGCCACATTTGACGAATTAAACAAATATTTCACCATTCGCAATATGCCTGTAGTTTCATCACAATATTGGAATCAAGTACATGGTAATACACCCGAAGAAGTGTTGCAAGATATCGAAGGCATGCAAACAATGCGTACGTTGGGACACAACATGGCTTGGCTATTAAAATGTATAGAGACAGGACGTGCTGCAGGAATAGTTCATCCCGAACCGGAACAACAAATAAAGACAAATTTCATACGCTGAAAAAAACATATTTTTTTCAATGATAAAACATAAGAGCCTGTATTCATCACGAACACAGGCTCTCTTTTTATATTATGAATATAGTTCTAACAAACAATTTCTTCTCAGAAAATTGTTATCAGTTCCGTTAATACAGAAATCAGTCGTTAATAGTACCACCTTCATTTCTACCTACATAAGCTTTTGCATTATAGGTATAAGCATTAGTGTTTTCAAGTTTAACCGAAGAAGCTACAGTACAATTTGTAATTGTAGTAACACCACTGTTTACTGTACCAACCAAATAACCGGCTTTAGCCTTACCGCCTTCACGGTCTTCAGCACACTTGATGGTAGTAGCACCTGTAACCTTACAACCCTTGATATTCAAAATTTGAGCACGGTCATGACCTATCAAACCACCGCAAGAAGAATCGTCGGTAGATACTTTAGTGTTATTTACAGTACTGTTAAGGATTTCGATCTTTGCATCATTTCCACCATTACCATTACTTGTATAACCAATAAAACCACCGGCATATTTATATCCATAAATTTGAGAATTGTTAATGTTACAATTCTCAATAGTAAGAGACACTCCACCATTAGCTTGAATTTCGGCAACCAAAGCACCGGCAAAACCACTAAGTTGAGTGCTACTCATATTCATGTTTACATTTTCAAAGTTCAAATTGCAAACTTTATAAGTTCCTACACCTAAATTTGAATATAAAGGAGTTGATAAATTCTTCAAAGAATGACCTGCTCCATCAAGAACAAAGTTAGTATAAGTTCCATTCATAGAAGTCCAACCAGTCATGTCAATATCGTTAGCAAGAACAATTGTTCCACCATCAGCATAAGAACCGCCTACACGTACAGGAAGAGCTGCTTTAAGCTCAGCCATTGTAGAAACAATTGTAACGTTAGCATCAACCAAAATCTTATTTACTGTTACATTATCTACAGTTGCACCTGTATTATCTTTTGTACCAACTACAGTTGCAATAGAGTTCTCGCCACGACGTTGTGCATAGTATCCATCAATAATTGTGTTTGCAACAGTTGAACCTGTTACAGTAACATTACCAACAGGACGACCTACAAGACCTGCAACGAAACCTGATTCATTTTCAACTGCATGGTTGTGAATGTAACTGTTCTTAACAGTACAATTTTCAACATTAACATTACTATTAGCACCAACGAAACCTACTAAGCCACCTACTGATTGCATACCACAAACATCTGCATTATCAACAACCACACCACTTAGAAGAATTGTTGCTCCATTTTGAACATCTGAGATGATAGTACCTGCATAAGCATAGTCAGTACCATTAACATCAACTTTTACATTCTTAATGGTAACGTCTTTAACTGTAAACTGATTACCTGCTAATGTTTCAGTAGAGAACAAACCATTGCTATAGTCTACAGCTTGGTTTGGAGCAGGGTTAAGTACAAAATTACTGATTGAGTGACCGTTACCATTAAATGTAATTTGTTCTACACGCATTTGTTGAATTGCATTACCGCCAAGGTCTATATCTTTCAATATTGATACGTTCTTTGAAAGTCCATTTCCTTGATTCTTTGACAACCAAACAAATTGAGCTGCAGTTTCAATTTGGTACTCGTTATTTACAACAGCCGGTGCAGTAACTGTAGTACCATCCCAAATGCTAACTTTATAAGCAGGATCGTCAAATCCAGGAGTGATAACCACATTAAAGTCTTCTCCGCTTGTCAACAAATTACCGTAAATATTGGTACGATAGTTGCGTTGCAATGGAACGTTGTTGAATGTACGTTCTGGCACTTGTGCGTTATCATAGAAAATAGTTACAGTATTATCAGCTTTCTTGTCGACAGGCATAAGCAAATAATTCATTGTCAAATAATCGTTTCCTGATACAGGGAATGCTTCGCCCGCTGGAAGTTGAGCCAAATCAAATATAACTTCAGTTTCGCTCAAATCGCTAACTGTTCCATCAAAATTCAATGTTTTGTAAGCTTTAACTTTGATACCAGCTTCAGCTACAGGAAGACCAGCTTGTGCAGCTGCAGCCAAATCGGCTGTTCCTATGTTCAATTGTGCAAACGGACGCTTCAAGGGTACTGTCTTTGAAGAAGCACCGCTTACTGTGATTTCTTCTACTGCATAGAAAGCATCAAGAGCTTCTATACTTGACTCAACATCATTATAATCTACTGTTACTTTACGAGCATTTTTATCAAAAGTATAACGAGAGCCTGCAGCATCAGCCCAAAATACTACTTGATAAGTGTTTCCGTTTACCAAACGCATTGACACCGGTTTAGTCATGTTGATTGATTCGTCAGCCGAAGAAATCTGTGTAAGAGTCCATGCATTTCCTTCTTTCAAATAAACTGCGTAGCTTAAAGTATTGGCTGTTGTTCCATCACCAAAACTACGAGATTGCAAACCTGCAGGAAGTTGAGCCGTAAATGTTACATTTGACTCAGTTCCGTTCAAGCCACTGTTCAAATCTTCATTTGAACATGATGTTGCAAGCACCATAGATGCGATTGCAAACGCTGATAAAAATTTCTTTCCCATAAGTGTGAGATTTTAAAAATTAATTAACAAATTCTTGTTTTTTTGTAAACTATTTAAATTCTATATTATATTCTCCGTCAAAATCGGGGACTATACCTACGCCTCCCATAGCGATAGATGTTAAGAAACTACCTTTTACAACTGTCAGACGACTGCGTTTTAACGGAACATCGATAGACGGTGATGAAGCGACAAGTTCGCCATCTTTATGATAAACTTCAAGCATTACCGACACACCTGATTCGGTTCCATTAACAAACACATAGTCATAGCCAAGTTCCACATTATTATTGCCTATAGGATTGACAGAACCTGAAAAAGAAACTCCGGTCCAAGAATCGGCAGGCTTATCGGTGAACATATTATAAGAACAAGGCATAAAACCGGTATAACGAAAAGTGACTATAAAATCACTTAGGTCGATGGTGCGAGACTCTTCATCTCCCACTCCTTCCATAACTGTTATGCTTTTCCCTTTTTTCTTGGCTTCGGCTCGCAATGCATTTTCCAAAAATTGCTCATAGTCGGTGCTGATAAATTTGAACTTGGCAAGGGGGCGTTTCATAGTGACTGTCGCCTCATTGCTTACATTCATCATTTCATTTTTCTTTATCTTTACGGCAACTTGTTCTTCTCCTCTAAAAGCATCGCGATAGTCGCAACTACCTATATGATGACTGCGATCTTTCAATATAATCTCGGTAAAGTTGTCGGCATTATAGTATTTATCGGCTCTACTGCCGAAATTTACATAATCGGTCCACACAAAGAATTTATAATCACCTTCACTTAGTGTCAACTCACGAGTACAATTCAAATTTTCGGCATCGTTACATGTAAAAACTATTGTTGTGTCGGCAGTGCGGTCGTAACCTCCGTCGGTAAACATACGGTGTACACTCACAATATGACGTACATCGTAATCAGCCACATTATTTGAACCTCGAGATTTGGAATGTACCATTTCTTTATGCAAAGGCAAATCGGTATCAAAATCCAAATGCAAGGTAAAATTGGTTTCTTCCGGCAATTTAGGGAACTCATGAACACAACTTGTGAATACCGTCAAGCCAAGCATGACACTGCTTATTCGTTTTATTGCTGTTAGTTTCATCGCTGACCTCCTTTCTGCTTTCCTAAATCAAAAGAATAGGACAACGATACCGATAATTGGTCGGGACCTACATAGGTTTTCTTTTCGGTGCGGACCAACAATCCATTACGACGGTTATCAAATTTATCTTGATGTAATGAATATACGCCCATACCTAAAGTTAATTCAAGTTGCCAACGACGGCTTCCAAACAACGGCATCTTATATCCGGCAGATAAACCTCCGCCTATAGCCGGGCTGTTACCGTCATGGTCTTGAGTTCTGTAAGTGCCTCCGGTAGATATGTTATACCAAGATATACCGAAATGAGTTCCTACGAACCACCCACAATTATCAGGCATAAAATGATAACGTACTTCGGGTTGAAACGACAATGTACGGAATTTCCATTCGGAACAGAAATAATTCATAGCCGACCAATAAACCGGCAACGTAAATGACCAATGTTCCGATAAATCTATTTCAACAGCTGCATTGGCAACCGACAATCCCCAACCGAGTGCGTTGGTCTTAACTGACAAGCTACGAGCTGGATATTGAAGAACTGTGTCAAATGCTTCGGTCGTAATTTCTTCTTTTAAAATCACCGCAGTATCGGCTGTAACAGGTATTAGAGGTGTTACAGCCGTTGTGTCTGCGGCTTCCGCATAAATTTTGGTTATAGGGGATAAATTGCGCGGTGTTTCTTCTTGCATGGTTACAAACAATGCACAAGCATTTCGCATAGATGCAAAAAACTGTCTTTGCATTTTTCGCCATTCTCTACCACCCGACATGCGTTGTAATTTTAGCACTCGGTAGTCAATCATGGCTCCACGATTACCATATTTCACTAATTTGCCTTCCTCATTCAATATTTGAAGAATTGCGTCCTTTTGTATGAGCGAAGATGATTGTACTTGTTCTTTCAAATGTTCCCATGAGATATAATTATCATCATGCGTGATTATACTATCAGGTAATTGTATTTTGCGTCGTATAAGGTTCTCTATTGCCGATAAACGACCTCGTGACAATTTTCGGTTCAACTCGCTATTTCCTTCAGGAGATGCCGTTCCACAAAATCGCACCTCTTTTATCGTAAGAGTACTATCACGACGTATCTGTTGCAATAAATGGTAGAAATTTCGAAGACTTACGCTATTTTCTCGATATAAAGTATCAACAACAATACTACCAACACGGAAATCGAAACCTATTTCGGTACGTACCTCTCGAGCGTTAGCCATCCCCACACTTAACATCAAGAGTAACAATGCTGTATAACAACTTTTAAAATTCATAAATTCATCTATTTTTCTACTTCTCTTTCTAAGAGAGTCTATCCGGAAAAACAACGCTTTCTCAAATTAAAGATTTCAAAATCATACTGTTCGCCTTGTCAATAGCACTCGTATCAAGCGATGCAAGATATATGCGTGTCGTGTTCTCTGAATCATGCCCCATTCCTTCACTTATCACCGAAATAGGAACATTTTTACTCTTAGCAATACTTGCCCACGCATGACGAGCCACATACATAGTAAGCGGTATAGGCAAACCCAATTCTTTGCCTATTATTTTAAGGTTCCTATTTATATTATGCGAAGCATAAATATATTGTTTTCGTTCATCGTATTCGCTTTGCGGATTGATTATCGGCAACAAGTATTCAGAATGTGAAGTATCATATTTATTCAATACTTCGGACATACACTTTTCCCATTTTATAAACAATTGTTGTCCCGTTTTACGTCGTCGATATGTTAAAACACCGTTTTTCAAATTATTTTTCTTCAAAAAAGCAATGTCAACAAACGACATTCCTCGTGTATAAAACGAAAATAAGAAGATGTTTCGAGCAAATTCAAATGCCGGTTTATTACAAAAATCAAGTTCTTTAATTTTCTTTATCACACTAAGCGAAACAGCTCGTTTAACAGTCTTATCAATACCAGTATAGACATGCTTGAATGGATATTGCTGGTTTGTAAAGCCTTTTTCAACTGCTCGATTATAAACCGCACGTAGATTTCGCATATAAAACGACGATGTATTAGGAATAATTCCAATTCTATGTAAATAAGCTTCGTAAGCAATCATTTCATCGGAGTCAAAGTCTTCCATCGGTAAATCTATATTATCACGGTAACGTTTAAAGCTGTTAAACGTGGTTTGATAAGTTTCGGCAGTACGAATTTTACCTAACGAAAATAAATTATCTATTATATTTTGCATAAACACAAAAACGCTTAATGCCGGTTTACCCTTAGTAAATGCGATAGTTACATCGTCGGCTGTGTAAGCAATGTTTTGTTCTTCAAAAGACGTAACGATTTTAGTTAGTTGCAAAATATCACGTCTTGTTTTGTAAATTATATCCAACAAATAATGTTTTCGTTCCTCATCAACGCAAGGAACAATTACCTTAGAGGACAACCGGTCCCACTCACTTGAAAATATTCGGTATCCGGTTTTTTGTTGGCGTATTACTCGGTTATGAATTATTTGGTAATAAATTGTACCTTGCCCACCCTCAACTGTAGATGGACGAAATTTCATTTTTACAGATGTCATATACAAACAGGTTTTAGAGTTATGATTTTAATTAACTTTATTGTGTCCTGTTTGCTATTTACAGCCGTAACTTATATATGATTTTCACATTTAATCTATCTAACTATTCAAGAGAAAAACAATCGAAAAACGCCAAATGTTTACCGATTATTTTTAGCAAAAAAAAAGATTAAAGTACTTTAATATAAGCACAATATTGAGAATCGGAATATATTGGGGCTATGAATTGTATTCCGCTTATTATTTTTCCGTCTTCCGACAAACGCAACGGATATTCTTTTTCCATTTTCGCTTTATAATCATCAGGAATAATATTTTTGTGAAATTCAACATTAAATATACCCTGAACACCGTCTTCTATAATGCGGTTACCTATAACACTGCTCACGATTCCCATCGTAGTGCGTAAATTAAGCTCTATACAAGGATTTATTTGCAACAATCCGTTTTCATCGCGATAAATCATCATATCGATGCCTGCATAACCGGAATAAAAAGGAGCTATAAGCTTATCTAGTATTTTTAAGGCACTCTCTTTTACACGCAATAACAAATCTTCATTACCCAGAGTATCGGCAATTTTTTGCTGTAATAATTTTTCTGACATTAGAAAACCGCCGTTAAATGAGCAATGTGTATCATTATTAAATATCGAATACCCTACAAAAGAAGTTTTTCCATTACTAAAAGCGAACTCCATTGCAAAATCCATTACTGCATTAAGTGGCTTTTCACACATTAACGAGCCTTGACGCTTAAGTATGCCACTACACCATCTATTAAAATCCAATGCATCTATATCTAATGCACGATAGATGCCCTTTCCACTCGACGACCAAGGTGCTTTAACATAGGCTTTAGGATATTGACGTGCAAACTCTTTGATTTTATCCAAAGAATCCAATTCCACCGGAGTATTGTCTTGTAAAATGGGGATTTCTTGCAAAAAAAATTGATGTATTTCAATAGAAATACGTCGATGTGAAAGATTTCGAATATTTTCAATATCACGTTCCAATGGTAATGAAGCTTGATTGGCTCCGGCAAGTTGTAGACGACGCCACAAAAAACGATTCCATCCCCACGGCACTATTTCATTAAAAGCAGAAATATCTTTTATCGTAGTAACACCGTTTTCCAACCCATAACGAGAATTTATGTTTTCAAGCCAAATGGAGTCGCTTTCCGGATTTTGCGAGAATATAAAATCATCATTATCGGCAATCCACAATGGTAACATTTGCAAATCACGTTGCAACAAGCGAGCCATAGGCGGAGGTGTATAATTAGTTCCACCAAAAGCCAAAGCTAGGTCGTGTTCGGGATTGAAAATGCGTATTTTTGCCATAACTGATTTTTTACAAAAATAATGAAAAAAAAGTTTTCAGCAATATTAGAACATAACACAAAGAGAGTTTGACTTAGTGTGTCAAACTCTCTTTAACAATTTAATTGATTATGAATCCTTTTTAAAAAAAGGAGTTTTTCTCTTACAATTCTATATTTTCTTTATCCTTTGCAGGATTTCTGAAATATATTTTCTTTTCATCATATTCTTGTTCTGCGATAAGAGTTGGTTTAGGCAACTTTTCGTAGTAACGAGAAATTTCAATTTGTTCTCTGTTTTCTGAGATTTCTTCCAAATTGTCGTTCATTGAAGCAAATTCCTGCAGTTTCTTTTCCAAATCACGCTTCATTTCAACTGCAATCTGATTGGCACGCTTTGATACAACACACACAGTTTCATAGATGTTACCTGTTTGCTCCGACATTTGTATCAAGTCACGAGTCACTGTGTTAAGCGGTGCATTTGTCTTCTTGTAATCCATCTTACTTATTTGATTATTTTATGATTAATCTTTTACGTATTTTTTAGCTATCTCAAAAATATTGTCGGCTTCCTGACGATTTTCGCTTTCAGGATAGTCGTTGATAAATGAATAATATTCATCAATCACATCACGGAATCTATCGGCTTTTTTAAGTTCCACACTTTGATTGGCTTCTTGATATCTTGCTTTTAATATAAGCAATTCAAGTTCTTCCTTATATTTACTATAAGGATAATCTTTTATTGCATTTTTAGCCACTATTACAGCCGATTCATAGTTATTACCCATATAGTTGCCCATATTATAATATAACTGGGCACTTTGTAATTCTTTCAAGACCAATTTATCTTGAAGCTCGAAAATTGCATTTTGAGCAATAGTTGCTTTATCACTTTTAGGAAAATAATCCAAAAAGTTTTGCAATTCTTCTATTGCTTTATAAGTTCCGGTTTGGTCAAGCTGTGGATCAGGCGAATCAAGATAATATCCATATCCGGCATAGAATCGAGCAAGCTCGGTGTATTGCCCTTTGGGATAATGTTGATAATAAGTCTTGAAATATGAACCGGAATTCATATAATCTTTATTTTCATAATGACTTAAACCGAGCAAATACAAAGACTCTTCTGCATTGGCTGTACCCTTAAATACTGTAACCAAATCAGCAAGAATTGTAGTAGCCTGACCATATTTTTTCTTTTCAAAGGCCTTTTTGGCATACTCATATTTATAATTTGCATCGGTACTTTTCAGCACTTTTTGGTATTCACCACAACCGGTCAACATCAAAACACCGCATCCAAGTAAAAATATTGATAATTTTTGCTTCATATAATGTCTAATGAATCAATTTAGTCTGCAAATTTACGCAATTATTCAAATTTCTCAAATTCTTTCAATTAAAATATTAAAAACTCGCATTTTTAACAAGATAAAATCGTTTAATTACTACCATACAACACAACTTTTATATTTTTTAAGAGAAGTAAAGAACATAATATAAACCCTCTCAACATCTTTTTTGTTAAAAGTTAAAAACATTCATAAAACCATATTTATCATGAAAAACATTCTTAACACTAACGAACTTTTAAGCCTCGACAATAGTTTAACACCAGTTCCTAAACGCACATTGACTTATATGATTACATTCATAGTAGGAATATCATTAATTTTCTTCGGAACTTACACCGAAACATCAGAATATCTAAGCTATATCATTTCGGTAAGTGGTCTAATAATTTCAATAATTGCATTAGGGCTTATTTTTGCACAACCACAAAAAATCATCAACCAACACTTAAAAAAAACGCTACAAAAGCATAAATTATATTTTCACAGCAACGAAGCCAATGCAATCATTCAGAATCTTGAACAAGGCAACATTGAGGATTTATTTAAACGAAGTTGCGACAACGGACCTATTCTTACCATTATTTTTTCTGCCCCGGATAAGAGCTATTATATTGCACAGGTTTTTCGATTTATACCTTATGAATATATTCCAACATCTGACCCTATAATATACCATAAAAAACAAACCATGAGTTGTTAAAACAATCAATATAATAAAATAACAAAAGGCACGATTTGTTTTCGTGCCTTTTGTCTATCTTGATTTTACTAAATGCTTACTTCACTTCTTCAAACGGAACATCTGTTACATCTTTACCGTCATTCTTTCCACCTTGTTGTGCTCCGGGTGTTGGACCCTGTTGAGCTTCCGGTCCTTGAGCTCCTGCTTGCTGTTGTGCATTATACATATCTTGAGATGCTGCATGGAATACAGTTTCAAGCTCAGCACTTGCAGCGTCAATAGCTTCAATGTCTTGTTTACTGTGAGCATCTTTTAATTTTGCAAGAGCAGCTTCGATTTGTGCCTTTTTGTCAGCAGGTAACTTATCACCCAAATCTTTCAAACTCTTTTCAGTTTGGAAAATCATAGAGTCAGCTTTATTAATTTTATCGATACGTTCTTTTTCTTTAGCATCGGCAGCAGCATTAGCAGCAGCTTCATCCTTCATACGCTTGATTTCATCATCTGTCAAGCCACTTGAAGCCTCGATTCGAATACTTTGTTCTTTACCTGTAGCTTTGTCTTTTGCCGATACATTCAAGATACCATTTGCATCGATTTCAAAAGTAACTTCAATTTGAGGTACACCACGAGGAGCCGGAGCAATTCCGTCCAAATGGAAACGTCCCAAAGTTTTATCATCTTTAGCCATAGGACGTTCACCTTGTAACACATGGATTTCCACTGAAGGTTGATTATCTACAGCTGTAGAGAATACTTCGCTCTTACGAGTAGGGATTGTAGTGTTGGCATCAATCAATTTTGTCATCACATTTCCAAGAGTTTCAATACCCACTGACAATGGAACGACATCAAGAAGAAGAACGTCTTTAACATCACCACTCAACACACCTCCTTGTATAGCAGCACCTACAGCCACAACTTCATCGGGATTTACACCTTTTGACGGAGCTTTTCCAAATATTTGTTGAACTTTTTCTTGTACAGCAGGGATACGAGTAGAACCTCCTACAAGAATAACTTCATCTATTTCACTTGCACTCATTCCTGCATCTTGCAAAGCCTTTTGGCAAGGAGCAACTGTTGCTTGAATCAAGCTGTCACAAAGTTGTTCAAATTTAGCACGAGTAAGTGTGCGAACCAAGTGCTTTGGAATACCATTTACAGGCATAATATAAGGCAAGTTAATTTCGCTTGAAGTTGTGCTTGACAATTCTATTTTAGCTTTTTCTGCAGCTTCTTTCAAACGTTGAAGAGCCATTGGGTCTTGACGCAAATCTACGCCTTCATCCTTCAAGAATTCTTCAGCAAGCCAATCAATAATTTTATGGTCGAAGTCATCACCACCCAAGTGAGTATCACCGTTGGTTGATTTCACTTCAAACACGCCGTCTCCAAGTTCCAAGATAGAAATATCGAAAGTACCACCACCTAAGTCGAATACTGCGATTTTCTTGTCGCTTTGAGATTTATCAAGACCATAAGCAAGAGCAGCAGCAGTAGGTTCGTTTACGATACGTTTTACTGTCAAACCTGCAATTTCACCAGCTTCTTTTGTAGCTTGACGTTGAGAGTCGTTAAAGTAAGCAGGAACAGTAATAACAGCTTCTGTTACTGATTGTCCCAAGTAATCTTCAGCAGTTTTCTTCATCTTTTGAAGAACCATTGCAGAAATTTCTTGCGGAGTATATTCACGACCGTCAATTTCCACACGTGGTTGATTGTTTGCCGAACGAACCACTTTATAAGGCACACGTTCAGTTTCTTTTGATATTTGGTCGAAATTCTCACCCATAAATCTCTTTATAGAAAAGATTGTACGAGTAGGATTTGTGATTGCTTGACGCTTTGCAGGATCACCCACTTTACGTTCACCTCCATCAACGAAAGCTACAATTGAAGGGGTTGTGTTACGACCTTCGCTATTAGGAATAACGATAGGTTCGTTACCTTCGAGTACTGACACACATGAGTTGGTAGTACCTAAATCAATTCCAATAATTTTACCCATAATTCTTATTATTTTATTTGTTTATATTCTATGTTTACATGTGCATTACTCATGCACCCGACATAGGAAAAACAAATGTTATGCCAAAAAGTTTCTTATGCCAAAATGCGACATTTCAAGCAAAAAAACGAACTAAAAAGAACTGACTTTATGTCAGTATTTTCAAGGGACAAAATCATCAATCTATTAATAAATGTATAATAAGTAAATTTATTATTACAGAAATGGCATATATAACAAAAATCATTATCTTTGCATTATTAA
>CAZHXA010000041.1:0-13611 GCA_964536025.1 uncultured Muribaculaceae bacterium
GTAATAAAAGTAGTAACTTTGTCGCTGTGATAGTACGGTGGTTTGTCGCTCACCGACATGTGCGGTGTGAGGAAAGTCCGGGCAACATAGAGCATCATATTTCTTAACGGGAAGCTGTCGGCGACGGTAGAGTAATGTGACAGAAAATAACCGCCATCATTATTTTGTGATGGTAAGGGTGAAAAAGTGAGGTAAGAGCTCACAGATCGGTATGGCAACATGCCGGTGGCACATCTTATGAGTTGCAAGGTCAAGTATATCAGCATTTAAGGGTTGCTCGTCCATTGCTGAGGGGTAGACTGCTAAAGCGTAATGGTGACATTGCGTTCAGATAAATGACAAACGAGTGTTTCTACTATTGAAATACTTACATAACCCGGCTTATAGCTGTGCTATCTTGATAAAAAAGCATTGCGTTGTTGTCGCAATGCTTTTTTTTATGCTCATTAGCTTTTTAGTGGGTGAAAAGCTAATGAACTATAATCCTTATATGTTATTTAGAGTGTTTGGATTTAGGAAATTGAAAAATTATTGACAAAATTACCATTGCCGCCAAAGCCCAAGCATAATAGAGATAGGGAAAAAATGCTACAGGTGATACTTTTGCAAGTCCGGCAGCAAGAAGTACTTGAGCTCCATAAGGTATAAGGCATTGCACAATGCAGGAACAAGTGTCAAGAGTTCCTGCTACTTTGCGAGGCTCAATGTTGTACTTTTCTGAAATTTTCCGACTTAATTCTCCTACAGTGATTATGGCGATTGTATTGTTGGCAGTGCATAAGTTTACGATGCTAACAAGTATTGCTATAGTGGATTGTGCTCCACGTTTTCCATTGATGTGCCTTGTGAGCCAATTCATGAGGAAGTCAATTCCGCCATTATGTTTTATCATGGCAAGCATTCCAGCCGCAAGCAATGTAACGACAATAAGGTTTCCCATATCGTTTATTCCGTTTCCCATGTAACTGCACATGTCGGCCAAATGAATATCGGTAAAGCATAACGCTGTAATGATTGATGCTATTATGCCTGTGGTGAGTACCACAATTACATTTATACCTGCAACAGCCAATCCTATTATTATAAGATATGGGATAACAAGGAACGGTGAAGCCGGAGATGGGGCGATGGTTGCGTAGGTGTCGTCTTGTCCTATGAATACATAAATAATAAGCACTAAGATAGCGGCAGGAATGGCTATTGCTAAGTTAGCTTTGAATTTATCGTTCATTTTACAGCCTTGACTTCTTGTGGCGGCAATTGTAGTATCGGAGATGAATGAAAGGTTATCGCCAAAAAACGAACCGCCTATAACCGCGGCAACAAAAAATGGGATGTTTTGTCCAGTGCTTTCGGCAAGTTGAAGAGCGAAAGGCGTGAGCGAAACAATAGTACCTACCGATGTTCCTATTGATAATGAAATGAAACAAGATGCAATGAAAATGCCCGGAATGATGAATTGTGGCGGGAGTATTTGCAAGGTGAAATTAACTGTTGCATCAATGGCTCCCGTTTCTTTGGCTAACGAAGCAAATGCTCCTGCCAAAATGAAAATCCAAATCATGTATAGTATGTCAGGATTGGCTGCACCTTTGGAGAATATATTCAGTTTTTCTTTTAACGGTTCGTGTGTTGACGATGTTATAATTGACCATATAGAGGCAATGATGAATGAAACCGAAATCGGCATTTTATAAAAGTCGTTTACGGCAATAGATACTGCTAAATACAATATCAAAAAAACGATGATGGGGGATAGTGCTAATAAGCCTTTGCGTGTTGAAATCATATTATAAATAATGAAATTGTGCAAAATTAGGCATTTTTTTTCGTGTAGGCGAACTTTTATGTCAAATACGTGTTTAATAGTTGAAAATGTTTTTTTCATAAAGAATATACATATATAATATTCGTACTTTTCTCATAATAGTAGTGCGTGAGCACAGATGTATAGCACTAAAGCATAATGTGATGATTGATGCAGGACCGCGTGAGCTGTTCTGCATTTCTTTTGAGATATAAATATTAGAAGGTTTTCTATAAAGAATCTTAATTGATGTGGGAAATGTTGTAAATGGCATGTTTTTTGCAAAATTTGTTGTTATGAACTATATTTATTGAAAGAATTATGGCAATTTATGTGATTTTTATTGTGATAGCTTTAGTGAGCTATCTTGTTCAGTCATCGCTTAAGAGTAAATTTGAACAGTATTCTCAAATGCCGATAGGTATGAGTGGTAAGGAAATAGCAGAAAAAATGTTACAAGACAGTGGAATTTATGACGTAAAAGTTGTAAGTACGAGTGGAATGTTGACCGATCATTATAATCCTGCCAATAAAACTGTGAATTTAAGTGAAGGAGTGTATTCTGATTGCAGTGTGGCAGCAGCTGCTGTTGCAGCTCATGAATGTGGACATGCCGTGCAACATGCAACCAAATATAGTGCATTGCAATTACGTTCATCATTAGTTCCTATAGTGAGTTTTGCATCACAATGGATGTCGTGGTTGTTGCTTGCAGGTATATTGTTGATAGAAACCATGCCTTCTATAATGCTTTTGGGTATATTATTGTTTGCAATGACTACAGTTTTCAGTTTTGTGACGTTGCCGGTAGAAATTGATGCGAGTCGTAGAGCTTTAGCGTGGCTTGACCATACCGGTATAGCCACAGGAAGAAATCATGATTGTGCAAAGGATGCTTTGAAGTCGGCTGCCTATACTTATGTGGTTGCGGCACTTGGCTCGCTTGCTACATTAATGTATTATATAATGATTTTTATGGGTCGTCGTAGAGATTGACAACGATATATAGTAATAAGTTGTTTTTCGATTGAGTTGTTATTCTTTTTGTTTAAAAATAACTAACTTTGCAAAAGAATTGAATAAAAATATAATAATATGGCACAGAAACCATCTATTCCTAAAGGTACCAGAGATTTTTCGCCCGAAGAAATGGCGAAACGCAATTATATATTTGACACAATAAAAGATGTGTTTCTTCTTTATGGATTTCAACAGATAGAAACTCCTGCAATGGAAAATCTATCAACGTTGATGGGAAAATATGGTGAAGAAGGGGATAAATTACTGTTTAAAATATTAAATAGTGGAGATTTCTTGCGAGATGCCGATGATGCTATGCTTGCAGAGCGTAATTGCGTACGCTTGACATCGAAGTTATGTGAAAAAGGTTTACGCTATGATTTAACAGTACCTTTTGCACGTTATGTGGTGCAACATCGCAATGAATTACAATTTCCGTTTAAGCGTTATCAAATACAACCCGTATGGCGTGCCGATCGTCCGCAAAAAGGTCGTTATCGCGAGTTTTATCAATGTGATGCCGATGTAGTGGGTAGTGATTCTTTGTTGAATGAAGTGGAATTGATTTCGCTTATTGATGAGGTGTTTGCACGTTTCGGTATAAATATCACTATCAAATTGAACAATCGTAAGGTGTTGAGTGGTATTGCCGAAGTGATAGGTGCTCCCGACAAAATTGTTGATATAACAGTTGCAATAGACAAGATAGATAAAATAGGTATAGAAAAAGTTAATGACGAATTGCGAGAAAAAGGCTTGAGCGAAGAAGCAATTGAGACATTAAGACCACTTCTTGAATTGGCTGGAACCAATGAAGAAAAACTTGCAACACTTGACCAACTTCTTGCATGTAGTGAGGTAGGCAAAAAAGGTATTGAAGAATTGCGTTATGTTATAGATAATGCAATGAAGATAGGTTTACGTTCGGTTCTTGAACTTGATGTGTCGCTTGCACGCGGGCTTAATTATTATACTGGTTCTATTCTTGAAGTAAAAGCCAATGATGTGGAAATGGGTAGCATTACCGGCGGTGGTCGTTATGATAACTTGACAGGAGTGTTCGGAATGGATGGCGTTAGCGGTGTGGGTATAAGTTTTGGTGCCGATCGTATTTTTGACGTACTTAATACATTGAATTTATATCCGGCTGATACATGTGCAGTAACAAAAGTTATTTTCATGAATTTCGGTGAAGCCGAAGCCTCACAATCGTTGAAATATGTAATGCAACTTCGTAAAGAAGGAATTTCGGCAGAACTTTATCCGGAGTCTTCAAAAATGAAGAAACAAATGACTTATGCCAATGCAAAAAATATTTCTTATGTTGCAATGGTGGGAGAAACGGAATTAACAGAGGGTAAATTGACCTTAAAAAATATGTCAACCGGAGAACAAGAAATGCTTGAGATAGAAAAAGTAATAGAAAAGCTTAAATAAAAAGTTCCCGAAAGGGAACTTTTCTTTTAGTATACAATGATAAGATTTTTAAAAACGTGGATGTTGCCTATATCAATGATAGGTGGTGTGATATTTCATGAATATATGTCACATATATCATGGATTTCTCCGTTATTAATATTTTGCATGCTTACGATAACTTTTACTAAATTGAAATTAGAGGAATTAAAAATTACCGGATTTCATTTGTCTTTGTTGGCAGTGCAATTTATAGGCTGTTGGATTGTTTATTATTCATTATATTTTTGGAATCCTATAGTTGCCGAAGGTGCTTTTTTGTGTGTATTCATGTCAACTGCAACTGCTGCTCCTGTTATCACCGGTATGCTTGGAGGCAGTGTATCGGTACAAGCATCTTATTCGTTGTTATGTAATATGGTTTTGGCTTTTACAGCACCGGTGTTTTTATCTTGGATTTCGGTAGAAAATAATATCGATTTTATGACTTCGTTTAATAGAATATGTACTCAAGTAGTTCCCATGCTTGTAGTTCCACTTATATTTTCGTTACTAATGCGAAAATTTATGCCTAAAATACATAAAACACTTGCATCTCATCAAACCATTTCTTTCTGGATGTGGGCTGTTGCATTATTTATCGTTATGGGCAATGCAGTAAGTTTTATAATGCAACAACCTATTTCGCAATTAAGCACAATGATTTATTTGGCAATAGTTTCACTTGTGGTGTGTTGCATGCAATTTATTATAGGTAGAAAAATAGGAGCAAAATATGGAGATAAAGTTGTCGGAGCTCAAGGTTTGGGACAAAAAAACACGATTTTAGGACTTTGGTTATCACTCACTTATTTAAATCCTATTATTTCGGTTGCTCCGGCAGCTTATATAGCTTGGCAAAATATAATAAACAGTACGCAGTTATATTTGAAGTCTAAACACGGGAAATTGTAAAAATGGAGGCTATTTATTAAAAAAACATTAAATCAATGTCTGCTTTAATCTAAGATTGCTATCTTTGTGTAGATGTCGATTTAATATTATAAGGATTTATAATAAGAATATAACGAAAGACTATATGGATAGCATGTATGAAAAATTGATGGAATTGCCGTTGTTTCAAGGTGTAAGTCGCGATAAATTATCGGAACTTATAGAAAAAACACCATTCCATTTTGTGAAATATGATAAAGGTCAACAGGTTATAAGTGCCAGAGATGTGTGTACACACATACGTTTTATAATATCAGGAGATATAAGAGTTGATTTGTCGAGTGCCAATAAAAAAGTTATGGTCTCAGAAACACTATATGGTCCCGATGTTATAGGAGTTGATTATCTTTTTGGTCGTAATACATATTATCCGTTTAATGCAACAGCTTTGACCGATTGTGGTGTGTTGCAAATACTCAAAGCCGATTTTGTGAATATCTTGATGAGTGATAAAGTGTTTTTGTTTAATATTCTTAATATATTATCGAGAAATTCTCAAAAGGGCACGTTTGGAATTAAAGCCTTGTCAACCGGTTCTATTGCCGAAAGATTGGCGTTTATCATTACTTCACTTACACAAAGAGGAAGTAAAGATATAAAAATGACCTATAAACAAAAAGATTTGTGTAGTGTGCTTGGTGTACAACGTTCTTCTTTGATAAATGCACTTGATAAATTGGAAAATGAGGGCATTATAAATTACACTCTCACCGAAATTGAAGTAGTGAGCAGAGATGCACTATTGGAAATATTACATTCTGAAGATTGATTACATAATAAATTGTAGATATAAAAAATATGGCAAAATATTCATATAAAACACAGGGAACATGTTCTACACAAATAAATCTTGATGTAGAAAACGGAGTAATTAATGATGTAGAGTTTTTCGGTGGTTGCAATGGTAATTTGCAAGGTATATCTCACTTGATTAAAGGTATGAAGTGTGAAGATGTAATAAAACGCTTAGAGGGTATACGTTGCGGATTTAAAGCAACGTCATGTCCTGACCAATTGGCACAAGCATTGAAACTCATAGAGAGCGGTAAATAAGCAAAACATAAGTCAAGGAAGTGTAGCGTTCCTATTTGTCATCGTTTTTTAGCGGAATTCTTTAAGCATGGCTTGTAATTTTTGTCGAGCAAAGAATATACGGCTTTTTACGGTTCCTAAAGGCAGATTCATTGTATGTGCAATTTCATTGTACTTATAACCCGCAATGTGCATGATAAAAGGAATGCGATATTCGTCGGAGAAGCTATTTATAGCTTTGGTTATTTCTTTAACATTAAATGTGCCGTCGGGAGTGTCAAATCCAGACTCTTGTGGTAGATTTAAATGGTATAAATCTTCTGTTTTGTCAACTATAGTTTGATTGCGAACGAGTTTGCGATAATTATTAATAAATATGTTTCTCATAACTGTAAATACCCAACCTTTAAAATTGGTGTTGTCGGTAAATTTATCTTGATTGTCGAGAACCTTAAGAGTAGTATCTTGAAGTAAATCTCGAGCATCTTCTCGGTCGGAAGTGAGAATGTAGGCAAAGTTGAACATGTTATCTTGAAGGTCCAACAAGCGTTGCCTGAATGTAGAAGAGGCAAGTGTTTCCATAATATTATTTTAATAATTAAGTATGTTTAAAACATGATGATTTTTTGAAAGTTCTCTTATTAAAGAATTGTTATGTAGATTTTAGTTTCTTTGTTGAATTTTTGGCAATAAATCATTAAATTTGCTAATAAAAGAGTTAAGTTTTTTATTTTCAAAAGCTTGAAAACTATTAAGTATTATGACAATAGCATTTTATCTCATATTGATAATAGCAATAGTTGTTGTGGGGACAATTTTGCTTTGTTTTGTAATAAATAAAGCCGGAAAAAATGGTTTCATGGAAGATTTTGCATTGAATTTGGAACAAAATGTAGATGAAGGTTATTTAGGAGTTCCCGATGAGCTTAAAGTGTATATAAATGCCGAGGGTGTGACCTTGACTGTGTTGCGTCCTGCCGGGAAGATAATGATAAACGGTAAAATTCTTGATGCTGTTTCTTATAATGATTTTATAGAAGAAGGGGAGAGCGTAAAAGTAGTGAAATGTGAGAATTCTCAATTATATGTTCTTAAAGCGTAATACATAAACACACAAACGTTGTTTTTTTCGGCAAAAATTAATCAAATTATATATTAATCGCTTAATACCAGGCGAAGCATATCTTTTTTTGTAATAAAGGTTCAATAATGGGATTTTAGGGGTTATATATGTATATATGAGCAGTAAGTCGATTGAACATCTCATGTAATAAAGTGTTATTTAAGATATAAATACAATTTATTGATGTTTAATTAAATTTTATGATGAGATGAAAACGAAACAACTTATTTTAGCTCTTAGTTTGGCGGCGTTGTTCCCTATAGCGGTAAATGCACAAACACAGAATCAAAATCCTGAAAATGTGGTGGTGGATGTTACTGAGTTGACCATCACCGAAGTAGAATGTAAAACGACATATACAACCAATTGGAATAATAATTGGTTTATGCAATTGGGTGCAGGAATCAATATGCCGTTTGTAGAAAATTATTTGCCTTATGGTGATGCAAAACGTCAAGTAACACTTGCTATGAATCTTGGAGTAGGGCGTTGGTTTTCACCTTATATGGGGTTACGGTTTTCAGTTTTAGGAGGCTCGTTACATTGGGAAAACGGCGATTTCAGTAAAGCAAAGTATGCAAATCTTAACCTTGATTTCATGTGGGACATGATGAACTCTGTGGCAGGAGTAAATCCGAATAGGGTGTTCAGCATAAATCCTTTTATTGGTCTTGGCGGAACTTACACATGGGATATAAACAGTGTCGGAGCCAATATTATGTCAGGAGATAAAATAAGAGATAATTCGTGGACATTACCGGTCTCTGCCGGTATTCAATTCCGATTGCGAACAGGAAAATATGTGGATATTTTTATGGAAGCAAGAGGACAATTTTATGCCGATAATTTCAATGGTACTGTTGGAGGAAAACCTATTGATGTGAATTTTACTGCAATAGGAGGTTTAAGTATCAATTTTGGAGGTGTTTCATTTACCGAATATAATCCATGTGCATATTTGAATTATATGCAAAATTTGAATGACCAAGTAAATGAATTAAGAGGCAAATTAAATAAAACAAATAATGAACTTGCTACCGCTAAGGCTCAATTACCATGTCCAGAACCAGTTGTAGAGGTTCAAGAAGTAGAAGTAGCTGAGGTTGAAATGCCACTTGCAACTGTACGTTTTACAATAAATTCGGCAAAAATTTCCAATGAACAAATGGTTAATATTTATAATTTGGCTCAATGGCTTGAAGCAACTCCCGGTTCAACGATTACAATATGCGGGTACGCCGATCATGACACAGGTTCGGCTGCATATAACATGAGTTTATCTGAACGTCGTGCAAAAGCTGTTTATGATGTCCTTGTAAATAAATATGGAATAGATGGTGATAGGTTAACAATAAAGGCATTTGGAGGAGATACACAACCTTATGAAACCAATAATTGGAATAGAATAGTAATTTTCCAAAACAATTAATAAGAATATAATTCCTAATACTTTGAAAAACATTTAAAAAACTCAGAGGGTGTCCTGAATTTATTAATCGGAACACCCTCTGAAATTTTCTATATAACTCTTGTTGTTTTTTTGTAACAAGAGGTCCTTAATTTATCAACCTAAGAAACCAAGTAAAACACCGGCAGCTACAGCTGAACCAATTACTCCGGCAACGTTAGGACCCATAGCATGCATCAAAAGATAATTTGACGGGTCATATTTCAATCCTAAGTCATTGGAAATACGAGCAGCCATAGGTACGGCAGAAACACCTGCATTTCCTATAAGAGGATTGATTTTCTTTCCTTCAGGTAAGAACAAATTGAAGAATTTTACAAATAGTACACCAGATGAAGATGCGATGATAAACGCCATTGCACCAAGAGCAAAAATCTTAATTGTATCAATAGTAAGGAATTCAGATGCTTGAGTAGATGCACCCACAGTCAATCCAAGAAGCATTGTTACAATATCGGTAAGAGCATTGCTTGCTGTTTTAGCAAGACGTGTGGTTACTCCACTTTCGCGAAGCAAGTTACCGAAGAATAACATACCTAATAATGGAATTGCCGAAGGAACGAAGAAACAAGTCAAAATAAGACCGAAGATAGGGAAAATAATCTTTTCGTTTTGAGAAACGGTACGAGCCGGTTTCATTTTGATAAGACGTTCCTTTTTGGTGGTAAAGAATCGCATGATAGGAGGTTGGATAAGAGGAACCAATGCCATATAAGAGTAAGCCGATACAGCGATAGCTCCCATCATGTTGGGTGCAAGTTTTGATGATAGGAATATTGCTGTTGGACCGTCGGCACCACCTATTATAGCGATACCGGCTGCTTGGTCGGGAGCAAAACCTAAGAACAAAGCAACAATGTAAGCTCCGAAGATACCGAATTGAGCAGCAGCTCCCACCAACATTAACTTAGGATTGGCAAGTAAAGCCGAGAAGTCGGTCATTGCACCAATACCCAAGAATATAAGTGGCGGATACCATCCAGAAGCCACACCTCCATAAAGAATGTTCAATACAGACCCTTCTTCATAAATTCCAATTTCATTACCAAGTTGGAAAGGAATGTTTCCAACCAAAATACCAAACCCTATAGGTACAAGTAGCATTGGTTCAAAATTCTTCTTGATTGCAAGATAGATAAAGAACAAACCTACCAATAGCATGATAAGGTGAGGAATTGTTACATTATAGAATCCGGTGAATTCCCAGAATGTTTGTAGATTTTCACCGAAAAATGATACTAATTCATTCATAATAATGTTTATTCAATTACTAAGATGTCGGTACCTTCAAGAACCGAATCACCTTTATTTACATTGATTGCTTTAACAACACCTGCTTTACCTGCATTGATGTTGTTTTCCATCTTCATTGCTTCAAGAATGGCAACTACAGTATCGGCTGCAACTGTATCGCCTACATTAACTTTAATCTCTACGATAACACCTGGTAGTGGTGATTTGATTGCCGATTGGTTGCCTGATGCTACCGGCTTGCTGATTACCTTAGCACCGGTTTCGGTGCGAGGAGCAGCCGCAGGTTTAACAGATTTTACTGTTACAGGAGCTGTTTTAGTTTCTTGTATTTCTACTTTGAAAGGAACTCCGTTCACTTCAACTTGAGCAATGTTATCTTCAATATCACCAATTGAAACTTTGTAATCGTTTCCGTTGATTTTATACTTATAATCTTTCATTTATTAAATGCTTTTTGAATGGGTTTAATGTTTGTTAGGCGTTTCACGCAATGTGTAAATCTTAGAACTCCAAGGAGAATAAGCACGTTTCACTTTGTTAATGGTAAGAACCGTGTCTTCGTAGTCGTGGGCGTTAAGATGTTGATATAAAGCCATTGAAATAGCTGCAATAGCTTCGCTACTATCGTTTTCAATTTCGGTATGGTCAATATCAGTCTTTTGAGCGACAGCTTTGTTTTTGCGTGCGATATTTGCATTGATTTTACCAAAAATGTAAAAACAAACGCTAAGCATAATAAGAGCAGAGAAAACGATAGCCATTGCCATAATAGTAAGCATTACACCAGAACTATCAAGTTTTTGGAACTTTTCGATTTTGTCGTTAAGTTCGATAACTTGATTGTTTACGCCCGGTGTAATAGCATGGTCTTTATCGGAACCATTGCGGAACTCCCATTGAGAAGCATCGAATTCGTTGCTTGTGATTTTATGCCAATCTTCGATTTCAATAGTTCTTGCGTAAGAATGGTCAGCCGGAAGATTTGCCGGAACTACAACTTCATCAAGTTTAGTGATACCATCGGCATCATATAAAGCGATGTAGTTATCTTGTCCGGGTTTAAGTTCAAAACTGACGTGGAATGTACCTTTCCAAGGGTCTCCGTCGGCAAAGAATACAGCTTGTTGAAGATGAGGAATCTTTGTGTTCTTGTCGTTTTGCGGAATAGTGTACATTTTAGTTTTGTCAGGATTTTGACCTTCCGGTACACGCTCATTAGTGATGAATACACTTGAAATTTGCATGGATTTGCGAGTTGTGTTGTAAAGCTCAATCCAAGCTTGGCGATTTCCGTATTCATCGGTTATGTTGCTTATGTTTTCAATCATTACTTCTGTAATGCGTAACCCTTTGTGTTGAGCAATAGCAGAGAATGATAAAGTGAAAACAAAAAGTAATAAAACTAATCCTTTCTTGTTCATTTTTTCTGGAATTACAAAGGAATGTTACCGTGTTTCTTAGCAGGGTTGACAACCTTCTTGGTTTGTAATTGTTGAAGAGCACGAATAATGCGGAAACGGGTATTTCTCGGTTCAATAACGTCATCGATGTAACCATAACGAGCCGCATTGTAAGGATTACAGAACAATTTGTTATATTCGTCTTCTTTTTCTTTGATATATTTCTTGAAGTCGTCCATGATTTGAGATGCTTTAGCATCATCTCCGGCTTCCTTAGCTGCTTTAGCAGCAGTTTTAGCTTCTTTGGCTTCTTTAGCGTAAAGAACTTCAGCTGCACCCGAAGCACCCATAACTGCGATTTCGGCAGTAGGCCATGCATAGTTCATATCGCCACGAAGTTGCTTACAACTCATCACGATGTGACTACCTCCGTAGCTCTTGCGTAGAGTTACAGTAACCTTAGGTACAGTAGCTTCACCATAAGCGTAAAGTAATTTTGCACCGTGAAGAATAACTGCATTGTATTCTTGACCTGTACCCGGAAGGAATCCAGGAACGTCAACAAGAGTTACCAATGGAATGTTGAATGCATCGCAGAATCGAACGAAACGAGCTGCTTTGCGAGAAGCATTGCAGTCCAATACACCGGCAAGATATTTAGGTTGGTTAGCAACGATACCTACCGATTGTCCGTTAAAGCGAGCGAAACCTACGATGATATTGCGAGCATAGTTAGCCGATACTTCAAGGAATTCACCGTTGTCGACGATAGCACCTATTACTTCATACATATCGTAAGCTTGGTTAGCCGATTCAGGAATGATTTCGTTTAGGCTGTCTTCAAGACGATCAATTGGGTCGGTACATTCTACAAGAGGAGCTTCTTCTAAGTTGTTTTGAGGAATATAGCTCATCAATTTACGAATGATGCGTATAGCTTCTTCTCCATCTTCGGCAGCAAAGTGAGCCACACCCGATTTTGTAGCGTGTACATCAGCACCACCAAGAGCTTCTTGTGTTACATCTTCTCCGGTTACAGTCTTTACGACTTTAGGACCAGTTAAGAACATATAAGAAATACCCTTAGCCATGATAGTGAAGTCGGTTAGGGCAGGAGAGTAAACAGCACCACCTGCACAAGGGCCTAAGATGGCTGAAATTTGAGGGATAACGCCTGAAGCCATGATGTTACGTTGGAAAATTTCAGCATAACCTGCAAGAGCGTTGATGCCTTCTTGAATACGAGCACCACCTGAGTCGTTAAGACCGATAACAGGAGCACCGTTCTTCATTGCCATATCCATGATTTTACAGATCTTAAGAGCAAGAGTTTCAGATAAAGCTCCTCCAAATACTGTAAAATCTTGTGCAAATACATAAACAAGGCGACCGTCGATTGTTCCATAACCAGTTACAACGCCATCGCCAAGGTAAGATTTCTTTTCTAGACCGAAGTTTGTACATCTGTGACGAACAAACATATCAAGTTCTTCAAAACTGCCTTCATCAAGAAGTTGAGCGATTCTTTCACGAGCAGTATATTTACCTCTCTCATGTTGCTTTTGAATAGCTTTTTCGCCACCACCAATGCGTGCTTCTTCGCGCAACGCTATTAGTTCTTTTACTTTTTCAAGTTGGTTTGCCATTTCTTAAATGATAAAAATTATTTATTTGGATCTTCACAAAGTTCAACTAATGTACCGCAAGTTGACTTCGGATGTAAAAAAGCGATATTAAGACCTTCAGCACCTTTGCGAGGAGCTTTGTCGATTAATGCACAACCCTTAGCTTCAGCTTCAGCCAATGCATTGGCAACTCCGTCTTCTACAGCAAATGCAATGTGTTGAATACCTCCACGACCACCGTTCTTTTCGATGAATTTTGCAATGGCACTTTCGGGTGCGGTAGCTTCAAGCAATTCAATTTTTGTTTGACCGATTTTGAAAAAAGCGGTTTTCACTTTTTGGTCGGCAACTTCTTCGATTGCGAAACATTTTGTTCCAAGAATGTTTTCATAGAATGGAATAGCTTGTTCAAGGCTTGTTACAGCTATGCCTACATGTTCAATATGAGAAATGTTCATAATAAATTATAATAT
>CAZHXA010000042.1:0-12480 GCA_964536025.1 uncultured Muribaculaceae bacterium
AATCATAATAGATATTATTGATGATAACATCATTCATATCTCCTGATTCAGAAAAACAAATAGTTTCTTGATTTTCTTTATCATAATAGTAAAGCCACCCATCAACAAGATAATAAACTTTATTACCTGTATCCAATACCTTTTGTGGAGAATTTCCAAAAACTCCATGAATGTGCCAGTCCCCAACCGAAGCAAAAACCGATAAATTCAATAAAAACGAAAAAATAAAAAGATATATAATTTTTCTTGCCATATTCATATAAATTGATATACTTATATATAACGACAAATGTTTTTGCTTATTTTATTTTTTAACCAGCTTTGTGATTTTTGAAAATATGTGATTTAATTGATAACTTTAAATTGCATTAAATTATCTTCAGTATCTATCCCTTTCAATTTTATACTAACATTATAAATACCTGTTTTAAGAAATTCCTTATTTTCATCGGTACAATTCCAAAAGACTTTTGAACTCGTAGCTTGTAAAGTCTTTACTGTTTTACCTTTATTGTTTTTTATATATATTGTTGCATCAATTGGTACTCTACTAAAAATAGCAAAATTATTAAATTCCGGTGTTATAATATTTGGTTCCATTGAAATAGCACTCAAATCAGATTCATTTTCAGGTTTATATTCCAATAAACAACCATTTAAGCCAATAAATACAGACTTTGTATTTGGATTCCAACAAATACAAAGAACTCTATCATTTGGCATAGTACTATTAGATGAATTGAAATGTTTTAAAATTTTTGAACAATCTTCATTTAACAAATAAATTCCATCATCAAGTGTACCTATCCATTTACGATTATATTCATCAATAGAAATACTTGTAGTGAAAACATTATCAAGAATATAATTATTTCCATTTTTAGGAACTGTAATTCTAAAATTTTCATTAAATGCTTGATTAGGATTCATGCTGAATAATCCTGAAGAGCCTACAAACCATATATTTCCTTTCTTATCTTCTTCCATACCCAATATAAGAGACCACGTCACTTTTTTCCCTTCTTGGTCATAGAAATAATTAAAATCACGCGTATTTATATCAGTTAATGTTTCATCATTTTTAATTACTTTAATTGAACCATCAAAAGAACCATCAAAAATAATTTTATTATCATTTTTATCTATTATAAAACATAAACGTTTTTGAAATTCTGTTTTTATTTCAGGAACAATCCAATCATATAAAGAAATATCATTATTCTTATTTAAAGATTCCTTCTTTAAAATATTTATTTCTTTGCTACTACATTTTTCTGTATACTGAAGCATCCATAAATTTCCATAGGCATCAAAATCCATACAAGGAACTTGGCAAAACCAATTATTTAAAGCATGAAGAAGATAACTATTATTCCAATCATATTTAGCTATTATTTCATTATTCTTTATCTTTAAAACACCTTGAAACCAAGTACCTACATAAAATATATCCGGGTTATTCACATCAAAAACAGGTTTATAAGGATCTTGAAAACTATAACCTTTTAAATTATATGGCATTTCGTTTTTCCATACTTTTCCATCAAAAGAACTTATATAAGCCTGTTGTCCTTGTGTTTGAATTAAAGATTCTGTACCAGGACCACCACTTGTTATATATATTTTTTTATTTTTTTCATTATAAGACATAGCTCCTATACGTTTTGCTGTAACACAATTAGGAACTAATAGATTTCCTGTTTCAGTAAAAGTATTATTTGTCTTATCAAACTTAATTTTAAACAATCCATTAGCACCAAGTCTCCATAAGGAACCATCTTCTTCATACGAAGAAAATAAAGTATTTTTCATTTGTTCAGGTAATGTAATATCAATGGTTTTATTTCCATTCTTATCAAATTGATAATACTTTGTTATAATTTTTGATGAAGTACCACCTAAAGCCATAAATCCATTATATATAGGTTGTACATCATATACTTTTCCTGAAGATACCAAAACTTTACTAAAGCTTCCATCTTCTTTTATTGTTACAAGATATAAAGCACTTCCATTTAAGAAAAAATGATTATTATCGATAGGATAAATATTACCAAAAACGCCAAGTGATGCATTAGTCATTTGACTCGTTTTTTTTACGTCAACATTTAATGATGTATAAATAATTTTATTTCCATCACTTAATATCAATTTATTTCCAACTTCGGCTATAGATTGAACATTTGAATTAAAAAAAGCAGCTTTCTTAACAGTGAAATTTATATCTTCAATTACTAAATATCCTACCTTAGATGCTACATAAAAGCAATCTTCTCCAAAAGTAACATCATTTATCGTGCAATCATTTACACTTGATATATTTTTTAGATTTGGTATATTTATTGTTGTTCCATCTTCACAAAGTATATCTATATTAAAATCGGTATACGTTACAACAACGTATTTTTTTACATAGTTATAATATATATTTTTTACAAAATTACTTGATAATCTGTTTGTTCGAGAAAAACATTCAAATGAACCTTTTTTTTTATTGTAAGCATTCAATGAATTTTCTGTTACGCAATACACCATTTCTTCTGTATCAACTACACGTATTCTATTTTCATTAAAAACTGTGTGTATTTTCCAAATTCCATTATCTGCCATAATAGATAATGAAACAAATAATATTAATAATAAAACAGATGCTATTTTTTTAAAATTATTCATATCCAAACTTATTTATAGTTTTAATCCTTTTATAACCGACATATTCTCATTATTAGTGAATGATATATTACACCATTTACCGTTACTTATACATTCATACTTTATTTTATATGTAATATATTTCAAGCATTTAATTTTAAATTTCACATCATAGCAAAACACTTGTTCTTCAGGCAAGCGTTCTTCCATTTTTTCAACACAATTTATACTGTCGCCACATATATTCATCTTTAAATTTACTGTAGCATCAACAGGTAACATCATATTACGATGGATAATATACACTATACCATTATCACTCGATATAGTTTCAATATATTCTTCTTCTCCTATTTGTGATGATTCAGCAAATGTTATATCACCTTGATAAATATAACTATAAGACTGTATTTCATCATGTGATTTTAGAAAAAAACTAACCACAAGAATAGCTATTGTTACAGCCAAAATATAAAATTCAACCGAATCAAAAAAATCCATTCCTCAAAAGTACATATTTTTTTTATTTTTCACACATAAAAACAACAAAACAAAACAACTTTTGTTATAAATAAGGTTTTAATATTCAATACAATGACTAATGTACCTCCTCATAAAATAGCCCATTCTATTATATATCTTATTGATTATGTTCTTAAAAAATGTTCACTTCCTCATAGCGAAACAATAGAAGAAATCATCTACATGACCATAGTTATAGCTATTGCATGTGCTATAGGGTGGCTTATAAGTAAAATAGCTGTTTTCATAACCAATAAAATGAGATGGTTTAAACGTACTTCTCACTCTTGTGCTGCACAAGCCGAAAAGACTTTATTGAAAGTGAGTCACATTATTCCTCCTATTGTTTTTTTATCTCTCATATCTTTTGCGTTTTCCAACGAAAGTAAAATTCTTTACTTTATTATTAAAATTGCTGTAATTTATCTTATTATAACATTTATAATAGCTATCAACGAATGTCTCAATTTTATTTGGCGTAGATATGAAGAAGTTGGAAACACACATAACCACCCTCTTAAAGGTTTACCGCAAATAGGTAAAGGCATTATGTGGATTATAGGTATTATACTTATAATTTCTATTATAGTAAACAAATCTCCTCTCGCTTTATTTACCGGACTTGGTGCTTTTGCGGCTGTTGTTATGCTAGTTTTCAAAGATAGTATTTTAGGACTTGTTGCAGGAGTACAACTTTCGCAAAATGACATGCTAAGAGTTGGTGATTGGATTATTGTACCAAACACACCGGCAAATGGTATTGTTGCCGATGTGTCACTCACTGTAGTAAAAGTAAGGAATTGGGATAATACTGTTGCTATGTTACCTCCTTACACTCTTGTTAGCACTTCTTTTCAAAATTGGAGATATATGTATGAAAGTGGTAAACGACAAATAAATCGTTCTTGCAACATTTCAACACAATCGGTTCATGCACCTTCCAATTCTATGCTCGAATCATTGAAAAAAATTCCTATATTTAAAGATTTTATAATAAGCAAACAGGAACAACTCAAAAATGGTATCGTTGAAAACACTCGAAATTCAAAAGGTTTGGTAAATGGTACAATTGAAACTAATTTAGGACTTTTCAGAGCTTATCTTACTCTTTTTTTATATAATCATCCTTTCATAGCACAAGATTCTTTTATTCTCGTAAACGAATTAGCACCTACTCCACAAGGAACACCTATACACATTTTTTGTTACACTTCGGTAACCGATTGGGTTTCGCATGAATCGGTCCAAAGTGAAATTTTTGAGCATATTGCACTCATGGCACCAAGTTTTGAATTAGAACTTTATCAAGTTATTCAAAACAAACCTTAAAAATCAATTCAAAAATGTTTATTTTTCAATTAAAAAATTGAAAAGTTTTTTCACAGCCCTACCCCTATGACTTATCGCATTTTTTTCTTCCGCTTGCATTTCGGCAAATGAGCAATCAGCTTCTATTGGTTTAAAAACAGAATCATAACCAAAACCGCCTGTTCCCTGTCGTTTTGTTAAAATTTCTCCTTTAACTTCACCTTCAAAAGTAAAAATATCGTTTCCTATTCTCAATGCTATTACTGTAATAAAACGAGACGAACGATTTTCTTTATTTTTAAGTTCTGAGAGCAATTTATCTATATTATTCTCACTATTACAATCTTCACCGGCATATCGAGCCGAAAAAACTCCGGGTGCACCATTTAAAGCTTCCACTTCAAGACCTGTATCATCGGCAAAACAATCATAACCATATTTATCTTTTATATAATTGGCTTTTAAGATTGCATTTCCTTCTATTGTAGGAGATGTTTCAGGTATTTCATCATTACAATTTATATCTTTCAAACTCAATATTTTGAATTTATTTCCTGCTATTTCTCTTAATTCACGCAGTTTATGTGCATTATTAGTTGCAAAAACTATCTCTTTCATATTCTTTATATTACAATTCTAAACAAATAGCCGGCTATTATAATAATAGCCGGCATATATTAATTATTTTAGTTCTCTTGTCATAGTACTATATTTACTATTTTATTTGGCACTACGATTATCTTTTTAGGTGTTTTACCTTCCATCCATTTAGCCGAAGATTCATGAGAAAGAGCCATTTTTTCAACTTCTTCTTTTGATGTACCATTAGGTACAGCCATATTAAATCTTGCTTTACCATTAAAAGATATAGCATAGTTCACACTTGCTTCCACAAGATATTCTTCGTTAAATACAGGCCATTTGGCATCACATACACTTGTATTGTGTCCAAGTTTATGCCACAATTCTTCTGCAATGTGAGGAGCAAAAGGAGCCAAAAGTACTACAAGTTCATCATAAATTTCTTTACTTACACATTTCATTGCATTTAATTCGTTCACACAAATCATGAATGCACTCACCGAAGTGTTATAAGAAAAATGTTCTATATCAAATGTTACTTTTTTAATCAATTTATGAAGCGATTTCAACGCCTCTGCCGATGCTTTTTCTTCTTTTATTACTAATTCATCTCCCTTAAAGAACAATCCCCACAATTTTTTCAAGAAACGATTTACACCGTCTATTCCATTTGTATCCCATGGTTTACTTTGTTCGATTGGACCCAAGAACATTTCATATAAACGAAGTGTATCGGCTCCATAAACCTCTACTATATCATCGGGATTTACTACATTGAACATGGATTTTGACATCTTTTCAACTGCCCAACCACAAACGTACTTACCATCTTCAAGTACAAATTCGGCATTATTGAATTCCGGACGCCAAGCTCTGAATTTATCCACATCAAGTATATCATTACTTACTATATTAACATCCACATGTATAGGAGTTACATCATAATCCTTTTTCAAATTATAAGATACAAATGTGTTAGTATCCTTTATACGATATACAAAATTTGACCTTCCTTGAATCATTCCTTGATTTATAAGTTTCTTGAATGGTTCAGGTTCGCACACATAACCATAATCATAAAGGAATTTATTCCAGAAACGGCTATAAATCAAGTGTCCTGTTGCATGTTCAGTTCCTCCCACATATAGGTCTACGCTACGCCAATATTCATTTGCTTCTTTTGAAACCAATGCTTTGTCGTTTTTAGGATCCATGTAACGAAGATAATAAGCCGAAGAACCTGCAAATCCCGGCATTGTATTCAGTTCAAGCGGACAACCGTTTTTAGCCACCCAGTTTTTAGCACGTCCAAGAGGTGGTTCTCCTGTTTCGGTTGGTAAAAATTTATCTACTTCAGGTAATAACAAAGGTAATTCTTCATCCGAAAGCACTTGAGGTTGATTATTTTCGTCATAATACACAGGGAACGGCTCTCCCCAATAACGTTGACGACTGAAAATAGCATCACGAAGGCGATAATTCACTTTCACCTTTCCTATTCCCGCTTCTTTAATGAATACCTTTGTTTTGGCTATGGCTTCTTTTACGGTAAGTCCGTTAAGTTGAAGTTTTTCGTTAGAAGAATTAGCCATTATGCCCTCTTTGGCGTCAAAGCTTTCTTCACTCACATCACAACCTTCTATAAGCGGTACTATATCAAGATTAAAATGTTTAGCAAAAGCATAGTCTCTGCTATCGTGAGCAGGAACAGCCATTATAGCACCCGTTCCATATCCGGCAAGCACATAATCACTTATGTAAATAGGTATATTTTTACCTGTTATAGGATTCACTGCATAAGAACCTGAGAAAACGCCCGACACTTTTTTGTCTATCATACGTTCACGTTCTGTCTTATGTTTAACCTCATCAAGATAAGCATTAACAGCATCTTTTTGCTCATCGGTTACCACCATATTCACATATTCGCTTTCAGGGGCAAGCACCATGAACGTAACACCGAAAATAGTATCGGCACGAGTAGTGAATATTTTCAATTCTATATCTTTATCGGCTACTTTGAAAAGCATTTCGGCTCCTTCGCTATAACCTATCCAGTTACGTTGTGTTTCTTTTATAGAATCACTCCATTCTATTGTATCAAGGTCTTTTAACAGGCGACCGGCATAAGCACTCACTCTCAAGCACCATTGATACATCAATTTTTGTTCTACAGGATAACCTCCACGCAACGATACGCCTTCACTCACTTCATCATTGGCAAGCACTGTACCGAGTTTTGGACACCAATTCACCATTGTATTGCCAAGATAAGCTATACGATAGTTCATCAATATGTCATTTTTTTCTTTTTGACTGTAACCTTTCCATTCTTCGGCTGTAAAATCAAGTTCTTCGCTTCCGTGAGCAGGAACATCTTTACTTCCGTTTTCAGCAAAATAGTCTTCAAGTTCGCTTATCGGGCAAGCTTTTTCTTGTTTTGTATTAAAATAGCTCTTGAACATTTGAGTAAATGCCCATTGTGTCCATTTATAATAAGATGGTTCACATGTCTTTATTTCTCTGCTCCAATCATAACAAAAGCCTATTTTATCAAGTTGTTCACGATAACGTGATATATTTTGCATTGTTGTCACTTCGGGATGTTGACCGGTTTGGATTGCATATTGTTCTGCAGGCAATCCATAAGCATCATATCCCATTGGGTGAAGCACGTTAAAACCTTGTAATCTTTTATATCTTGAAAATATATCCGAAGCTATGTAACCAAGAGGATGCCCCACATGTAAACCGGCTCCCGATGGATAAGGGAACATGTCAAGCACATAGTATTTAGGACGTGTTTTATCTACCTCAGTTTTATAAGTATTGTTTTCTTTCCAATACTGTTGCCAACGCTTCTCAATATCTTTATGATTATATTCCATAATTATATATATAATATTATTATTTTTTTATCAATCCTATTTTCTCTGAAATGTCAAGCATTCTGTTTATTGAAACCACTGCTTTGCTAGCCGTTTCTTCGTCTACTTCTATTTCGGGTAACTCATATTTCAAACTGTTATAAAGTTTTTCAAGTGTTATGAGTTTCATATAAGAACATTCATTGCAAGAACATTTGCCATTTTCGGGCGGAGCCGGAATAAAGGTCTTTTGCGGACAACGTTTTTGCATTTCATGTAATATACCGCTTTCTGTTGCCACTATAAATGTGTTGCACTCATCACTTACGGCATAATTCAACAATGCTTGTGTGGAACCCACTTTGTCGGCTATTATCTGCAATGGCTTTTTACATTCGGGATGAACAAGTATTTTGGCATCTTCATTTTCTTTTTTCAAAGCCAATACTTTTTCAACTGAAAATTTTTCATGCACTTCGCAAGCACCGTCCCACAATAACATATTGCGTCCGGTTATTTCGTTTATGTAATTACCGAGATTTCTATCGGGTCCGAATATTATTTTTTCTTCTTTAGGTAGACTTTCTACTATTTCCTTTGCATTGGACGATGTTACCACTATATCGGTATAAGCCTTTACCGCAGCACTCGTGTTCACATAACTTATTACCGTGTGTTGAGGATGTTCTTTTACAAAAGCTGCAAACTTATCCACCGGACAACTGTCGGCAAGACTGCACCCTCCGTTCATGTCGGGTACTATAACCTTTTTATCCCTACATAATATTTTGGCGGTTTCGCCCATAAAATGCACACCGCACATTACTATTATATCTGCATCTATATTGGCTGCTTTTTGAGCCAATGCAAGACTGTCGCCTATATAATCGGCTATATCTTGTATTTCGTTACGTTGATAGTAATGAGCAAGTATTACCGCATTCTTTTCTTTTTTCAATCGCAGTATTTCGCTCTTTATATCTATGCCATTATCAATAGGCATATCTACATAACCTTTTTCAACAGATATCATATATATAAAGTTTTTATTTTTTTATTTAAAAATTCTTTTAATTGATTCTTATTATAGCCTGTTGATAATTGTGATAACTTTTTATAGTTTTTCTTGCTTTTTAAGTTATTAAACTTCTTGTAATGGTTATTGATAGTTTATCAACAATCATTTATTTTGAAAATCAATACATTGTAAACTTTATCAACATGCTGTTAATAACATGCAAAGTTAATAATTTTCTATATATTCATACATCAAATGTTGTAGAAAACCTTGTCAAAAGTGTATTAAAAATTAAATGTAAACTTTTTTGCCATTCTTTTAAATTTTTACATAAAATGCTGGTTATTAAAAACAAAATAATAATTGAAATATTTAATATTAAGTTTTTAAGTGCTTTTCACAAGTTATTAACATGTTGTTAATATCATATATTTTGTATTTTTGCACTGTAAAATGGAATGAGATATGAAAAAGAAATCAATGCTTGACTTGCATCGCATAAATTGTGAACAGTTTAAAAACACGCCTAAGATTCCGCTTGTGGTCGTTCTTGACGATGTGCGAAGTCTTAACAATATAGGTTCTGTTTTTCGCACTGCCGATGCGTTTGTTATTGAATCTATATATTTATGTGGTATTACGGCTTGTCCGCCAAGTGTAGAAATTCATAAAACGGCTTTGGGTGCCGAAGACTCTGTTGAATGGCATTATTTTGAAGATGCTTGTGAAGCTGTTGATAATTTAAAGCAAAAAGGCTATAAGATATGTGCAATAGAGCAAGTGCAGGGTAGTATAAGCCTTGAAAATTTTGTTGTTGATAAAAATGAAAAATATGCTGTTATACTTGGTAACGAAGTAAAAGGCGTAAGTCAAAAACTTGTTGATAACTCTGATTATTGTATAGAATTACCTCAATATGGTACAAAACATTCGCTCAATGTTTCTATAACTGCAGGTATAGTGATGTGGGAATTTTTAAAACACTTTGAATTGTATAAATAACTACATAGTATATAATAACTTGCTATAAGTTATTATAAAGTTCCTTGTTCTATTCTTATACATATACGTTCTATCACGGCATCATTCTTGTCGCTTTCGGGTTTGTAACCCGATTTCATGTTTACGCCAAAGAAACGACCGAACGTTTGCCAAAATCCCGCACGAAAACTGCCTAAAAAGGCTTTAACTATATTGTAACTTGTTTGATTGGTTTCTCTGTTAATAAGTTTTAAAAGCATTTTACCCTGATTTTTTGTCATTTTTTTCATTATGGGTTTATATTGTTCAAAAATAGCTTTTTCAAACTCCTTTAAATATTGTTCTTTTTCTTTTTTTGTGGAAAAAGTTTCTATATATTCATAGGTTTCGAGTAGTGTAGAGCAAATAAGTTTTGCATAGGGTAGCGTTTTCTTTACATCTCTCACAGTTCGCCAGTAAAATTCTTCTTCTTTTTTGTTTTTGAATTTTTCGTGCGGATACACTGTAATAGGGTATAATACATACATACATAGCGTATCGCCTGTTTCTTCTTCCACAAAGTGATATTTACCCTCATATACCTTTCTTAAAGGGTATAGTTCTTCGGGTGATAAATCAAGACCTTGTGCCGATATTGAATTAATACCGGCGGCTGTTAATAAAAATATGTAAAATAAAAGTCTTTTCATTATCTATGCATTTAATATGCGAAACAAAAATAAAATAAACATTTTAAATGGTTATAATAAATCTCATTAAATAATCATATATAACCCAAAAAAAAGCGGATACATAACACTATGTATCCGCTAAAAAAATGAAGTATAGACTTAAAATTTTACTCCTGTAATTTTTGCTAATTTTTTTGGTAAATCAATATTATTGTTTAACCCGCTGAATTCTTCAGCTCCTACGCCGATAGCATATACAGGCGTAAAATCGCCGGTGTGCCCGGTTGTAGTCCATCCTATTCCGGTATATTTGCAGAACACTTTAAACACTTCGCTTGTAAATGAACTGTAAGTGAGATAAAGAGTTTCCACATTTTCTGTATCTTTCTTATTAAATGTGTTGTCAAATGATTCTTTTATTGCTTTATCATCCTTTTCATCTACTTTAATGGCACCGTACAAACCTAAATTCATGCTTATGAACTCTTTCATTTCGTTCCATTCGGTTTTTTTACCTGATTCAAGCAGTTTTTTACAATAATCTTGGAATTCGGAAATAGAAATCTTTTGATAATCAAGATTTTTAAGGGTTACAAGTTTGTTACCTTTTACGCCAAATGTCATACCGCCTGTATTGTGGTCGGCAGTAACAAGTATTAATGTTTCATCGGGGTGTTGCTTGTAAAAATTGTAAGCTATTTTCACACCTTCGTCAAAATCAAGAATAGATTTTATCATTCCCGGGTCGTTAGAGTGTCCGAGCCAGTCGATATTACCGCCCTCAATCATCATAAAAAATTTGTCGGGACTGTTTTTTTGCAAGTGGTCGATACACGTTTGAGTAAGATAAGGAACATTGAAATTTTCATTTCCTGTGCTATCTACCGTATAACCGCAATGACCATATTTATTAGGCTTGTTTAAAAGCACTATTTTATCGTGACTTTTAATTTTATTATATTCATCCTTACCTTTCACTATTTTATAACCGGCTTTTTCTATAGTGTCATATAGTCCGGTATCTTTATCCTTATTTTTATTGCCAAGTAAGGTATATCCGGCAAGAATATCGTAATTAGTATCAAGAATACCCAAAGCTATGTCATAGTAATTTTTTCTATTTACGGCATGACCGTAGAAAGCTCCCGGAGTGGCATCGTTCAATGTTACTGTGGTAGCAATACCCACACCATATCCCGCTTCTTTAAGTGATTTAGCTACACTGTAAACGGCAACGCTGTCGGGATTCATTCCGAGCATATAGTTCTTGGTCTTGTAACCTGTAGAAAGAGCTGTGCCGGCTGCCGAAGAGTCGGTGATATGGCGGTTTGTCGAATAACTTGTAGCAAGAGAGATAACGGGAAATTGCAACATTTGCAAATGCTCTTTATTATTTAGCACTGTGCGATTATAAGCTTCGGTAACCATAATAGGACTTAATCCCATGCCATCACCAATAAAATAAAAAATGTATTTAGGTGTATTGGCAAATACATTGCATGCCGATAATAAGCATGTTAAAAGCAATAAAAATTTTGAATACATATTTTTTTAATGTTTGTTTTATTTTCCACAAAAATAGCTAATATTTTTATGTAGTATGTTTCATTTATGTAAAAAAATGATAAGTAACGATAATAATATTTTTAAGTAATAATGTTATTTTTTGATTTATACATTTAATAATGTAAGGATAATAGAGAGATAATTTTGTGTTTTACGACATATTTATTATTTTTATTTGGGAAATATTAGGTTTGTATGTTAAAACATATTATATTTGCCACATCTATTTTTAGAAAAACAAGAAACTTAACTATACCTTTTGACTTTTTAACGGTAAAAAACGTAGGAAATAAATATTATAATAATATAAAAC
>CAZHXA010000043.1:0-11709 GCA_964536025.1 uncultured Muribaculaceae bacterium
GAACCGGGTAAGGGGGCTATGTCGTTTATTTCGTTTTAAATGAAAGAGCCGTGTATGATAGCCGTTTATATTTGTATTGGCGAATAAAGTTGACTCGTTTTAACAATCATTATAATCACCCCGAAGTCAAAAACTTTTTATCAAAGTAAGATATTTATTGACTATAGCTCGTGGAGAAAATCTTTTTTCCATTTCATTATGAAGAAATTCTCTACTTATTTCGGCATTTACAGCCCATTCAATACCACAAGCAAAATCTTGATATGATTTATACTCTGCAATATACCCGGTTTTTAAATGCTCTACAATGTCACGTTGTCCACCGTTACCGAAAGTAACAGGCAAACAACCCGCCGCAAGTCCTTCTATCAACGTTCCCGGTAGTGTTTCATAAAGCGATGAAGATAACACAACGTCGGCATGAGCAAAAATATTTTTTACTTTATCGGTAGGAATACGCCCTAAATAAGTATAAGGAATATCGATTTCCTGTAACAATGAGGCATCTCTTATATCTCCAAACAAAACAAGATGTATTTTATCGGCAACATCAGGCTTGTGAAGTTTAATCCATTTTAAAGAACTTAGAAGTATAGGAAAGCCTTTTACCGGGTCATCAAGCCTTGCTGCACCCATGACAAGGATTTTAACGTCATCAGAGATATTATAATTTATATTAGACAACCTTTTAAACGAAAATTCATCTATTTCATTGGTATTAGGAATGACTGTTACGTTTTTCGTTTTAAGCAAAGAACTTTCCTTACATTTTTCAGCAAGCCAATTACTTACCGACACAAAATGCAAATTTGGAGCTGAATAAACATTTTTTTTTCGCTTCCATGTGCGATGTGATATATCATCTTTATTATTAGAACCCAAATATATACATTTTCCACAATAAGCCTTATATCTCTTACAATCATAAGCATGATGACATATTCCTGTACATTCCCACATGTCATGCATAGTCCAGATTATCGGTTTACCGGTTGCACACAATTTTTCTACACAATCAAGCGACAAAGCCCCTTGATTTATCCAATTTAGCATAATCACATCGGCTTCTTGAACTATGGGATGCGACGAAATATCACGTCCCCAACGAGCAGTATCTACTTTAAACAGATTTTCTCTTGAAAAACCATTTTTCAAGAAAATTTGCAATCGTTCTGCAAGAAATACCGATTTATCTTTCACTCGGTTAGCATAACTTATCACGTTATTGTCGTTACCTGTTTTATCAACGACAAGCATTCTTGCTTCAACACCTTCTTTTCGCAAAGCATTCATAAGTCGGTAAGAAACTACAGCTGCACCACCGTTTAAGTCACTCTTATTGATTATAGCTATTTTCATATCTCGTCGTAATAAAAACAAAAATACTCATTTTTATTGACTTTTCACATCAAATCTTATATTCTTGCATATATTTCACTTATCAAGACTAACAAATATCAATCTTATTAAGTTTAAACACTCTGAAAATAACTTAAAAACATAAACCAACTTTCTTTTTTTTCGGATTGTTTGCGTATTTGGGAAAGTCTTACGATTTTTGCACCGATTATGAAAAAAGAATATTTTGGATTATGGACGATATTATTTATATCGTTGATGATATTTTTGATTTTATCGGCATTTGACACAGTAAAAATATGCCAACTTGAATTGAAGTCGTCGGGAATGATTGAGCGATTGACAAAATCGCCCGATACCGTCATCAATGAACAAAATACAATAATCGAAGAAGTTGACACCATTACTGAAAGCCCTCGCATCGTAGATGAAACGCCACAAACAATTTTATTTATAGGAGATTCCATGCTTGAAGGATTATCTCCTCGCATGGCTGCCTACGCCGACGCCAATGGTCACACTCTTTATTCGGTAATATGGTATAGCTCAACCTCAGAAGTGTGGGGTGAAACCACCAAATTAAAAGAATATATCAACCAATTCAAGCCTACATATGTGTTTATTTCACTTGGAGCAAACGAACTATTTGTGCGTAATATAGCTGAAAAACGTGACAAATATGTAAAAAACATATTGTCTCAAGTGGGCGATTTACCTTATGTATGGATAGGACCTCCTAATTGGAAACCCGACACCGGAATAAACGATTTGATTACAAAAAATGCTCGAAAAGGTTCATTCTTTTTATCCAATGGAATGCACTTCGACCGTGCTAAAGATGGTGCTCATCCTACTCGCAAATCGGCTGGTTTATGGCTCGACAGCGTTGCAAGATGGATGCCAGAACATGCAACTCATCCCATAAAAATGAACAAACCGGAAGTTGATAAATCACGTCCCAAACGTGTAATAATACTCCAACCAAAGAAATAAAGACATGGATTTCACATATTTATGGCATAATATAGTAGAATTACTCTCTTACCAACAAGACTCTCCCATGATTTTTTCTTCAGGAGTATTTTGGGCGATTTTTCTTGTGTTTCTTCCCATTTATTCAATGCTGAAGAATCGTCGTTGGCAAATGTTGACTTTTGTTGTTACTTTCAGCCTATATTTCTATTATAAGTCAAGCGGTTTATTTTTCTTACTTTTGGTAGCTACATCGTTGCTTGATTGGACTTTATCGCATATTTTGGTTAAACAAAAGACCGATTTACGACAAAAATTGTGCGTAGTTGTTTCAATTGTAGCGTCATTGAGCGTACTTTGTTACTTTAAATATGCCAACTTTTTCTTATGGAATTGGAATGAGATGGTTGGAGGCAATTTTCAACCACTTGACATAATTTTGCCGGTAGGAATATCTTTCTATACGTTCCAATCAATAAGTTATATCGTGGATGTTTACAAAAAAAGAGTTGAACCTACCGAAACATGGCTTGAATATGCATTCTTTTTATCTTTTTTTCCGGCTCTTGTTGCCGGTCCCATTGTTCGTGCCGACTATTTTCTTCCGCAAATAAAAGAAAATCACAGAGCAACACAAAACGAAGTGTATTTCGGCTTTTGGCTCATTATTTTAGGTATTATCAAGAAATCATTAATAGCCGATTATATTTCACAATACAACGACCTCATTTTTGCATCACCAACCGGATATACCGGTTTTGAAAGCCTTATGGGCGTCATTGGTTACACAATGCAAATCTATTGCGATTTTTCAGGATATTCCGATATGGCAATAGGTATAGCTTTAATAATGGGCTTTAAACTAAGTGCCAATTTCGATTTTCCTTATAAATCAACAAGCCTTACAGAATTTTGGCGTAGATGGCACATATCTCTGTCATCATGGTTGCGTGACTATGTATATATTCCATTAGGTGGAAATCGTAAAGGAACCATACGAACTTATGTAAACAATTTTCTCACCATGCTCATAGGTGGATTGTGGCATGGGGCTGCATGGAAATTTGTGTTTTGGGGAGCAATGCACGGAGCAGGTCTTGCAGTACATAAAGCATCTCGTTCATGGCTTGCACGCATTCCCGACACTTGGTGGATAAAAGCTATCTCATGGACTATTACTATTGTATATGTTTCACTTTTGTGGGTATTTTTCAGAGCCGATTCTTGGACCGATTCTTGGCTTATAATAAAAAACATAATTACCGACTTTCACATCGACTATCTACCTGTTTTTGTTGAAGTTCGTTATGTGTGGTGCATCTTAATGATAATAATTATTGCCGCACACTCCGTTCCAAGCCGATGGTGGAACAAAGCCGGAGAATGGTTTGTGAACTCTTGTTGGATTCTAAAACTGGCAATATTTATTGTTGTGGTTCAACTTGTTATACAATTTATGAGCGAAGAAGTTTCACCCTTCATATATTTTCAATTTTAAAATAACATCTTATTTTTCCTCATCACATGAACAAACATAGATATGATAAATATTATATGCTCTTCACTATAATAATTATAGTGTCCGTAGCAGTGCTTATTTGGTATAATAACTAAATTTAAGTAATTTTGCGACACAGAAATGCAAAAATAATATCCGATAAAGACAACAATAACATCAGGTCTTAACAGACTTCACCTCAAAGAATAAAACAAAATGTCAATAATTATAAAAGAAATTCCGGCTCAAAAAAAGCAATTACAGAAGTTTGTCGATTTTGGTATATCACTATATAAAGATAATAATTGCTTTGTTCCACCACTTGTGATGGACGAACTAAACACTCTCACTTCGAGTAATCCGGCTTTTGATTTCTGCGAATCGGTCTATTTTATGGCTTTTGATGAAGCCACAGGCAAGCCTGTGGGTCGCATTGCCGGTATCATCAACAAAGTAACCAATGAGAAATATAACGAGCGACACGTGCGATTTGGTTTTATTGATTTCATTGATGATAAAGCCGTGAGCAAAGCTCTTATTGAAGCCGTAGAAAATTGGGGACGCAAAAAGGACATGAATGCTATTGTGGGACCATTAGGTTTTACCGACATGGATCCTGAAGGTATGTTGATAGAAGGTTTTGAGCAAATAGGAACAATGGCTACCATTTATAATTATCCTTACTATCAATCACATATCGAATCACTTGGATTTGAAAAAGAAATCGATTGGGTGGAATTTAAAATAAACGTTCCCGATTCAATACCGGAAAAAATGTCGCGTATTGCCGATATTATTCGCAAAAAATACAATCTCTCCACACCTAAATATACCAACGCAAAAAAATTGGTTGCCGATTATGGAGAAGCTATTTTCAAACTCATCAATGAGGCTTATGACCCTCTTTACGGATATTCTCCTCTCACTCAAAAGCAAATAAAACATTACATCAATATGTATTTGCCTATTCTTCGACTTGAAAACGTGTGTCTTATCACTGAAGAAAGTGGAGAATTGGTTGGTGTAGGCATAACACTCCCTTCTATGTCGCGTGCATTACAAAAATCTCGCGGAAAATTGTTTCCATTCGGATGGTGGCACTTATTAAAAGCTTTAAGAGGTAAAAACAACGTAATAGACCTTATGCTTGTAGCTATAAAGCCGGAATATCAAAGTAAAGGCGTAAATGCTTTACTTTTTGCCGATTTGATACCGGCGTTTATCAAAAACGGTTACGATTATGCCGAAAGTAATCCCGAGCTTGAAGTAAATCAAAAAGTTCAATCTCAATGGCAATACTTCGACACAACACAACACAAACGCCGAAGAGCTTACAAAAAATCATTATAAGCAAAAAAAACAACTTGACAAGGTTAAACAAAGAATCCCAAATGACTCATTTATTGAGATTTGGGATTCTTTATTCTAAATAAGCATCAAAATTCTTCAAAGGATAAAGGCAACAATGCTCTTATACCATTTAACTTATACACCTTATCTCTGCCAGCAAGTATTATTTCTATAGGTTTTTTACCTAATTTTTCATATTCCATTATGGCTTGCCTGCAAGCACCGCATGGAGAGATAGGTTCTTCCACAAATTCACCATTGGTAAACGCAGCGATTGCCAATTTTTCAAACCTTACACCGGGATAGTGTGCTCCTGCATAAAAAATTGTTGTACGCTCGGCACATGTACCGCTTGGGAATGCTGCGTTTTCTTGATTTGAACCAGTCACTATTTCACCGTTTTCAAGTAACAAAGCAGCACCCACATTGAATTTACTATAAGGTGCATAAGACGTTTTTGTTGCATTTTTTGCACTTTCCACGAGTTTTTTATCTATATCTGTTAGCTCGTTATAGGAATAAACCTCTATCTTTGTCGAAATTATTTTATTTTCCATGATGATTGAGTATTTACGCAAATATATTGATATTTTCTCAAAAAACAATCGAGATTGTACTTTTTCTACCGTTTTAACGGCTTTGTTGATTCTTGTAGGGAATTACTCCGTTTTTGCTCAAAAACGCTCCCAAAACTACGATAATTACATTCAACGTTATAAAGATATCGCCATCGAGCAACAAAAAAAGTATGGTATTCCGGCAAGCATTACTTTGGCTCAAGGACTGCTTGAAAGTTCAGCGGGACAAAGTCGTCTTGCATGTGAAGCCAACAATCACTTCGGCATAAAGTGTGGAGGCAATTGGAACGGAAAAACCATCAAGCACAAAGCCGAAAAAGGAAACGAGTGTTTTCGCAAATACAAAAATGTGGAAGATTCTTACGAAGACCATTCCAAGTTTTTAAAACGCAAACGCTACGAATCTTTATTCAAGCTGAAAATCGACGATTATAAAAATTGGGCTGTAGGACTAAGAAAATGCGGATACGCAACCGACCCCAAATATCCCGATAAACTTATAAACATAATCGAACGATATGAATTATATCGTTTCAATTCCAAGAAAAGCAAAAAACACGACAAAAACAATAGCGATAAGCGGCTTATCTTTTCTGCAGGAAGTGCTGTAGGACATGAAATCAGCAAAATAGGCAAACTGCAATTCATCACAACCAAAGACGGAGACACCTACGAATCGATTGCACATGAATTTAACATCAAAAAGAAGGATTTGCTTTCTTACAACGATGTTAAAAACGAGCAACTATTGGAACCGGGTTCAATCGTTTACTTAAAGGAAAAAAGCAAAAAATATCATGGTAAAAACAAAACTTACGTCGTCAAATACGGCGAAACCATGTATTCAATATCTCAAAAACTCGGCATACAATTAAAGCAGTTACAAAAGATGAACAAGAAAAAAAATCACGACATAATAAAACCCGGTGAAACTTTAAAAATAAAGTAACACCGGGAACACTATGAAACAAATATTAATGAAAAATTTTAATCTTTGCAATTTAATCTTTCATCACTAATCATTATCTTCTCATTGGACCGGGACCCCAACCTCCATAATTTCTTGCACCAGCCGGCATGTTCTTTTCCGAACCGAATGTATTAAACTTATAAGCAAAAGTAAACATTGCATAACGAGTTAGCGAATTATATTCACTATCTTGTATATAATTAGCCGTTACACTGCGTGAAATGCTTTTCTTTTGTCCCAAGATGTCATAAACACGAGCTGTTACCGATGCTTGACGTCCTTTAAGGAATTCATAAGATATAGATGCGTTCCACAACCATTGTTCTGTATCATAACCGTCAGAATAACCCTTAGAAGCACTGAAATTCAAGTCGGTATTCAACGATACACCAAACGGCAAAGATAAATTTCCGTTAAACATACCTCCATAACGGTGAACAGTCAAATCGTTTTGAGTATTTACAGTGTTGTGTGTGGTTTGAATGTTATAGTTTGGTCTTAATTGCAATTCTAATAAGTCAGAACGATAAGTCAAACCCGGAGAAACATTTACCGATAGCGAACCACTACGGTTATAAGTCTTGTTATTGTAACCCACAGTACTTGAATAACGTGTATTCAAGTGAGTAGAATAGTAAAAATGCTTGTTTTGCAATGGTACGCTTATCATACCCATACCAAACACATTCCACACGCCGTTCACGTTGCCGTAAGTTGTAAATTGTCCACCGGTTTCGCTATTATAATCGGTCATGGATATAATGCTGTTCAACGTATATTGAGCACTCAACATAGCCATTATACTGCGTTGTGACTCTTGACTGAAATCATTAAATCTCATAAACATTCTTTGTGTAAACGACGGCTTCAAGTCAGGATTACCTTGAACAATACGCAACGGATTAGACCTGTCGGCAACCGGTTGCAATTGATTCATTGACGGTTGGTTTGTACTTGCTCTATAGAACAATTGTAATGAACGAGTCTTTGACATTTTAAAACGCACGCGAGCATAAGGAGCGAAGTTCCAAACCCAACGAGTAGGTATGTTTTTTTCATCATTTATAAGGTTTTTGCTACGTGACATTGACGGATTAAATGAAATACCTACGTTGGCATTCAATGTCTTTGACACTTTTCTTATACCTATTTCCACCGATTGAGTAAAAAAGTCGTTACGGAAACGGTTACTGTCGTCTTCATTAAGAATAGGATTTCCCGCTGCCAATTCATCAGTCATTATCTGCTCAAGCAATACCGGATTGGTAAGAGCAAAACTTGTGTAAGTGCTTTTAATGTAATCTACAACAGCCGAGCTGGTTAAAAGTCGGTTCATATAACCTATGTTTCTTGCCCTTTCTGTGTTGGCATCTTGGGCATAATAAGGTACATCATACACAAGTTTATCGGCATTATTCCATCTGTAATTTGCACGATAAGCAATATCAAGAAATAACGCATTTTTAACATCACCTATCGGTTCGGTCCATGTTAAGCGTCCTTGCACTTGATTATTCCAACGGTGATTGTCTTCTATCTGAGAAATAGTTTCTATCGAGTCATTGAAAAGATAAAATCTATTGCGAGATAATGAATTACCGTCTTCTTCAACATCGCTCAAGCTGTAACGCATTTGCACACTGAAACTGCGACCGCGATGAGAACGGAATTTGTGGTTATAAACCAATTGTCCGCCAAATTCATAGCTCTTTCCATCCGAATAATCGTTATTGTAACTGTTATTCACATTATGCATATTTCCATCAAGGGTAAGAGTTGAATCCACTTTGGTCGACTTATTGAAATTAAACGAAAAATTAGGACGGAATTCAATTGTATTGAAAGAGTCTATTTCCCATTTCAAGCGGAAACGTCCGTTAATATTGTGGCTTTCATCACGACTTACCGCACGAGAATTACTGTAAGAAGTAGAGTCGGTAAACAGATATTGACGATCATTACGATTACGAGAATCCTGGTCGCTGTGAGAATACATCACATGACCACCGGCACGAAATTTTTCTTCATCCTTACTGCCTATATTGAAGTTAAAACCCACATTTTGATTGGTATTTATACCGTTATTGCCACCAAATCGAGAAAATCTTGAAGCTGCTCCATTGGTAAAGCCCATGTTATTGGTATTGTTGGCACCTCCAAGCAATGTATATTGATTTCCTTCGTTAAAGCGGTTTATCATGAAATTGGTTTCATAACGGTCATCGGTTCCATATCCAGCCGATACATTGCCAAACCATCCGTTATTCATTCCCTTTTTCACCGATAGATTTATCACCGTTTCATCTTCACCATCGTCCACACCGGTGAGTCGTGCGAGGTCCGATTTTCTATCAACCACTTGCACCTTATCCACTATGTTTACAGGTATGTTCTTTGTACCCACTTTTGTATCGTCGGCAAAAAACTCTTTTCCATCTATAAGAATTTTGGTTATTTCCTTACCGTTTGCAGTGATTTTACCTTCACTGTCCACTTCCACACCCGGCAAACGTTTCAACAAATCTTCTACTACCGCATTAGGCTGAGTTTTATAAGAATCGGCATTATATTCCACCGTATCTTCTTTTACCACTATTTCGGTTTTAACACCTGTTACTACCAATTCGTCAAAAACAATTGAGCCTTTTTCGAGAACCAATTCGCCCAATCTTATGTTTCGGCTACCATTAGCTACGGTTACGTCTTTATTTAAATGTTTATATCCTATATAATTTATGCTTACTATATATTTACCCTGATTCACGTCGGTAATTCTGAAATATCCGTCGGCATCAGTACTCACCCCTTTTATTAAAGTGCTATCTTTATCGGCTTTCAACAATTTAACTGTCGCTCCTGCCAATCCCGTTTTATCTCCGGCATCAATAGCCCTACCACTTAGTGTAATAGCCGACATTGTAAATAAGAACAGTGCCAACACAGCACTCGTAAATGTCGTTACAAATCTTCTGTTAGTCTCCATTATATCGTTATATTTCTTTGTCTATGTACTTTTTTTGATGCAAAGTAAGCTATAAAGTTTAAATGTTTTATCTTTGCAAACGTAAAAAAATTAATAATCATCGATAATGAAAGAATTTTTCAAGATACTAAAGAGATTTGTACCGCCTTACAAGAAATATCTTGCTCTGAACATTTTTTTTAACCTTTTGACCGCCGTTCTCACATTGTTCTCTTTTGCATTGATTATACCCATTCTTCAAATGCTGTTTAAAATCAATGAAACCAACTATGTGTTTTTAGAATGGAACAGCGGTTCTTTAAAAGATGTTATAGTAAATAACTTCTACTACTACGTTCAAGTAGTCATCGAGAGTCAAGGACAATCGTTTGCTCTTGCTTACCTTGCCATTGCTCTGGTGGTAATGACTGCATTCAAGACCGGTTCGGCTTATCTAAGCTCTTATTTTCTCATTCCCATACGCTCGGGTGTGGTGCGTGACATTCGCAATCTCATCTATGCAAAAATTGTAAGCCTGCCCATAGGCTTTTTCACAAGCGAGAAAAAGGGCGACGTCATGGCACGCATGAGTGGCGATGTAACCGAAGTGGAAAACTCCATAATGTCATCTCTCGACATGTTATTTAAAAATCCGGTGATGATTATTGCTTGTTTGGGCATGATGATAGCAGTGAGTTGGGAACTTACCATCTTTGTATTGGTGTTGCTACCCATAGCAGGCACTATTATGGGCAAAGTGGGTAAATCGTTGAAAAGAGTTTCTTTGGAAGGACAAATTCAATGGGGTGTTTTACTATCCACAATAGAAGAAACATTAGGAGGTTTGCGTATCATTAAGGCATTTAATGCCGAAAAAAAGGTAAAAAAACGCTTTAACTCCGAAAATCAAGTGTTTTTTGACTTAACCAATAAGCGAAACCGCAGATATGACTTGGCTCACCCCATGAGCGAATTATTGGGTACGGCTACGATTGCCATTGTGTTATGGTTTGGTGGTACACTCATCCTGTCAGGTCAATCATCTATAAATGCCGCTTCGTTTATTTATTACATGGTGATTTTTTACAGCATAATAAACCCGGCAAAAGACCTCTCTAAAGCGTCTTACTCCATTCAGAAAGGTATTGCTTCGATGGAACGCATCGATGTAATTCTTAATGCCGACAACCCTATAAAAAGCCCTGACAACCCTAAATCATTATCGGGTAAAAACATAGATATTTCTTATAATAACGTAAAATTCCGTTACCGTAACGATTGGGTCATCGATGGAGTGAATTTAGACATAAAATATGGCAAAACCGTTGCTCTTGTGGGACAATCAGGCTCCGGTAAATCCACTCTTGCCGATTTGTTGCCTCGTTTTTATGATGTAAACGAGGGTTCTATAACCATCGACGGCATCGACATTCGCAATTTCAATGTTACCGACTTGCGTTCCATTATGGGCAATGTCAATCAAGAAGCCATTTTGTTCAATGACTCGTTTTACAACAACATTACATTCGGTGTGGAAAATGCCACTATGGAACAAGTGGTTGAAGCGGCTAAGGTTGCCAATGCTTACGATTTTATTATGGCTTCGGAAAACGGTTTTGACACCAATATAGGCGACCGAGGTTGCAAGTTATCGGGCGGACAACGTCAACGCATAAGCATTGCACGTGCCATTTTGAAGAACCCGCCTATCTTGATTCTTGACGAAGCTACTTCGGCTCTCGACACCGAAAGCGAACGACTCGTTCAAGAAGCTCTTGACCGATTGATGAAGAACCGCACCACAATAGTGATAGCTCACCGATTGTCTACTATAAAGAACGCCGATATGATATGCGTAATGCACGAAGGTAAGATTGTGGAAAGAGGTACTCACGATGAATTGATGGCTCTCAACAACCATTATAAACACCTTGTTGACATGCAAACGTTCTAAGGAGGCTGTGTCGTAATTAAGGTTTACGACGCAGCCTCCTTATGCGGTTCGCGACAAAGACGCGAT
>CAZHXA010000044.1:0-10904 GCA_964536025.1 uncultured Muribaculaceae bacterium
GATTTGGCTCGGAATAAGCCCATAGAGGAACTTTAGCCTTGAATCTGACTGTTCCATTTGCTGTTGCTCCACAGTGTCCCCATTCCTTAAAGTCCGCTTCAGTCCAGCCAACAAACTTGAACTTGTCGGCATCTGCGTGATAGAACGGGCCACCGCTGACATCAACCTTGATGTTGTCATCGTTTTCCCATACAAACGGGATAAACGGGTCGAGGCAGACATAGAATCTGTCATCATGTTTTTTCTCTATCAAGCCATGAGGATGATACTCGCCACCTTTCTGTGTGTAGACAACTCTATCTCCAATCTTTGGAGTATGCTTTGAACGAGTACTTTCTATTACCTCTACAAGCGAATTGACCATATCGACATCTTCTTGCGTCAATCCGTGATCACTGTCGTATGAAACATTCAGAGGTAGGAGTGTTTCAAGTGTGTACCTTTTAGCTTTTGACATAACATTATATATTTTCTTGTTAGTCCGGCTATTCGGGGCCGGAGTTCCCAAACTACAGGCTCTAAAAGGTCGTGTTCTCGTCAGGCAAGGTTGTGTGGAAAAATACCGCAAGCCCTATGGGGCGAGGATGATTTTTCCACGACACCCGCAGGGCTTGACCTTGCTTGGACGAAAAGAACACGAGTTACCTTTGCCTGTGGTTTGGTGAACTCGGCTACGAATCTGTTATCTCATTTTCTTTCTCCCATAGAGAGTTTTTCTGGGATAGATGCTTATAATTGGAGAAAAAATCGTACCTTTGCACTTAGAAAAGAGTTATTTGAAAAGCATGAGGAATATAGTGTAACAAAGCAAGTTAGCAATTTCTTATCCATTGCCCATTCTCATGCAAGTTCTTCTTAAAGGTTTGATACTCAAAGATTCTTAATCAAACCACATCAAATATAGAAATTTTTATTGATAATTTAGTGAAAAAAGGTAGAAGCAAAATAGGAGAGGTGAATTAGGATATATTATTAAGTTTCTTAAAATTTATTTTACCTAAAAAGTTCTCACAATAACATATTAACGAAAGGTTTTATTGAAATTTTGTCTTCCACATTCAAACTTGGCGGTTTGTAATTACTACGGAGATAAGATTTGCAATAGCACCTGCATTGGTTGCTTATATCAGTGCCACGGCATTGTGGCTTGTCATATATAGCAATATCGGTGTGGGAGCTATTGTTTTATCTGTAGTAATGGGTACGCCAAGACCTGAGTATAAGATAAAACAAGAAATATAATCTCCACACCTTTTTTATGCCCGTTAGTGAACTGCATAAAAAGAGTACTAACCGTTTCATTGGGAGATGAGAAACACAAAACGAAAGAAAAAGAGGAAAAAAAGTGAAATCTGAAAACGTAAAGAAGAAAGCGGAAAAGCTAATGCGGAGGCTGTTTTTCTATTTATGTTACTTTTTATGTGTCTCTTTATCAAGAAATATTCTAAATTGTTGTGTATAAATAACAGATATTTAAGTGTATAATAAATAAGTGGTTACATGTTGTAATAAAATTGTAACAAATATGAAATAATATGTATATATTTGTAACGGGATTAAAATAATATTGTTAATGAAATTAAAACCGTTATGAACACAATTACTTTTGAAAAAGAATTATTGTCAGTTAGGGCAAATTTATTTAATTATGCACGTCAGTTGACTCAATGTGAAGAGGATGCTGAGGATTTAGTTCAAGAATCTTTATATAAGATAATGAAAAACGCAGGTAAGTTTGTAAACGAACACAACTTTAAAGGTTGGGCGTTTACGATATTGAAAAATATATTTATAAATGATTACAGAAAGAATACAAAACGAAAACAGATAAATGACACAACTCCGAATGATTATTTTTTGAATTTAACTGTGCTTTACACACAAGAAACGCCCGACGCTACCATGTCGCATAAAGAAATAATGGAAGTTGTGAATTTACTGTCCGATGAGTTGCGAATACCATTTGAGTATTATGTATCGGGATATCAGTATCAAGAAATAGCCGATAAGATAGGTATACCGTTAGGAACGGTAAAAAGTCGTATATTTTTTGCTCGTAAGAAACTACAAAATCTATTAAAGGATTTCAGATGATTTTTTAGAATTGCTTTTTATCGGCATTTTCTCTTCGTTTCTGTTGCAATTTCTCTCGCTTTTTAAGCATGAAATGCAACAGAACGATTATAAGGAGAGTCGTTCCTATTACACCGAAATAGAACGTGTAATTACCTGCAATGAAGTGAGCTTTGCCAATATATGCCATTCCTGCAAGATATATAAGCAGAGCAAGTGGTATGATAGTTGATTTTTTATATCGTTTCATTTTATACGGTTGGAGTTATGGGTGATTCTACATCTTTTAAATATTTTGATTTGTCTCGGTTGAAGTTACCTTCATTCAAGAAATCGTAAATTTTAAGGCATGCCCAAGCATCGAGAGCAGCATATTCTTGTTGTGCGATGCTCAAAGATGGAGCTTCCCAATTGGATAAACGTTGGTTCTTGGAAATACGTTTGTCAAAGAGTATGCCATATATTTTTTGCAGGCTTATATCACTTATTCCGTAAGTCTTTACCATGTTTTGTATTTCAACGAAACCTTCAAATTCAGCTTTTTTGTTAGAGCGTCTTAATACGCCTAAATCATCTTTAATAGATAAACCTATTTTGGTTACGTTCTTATCTTCAAGAAACTCTTTCAGGCAATCGGGAATACCTATTTTGTTAATTCTGAATAAGAAACATTCTTCGTGTGTTGAAAGTTGCATAAGAGCCATTTTTCTTAAAACTCCTTTTTTGAACGCCGGACGAGTTTCGGTGTCAAATCCTATATATTTATTTTTTCTTAGAAAAGCAATGGCTTTACTCGCATCGGCGACGGAGTTTATCAGATATATTTTACCGGGAAAAGTCTCGGTTGGGAGTGAGGAAAGCTCTTCTTTGCTTATAGTAATCTTCAGCATTGTCGGTTATAAATTTATTGCAAATTTACTAATGATTTTCTGATATAAGAATAAATTTCATAATAATGTAAACATAAAAATGTCTTATTGATGAAAGAAAAGAGATATATAAGGAGAATGTGATAAGAAAAAACACAAGAATATAACAAAATATCAAATATTTTGAATAAATAATAACATTTTTAGAGGTAAAACGGGTGTTTGATAACAAATTTGCTTTTAGAATAGCGTGAATATTGTATATTTATTACTGAGAATTGATTAAAAAGTATTACCTTTACACGCAAGTAAAATATAAGTGAACATACTTTAATGTTTTAATAAGCTAATGAAAGTATTAAAATTCGGTGGGACTTCGGTAGGAACTGTAGAGAGCCTGCGACATGTAAAGAGAATAGTAGAGGAGTGTGAAGAACCTGTGATTGTAGTTGTTTCGGCATTAGGCGGAATAACTGACCTCCTTATAAATACAGCCCATCAAGCGTCTTCCGGAGATATTACATATATGCAGAATTATGCCAAGATTGTAGAACGTCACATCAATGTGATAAACGGTATGGTTCCGCAGGAGAAGATATGTGCCGTGCGAGAGAAAATAGATATGTTGCTTGAAGAATTGGGTAATATCTATCGTGGGGTATCATTGATAAAAGATTTATCTTCTCGCACGCTGGATATTGTAGTGAGCTATGGCGAACGTATGTCGTCGTTGATAATAAGTAACATTATAGAAGGTGCAACGCTTTTTGATTCAAGAGGGTTTATAAAGACCGAAAATCAGTTTAACAAGCATGTGTTACAAGCCGAGCTTACCGAAAAATTGATTCACGATACATTTGATTCATTCAGTGGAAAAGTGGCATTGGTTCCCGGTTTTATTTCAACCGATGCAAAGGATAATGATATAACCAATCTGGGGCGTGGAGGAAGTGATTACACCGCGGCTTTGATATGTGCAGCTTTGAATGCCCGTCAACTTGAAATATGGACCGATGTGGATGGCTTTATGACAGCCGACCCTCGAGTGATTTCTTCGGCTTATGTGATAGATAAATTGACATTCATCGAAGCAATGGAACTTTGTAATTTCGGAGCAAAGGTTGTTTATCCACCTACGATTTATCCTGTATTCCAAAAGAATATTCCGATATTGATAAAAAACACTTTCAATAGTGATGCTCCGGGTACATTGATTTCGGATGCTCATGGAAGTTTTAACGGGAAAGCTATCAGAGGTATTTCATCTATTAATGATACATGCTTGATTACGCTTACAGGTTTTGGTATGGTGGGTGTTATCGGTGTAAACTCACGAATTTTCGCCGCTTTGGCACGAAATGGAATAAGTGTGTTCCTTGTTTCTCAAGCGTCGTCGGAACATAATACGTCTTTTGCAGTGAAAAATTGCGATGCCGACAATGCTGTTAAGGTGTTAAAAGATGAATTTGCAACTGAATTGCTTACAGGAGAAATAAGTGATATAACGCCCGAAAAAAATCTTGCAACTGTAGCAATAGTAGGTGAAAACATGAAACACACTCCCGGTATTGCAGGTAAGTTGTTTAATACGTTGGGACGTAATGGTATAAATGTAATAGCTTGTGCTCAAGGGGCTTCGGAAACAAATATTTCGTTTGTAATTGATAGTCGCAGTTTACGCAAGTCGTTAAATGTGATTCATGACAGCTTTTTCTTGTCGGAAACTCAAGTTTTGAACCTATTTGTTGTGGGTGTGGGAAATGTAGGTAAAAATCTTCTTTCTCAAATTCATCATCAACAAGAAAACTTGTTGAAAAACAAAGCACTTGAGCTTAGACTTGTAGGTATAGCCAATTCAAAACGTTGCGTTTTCAATCGTGAAGGTATAGATATTGAAAATTATCAAGCTGTATTGGAAGAATCTGATTTGGTAGCTACGCCCGAAACCATTCGTAACGGTGTAATAGAAATGAACATATTTAACTCGGTTTTTGTGGATTGTACTGCTTGTGCCGAAATTGCCGATATATATGGTAGCTTACTTGAACACAATGTGAGTGTAGTTGCAGCCAATAAGATAGCCGCGTCTTCCGATTATGAAAATTACAAACATTTGAAAGATATGTCGCATCGAAAAGATGTAAAATTCTTGTTTGAAACAAATGTTGGTGCTGGTCTTCCTATCATAAATACAATCAACAGCCTTATAAATTCGGGTGATAGAATTATAAAGATAGAGGCTGTGCTTTCGGGTACGTTAAACTACATATTCAATACCATAAGTCCGGAAATACCGCTTAGTAAAGCCATAATGATGGCAAAAGAAGCCGGTTATAGTGAACCAGACCCGCGTATTGACTTGTGTGGCAAAGATGTAGCCCGAAAAATAGTGATTTTGGCTCGTGAAGCAGGTTATAAAGTGGAGCAAGACGATGTGAAACGTAATTTGTTTATACCTGCAGAGTTCTTTGAAGGAAGCATAGAAGATTTCTTTAAGAAAGTAGAAGGAATAGATGCCGAATTTGAAGTATTGCGTAAGGCGTCAGCCGATAAAAACGAGCATTTACGTTTTGTAGCACGCATGGACGAAGGGGATGTATCTATTGGCTTGGAGGCTGTCAATCAAGCACACCCTTTCTACACACTTGCAGGTAGTAATAATGTGATTTTGATAACCACTGAAAGATATAATGAATATCCTATGGTGATAAAAGGCTATGGTGCGGGAGCTGAAGTGACAGCTGCCGGAATTTTCTCTGACATTATAAGCATAGCTAATATCAGGTAATCAAAATATTGTTTTATAGACTATGAAGTATATTATCATACTTGCCGATGGTATGGCAGACGAGCCGATAGAACAATTGGGTGGAAAAACTCCGTTGGAAGCGGCTACTACTCCTTATCTTGATTGGCTTGCATCTCAATCACGGTTAGGCTTGTTACATACTGTGCCTGCAGGATATGCTCCTGGTAGTGAGGTGGCACACTTGTCATTGTTGGGATATAATCTTGATGATGTGTTTGAAGGTAGAGGTTCGCTTGAAGCTGCAAGTATGGGTGTCGAAATCGAACCCGATGAAATGGCAATGCGTTGTAATATAATCTGCATTGAAAACGATAAAATTAAAAACCATTCAGCAGGGCATATTACCGATGAAGAAGCCGAAACACTTATAAATTATTTAAATGAGAATCTTGCCAATGAACGAGTGAGATTTTATCCGGGAGTTTCTTACCGTCATTTGTTGAAGATAAAGCGAGGAAACAAGCACATTTCTTGCACTCCTCCGCATGATGTACCCGGAACACCGTTTAAAAATGTAATGGTGAAAGCTGAAAACAAAGAAGCCGAAGAAACTGCCGACTTGATTAATAATCTTATCTTGCGTTCTCAGCAGTTATTGGCAATGCACGAAGTGAATCAAAAGAGAATATCCGAAGGAAAAGACCCAGCCAACAGCATTTGGCCTTGGTCGCCGGGTTATAAGCCTGCAATGGAAACTCTTGGTTCAAAATTCGGCATAAAAAAAGGTGCGGTAATCTCGGCAGTAGATTTAATAAGAGGAATAGGGGTGTATTGCGGATTAAAACCTATAATTGTAGACGGAGCGACAGGATTGTGGAATACCAATTATGATGGAAAGGCTCGTGCGGCAATAGATGCTCTAAACGGAGATTATGATTTTGTGTTTTTACATATTGAAGCGAGTGATGAAGCCGGACATGAAGGCGATTTTGAATTAAAAAAGGCAACAATCGAGTCACTTGACCAAAGAATTTGTAAACCTATTATTGAAGCTGTAAAAGCTATGAAAGAACCGGTTTCAATAGCTGTTTTGCCCGATCATCCTACACCTTGTGCCATTAGAACACACTCTAATGCACCTGTGCCGTTTATGATTTATCTACCGGGAACAGAACCCGATGTTTTGAGTGAAATGAGTGAGAGAACAGCTGGAAACGGTTTTTATGGAACTCTTTCCAATGACGAATTTATAAAAGAATTTTTAAAGAAGTAAATATAGATATGCAATATTATAGCACTAACGGTTCAACGCCAAAGGTATCATTGAAAACGGCAGTAATAAAAGGTTTGGCTGCCGATAAAGGGCTGTATATGCCTGAACGCATACCGGTGTTACCAAAAGCGTTTTTCAATAATATAGGGGAAATGTCCTTACAAGACATTTCGTTTATTGTAGCCAATATGCTTTTTGGCGATGATATAGAAGATGCCACATTGAAAGATATCGTTTATGATACCTTGAATTTTGATATACCTTTAAAATATATAACTGACAATAAATACAGTTTGGAATTGTTCCATGGACCTACTTTGGCATTTAAAGATGTGGGAGCACGTTTCATGGCTCGCATTTTGGGACATCTCAATAAAGATGGTAAAAAGAACAATGATCATGTGGTGAATGTGCTTGTAGCCACTTCGGGAGACACGGGTAGTGCTGTAGCAAACGGATTTTTGGGCGTTCCGGGTGTGCGTGTATTTGTTTTATATCCACAAGGTAAAGTGAGTCGCATACAAGAAGCTCAGTTTACAACATTGGGACAAAATATTACTGCAATAGAAGTAGATGGAACATTTGATGATTGTCAAGCTCTTGTAAAATCGGCCTTTATGGATGAAGATTTGAATGTACACATGAACCTTACAAGTGCCAATTCAATTAATGTGGCACGATTCCTGCCTCAAATGTTTTATTATTTTTATGCTTATGCTCAATTGGCAAAGCGAGGACAAGATTTATCAAATATTGTTGTTGCTGTTCCAAGTGGAAATTTCGGAAATATAACAGCGGCATTGATAGGTAAGCGTATGGGGTTGCCTATAAAACGATTTATTGCGGCTAACAATAGAAATGATGTATTTTTCCAATATTTGCAAACGGGCGAGTATAAGCCGAAAGCATCGATTGCGACAATAGCCAATGCCATGGATGTGGGCGACCCGAGTAATTTTGCACGTGTACTTGATTTATATAAACATTCTCATGGTGATATATGCAAGGAAATAAGCGGATGCTGCTATAACGATGAACAAATAGCCGAAACGATTGCAAAAACTTATAAAGAAACCGGATATTTGCTTGACCCGCATGGAGCTGTGGCTTATAGAAGCCTTGAAGACGGTTTGGCTCCAAATGAAATAGGTGTTTTTGTGGAAACTGCACATCCGGCGAAATTTAAAGCTACGGTAGAAGCAATCATTGGCGAAGAAATTGATATTCCTGACCGTTTGGCGGCATTTTTGAATAGTGATAAAAAAACGGTGAAAATGTCATCGGCATTTGCTGCATTTAAGAACTATTTAATGAGCGTGTAAGAGAATGGAAGTCGTTTACGAGGATAATCATATCATAATTGTAAATAAGTTGCCGGGAGAAATTGTACAAGGTGACAAAACCGGTGATACTCCGCTAGTTGAAATCGTAAAGCAATGGATTAAAGAAAAGTATGCCAAACCCGGAAACGTGTTTTGTGGTGTGGCACATCGATTGGACCGCCCGGTGGGTGGCTTGGTGGTGTTTGCCAAAACGAGTAAAGCTCTTTCACGATTGAACGAAATGTTCAGAGAAGGGAAAGTGAACAAAACATATTGGGCTATAACTAAAGATTGCCCACCTAAAGAAGAAGATATGCTAACGCACTATATTACATCGGTTGAACGCAATAATAAGTCCTATGCTTCTTTGACCGAGAAAAAAGGTTCGTTGAAATCGGTCCTTAAATATAGAGTGTTGGCAAAAAGTGATAATTATAACTTGCTTGAAATAAATCTTCTTACCGGACGAAAGCATCAAATCAGAGTGCAACTTTCATCGATAGGTTGTCCCATAAAAGGAGACTTGAAATATGGGGCAAAACGAAGTAACCCCGATGGCAGTATTTCGTTGCAGGCTCACAGAATTCAATTCATTCATCCTGTATCGGGTAAAGAAATTGATATAACGGCTCCTGTTCCTAATGATACCTTGTGGCAAGCTTTTTATAAACTTGCTTCAGTAATTTAAGCGTATATTTTTTTTGTATTGGTTTTTTCTTATTATTTTTGCACTAAATACAAATTAAAAAATTAATATACTGAACTATTATGGCAGCAACACCTGAATTCAAATATCAACATCCATTCCCATTGGGTGAAGATAAGACAGAATACTATTTGCTTACAAAAGAGCATGTGAGTGTGAGCGAGTTTGAAGGAACTCCTGTTCTTAAAATCGAAAAAGAAGGTTTGACTAAAATGGCAAATCAAGCTTTTCGTGATGTCTCTTTCTTGCTTCGTCGTTCTCATAACGAATGTGTAGCTAAAATATTAAACGACCCCGAAGCAAGCGATAATGATAAATATGTAGCACTTAATTTCCTTCGTAATGCCGAAATCGCGGCAAAGGGTAAATTACCACTTTGTCAAGATACTGGTACTGCTATCATTCATGGTGAAAAAGGTCAACAAGTTTGGACCGGATATTGTGATGAAGAAGCTTTATCACTTGGTGTATTTAAAACTTATACCGAAGAAAACCTTCGCTATTCTCAAAATGCACCGCTTAACATGTATGACGAAGTAAATACAAAGTGTAATCTTCCTGCTCAAATAGACCTTGAAGCAACTGAGGGGATGGAATATAAATTCCTTTGTGTTACTAAAGGTGGAGGCTCTGCCAATAAGACATATTTATATCAAGAAACCAAAGCTATTTTGAATCCGGCTACTCTTGTACCGTTCTTGGTAGAAAAAATGAAAACTTTGGGGACTGCAGCTTGTCCTCCTTATCATGTGGCATTTGTAATAGGTGGAACTTCTGCTGAAAAGAATTTGTTGACTGTTAAACTGGCATCAACACATTATTATGACGAATTGCCGACAACAGGAAATGAAGGTGGTCGTGCATTCCGTGATGTTGAATTGGAAAAACAACTTCTTGAAGAAGCTCATAAAATAGGACTTGGAGCTCAATTTGGTGGAAAATATTTTGCTCATGATATTCGTGTCGTTCGTTTGCCTCGTCATGGTGCATCTTGTCCTGTGGGCATGGGTGTAAGTTGCTCTGCCGACCGTAACATAAAGTGTAAAATCAATAAAGACGGTATTTGGATTGAAAAACTTGATGATAACCCAACCGAATTGATTCCGGCTGAATTGCGTGAGGCAGGTGAAGGCGGTGGCGTTAAAATCGATTTGAACCGTCCTATGAAAGAAGTGCTTGCCGAACTTGACAAGTATCCGGTTTCAACTCGTTTATCGTTGAATGGTACAATTATCGTGGGTCGTGACATTGCACATGCCAAGTTGAAAGAACGTCTTGACAATGGTGAAAAATTGCCTGAATACATAAAGAATCATCCTATTTATTATGCAGGCCCTGCAAAAACTCCTGTAGGAATGCCTTGCGGTTCTATGGGACCGACAACAGCCGGACGTATGGACCCTTATGTAGATTTGTTCCAAGCAAATGGAGGTAGCATGATTATGCTTGCTAAGGGTAATCGTAGCCAAGCTGTAACTGACGCTTGCAAGAAACATGGCGGATTCTATTTGGGTAGTATCGGTGGACCGGCTGCAATTCTTGCTCAAAACAATATCAAGAGCATTGAGTGCGTAGAATATCCGGAACTTGGTATGGAAGCTATTTGGAAAATAGAAGTAGAAAATTTCCCTGCATTCATTTTGGTGGATAATAAGGGTAACGATTTCTTTACTCAAATAAAGCAAAAAGCTTGTCCTTGCAGTAAGTAAAGACTTGTTTAAGATAAAAAGGTAATAAAGGAATTGCAGATTTCTGCAATTCCTTTATTACCTTTTTATCTTATTAAGATGTTTTATATCCTAAAAAAAAATGTGTAAAAATAGCTCTCACAATAACATTTTTTCGTTATATTTGTGGCGGATTCAAGCAAAGAGCAAAAGAGTTGGCTTGTTGAATCTTAACATATTTAAAA
>CAZHXA010000045.1:0-10612 GCA_964536025.1 uncultured Muribaculaceae bacterium
TTGAATTTTATAAAGAATTAATTATTAAAATAAAAATATCATTGTAATATGGATAAACTAAGTTATGCTTTAGGATTAAGCATGGGTAACAATTTTCTACGTTCCGGAGTAAAAAAACTAAATGCAGAAGATTTTTCTACAGCATTAAAAGCAGTATACGGAGAAGGAGAAATGCTCATGACTTATGATGAAGCAAAGCAAATTGTAAACGACTATTTTACTCAACTCGAAGAAGATACACGCTTGGCAAATAAAAAAGCATGCGAAATGTATCTTGCTGAAAACGCAAAGCGTCCGGAAGTAAAAATTACTGAATCCGGTTTACAATATCAAATTATCAAAGAAGGTGAAGGCGAATCACCAAAAGCAACCGACACCGTGCGTGTTCACTATACCGGTTGCTTGATTGACGGTAAAGTATTTGACAGCTCGGTACAACGTGGAGAACCAGCTGTTTTTGGCGTAAATCAAGTTATTCCGGGTTGGGTTGAAGCTCTTCAAATGATGAAACCAGGAGCTGAATGGAGATTATTCATCCCTTCTAATTTGGCATACGGTTCAAATGGAGCAGGTCCGCTTATCGGTCCTGACACCGCCTTAATTTTTGATGTACAATTAATTGAAATCGTAAAATAATAAATAATTAATAAAAATAAAACAATTATCATTATGAAAAAGTTATGTTTAGCTGCTGCCGTTGTCTTAGGGCTTAGCTCAATGACAAGCTGCAACAACAATTGTAAAGTTGATGCCAACCCTCAAGCTGACTCTTTGGCTGCTTGTCTTGGCGAAATGTATGGCTATGGAGTTGCCGGACAAATGAAAAGCATGAATGACTCTACTTTCGACAAGAGAGAATTCGTTGCCGGTCTTCAAATGATGTTAAAGATGGATGATTCAAAGTCAAGCTATGCACAAGGTATCCAAATGGGTGCTCAAATCAAGGGCATGTTTGAACAAATGAAAGAACGTGAAAAAGTGGATATTAATGCAAAGAGATGGCTTGCGTCTTTCAAAAAGGCATTTATGAGCGACTCATTACAAGATCCTTCAAAATATCAAGCAGAGGTAATGCGTTTGGTTCGTGTTTTGTCCGATCAAGCTAAAGCTCAAGATCCCAAAGCTATTGCAAACAAAAAAATGGAAGAAAAGTATATTGCAGATTCTTTGGCAAACAATCCAGATGTAAAGAAATCGGAAGGTGGCGTTTACTACAAGGTTGTAAAAGAAGGTAACGGTGAAAATTTTACAAAAACCGACCGCATTAAAGTAAAATACACCGGACGTCATTTGAATGGAGAAGAATTTGATAGTAGCAAAGAAAACACTGTTACAATGAGTGCCATGGGTGTAATCAAGGGTATGGGAGAAATGTTCCAATTGATGAATCCGGGTGCTGTTTACACTCTTTATATTCCTGCTGATTTAGCTTATGGAGTAAATGGCAGTGGTCCTATCGAACCTAACGAAATGCTTATATTTGACGTGGAAACAGTAGGACTTGAAGAAGCAAGCAAATAATCTATCGTTTTAGACAAAATAAGTAAAGTCTGTTTTGCTTTATATGCAAAACAGACTTTACTTCTATCTAATATTATACAACCTATTGACAATAAAAGCAAATTTGAGATTTATTTAAATGACAAATTGTCAAAATATTGTTTGTTGTTCTGAAAAAAAGATATATATTTGCAATAAAACAAAACTATAATACACATGGAAAGAATTGACAATCTTGACAGACGAATCTTAGAAATAGTAATGAAAAACGCTCGTATTCCATCCAAAGATGTGGCTGTGGAATGTGGGGTATCACGTGCAGCTATTCATCAACGCATTCAACGCATGATAGAATTAAATGTTATAACCGGTTCGGGTTATAATGTTAACCCTAAGATATTAGGATACTCTACTTGCACTTATGTAGGCGTTAGTTTGGAAAAAGGTTCGATGTACCGTCAAGCAGTTGCCGCTCTTGAACAAATTCCTGAAATAGTAGAATGTAATTTCACTACAGGTCCTTATACTATGCTCATAAAATTGTACGCTCGCGATAATCAGCACCTAATGGAACTCTTAAATGATAAGATTCAACACATTGAGGGTGTTATGTCTACCGAAACTCTTATTTCCTTGGAACAATCTATAAATAGATCTGTTCCCATTCACTATGTAGGCGAAAAATAACAACCAAACAAAATATTAAATTACAAAAGCATAAGGACGCACAAGTTGCGTCTTTTTTGCTTTATTGATACTGAATTGCTAAATTTGCATTGTCTATGGAAGAAGATTTTGACATAAGAAACGAAAGGGCTGATGCTGACCGCGATTTTGAACGAGCATTGCGTCCTGAGCGATTTGAAGACTTCAGCGGTCAAGATAAGATTGTTGAAAATCTAAGTATTTTTGTACAAGCTGCACGAAACAGAAAAGAAGCTTTGGATCATGTGTTATTATATGGTCCTCCTGGACTTGGTAAGACTACATTATCGGGTATCGTTGCCAATGAACTCGGAGTTGGCTTTAAAGTTACGTCGGGTCCGGTCTTGGATAAACCGGGTGACCTTGCCGGCATTTTGACATCGCTTGAAGAAAACGATGTGCTGTTTATCGATGAAATTCATCGATTGAGTCCTATTGTCGAAGAATATCTTTATTCGGCAATGGAAGATTACCGCATAGACATAATGATAGATAAAGGTCCCAGTGCTCGGTCGGTACAATTATCTTTATCTCCATTTACTCTTGTCGGAGCAACCACACGTAGCGGTTTGCTTACTTCTCCGCTTCGTGCTCGTTTCGGCATAAATTGCCATTTAGAGTATTACGATCATCAAGTGCTTGAAAATATCGTAAAGCGTTCGGCACATTTATTGAATGTACCCATTACCGACGAAGCCGCTCTTGAAATAGCTTTGCGAAGTCGTGGCACTCCTCGTATTGCCAATGCTTTACTTCGCAGAGTGCGTGATTTTGCACAAGTTAAAGGAAATGGTAAAATAGACACAGCCATTGCAAAATATGCATTAAAAGCACTTAATATCGACAAATATGGTCTTGATGAAATTGACAATAAATTACTTACAACCATAATCGACAAGTTTAAAGGTGGACCGGTGGGACTCACTACCATAGCAACGGCACTTGGCGAAGACGCAGGAACTGTTGAAGAAGTTTATGAGCCGTATTTAATAAAAGAGGGGTTCATTAAACGCACTCCTCGAGGACGTGAAGTAACCGATCGTGCTTACAAACACTTGGGACGTGAAAGATTATCGGAGCAGGGAGCTCTTTTTGATTAAAATAATAATTGATGGCAAATCTTAAATCGTTGGCAAAGGATACCGTTATTTACGGAATGAGCAGTATTGTAGGTAGATTTTTAAACTATCTGCTTGTGCCTCTATATACGGCAAAAATGTCGGCTGAATCGGGTGGTTACGGCATTGTTACCAATATTTATTCTTATACTGCCTTACTTTTGGTTATATTAGTCTATGGAATGGAAACTACATTCTTCCGATATTCTACAAAAGAAGGTGAAAACCCTCAACGAGTTTATTCCACTATACTCACTTCAGTAGGATTTACCTCCTTTCTTTTTGTAACATTAGTTTGGATATTTCTTACCCCTATTTCATCGGCTATCGGTTATGCCAAACATCCGGAATACATCAGTATAATGGCTGTTGTCGTAGCTATGGATGCGTTTCAATCTATTCCTTTTGCCTATTTGAGACAGCAGAAGAAAGCATTGAAGTTTGCTTCATTAAAACTACTCTTCATCGTTCTTAACATCGGATTAAATTTGTTGTATTTTGTGGCACTGCCTGCATTATACAAGAGTTTTCCTGCTGAAGTGGGATATATTTACAATCCTTCGGTAGGTGTTGGCTATGTGTTTTATTTGAATCTTGCATGCACGAGCATCATAATGCTTTGCTTGTTACCCGAATTAAAAGGTTTTAAATGGCATTTTGACGCTAACTTACTAAAGAGAATGTTAAAATACGGTATGCCTATATTGATTTTAGGGATAGCAGGTATATTAAATCAAACTGCCGATAAAATACTATTTCCTTTTATATACAAAAATGCCGATGCAACAACACAACTCGGAATATATGGAGCTGCCGGAAAAATTGCCATGATAATGGCAATGATATTACAAGCATTTAGATACGCTTATGAACCGTTCGTTTTTAGTAAGAGTAAAGATAAGGACAGCAAAGCCTCTTATGCGTTGGCAATGAAATATTTCGTTATTTTCACGCTATTGGCATTCCTTGTCGTAATGGGATATTTGGATATAATAAAATACATCATAGCCCCCGATTATTGGGACGGTCTAAAAGTTGTTCCCATTGTAATGATTGCTGAAATAATGATGGGAATCTATTTTAATCTTTCTTTTTGGTATAAATTAACTGACCAAACCATGTGGGGAGCGTTATTTTCCGGCATAGGATGTTTTGTTCTTATTCTTGTAAACATTATCTTTGTTCCTGCTTATGGTTATATAGCTTGTGCTTGGGGGGGCGTTGCCGGTTATGGATTGGCAATGATTTTGTCTTATGTGATAGGACAAAAAAAATATCCCATCGATTATCCGATAAAAGCGTTGTCAGGATATGTACTTTTAGCGGTTTCGTTCTATTCGGTAATGGAACTTATTAAATTTACCGGATTTATTACCCAAATAGCGATAAATTCAACTCTGATTATTCTTTTTTTGCTTATAATAGCCAAATGCGAACGTTTGAATTTTAAGAAAATTTTAAAATTCAAAAAATAAATAAAGTTTTCCAAAACAAAATATAAACACACTGTATTACAGTTATTTACATTTTTAAGATTATAAAAAAGTTTTCCAAAATATTTTTTACGGAAAACTTTTTCCATTTATTGTTGCATATAATTGTATTTGTTTATACATTTGTGACACTCTAAACACAAATAATTCAGATTTACAACTATGATACAAACGGTGACTAAACGAGATGGTCGTGTTGTCGGCTATAATGAAGAAAAAATCAAGGCTGCAATCAGAAAAGCGATGATAACAACCGAGCTTGGTGAAGATGAAGCTCTTATTCAAAAAATTACCGACAGAATAGGAATGACCGGTAATGAACGAATGACAGTTGAAGAGATCCAAGATCGTGTAGAAATGGAACTTATGAAATCGCCTCGCAAAGAGGTGGCTAAACGCTACATTGCTTATCGTGATCAACGAAACATCGCACGACAGGCAAAAACACGCGATATGTTCCTCGAAATCATTAATGCCAAGAATAACGACATAACTCGTGAAAATGCTAATATGAACACCGATTCACCTGCTGGAATGATGATGAAATTCGCAAGTGAAACCACAAAACCGTTTGTTGATGATTATTTGTTAAGCGATGAAGCTCGAAGTGCCGTAAAAAACAATTATATTCACATTCACGACAAGGATTATTATCCAACAAAGAGTCTTACATGTGTACAACACCCTCTTGATAAGATTTTGAATCATGGTTTTGTTGCCGGTCACGGAGAATCACGTCCGGCAAAACGCATTGAGACAGCAAGCGTTATAGCTTGCATATCAATGGAAACCGCTCAAAACGAAATGCACGGTGGTCAGGCAATACCGGCATTTGATTTTTATCTTGCACCATTCGTTCGCTCTTCTTTCATTGAAGAAGTGAAAAATGTGGAAAAGATGACAGGCGAAGATTTTTCTCATTTATATAACAAAGAAATAGAAGACTTCATTTATCGCGAACTTGATGGCTTGACCGGTGAAAAAAGAGCTTTACAACATGCCATAAATCGCACTGTGAGCCGTGTTCATCAAGCGATGGAAGCATTTATTCATAACATGAACACAATTCACTCTCGTGGCGGTAATCAAGTCGTGTTCAGCTCTGTCAATTACGGTACCGACACATCTGCTGAAGGACGTTGCGTAATACGTGAAATGTTGAACAGCACTTATGAAGGTGTTGGAAATGGAGCTACAGCTATTTTTCCTATACAAATTTGGAAAAAGAAAAAAGGAGTGAACTATTTGCCTGAGGATAGAAACTATGACTTGTATTGCTTGGCTTGTAAGGTTACAGCGCGACGTTTTTTCCCTAATTTTGTAAACCTTGATGCAACATTTAATTTCCACGAAAAATGGAATCCTGAAGATCCTAAGCGTTATGAATATGAAGTAGCTACTATGGGATGCCGTACACGCGTATTTGAAAACCGATATGGAGAAAAGACATCGGTAGGTCGCGGTAATCTATCATTTACTACTATAAATATTGTGCGCCTTGCCATTGAGGTGATGAATATACAAAATAAAGAAGAACGTATCGAACGATTCTTCAATCGCCTTGATGAAGTATTGGAAATTACAGCAAAACAACTATGTGATCGCTTTGATTTCCAAAAAACAGCTTTAGCAAAACAATTCCCTCTTGTTATGAGCCGTTTGTGGAATGGAGGAGAGAAAATTGAAAAAGGTGGCACTATTGAATCGGTAATCAATCAAGGCACTCTCGGTATAGGATTCATAGGACTTGCTGAATGTTTGATCGCTCTTGTGGGAAAACACCACGGTGAGAGTGATGAAGCACAAGCTCTTGGTCTTAGAATTGTAGGACACATGCGTAGCCGTGCCAACGAATTTAGCGAAAAATATGAACACAATTTCAGCATTCTTGCCACTCCGGCAGAAGGATTGTCCGGACGCTTTACAAAAAGAGATAAAAAGACGTTTGGCGTGATTGAAGGTATCACCGATAAAGATTATTACACCAATTCCAATCACATTCCTGTATATTATCATTGTAGCCCGCGTCATAAGGCTAAAATAGAAGGTCCTTACCATGAATTGACAAGAGGGGGACATATCTTCTATGTGGAAATCGATGGAGACGCCACACACAACGAAGAGGCGATACGTGACATAGTGGATTTGATGGATAAAAACAATATAGGTTACGGATCGGTAAATCACAATCGAAACCATTGCCCTAATTGTGGCTACGAAGATGCTCAAAAAGATGTGAAACACTGTCCTAAATGTGGAACACAATTTGAAACAATACAACGAATAACTGGCTATTTGGTAGGAACAACCGACAGATGGAATTCTGGGAAATTAGCTGAATTAAAGGACCGCGTCGTACACAAATGATTGAAACACTACAAGTGCTGGATATAATACCCGGAACCACAGTAGATGGTTCCGGGCTTCGCACTTCTATATATTTGGCAGGATGCAAACATGCGTGCAAAGGTTGTCATAATCCGCAATCATGGGATTTTAATGCAGGTGTTACCATGTCAATAGAAGATATTCTTGAACGTGTTATTGAAGAGGACTTCAACGTTACACTTACCGGAGGTGACCCTTTGTGGCAAGTGGAAAAAATTTTACCACTTCTTAAAGCAATAAAAGGAAAAGGATACAATATCTGGTGTTACACAGGTTTTACTTGGGAAGAAATAACCAAATCAAAACAATTGTCACAAGTACTTGATTGGGTTGATGTAATTGTTGACGGACGTTTTATTGAAGAAATGAAAGACATTTCTCTGAGATTTAGAGGCAGTTCCAATCAACGAGTAATTGATGTTAAGAAAACACTTGAATCGGGGAATTTGCACACGTTATAACCAACGTTTTCACCCCATTCTAATCATACACGTACTTCAATTCACAAAAGGCGTAATAACGATATATATAGACAAAAAGGCACAAAGTAATGCGTAGCTCAACTAATTCGTCTCAATGCCTTAAAAAAGCTTTCTAAACAAGTTTATTATTTTCTTACAAAAGAATTTAATCCAATACCATATTCCTCCCAAAACTCCAACCACAAAACATATGGCTAAAATTATGCCACATAAAAAACCAAGCCCCACAAATCCAAAAAAATACTGAGTATCAATAAGAGTAACTTATCTTATTTCAACCAAAATTTACGAATTTATGCAAATTTCCACACTTCACTGCTGTTATAATCAAACACAAAGATACAATTTTGAAAGCAATTCACAACAGCAAAACGTTGAGCATTACTTCTTTCGCGGAAACATCTACACCGTCTTTGTTTTTCTTTGTCTTATTCAAAAGTGCCTCCACAATAAGTCGGGCTGACTTCCTCTCTTGAGTGTTAGCCTTTCGCTTAGCAGCACCTCTACGTTGCATTTCACGAGCATTAGACGATGTGAATTTCTTACCCATTTACGTTTTCGTAACCTCTTCGTTATTTACGATGATTTTATAATATATAAATACCCTGTTTTTAGAACAATTTTAACTTTATTTTGGTTACTACAATTGTTTTAGTCACAAGTTTAGTCTAATTTTGCGTTAGGAAAATGGACCAGGTGGAGTGCAGGTGTATTGCAACCCAGGTTTTGATTTTCAGACGAGAAAGCACCTTCAGCGACCCCCTTTATGCAATCTTTTTTATTTTTCAAAATAATGTTCATATACATTCAATTTTGAATCAACCACCAATACAGCCTTTATCCTTTCCCAATCTTTAGTTTTCCTGTGATAGGCATTCATTCCTGAATCAATATCATTTCTATGGAATTGACTGTATTTGTCATATATCACACAAATTTGTGAATGCTTATCATTTGTATGTCTTAACGCTTGTTTTATACTTGATTCTTTTGTTTTTATATCTTTAGGTGTTCGTTGCTCAAAAGGAATAAATATTAGCGTATCCCTCCGAAAACTTCATTTTGGCCTTATTGGTAGCATAAACTTTATATTGTACACCTTCAGGAGTTAAAATCACATTTATGCCTGCGTTAGATAGAGCTTTTGCGGCTTCTATCTCCTCAGCATTATAATTGTGTCCTTTCATAAACAAGATATAAGCTCCCGACTTTGCTGATATACTGCTATGCTCATTGACATACATCTGCGTTTGCAATTTAGTGATATATTCAGCTCTGTTTTCTGCTTCTGTTTTTATATATGTTCCCACGATTCTTACTCCTCCTGAAGTCTTAGCCATTATCTTCTGCGTTTTTACCCTGTCTATCTACTTGGTTACACATGAATTGCTCTACATACATACAGTACATTATTCTGCTTGCAAAGCTCTTTTATTTTCTCTCCACCACCGTAAACTATCATATTAGGGGATTGTAATCCTGATATTTCTCGAGCAAGCTCTATTTCTTCTTTAAGATATTCCTCCCTATCAGCATATCCTCGAGTGGCAAATGCATTATACCCTTTAGGAATGCCCATACGATTATATTCTCTAAATTTTCTTGCAACATTCAAATCAGCATATACTTTTATCCCACACTCCTGATAGTATCTGGCAATCCAACGTTTCTTATAGATTTGTTGCAGTCCGTAGGCTATCGGTGTGGTGTCGAACAATGAAAGATTAGGCTCTACAATAGCCGACACTCCGCTATCTATTACCTGTATAGGATTCTTCCATATCGCCTCAAATCTGTAATCCTCTACATAAAAATGATAAGTAGCAATACCTTTCTTTTGGCGAGTATCTGCACCCCATGCACTAAAAGGACAAAGCAATCCAGTTGTCGGTTGCTCGTCTAATCGCAGATTAGGTATGTCGTAAATATTGTCACTATCATAAATCCTATCTCCTAACATCATTTGAAAGAAGTCCGTATTATCATTGGTATCATCATCTTCTTCTTGAGCATTAATTACAGTTTGCTCTGGTTCTTCTTGTAGTTCTTCCTCTTCAAATACAGGCAAGTCCACGCCCCAATCTTCGAGTAGTGCCGTATCCCATTCGTTGGCAAGTAAATCCCAATCCCATTCACCGAACCCGTTGTTATCCTTAATGATGAACTCTTTTTGTTGCTCAAGCGTCATGTCATCAGCTCTTACAACAGGTGCTTTAGGAGCTTTAATAAAATCAGCCCAATAAGACATTATATCGTTACGCTCCTACTCAGGCTTACTCTTATACTCCTCCTTGCGACAAATCTTATTCTTTATCGCACTAAGAGAATAACCTGCTATCTCAGATAACGCATTATAACGCATATTACCGCCTAATATTACATTGTCTGAATTGACAACAATAGGGCGTAACGATAGCATCTTCGGGAACATCAGCACAGAAAGCACGAACTTCTTAAACTTCTCATCCTTGATACTTCTCGGATTAGTAGGTAAACCGCTCTCACCCTCATTTAGATGCAATTCCGATAAAGCGATGTATGTAACATTTATTTCTTTCATGATATAAAATTAAGTATAATACTATGAACTAAGGCATTAAGTCGCATAAATAAACGCAACTAAGCCTTATCTTGCGTTAAAAGTCTATGTATTACATGATTATACGCTTTAACAACGTGTTCACGAAAGTCTTTGTATATCTTATAATAAGCAAGAATGTTTTCTTTATCATGTGAAAATCTTGTACGAGATACATTTGGGAATAAATCACACCATGCTTCAAGTAACTCCGCTTTTGTCCGCTTTTGCAACAACGTTCTCGGGTGGAATAGCGTGATGCAAACAAACATAAACTTCCTGCGTCTCCGCACTTTTGCGTGAATGATTCACAATTTGCTAACGATGAAGATCGCAAATATGTAATAA
>CAZHXA010000046.1:0-9521 GCA_964536025.1 uncultured Muribaculaceae bacterium
AAAAAATAGTCTGGAATTGCTTTCAAAATTGTATCTTTGTATTTGATTATACAGCTCCTTCTTTGCAAAAAATCTTACCAAAAAGCGTTGTGAATTGCTTTCAAAATTGTATCTTTGTATTTGATTATACAGCTTTTGCAAAGAAGGGCATGTCTCTGCATAGGTTGTGAATTGCTTTCAAAATTGTATCTTTGTATTTGATTATACAGCATTAACAGACCTTCGAAAAGAGATGAAGGCGTTGTGAATTGCTTTCAAAATTGTATCTTTGTATTTGATTATACAGCACATGTTTAGTAAGTAGATGTTAATCAAATATATACAATTAAAATTAGAAATAAAAATACAGCTGTATTAGAATAAAAAAACTCGCTTTCTCTGCGAGTTTTTTTATTCTATTGTTTTTAAAATAATTCTAATTGTTGTTCCGGACAGATTTTTTTTCTTTCTTTTGCACACGAAAAAATTTCCATCATTCCAAATTGTTTATCTGTAATACTCAAAATTCCGACTTCACCAATAGGAGGTAAAATTGCTTTTATACGTCTTATGTGAGCTTCAGCATTTTCTTTACTTGGGCAATGACGCATATAGATAGAGAATTGAAACATATTAAAACCATCTTGTATGAGACGTTTTCTAAATTCAGCATAAATTTTACGCTCTTTTTTTGTTTCTGTAGGCAAATCAAAAAAAATAAGTACCCACATAATTCTATATTCAGAAAATCGATCCATTAAAACATAGGATATACTATTTTACGAATTTCACCGGACATACATTTGTAAACCGACATTGTAGTAGTATTTACAGCTACCATCAAAGGACTTCTACTTCCTCCTATTTTTACCTCTATAACAGGTATTGACAATAATTTCGTTTTAATATCTTGATTTAAATTATTTATATCTGTGCCACTATCGAATAATTTTATTACAACTTCATCTACATAAGGTCTATAGGGTTCCATGATGTCATCGGCTAAACAATAGGCATTATATCGATTATGATGATGGATTCCTAATGTAGGCATTAAACCCACAGAAACTAAACTACGTGCAACAATTGCACGCAAAATTGCATAACCATAATTCAATAAATTATTTGGAGCTATACCATCTCTACCTCTAGTGAAATCAGGAATTGATGGAAATAGATTTTTCCAATAATATACAGCAGCTCTGGCTTCTAAATTATCAGTATCATCGCTTTTTACATCGTTAATCCAAGCACGCATATTTCCAATTTCTACATACGGTCTGTATCTTTGCAAAACAGACATTTGGTTTGATATTTTCATTTGCACTGTCTGTTGCCATAACTGTTTGCGTAAAGGTTGTGAAATATTTATTTGTTTTCTAAAACGTTCATTCTGAATAGAATTACCATCCAATGGTAACATTAATCCTGTAGGCATGCGAGAACTATTACACGATATGATAGCACAATTATTATCAAGCAATGCTTCTATAAGCCCTTGCGTTATCGTAATTTGCTTATTGTCGAGAACAACAACCCCGATATCTTCAATAGGTATAGTACGTTCTGCCTCTTGCTTAAAAGAATTGCTTAATGTATCGTTTTTTTCTACTTCGGGCAAATGTAATACCAATTGGGCATTACGTAAACTTAAATAAGCTGGATTACCAAAATACAATGTTCGTTTTATCATATAGCTATAATTGGGGTGTGGAAATAATTCTTCCTAATCTATCCACATTAATAGGTATACACACATCTTGTATCATTTCACCGGAAATAGCTCGTCCTATTTTATTTAATGCTGAAAATTCATATTTATCTTTTATGAGAGATGATATATTATGAATTATATATAGACTCTGATGACCTGTAAAAGAAACTGCTTTATAAATTCTTGAAGTATCAAGAGGTTGAGAAATATAACCATTATCGATTTCATCAGTGGTAGGAACATATACCAAATCATTAGGGGACAAATAAAATAATAGTTTATCGCCATTTTCATTATATTCAGGTACTGGAGGCAACCCTTGTTTTTGTAATAATATAGCCATAGATAATGGAATTGTTTCAAAATTTCGTTTACCATCATTATTACAATATACAGCATAAAATAGATTTGTACCTTTTGCTGCTTCTACATATTTTTTTGAAGTAATACCTGATTGACCCATTTTGAATTTTTCTCCTTTAATTTCAAAAAATCTAACGCGTTTTATAGGCTCATGATATTTCCCATTATTCAACATTTTTATATTAGAATTCATTCTATCGATGCCATCAGGAGATAGAGCTGATTCCACATTTAATTCATTTTTAATATGATTTTTTAAAATTTGTTGTATACCTATATCTGTTATTTTTTCAATTATATCATATGCTTTCTTTAAATTTTTTACGTCAGAAAATTGAGAAACCAAATCTTTTCTTACCGCAACTAATGGTTGCTTTGTTTCATTTGAGAAATAATATACATTTATATTATCCAGATTATATTTATTATACTGTTCTTTATTATCATTCAAATATTTAACAATTTTCTTCCCGTCAAGCCCTTTTTTATAGAGTGATATAATGATTTCTTTAATATCTTTATCAACTATATTTTCATAATGAGCTACAACATCTTTTAATTTAACTGATTTTATTAGTTTTAGATTAACAGCTCCAAATACAGTACCTTTATGCATAGGTTTTCTTACTACAAACATATTGCCTTTGCATTGAGCTTTATATATCTTTTTCCCGTCGTCATAACATAGGTATTTATTTGTGGTTTTATTAATAATGCGGTTATTAGTTTTAAATGTAACTATAATATTATTCAAAATATTATAGACATCTTGGGGAAATGTAATCCATGGTAAAATAAATTCTTGAGCAACCTCTATTTCTTTATTAATCAATATACCATTCTCATTTTTTTGAATAACTTTACGTTCAAATCTGCGCAATTTACGCTGCAAAGCATAGCGATTGGATTTATTTTTTGATAAAGCAGCTTCATTATTCAATAAATTGATATGGTTTCGGGTAGTACAAGCTATAACAATAGCATCCATTGCATGATGACGATGATCTATTCTTTTTTTATTAAATCCTTTTGCTTCATTCAAAGGAACTTGTGGAACTAATTTCCCTTCACCATTTAAAAAAGTATAATTTGTAGTTCCTGTCATATTATTAAGTCGAATAAACCGTGGCAATATTAATTCATTCCATTTATCATTTATTCCCCACTCTTTTTTCAGCCTGTCAGTTATGGCACCATTGGTTAAAATCAAATTCTTTGAATCTACATACATTTCGGTTTCGTCTCTAACGATTTTAGATAGTAGTCCTTTTATAAGCTTACTTATATATCGACTATCATTTAATTGACGTTCAATAAAGCCATCTGGAATATCATCCATCAATAATTTACGCAATTTAGATAGAGACTTTTGATTTTTACCATAATGTTTTCTTACAAATTCCTCATAATCAGCAATTTCAAATATTTCAACGAATTTTGTTCCTATTTGAATACGTTGTCCATGATATGTTTTAATAAATTCATAACCTAATTTATTATCTTTTAGTTTATTCACTTCAGATTCACATATCACTTTATTACTTATAGAATCATCAAAATATCTTGATTGTGGTATAATATGTTCTATTTCATAAGCTGTGGTAAACAACTTTGATAAAGTAATAATTTCGCCTGTATATGGAGAACGGTAACCTTGTTCCAGCCATAGTCTATATTTTAATGCTTCTGCTTTCGTTGGTTGTTTTGATTTGTCTACTTGATTATATTTTTGTCTTATATTTAGTATATCATCACTTACATCATCCTCACATGAATTAATTGCATATTCTTCATATATTTTAAGCAGTTCTTGTTGTGTCGGGGAATCTGGTCTTACATTATCTACTTCAAATTCCGGATTCATAAAATCTTGAAGCATACGCCTTATCCTTAAATTTGTATTTTCATTTTCTAGTATTGATGCAGTGATTTGTGCTCTTTTATCAGCAGGATTTTTTAATTCACGACCCAACTCGATATGAATCTCATCAAATTTTCCGTATTGTTCCCAAATATCAGCAACTGTACGTAAGGTTTCCAATAGAACTTGTTCCACTATTGGATTTCTTAAAGAATGTTGCTTGAACTGTTTTACATAATATTTTATATCTTCAGGTGAATTCCATTTTTCATTGTCATTTCCTTCTGAATATCGATTATAAACGATATAACAAGCCAACCATAAAGGCAGACCTTTAAATGAATTTTCATCTTGTAAATTAATAGCCTTTTCTCTTACTTTTTCTGCTATATTTTCATCAAATTCACCGTTGATAATTCTTTCTATTCGTAATTTGGTCGTATCATCTATTTTTGTCCAATCCCAAAGACTTCCTCGTCTCATTAATGGAAGTAGTTTTTTTATTGCTTTTAAAGAATATGCACCATATTCTTTTTTATAGGGTTTAATTTTTGAGACTGCATCAGAAAAGCCTAATGGTAATTTACGCTTTTTCCCATAATTAGCCAATGTTTGTTTCAGTTGTTCTTTATCGTCTACTGAATATAATATATGCCATAAGTCAACTTCATTTAGTAATTCTGTGTTATTATACTCTTCATATACAGGAGTCAGATAAATATTACAATTACAATCTTTCAATGCTTTTAATATATCATGTCTTGTCTCATTACAAGTGTAATCTTTATCAACATAATTCCATCTATAATTATCTTTATCTTTTTTTCCTATCAAATAGGTTAATAATTGATTTTGATTAATACTTTTTAGAGAATACAAATATTTAAATAAATTTAAATAATCATTATCATCTTTCAAATAAGAATTTGTAACATCTACATCAGTTTTTATTTGTCCTGCTACAACTAATTCATTAGCATATATTTTTAAATTATCAATAAATTGCCATATTCTAAATTCTGCAAATAAGGGGTGTGACTTAGCAATGGATTTTACGCCATGCCTATTTCCTTTTTCATCATAACGCAACTCATATTTACAATCAGAAATTAAATGTTTCTTACTTTTTAAAGGTCTATGATAGAATATAATATCATTAACGAACAAATAAACAAAATCTCTTTTAGATATACTTTCTCTATAAGATTCATTTGATTGATATAAAGCTTCAATACACTCATTATATAGTTTACAATCATTTAATTCATAATGATATTTTTTTTGAGTTGATAAAATTCTAACTAATTCGTCTTTGTAAAAATGTCGCTCAATTGTTCTTATTAAAGCTCCTTTGATTTTTATTGAATTATTTTCTAACAATGAATCATAGATATATTCTCCAACTGTTTTTTTAGATAAAATGATATCTCGTTCCGTTTTTTTCTTGATTAAAGTCCAATCATCTTCTTTTGGAACTCTAAAACTTCTTTTTACATCTCCATTTTTATCTAATTTTGGAGTTCCGTCATTATTAATATCAGTTGTAACAATGAATTGTTTAGTTTTACCTTCCCAATCAACAAAATCCCTACTAGGACGACGATAAATCCAACCATTTTCCAAATGTATGTTATACCATGTGTCTATCCCTCTTTTTTCTTCGGTTGCCTCAACCTTGACTACTTTTAATTCATAAAATTCTTCCAATTTACCTTTTGGAGAATCGTCTTCATCATCTCTTTGCTGATAATAACCACGTTTTTGGTTAAAATTAAGCAAAATCCAAGCAAGTTCTTCTTTTTCAATTTTTTGATATAAAGCTTTTTTTCTAAGATAAAATAGAGTCCAATCATATGGTACTTTTAAAGACCTTGTGTTAGCTTTTTTAATTATAAATTGGTTGATCATTTCCTCGAATGATTTAGGGAATAAAAAATGAAAATTGCCATCATCTCCTTTTACCCAAGCCAATTTTGGCTCTGTTCCTTTTAAAATTTTACCATATCTATCTAAACATTGTACATAATGCTTAGGTAAAAAATTTAATATACGTAGGACTCTATTCAATCTCTCTCTTCTTAATAAACAACGTTCTCGTAGACGTCTGTCACTTCTTAATCGTGTTCGTTCTGCTGTTTGAGATATTGAATTCCCTTTATTAAAATCACCTAAAATAGCTGCATCCATAGGAATTATTCTACTTCCTGCCGCTTTAATTGAAATCATTTTGTTTTCATCTGTTGATTGAATTACAGCCCATCCTATACTATTTGTTCCAAGATCTAATCCTAATATCGTTTTCATATATTTAAGTTTAAGATTTGTTTTCATGATTTATTATGTAAATTTACATAATATTATTAAAAATCTTGCATTTATTCATAATTATTTATACTTTTGTATCGAAAGCAATTCACAATAAGGATTATTCCGTTGTGAAAACATTAAAGTGGGAGTAAAACAATAAGTTTTATCTCTCACTTTAATTATTTATGTGTTTTGTGAATGTGTGTGGACTAAGAACTAATTGGACTAATTGCTAAGTTTGTACAAGGGTGATGCGTACACGCTTGTTTTTTATTTTTAACGGAGCTAATAACGATAAAATGCTTGATACTTTATTTGCCGGGACTGCTACAAGTGCATAATGGTCATATAAATTTATCATTCCTATTTCTTTTCCATCTATTCCTCCGTTTTTGCTTATGAAACCTAAGATATCACCGCGAGAAATTTTTTCTTTTTTACCGGCTTGAAAAAACAGGGTGGCAAAATGAGCGTTAGGATATTTTTCAATGTTTTCTTGACACTTTAGTTCTCCATCAAAAGACATATATTTAGGTAATTTGTCGGTAGAGTTAATAAGTACATATACATTGCCTGTTGCATTTATGCGTGCAGTGCGTCCGTTTCGATGCACGTATGTTTCTTCTGAAATAGGAATATGATAATGAATAATATTCATAACTTCTGCAATATCAAGACCTCGTGCACCCAAATCGGTTGTTACCATTATCATATATGAACCATTGTTGAACATTGCAATGGATTTTTCTCTGTCAATTTGCTCTAATCCTCCGTGATATAACCCAACCGGAATATTTTGTCGTTTTAAATATTCATATATGCGTTCGGTTGCATCGCGATAATTTGCAAAAATAATTGTTCTTCCATTTGGAATATTACCTAATAACTTGGTAAGTGATTGTATTTTGTCTTTATCTTCTGATTTAACGCATAGCACTGATGTGCGTTGGTCTAATTCTTTTTTAGTGTTGCTAAAATTAATGTATTGTGGCTTGAAAATACGAACAAAATCAGGAATATTATCTATATTGGTAGCTGAAGTTAGATAGCGTTTTGAAAGGTTAGGCATGTGACGTAAAATACGACGCATTTCATCTTGAAATCCTAATTCAAGAGATTTATCAAATTCATCAAGTACAAGCGAATGTGTTGATTGTACATTAATATGACCTCTATTGATATGATCAAGTAATCTGCCGGGAGTGCTTATTATAATTGAAGGAACAACTGAAAGTGATTTTTTTTCATCAAGTACATTATGTCCGCCATAACAACATGTAACTTTATAGCCCGAAGCTAAATCTCTCACTATTTTACCTATTTGTATTACAAGTTCGCGAGAAGGTGCTATTATTACAGCTTGAACATTTCCATTTGGCTTGTTTAGCTTTTTAAGAATTGGCATAATGAATGCAATGGTTTTACCACTTCCTGTAGGAGATAATAATATTATATCTCCATTATTATTGGTGGCAGATAATACTGCTTTTTGCATTTCGTTGAGTTCTTCTATGTTATAATGAACTTTTAACGAATTAAGTATATCAATTTGTTTCATACGTTATAATCTCTTTTTGTTTACTTGTTAGTAAGCAACCCATATTTAGTACCTGGAAGTGAAATGACAATACCTTTAAATTCTAATTCTATGAGCATACTCATGAGTTGTGACATTGGTATATTTAGAGCATTGCATAGTGTATTTATATGGGTTTCATTGTTTTCTTGTAAATAATTTACGATTGGTAATTCTTCTGGCAAGATATCTATAAACATTTTCATTTGTTTAGCATCAACATTTGAAGTCTTTCTTTCCCATCTCATCGCCGATATAAGGTCTTCAGCTGATGTTATTAAAGAGGCCACATTATTTCTTATAAGTTTGTTACAGCCTTTTGAATATGTATCATTTGCACGTCCCGGTAAAGCAAATACATCACGGTTGTAACTTGATGCTATGCCTGCGGTAATAAGGGAACCTCCTTTTTCGGCCGATTCTACAACTATAGTACAATCGGCAAGTCCGGCTATAATGCGATTGCGTGCTACAAAATTTCCTGGATGAATGTTATCACTTGATTGGTAGTCGGTAACAAGCATCCCACCATTATGAATCATTTCAATGGCATCGTGTCTGTGTGTGCTTGGATAAATCGTATTCAATCCATGAGCTAAAACAGCAACAGTTGGTATGTCGTTTTTTAATGCAGCACGGTGAGCATATATGTCAATTCCATAAGCAAGACCGCTGACTATTATAAAATTATCGGTTAATATTTTTAGTTCTTCTATAATGTTTTCGCAAAAGAATTTTCCATAAGCTGTTGCATGTCTGGTTCCAACTATGCTTATAATTTTGGTTGAATTAAGATTGCAATTACCTTTAGAGAATAATATTATGGGTGAATCTTGTGCGTGTCTTAAACGAGTAGGGTAACTATTTTCAGTAAAATATGTTATGTTAATATTATTTTTTGTGATAAAATCAACTTCTTTTTTAGCTTTCTCAAGTTGATTCTTGCGATAGCTCATTTCTGTAATTTTTACTTTTGTTTGCAACAAATTTTGCAACTCTTTTTCTGAAATTTCAAAAAAATCCTTTTCCGTTGGTATTATATTTAATATTTTTTGAGCAAGATCGTAGCCCATACCTCTCAACGAAGCAAATGCAATCTTATATTCTAACTGATTATGCAAAGTGTGTTGCATGAAAAAAAATTATAAAAAATCCTTGAAAGCAGTTGATAATTCCTCTCCTCGGGTTAGTTTACCATTTTTAGTGCAAACGCAACTAACTACAGCCTTAATAGCTTGTTTCCCTGTTTTTTTATTGAAAATATCTTGATGAAAAACGAAACGCACGCCTTTCATTTCCACCCATAATTTACTTTCCATTACATCTCCACTTCGTAAAGGAACTTTATATTCAACTTCAATTTTGTTTAACATGGGATCTATTCCTTGTTCCTGCATCTGTTTAAAAGAGAAACCCGCCCATTCACAAAATAAGTGTCTAGTGTGTTCAAGATAATGAAGATAGTTAGCATTGTTTACTACACCTTCGCAGTCTAATTCATAATCACGAACAGCTATTTCAGTTGAGTATATATAATCTTTCATATATTCATTTTTGATAGTTATGCAAAAATACTTATTTAATTTGAAATATAAGCTTTGTAAGTCTATAAACATATGTCTTTGTTATTTATTGTAAGTGCTTTCTACTCTTATTTTCATTTCTTTATTGTATATTTGCAAGAAAATGAATGAATTTATGAAAAAAATATTATTTTTAAT
>CAZHXA010000047.1:0-8373 GCA_964536025.1 uncultured Muribaculaceae bacterium
CTTATGAGTAATTTTTTAAATGATTTCAAAAGCTTTGCGATGAAAGGTAATGTTTTGGATATGGCTGTCGGTGTTGTCATCGGTGGTGCATTCGGAAAAATCGTTACATCTCTCGTAAATGATGTGATAATGCCTATTACAGGTAAACTTGTGGGTGGTATTAATTTTACTGACTTGGAGTTGGTTTTAAGTAAAGCCGTTGTAGCTGAAGATGGAACGGTAACTACACCCGAAGTGGCTATCGCTTATGGAAAATTCATTCAATCTACTGTGGATTTCTTAATAATTGCTTTTTGTATCTTTTTATTTATTCGTCTCATTGGTAAATTAAGCCGAAAAAAAGCTGAAGCTCCTGCGGCTCCGACACCGGCTCCCGAACCTTCAGCTGAAGAAAAATTGCTTACCGAAATTAGAGACCTTCTTAAAAAAGACAAATAATCCTATTTATTATAATATAAAGCAAGACACAAGACGATGGTTATCCCATAGACTTGTGTCTTTTTTATTATTAATAAGCAGGCTCTCTGCGTTATTTTGCTTCCCAACCTAAAGCACTTGCTCCAAGAATGGCTGCATCGCTTTCGTTAAGCTCAGAAACAAGAACTTTTACTTTGCCTTTGTAACAACATAAAATATTCTTATCAAGCGATTCCTTTACAGGTTTCATTATCAAGTCGCCGGCTTTAGTAAGACCTCCGAACAATACAAATGCTTCGGGACTTGAGAATGCAACAAAGTCGGCAAGAGCTTGACCAAGAATATCACCTGTATATTCAAAAATATCTTTAGCCAATTTATCTCCTGCTATTGCTGCATCATATACATCCTTAGATGTAATCTCATCTACAGGCAAATTGCGAAGCATAGAAGGTTCATTACGTATTTCCAAAAATTCTCTTGCAGTGCGAGCAACACCTGTTGCAGAACAATATGCTTCAAGGCAACCTGTGCGACCACAACCACACATACGTCCATTGTTACGCTTCATGACCACATGTCCAAGTTCTCCGGCAAATCCGTCATGACCATAAACCATTTGTCCATTGATTACAATACCACTACCGACACCTGTACCAAGTGTAATCATAATGAAATCTTTCAAGCCACGTGCGGCACCGTAAGTCATTTCACCGATGGCTGCGGCATTGGCATCATTGGTTATGATTGTAGGTATTCCGAATTTTTCTGTCACTAAATCAGCCAATGGTATCGGAGTAGGCCAAGGTAAATTAACACCGTCTTCTATAATGCCTGTAAAATAGTTGGCATTTGGAGCTCCTATACCTATACCCTGAATCTTATCTTGTGCATCATTAGCATTAATAAGTCGAGTAATTTCAGTATAAAGTTCTTCTATATAGTCTTCTATTTTGCTGTGTTTTCTTGTTTTTATCGAACTACTTGCAATAACATTTCCACGAGCATCTACGATACCGAATGCGGTGTTTGTTCCACCCATATCGATACCAATAACATAAGGTTTTATCATAATAATTTAGTGTTTTGGTTTATGAAAAATATCTATTAAATTATAATAAGCTGAATCCAAATTCAGCTGCAGCAAAAGCTACAAGCAAAGCAAAGCCTATCCACACTTTTTTAGCTTCAAAATGAGGAAAGCTAAGAAAAAAGGAATTTTCGGGAGTTGGAACATGAGCTGGGCGTTCACTCGCACATGTTGATTCTACTTGTGCGGCTTGACGTGCAAATTCGTTTTTTGTATCTTCTGTAATCATATGTTTTTATGACTTTTTAATTTATTTTACTGAAAACAGCAAAAGCTCTTCGTTTGTTGAATTATCTCAAAAAAGTTCTTGCCATTTTAAAATGGCAAGTCATCGTTTTCGCCTTCACTTTGACTGAAGTCAGGCATCGGTGAAGCAGGAACTGCATTTGACACAGGCATCGGAGCCGAAACAGATTCTTGTTGTGGGTTAACAACTGTTTTTTCAGCTTTCCAACCACGAATACTTGTAAACCAACGACCATTCCATTCACGGCTTTCAATATCAAAACTTAATGTAATGGTATCACCTACTTCAAGAGGATATTGATTGGCACGCTCGCCAAAGAAATCAAAAAACACCTTTTTAGGGAAATTTTCAATTGTTTCAAGAACATATTCCTGCTTATTCCAAGCATTACCGGCTTTAGATGTACCACTTTGAGGATCAAGTTTTTGTATGATTTTTCCTGTTACTTCCATAAATTATCGTAATATTAATTCAATTTACAAATGTAGAAAAGATTTCTTACATAAATCCTATTTGACCCGAAAAAAATCCTATTTCCCCGATTATTTTCCCACAAAACTGAGTCCAAAATATATCACGACTTAAATGCTACAGTTCCGTTTTTTATCACAATCTATTAACAAACGACAGAGAATGAAACTTGTTTTCATCCCCTGTCGCTGAGTTAGTCTTATTTATTGTCTTTGGCTCTAATTTCAACACGTCTTATCTTACCGCTTATAGTCTTTGGTAATTCATCTACAAATTCTATGATACGAGGATACTTATAAGGAGCTGTTGTTCGTTTTACGTGATCTTGTATTTCTTTTATAAGTTCATCACACTCTTTTCCTCGATATTCTCGAGATAAAACGATTGTTGCTTTTACTACTTGTCCTCTTATTTCATCGGGAACTCCGGTAATAGCACATTCTACTACTGCCGGGTGTGTCATAAGAGCACTTTCAACCTCAAACGGTCCTATACGATAGCCTGAAGATTTAATTACATCATCTTTACGACCAATAAACCAATAATATCCATCTTCATCACGCCAAGCAACGTCTCCGGTGTGATAAATTCCGTTATTATATGCTTCTCGTGTCAATTCTTTATCACGATAATACTCTTTAAATAATCCAACCGGATGCTTACCATGAGTTTTTATTACTATTTCGCCTTGTTCTCCATCTTCGGCCCAAGTACCATCGTTTTTCATCAAATCTATATCATACCCCGGACCTTTCTTACCCATTGAACCCGGACGTGGTTCTACCATAGGATAAGTACCAACAGTTATAGTGGTTTCGGTTTGTCCAAAAGCCTCATACAGTTTTATTCCGGTAAGTTCTTTCCATTTTTCGAAGACACTCGGATTTAGAGCTTCTCCGGCTATGGTACAATATTTCAAAGCGGAAAGGTCAAATTTTTTAATATCCTCACGTATCAAAAAACGAAATACAGTTGGAGGAGCACAGAATGATGTTATATGATATTTTTCAAAAATTGAAAGTAAATCAACCGGCGTAAATTTATCAAAGTCATATACAAAAACATTGGCTCCAACAATCCATTGTCCATAATATTTTCCCCAAACAGCTTTTCCCCAACCAGTATCAGCAAGTGTCATGTGTAAACTGTTTTCGTTAAGATTATGCCAATATTTTGCAGTAACAATATGTCCTAAAGGATAAGTAAAATCATGTGCGACCATTTTAGGTTCACCGGTTGTTCCTGATGTGAAATACATGAGAGAAATATCATCATTTGTATTAGCTAATTCAGGACGAACAAAAACAGGAGCATCTTCTACGCCATGATTATAATCATCCCATCCTTCCGGAATATCGGGACCTATCGAAATATAGTTTTTTATAGTAGGACACTTCGCACGAGCTTTTTCAATATGTGTTATTACTTCTTTGTCACCCACAGCAACAATAGCACGAATATCGGCAGCATTTGCTCTGTAAACAATATCCTTTTCTGTAAGCAAGTGTGTAGCAGGAATAACTGTTGCTCCTATTTTATGTAAGGCGGTTATCACCATCCAAAACTGATAACGACGTTTTAGTATAAGCATAACCATATCACCTCGTTTTATACCGAGTTGTGTGAAATAACTTGCAACTTTATCGCTTTCACGCTTAATGTCAGCAAAAGTAAACTGTTTTTCTTCTCCCTTATCGTTGGTCCAAAGAAGTGCTTTTTTATTTGGACTTATTTTCGCCCATTCATCAACAATATCATATCCGAAGTTGAAGTTTTCGGGAACTTTTATATGAAAGTTCTCCATAAAATCTTCATAAGATTCAAACTCAACTTTGTCAAGAAATTTTTCAAGCATGTTTTTATAGATGTTTTTTTGTTTTTACGAAATAACAGCAATAAATTTCACTGTTTTATTATCAAGAGCTTTCATTCCATGAGGATGTTTGGCATCATACATTATGCTGTCGCCCTTTTCAAGAATAATATATTTCTCTCCTATTTGTATTTGCATACGCCCTTCCACTACACAATTCCATTCCTGACCTTCATGAGAATTGAGTGTAATGGCATTATCATTAGGTTCTACTGTAACAAACATTGGGTCAAATATACGATTTTTGAAACCCGCTGCAAGTGATTGGTAGCTATAAGCCGCAGTGCGTTCAATTTTAACACCTTTACAAGCACGAGTAACAAAATAGCTATCCATTTTTGGGTCTTCATCAAATAAAATTGCATGAAGTTCGACATTAAAAGTTCGAGCAACTTTATTTAAAAAACTAACAGGAATATCAATTTTGCCACTTTCATAATCAATATATGTGGTTTCATTTATATTTAATGAATCTGCAACTTGACCGGTAGTTAAGTCAAGAGCATCGCGTAATCCTTTTAACCGGATTGCCACTTGCGTCATTTTTTCGATTCTTGTCATATTATAATACTCTAATTTTATCACTCCCTATACAGTTTTAAGGAAGTGTTATTTGCAAAGATAAAAAATGAAACGACAAATCAACAGTTTTTTCTCATAAAAAACATTTTCATAAACACACATAACCCATTAATGTGCAATAGGTTGCACATTACAGCTTGTTTTGTGTAACTTTTTTTGAGAAATTTGTCATCACAGTAAACAATGACAAAAATATTATCTCATATGTTATGAGATAATATTTTTGTATACAACAGTCCATTGTATTATAGTCTACAATTTAATATATTTGTATAGTTTTTTGAAACTAACGTAAAGAAAAAACGTCTCATGCTCGGTTTCTCGCAAGAAAAGCGTGCTAATCTTGCAGAAATAGACCGAACTTATCTTCCAGACATAGAAAAAAGGTAAAAGAAATGTATCCTTATCAATAGCCGAAAGAATAGCAAAAGCATTAAATGTTTCTTTAAAATATTTATTATGAATAAAGATATTTATAGTCGCATAGTAGTGAAAATAGGTAGCAATGTACTTGCAAGACCTGATGGAACACTTGATATAACTCGAATGTCGGCAATCGTCGACCAAATAGCCGAATTACATCACAAAGGGACAGAAGTTATAATGATAACATCCGGAGCTGTTGCATCGGGACGAAATGAACTAAAACACCTTATCGATAAAAAAATAGATGAAGTTTCGGCACGACAATTATTCTCAGCTGTGGGTCAAGCTAAATTAATAAACCGCTACTATGAATTATTTCGCGACCACGGTATCGTGTGCGGACAAATACTCACTACCAAAGAAAATTTTGCAACACGACGACTATATCTTAACCAAAAACATTGCACTGAAGTGATGCTAAAAAACGGAGTAATACCTATCGTAAACGAAAACGACACAGTTTCAATTACTGAATTAATGTTTACCGACAACGATGAGCTATCCGGATTAATAGCATCAATGGTGGGAGCTGAAGCGTTAATCATATTAAGCAACATTGATGGCGTTTTTGACGGAGATCCGGCATCTCCGGAATCACACGTTATACTTGACATATATCAAGATGCTCTACCTGATGCCGATTCTTTTATTCAAACAAAAAAATCATCATTTGGACGAGGCGGAATGGGTTCTAAATTTAGAATAGCACACAAAGTAGCTGAAGAAGGTATTAACGTGATTATTGTAAACGGAAAACGAGAAAATATACTTTTGGAAACATTATCGGGAAAAAGACAAGTACCTTATACAATATTTCATGCCAATACAGAACCTGTACCCGGTGTAAAAAAATGGATAGCACATAGTGAAGGTTTTGCAAAAGGTAAAATAAAAGTAAATAAAGGTGCTTATGAAGTTTTAAACAGCTCACATGCCGCAAGCATTCTTCCTGTGGGTGTTACAGAAATAGAGGGTGATTTTGAGAAAGACGACATTGTACAAGTAATTTCTCCCGAAGGTGATGAATTTGCTGTAGGTCGCATAGGTGTTGATAGTGAAAAAGCACGCTCAATGATAGGTAAAAAAGGAGAACGCCCTCTTATTCATTACGATTTTCTATATATATTCAAAGGGTAATGATAAAATATTGATAATACGATTATCGTATTATCAATATTTTTGTTACGGCTCCCGATGATGATTCATTTTCATTTTGTGAAGCAAAAACAAAGTAAACTCCACTCTTAACTTTATCTCCTTTATAATTACAACCGTCCCACGTAGTCATACCTCCCGAAGAACGTATTGATTTTATTACATTTCCTTCAGAATCGGCAATTTTTATCAATGAATTTTCCATAAGTCCGCGTATTGTAATTTCTCCTGTAAATTCTGGTCTTACCGGATTTGGAAAAGCATATATTTCACTATAAGAATCTGCCGGAGGTTCACTGTCACTCGAATATTCAAGCAACCCTTTATCGGTACCTATATATACTTTATTATTTGATGGATTACAGCGTATTGAATAAATACAATTACTCAATAAAGGACTGTTATCAATAGTAAATTGCTCCAAAATCTCACTTCCATCTTCATTTACCAATAATACACCCGAACTTGATGTCCCTATCCATTTACGATTAGAACCATCTACCTCAATACACGTTACATCGGTATTATCCAGCAAATAATCAGCAAGATTAGTACCATCATTACGCGGTACTTTTATGTGATTTATTGTAAAATTATTACTTGTCAATGCTTTTTGAGGAGAAAAAGAAACAACACCAACATTAGTACCCATCCACACATTTCCTATTTTATCCTCAACAAAACAATTTATATAATTCCAAGTATATTCTTTCCCATCTTGGTCGGTTAAAGATGCAAATGTTTTTGATAAAATATTACTTGAAGCCGGATTTTCATCATCATAAAAAATTACAAGAGGTGCGGCATAAGCTCCATTATTATGTATTTTTATATCGCGAGATGTTATTAAAAAATGTCCTCTGAATGTTTCGGTAAAACCAGGTAGTTGAGGAGTAAGCCAATCATCTTTTGATAAATTCTCTTTTGATTGCTTTGCTCGTGGAAGAACATGTAAATAGTTGTTTTCATTTTGAGACTGAGTAATCCACAGATTTTTATTTTTATCAAATCGTAAACATGGTGTTGTACATATATGAAACGTAGAACTTACAACTACCTTATCCAGGGTACTATTTGTCCAATCATACTTGGCAACAACTTCACCATTTGTAATTTTATACACACCTTCAAACCATGTCCCAATGTAATATGTATTTATATCATCAGGGTCAAAAATTAAACTATATGGAGCATTAATAAGACTATTGTCATTTCCTTGTTGATTGTTAGTAGGAGCATAATCGGGAATTTCATTTTTCCATGTAAAACCATCATAAGAACTTAATACAGCACGAGAAATATAATCGGAAATATATCTATTGGAAGCTGTATTCATTACAAATAATTTATCAAGTCCGCTATTATATTCAAGATAATAAGGCAAAGAAACAGTAGAAACATTCGGGCGTGAAAAATCCATTAAAACTGTTTCTGTTCCATTCTCTGAAAGTTCGACATGACGAATACCTTTTTCATTCAGTTCCCACAATGAACCATCTGTTTCTTGTGAACTGAAGTGTGATTTACTCATCGTTTCCGGCATTTGAACAGTTGAAATAAGTTCCCCATTTTTATCCAAACGTTTTAAAACTCCTGAATTATCAATAAATTGAAATCCTGAATAAATAGGTTGCAAACTATTCACACCTGTTTGAGATATTGTTTTTAAACTATTATAAGATATATCATTATCTACAATCTCCAATTTATATAACCACCCTGCATCAAATAATAAAGACTTTTCATCTATTGGTAATAAATTTCCGGATTGATTAAATGTACATTTATGTAATTCATTAAGACTTGTATAATACTTACCTATTTCTTCTAAATACAAACTATTTTCATTACAAAATAATAATTTATCTCCTACTACACATAATGATCTTATCTTTGTATTATATATTCTTGATTCCTTTACTTCGTTTTTATCATCATTTAATACTACATAACCAAAATCTGTTCCCACATATACTCCATACTTGGAAAATACTATATGATTTATTGTTTTTGAAGAAGATAAACTTGCATTATATATGTCTGGTATGTTTTTAACCTCACCATTATCATATATAATATCAATATTACTATTGGAATAAGCTACATAAACTC
>CAZHXA010000048.1:0-7747 GCA_964536025.1 uncultured Muribaculaceae bacterium
ACCGTGTCCCGGGTTAATGTAAATACGAACGTCTTTAACTGATACAGCTTCGGCTGTTGCACTTGCACCCACAAGAAGTGCCATTGTAGCTGTTGCGAATAATTTTCTAAGTTTCATAGCACTTCAAGTTTATTTATTGATATTTATGATAAATAATTCTCCATTAGGTGTAACGTATGCCAATTTTGAACCGTCACCCGATACTGCAGGATACATAGCCATTGACGATACTTGTGTCAAGTCTTGATTTACCGAACCATCCACTTTTACGGCAACAAGCTTTGATGCTGTTACTATTTCGCCGTTGTCTTGGTCTTGCATTCCCACAACTACATTATTGTTATACCATTTTGCAGCACGTATAGAGCCAAGTGCCACAGGGTTGGAACCGTCAAGGTTGCACACATATGCACCGGCTCCCACCAAGTAGTAAAGAACCTTTGTTCCGTCGGGAGAAACCGATGGCCATAGGTAACTTTGTCCGCTTGTTCCTTGTGGGGAAATGTTCTTTGTAACTCCGTTTACTGTCACGTTTAATGCACCGCGATTGATTGATGCAACAGGTGATGCAGCCGAAGATGTTGCTGTCAACGCTTTGGTTGATGCTTTACCTGCATTTACTGCATTTACGCGATTTCCACGTATGTTGAAACCTTGCAAGTTGCGAGAAGGTGCCACAAGGGTAGATTCTTTGCCACTTTTCAAGTTTACACTTTTAAGAGCTGAATAACGTAATTTGCCCTTGTAAGAAGGTTGTTTGAATACTACTGTTGAACCGTCTTCGCTGATTTCAACGCCCGAAAATGAAGCACTTTCGGCAATTTTTACTGTCTTGCCTGTTGCAAGATCCACTTTTGACAAGCCATTTGCGTCGTTTATCACTGCAAATGTTCCGTCATGACTTAAAGCTGTCATTGCTGCCGCTGTTCCCGATGGAAGACTCACTTTTTCAATAGAGCCTACCTTCAATAGTTGAGCAGAAGCCATTGAGCTTAAAAGCACTGCGATTGAAAGTAATACCTTTCTCATCTTTGTTAGTTTTTAGGTTTGTAAATTTCTTATATGTTAGATAATGTTCCGATTTTAAAAAATATATTTTCAAAATCGGAACATTATCTTTTCTAATTATTTTTTACACTTACTGCCTACCAATTTACATATTTCCACAACTACATCGGTAGCTTTTTCCATTGAAGAAATAGGGACAAATTCGAATCTTCCGTGAAAATTCAACCCACCGGCAAAAATATTAGGACAAGGTAAGCCTTTAAATGATAATTGAGCTCCATCGGTACCGCCACGAATAGGTTGAACCTTAGGGGTAACACCAACATTTTCTATAGCTTGTTTAGCTATGTCTATTACATGCATAACCGGTTCAATCTTTTCACGCATATTATAATATTGGTCTTTTATTTCTATCGTGGCAACACCCGGGAACTCATTATTTATTTTACGAGCAAGGTGTTCAAGTTCTTTCTTACGACGCTCAAAACGGTCTCTATCATGATCGCGTATAATATAAGTCATTACCGTTTGTTCAACTGTACCTTCAATACCCACAAGATGATAAAAGCCTTCATAATCCTGAGTATGTTCAGGGGTTTCCCAACGAGGAAGCATGATGGCAAATTGATTGGCAACTCTTATAGAATTAATCATTTTACCTTTAGCATATCCCGGATGAACGTTACGCCCCTTAAACGTAACCTTTGCCACAGCCGCATTAAAGTTTTCAAACTCTAATTCACCTACAGCTCCGCCATCCATTGTATAAGCCCAATCGGCACCGAATAAATCCACATCAAACTTATGAGCACCAAGACCTATTTCTTCATCGGGATTGAATGCTATACGTATTTTTCCATGCTTAATACTCGGATTCTCTTTCAAGAACTCTATGGCAGTAATAATTTCGGCAACACCGGCTTTATCATCGGCACCAAGAAGAGTATTACCATCGGTAACAATAAGCGTTTCATTCACATAATCGTTTAATTCAGGAAATTGAGATGGAGAAAGTACAATACCCTTTTCCTCATTCAATACAATATCTCCACCTTTATAATCAACCATGCGAGGATTTACATTGTGTCCCGACATATCCGGAGACGTATCCAAATGTGCTATAAATCCTATCGTAGGAACATCGGCATCGGTATTGGCAGGAAGTGTAGCCATCAAATAGCCGTTATCATCAAGTGATATTTCGGTCAACCCCAAGTTTTCCAATTCAGTCTTAAGATATTGAGCAAAAACCATTTGTCCAGGAGTAGACGGTGTAAGATTTGTTAGTTCGTCACTTTGCGTGTCAAACTTTACATATTGTAAAAAACGTTCTGTTACATTCATTTTATATCTGTTTTAGGTTATTCATATATGATATATATTACAAAGATAGCAATTTATTTTGTATATTTGCCAATATAAATATATAAGATTTATGGCAAGAAAAAAAAGCAAAATAACATGGAAATGGCTATTTTTTGTAATAGTTGCAATTGTTATAGCAAACGTTATACAAATAATTGCAAAAGAGAACAAGCAAAATGCAACATTTAACTCCGAAGGTATAGAAATGGTTGTCATTCCTGAAACAATGACTAATGAAACTTTTTATTACACCGGTTACACTGTATATTTCAATAAAGATACACATCTACCTAACTGCACCGTCTATGAATTAACCCGACAAGAAACTCAAGGTAAAGTTCCTCGTGCAAAAAAATTTCAAGAAGACCCAAATCTTGACGGCAGTGCAACTCATAGCGATTATACCAATAGCGGATATGACCGCGGACACATGGTTCCGGCAGGTGATATGAAATGGAACGAACAAGCTATGCAAGAATGTTTCTATATGACCAACATTGTTCCTCAAAAAAAGGCTCTTAATTCGGGTGCATGGAATAGTTTGGAACAAAAAATACGAAATTGGGCTGATAGAGACAGTGCTTTAATTGTTATTACCGGTCCTATCGTAAAAAATGAAGATTTAAACAACACCATAGGCGATAATAACGTAGTGATTCCAAGTAGCATATTCAAAGTGGTATTAGCTCCTTTTGTTACTCCAATAAGAGCGATTGCTTTCATTTATCCCAATCAAAAAGCAAAAGGTGGATTGGCTAAACATGTAGTGAGTGTTGATGATGTGGAAACAGCCACAGGAATGGACTTTTTTTCCATACTTCCCGACGATTTAGAAACTCAAATCGAATCCACATCCGACATTAATCAATGGAATCGCCGTTGAACACATAAACGGTTCACAAATACTTATACCCTAACTGTTTTTCATAATTGATTTTTTTCTATCCACAAAAACTTATACAAAACAAATAAACTAATAATGTGGTATTAATGTGGATTTGTTTTTTCAAACGACTTATTGTAACTTTGTAACTCTAATTCTATAATATACCGACGTTATGAGCAGTCTGTCAAGTACTACAAGCGATATAGAGATTCGATGCCCTGAACATTGGAATCTGATTTTGCGTGTAGGTGAGACTTCGGTAAAGTTTCTGCTCTACAGCGAAGAAGAAGAAAATTCTCTTATTTCAAGAGAATTAGCCATTGATACTAATTCCGACAATTACTTAAAATCTTTGGAAAATTGTATCTATGACAATTCGGTGCTTATTCAAGATTTTAACAAAATTGCTATTTCGGTAGATTCTTCCCATTTTGTAATCATACCCAATGAGCTGAATGATGAAGAAACTGTGCAAAAAATGTTAGATTTCATGTATGTAAGCGATAATGGCGATTACAACATTAACGAATTAATTGCCAAAGAATCGTCTATTGCATACTTGGTGCCACAAGGTGTATTAACGTTCCTTCAACGCACATTCAACATGCCTAAAATCATACATCACTTGACCCCTCTATGCGTTTATGCATCTGAAAAGTGTAAAAAAAGCAGTATTTCCCGCATGTTTGTTCATTTATATGACAATCGCATGGATATGTGTGTGTTTGCAAAGGACAATTTACTCATGGCAAACACTTTCTATTATCAAGATGTAGAAGAAGCAGTTTTTTATATTTTGAACGCTTGGCAAAATTTAGAATTAGACGTGAGAAACGATGAATTACAGCTTAGCGGTGATAAATCAATAAGAGACTTACTCACACCACAATTGCGTAAATACATTAACTATGTTATGCCCATTATTTTCCCGGCTTCAGCCATGAAAATAGGACAAGACTCCATAAAAGCTCCTTTTGATTTAATTTTATTGTCACAATGCGTATTATAAGAGGTAAATATGGTCGTCGCAGATTTGACGTACCCGGAAATATAACAGCTCGTCCCACAACCGACTTTGCTCGAGAAAATATCTTCAATGTGCTTGAAAATATGGTTGATTTTGAAGGTTTGGAAGCATTGGATTTGTTTGCAGGAACAGGAGCCATAAGCTTTGAATTTTTATCAAGAGATTGTGCTAAGGTTACCTGTGTGGAAAAAAGCTCAATTCAATATAATTTCATCAAAAAAGTTAAAGAGCAGTTACACGATGAAAATCTCATTATGGTGCGAGGCGATGTTTTTCGATTTATCGAAACTTCGGCACGCAAATATGATTTGATTTTTGCCGACCCTCCTTATGATTTACCTAATTTTGCCGAAGTTCCCGAACGTATCTTATCTTCAAAGATGCTTAAAGAGGATACTATTATAATAATAGAACATTCTAAAAAATATGATTTTTCACATCTCCCTCATTTCTATGAACATAGAACTTACGGAAGTGTAAATTTTACTATTTTCCGCATGGATTATAACGGTGAATAATAAATGCGAACACACACGGTTTAAAAAGAAAAAGCCGTGCGTATGGATTGAATTGCAAGGACAAAAGAGCCTATTATCAATGCTATTATACATATAAGACTCTTTATTGTAATCACATCAAAGTAGCCTGTTTTGAAAATAAATATCCAACCTACTAAACACAAGACCAAAGAAATAACGTAAACACACATTTCCACCGAAAACAATCCGGATTCGGTTTTATTAGGCAAACGATTTAACAAACGAGGAGTAAACCAGCGATTTTCTCCTGGTTGGTATGCCTTTTCTTGTAAAAGTTTTTTTAATTCTATGTCGTTAAAATCTTCTTTCATAATTTAATGTGTCAAAGATATTGTTTTTTTTGATAACAAACGAAGTTTTTATTTTTATTTAAGAACTTGTGCCATTTTTTTTCGAGCACGTGATAAATGAGATTTTATGGTTCCTTCAGGCAAACCGGTTATCACTATTATTTTTTTTATTGGAATATCTTGTATATAATATAACGTAACAATACTTCTTTCAATATCACCAAGAGCTTGCAAAGCCGTATTTATATCAAGACGCTTATTTGTGTTCTCCTCGTAGCTACAAAGTGGCTCATCCGGTAATTCTTCCTTACCAAAATCAGATGTTTTTTCTTCATGCTTCTTTCTGCAATAAGAATAAAATTCATTATAAGCTATGCGATATAACCATGTACTGAATTTACTTATTCCCTTGAAACTCCTTATTGAAATATAAGCCTTTATAAATGTTTCTTGGGCAAGATCATCGCTGAGCGATTCATCTCCATATGTAAGGTTAAGAAAAAAACGACGAATCTCACTTTGATAAGCTTCGACAAGCGTGCCAAAAGCGTGCCTGTCATCGCCAAGCACGCATCGGGCTATAAGCTTTAATTCGTCAAATTTGCTGAGCATGAGATGTATCTCCGGTAATTAAATTCTCTGTTTTTATGCTTCTTCTTCCTCTTTTCCCTTAAACACCGGAGGTGTCACGCCATTTTCTTTATTATCTACGACTTTGTTTATATTTTCACTTTGTTTTATACAATAAGCTACATATAATTTTCCAGCACCTATAATTATAGGAATTAAAGTAAATGCGAATACCGGAGATTTTATTATTATAAAAAAGAATGCAAAACTTATACCACAAGCACACCATTTTACACCACTTCTAAAATTACCAAAATCGGAAACATTATATTCTTTGATGATTTTTTTACCTATATTTTTTTCATCTTGTTCATTAGTGCAATGAATGTGTTTAATTATGGTCGTTGACGGCTGTCGTTTTTTCCCAAATAAACCATCAGGAAGAGGATAGTTATTCTCTATGGCTTTTTCTATTATTTTATATTTTTGGTGACGATTTATAAAAACGCCTAAGAAACTTACTATTATTAAAGTAATAAAAAATCCTGTCAAACCTTTTATAGACTTCTCAAGAAGATTGAAAAATCTTTCCATTGCTCTAAATCTTAAATTATCACGAGTATTATAATACTCAGCATAATCGTAACTATTTCGGTATTGTCTCAATTCCTCTCCATTAAGAATTGTGTCATTCAACCTTTTATCAACATAGGTCCTGACATTCTCGGTATTTTCGCGTGCTTGTTTGACTGCATTTGCCGCAAGCTCTATTGTTTCGGCTGCCATTTTTTGTGCAGATTGTTCTATTGCACGTTCTGTCTTAACTTCTGTGCTATCGTTTACTGCAAAAGCGGATACACTTGTAGCCATGACTAATGTTCCAGCTGCGAATAATGATATAATTTTTGATTTCATATTAGTAGTTTTTTTATTTAAAAGTATAGCTACATACTTTTTTTTGTTTTCTATGCATTAGACGCAATGAAGACTTTATTTGGTTTCAAATAAAAAATATTTTTTTTATTTTTCTTACTATTTTGTAAGATCTATTTTAAGCCCTTCTTTGGCAAGTATTACATTATCAAACACTTCTTTAGCTTCGGTCCGAAAACGTTCATTATTCATATATTGAGAAGAAAAATGTCCTAAAATAAGGTGTTTGACATTTGCCTCTCGTGCAACGGTAGCAGCTTCTCGTGCAGTACTATGACCTCTCAATCGAGCCGTTTTATTCTTATCATCGGCATAAGTGGCTTCATGATAAAGCCAATCGACTCCTTTAACTGCCTCAATTACCTTTTTTGAAAATACCGTATCCGAACAATAAGCATAACTTAACGATGGGTCGGCAGGTTTTGTCAACATCTCATTAGAAATGATTTTACCTTCGGCTGTTACAACGTCTTCTCCATTGCGTATGTCATTCAATTTATATATAGGTATTTTATAAAAATCGGTCATTTCTCGATTTATATGCTTTTTTTTAGGCTTTTCAGTAAAAAGGAATCCAACTGTAGGCACTCTGTGACTTAACGGTATTGTGGTAACTGTAATTGCATCATCTTCATATATGACAGCTTTTTCGTTGGGTATTACATTAAACCGCACTTCAAACGGCATATCATAAGCAAAAAACTCAACTGCATTTTTAAAAAATTCGGCACCCTCCTTGAAAATATGTATTGTCATTGTACCTGTTTTTCCTAACAATGCAAGTGTGGAAAGCATACCCAACAATCCAAAACAATGGTCGCCATGAAGATGACTTATAAATATATTATTCAATCGTGCAAATTTCAAGTGCATACGTCGCATTTGCAACTGTGTTCCTTCTCCGCAATCTATCATAAACAAATTATCACGAATATCAAGCACTTGCGACGTTTGAAGGTGTTGTGTTGTACAAGTCGCCGAGCCGCAACCAAGTATATTTAGTTTGAATTTTTCCATATTGCACTTGTTGTTGATTACACACCATAAAGATAATAATAAAAGGTAAAAACTAAAAGAAATGATAAAAATATATAAAATCAATGATACTCTATAATATATTTCTCTATCT
>CAZHXA010000049.1:0-7073 GCA_964536025.1 uncultured Muribaculaceae bacterium
AAACGCTTTTGACGTTTACACGCTTTCCAGGCGTGCCTCTTCAGCCACTCGAGCATCACTCCTTAAATGAATTACAAAGATAATCTAATTATTTTACATTAAGATAAAATGTGATGTTTTTTACGTTTTCTTCACTAAAACCATTATACTTATTAAATCAGAAAATGCCATAGGGGACCATTCCCGTTTCCTATTTGCATATTTTGTGCTTTTTTTATTCCTTGTGTTACATATTCTTTAGCAAAACCGATTGCTTCACTCATGTTCATTCCTTTTGCTAAATATGCTGCAATTGCCGAAGATAATGTACATCCTGTTCCGTGAAGGTTTCGACTGTGTATTTTATTTTTTGTGAATAATTTAGTTTCTCCATTGGAAATATCATAAAACACATCACACATTTCCTCTCCGTCGCAATGTCCTCCTTTTACCAATATGCTGCATCGATATTTTAAAGCCATTTTTTCGGCTGCTTCTTTCATGAATTCAATATTGTTGAGTGTTTTAGGGTATAATATTTTGGCTTCGCACAAATTTGGCGTAATTAATGTAGCTATAGGAAATAATCGTTCTTGCATTATGTTAATGGCTTTATCATCAAGAAATTTTGTGCCACTTGAAGATGCTATTATTGTGTCTATTACCAAATGCTTAAAATTATATTTCTCCAAAGTGTTTGCTATAGCAAGAGCAGCATCGACATTTCCTATCATTCCTATTTTTATACACTCAGGTTGAATGTCGTCCATTACGGCTTTTATTTGTGCCGAAATAGTTTTTCCGGGCAAATAATGAATATCTTGTATTCCAAGCGTATTTTGAACTGTAATGGCGGTAATTGCAGTTGCTGCATAACAGCCTATAGCCGAAATTGTCTTTATATCAGCTTGAATACCTGCACCACCGGAGCAGTCGGAACCGGCAATACTCAAAACTTTTGCGGGTGTATTATTTTTCATTGGTTATTATTCAAATATTTAAAATATTTCATTGGTTTAGTCCAAGCGTCACCTAAAACAGCCACTCCACCAAAACCTATACTTTTTAATTCATCTAATTTTGACAATGTTACGCCTCCAAGAGCGAACACTTTTTCATCAATAATACCATTGTCTTTTTGCTCTTTTAAAAAATTAATATCGAAGGCCGATTTATATTCCTTTTTAGAGATACTGTCGTAAATAGGACTAAGAAAAACATAATCGCATAATTGCTTTATGGTTACCACATCGTCTAAACTGTGACATGAGGCTGAAATATCTCCGTTATAAGCTGATGGGACCACTGAATTACGTCTATTCAAGTGGATTCCTTTCAATTGGTATTTACTGTGCAACTCAAAATGTTCGTGAATAACTATTTTTGAGTGAAATTCCGGCTTTATAAGCTCAATTAATGCCATATACTTGGTAATGTCACAGTTTGGCTTTCGCAAATGCAGGATTTTCAGCCCGTTTTCAAAGAAATCATTTATCAGCAAGGCTTCTTTTTGCGAGAAATAGGGTAAAGTTATGATAATTAGTCGCATAAATTGATTATGTTCGTTTGCATGGTTAATAAATCCACAGTCCAAAGTTTGTTTGTCAAAGAATTTCCTGAATCGGTGATAATTTTCAGCACTTCGCTTGCTTGAACACTTGCCACAACAGCCGGAGTAACACCGATCACTCGTTTATCGGGTTTAAGTTGCAACATTTGTTCTTCTTCGGGGAATAAATTACGATAAGAGTATCCATTAGGAGCAAATACACTCACTTGTCCCGAAAAACCGCAAACAGCTCCATGCACCAGTGTTTTGTTCAAATTACAACAAACATCTGCCAACAGATAACGAGTAGCGAAATTGTCGGTAGCATCAACAACAATATCATATTTTGATATAATATCTGTTGCATTATCATGATTGATTTTGCAATTATAAACCGATATATCAATCTCTCTGTTAAGGAGTTTAAGTCTGTTGTACGCACAATCAACCTTGTTTAAGCCTATATCATCTTCGGAGTAAAGAATTTGTCGTTGCAGATTATTCAGCGACACGCAATCATCGTCGACAAGTCCTATATGACCCACACCGGCAGCGACAAGGTATATTGCTACCGGGCAACCTAAACCACCTACACCTACAATAAGCACATGAGAATTGCTTATTTTTAATTGTCCTGATACACCTATTTCATCAAGAGAAATCTGTCGTTCGTAACGTTCGTTTATCATTTTGTAAAAAAGTCAAAACATGAATCCCAATCTTTCCACACCGGTTCACGTCCTAATTCACGCAAGCGAGTTTCAATATCTCGTGCCGATCTCTCATCGCTTACATGAAATTGTTCCAGAGCTTGAGGATAAGTGTAATAACCTCCCGGTTCGGTTTTACTTCCTGCACTCATTGTTGTTACTCCTAACGTTGCCATATTGTCACGAAAATAAGGTAATTCTCGTGTAGAATAAGAAATATCTACATCATTGTCGAAAATTCTCATGGCAAATGTAAGTTGAGCTAATTCTTTATCACTTATTATGACGTTAGGGTTAAAACCACCGTTTTCGGCAGGACGCATGCGTGGAAAATTCACGCTGTATTTTGTACGCCAATAGTGTTGTTGTAAGTATCTTAGATGATAAGCCATCATTGTAGCATCGGTTCGCCAATCTTCAAGCCCTATAAGCACACCCAATCCTATGGAATGAACGTCAGCCTGTCCCATGCGATCAAAGCCATTCAATCGCCAATTGAAATCGGCTTTCATGCCACGTGGATGATAAATGTTATAACGAGCTTTATTGTAAGTTTCTTGAAAACAAATAACTCCATTCAAACCGTGTGAGGTCAATTCCTTATATTCGTTAGCCTTTAAAGGCATAACTTCTATTTTAATATTTGCAAAATATTTTTTTGCGATATCAATTGCATTACACAGATAGGGTACACCTGCTTTAGCCGGATGTTCGCCTGTTACGAGTAAAATATTTTCAAACGGACCTATTTTTTTAATAGCCTTAAACTCATCTTCAATCTGTTCTGTAGTTAAAATAGTGCGTGCCATTGGATTGCTTACATGAAAGCCACAATAAAGACACGAGTTGGTGCAAGCATTGGTGAGATACAAAGGAATAAATAACGATATTGTTTTGCCAAATCTTTTTTCGGTTATTTGTTTACTCTTGTTAGCCATATGCTCAATAAAAGGCAAGGCTGCCGGTGAAATTAAAGCCATGAAATCATTTACATCAAGAAATTCTTTATTCAATGCTCTTATTACATCGGCTTCGGTTTTAGTATAAATACTATTGGTAGTAGCTTGCCAAGAAATTTTTTCTAAAACATCGGAAAACATCGTCTTATTTATCTTGTAATTTTTTAAAATCCCTGCTTAAACGCATTGCACAGAAATTGGGTCCACACATAGTGCAATATTCGCCATCAGTGTGATGACCTTGTTTAAAATAGTCTAAAGCCCTTTCAGGGTCAAGACTTAAATTAAATTGGTCTTTCCATCTAAATTCATAGCGTGCTTTGCTTAAAGCATTGTCTCTAATAATGGCAGCAGGATGTCCTTTAGCAATGTCGGCAGCGTGGGCTGCTATTTTATAGGTGATTACGCCCACTCTCACATCTTCCTTGTTAGGTAATCCGAGATGTTCCTTAGGTGTTACATAACACAACATCGCAGTACCGAGCCATGCAATATGTGCCGCACCGATAGCCGAACTTATATGGTCATAGCCGGGAGCTACATCGGTTACAAGCGGACCTAAAGTGTAAAAAGGGGCTTCATGACATTTTTCAATTTGACGTTGCATGTTTTCCTTAATTTTATGTAAAGGAACGTGTCCGGGACCTTCAATAAAAGCCTGTACATTCTTGTTCCATGCACGTTGTACGAGTTCGCCCAATGTATCAAGTTCGGCAAATTGAGCTTCATCGTTGGCATCGGCTATGGCACCCGGTCTCAAGCCGTCTCCTAAGGAAACAGCCACGTCATATTGAGCCAAAATATCGCAAATTTCATCGAAATGCGTATATAGAAAATTCTCTTTATTGAACAGCAGGCACCATTTACTCATAATACTGCCTCCACGGCTTACAATTCCGCACACTCTTTTTTCGGCAAGATGAACGTTTTTAAGTCTCACACCGGCATGAATAGTGAAATAATCCACACCTTGTTCGCATTGCTCAATGAGCGTTTCTTTATAAACTTCCCAAGACAAATCTTCCACTTTACCATGCACTTTTTCCAATGCTTGGTAAATGGGAACTGTACCCACCGGAACAGGACTGTTGCGTATAATCCATTCTCGAGTTTCGTGAATATTATCGCCTGTGGATAAATCCATTATTGTGTCTCCACCCCATTTACAGCTCCACATGGCTTTTTCTACTTCTTCTTCAATGGTTGAAGTCGTAGCCGAATTGCCGATATTTGTATTGATTTTAACAAGAAAATTCCTTCCTATAATCATCGGTTCACTTTCCAGGTGGTTTATGTTAGCCGGAAGTACTGCACGTCCCGAAGCTATTTCGTTTCTTACAAAGTCGGGCGTAATATAAGACTCTATGCCTGACTCTTGGCAATTCATGTTTTCTCTTATGGCAACATATTCCATTTCGGGTGTAATAATACCTGCTTTAGCATAAGCCATTTGAGTGATTTGTTTGCCTTTTTTTGCACGATAAAAGTTATTATCGTATTTTTCAACATTGCATCGACTTAAAATCCAAGATTTTCTAATTTTTGGCAAACCGATTTTAAAATCGGTCTTAATTCCTGAATCAGAAAAAGCTCCTCCAGTATCGTAAATGTAAATAGGTTTATTCTCAATTTCTTTTCTATTTCCATTTTCTATTACTATAGTAGGATTTTGTTTAACGCATAACATACCCACTTTTATATCGGGAAAAATAGAACCTGATAAATATACCTTTTCTCGTTTTGCAAAGCTGTGTAGATTGTCGTTATTTTTCATTTGTGTTGAATTTTAATCGTTTAAGAATTTAGTAAGAGGTGATGTTGCCGAATAATTAGCGGCATAATTAGTTGCATTTACCCCGGCTTCATAGGCACGTCGTCCGGCTATAACCGCTTCTTTAAAAGCCTTTGCCATTTCCACAGGATTTACTGCGATGGCAATTGCAGTATTTACGAGACAAGCCGAAGCTCCCATTTCCATAGCTTTTGCAGCATGACTTGGAGAACCAAGTCCGGCATCAACTACAACGGGAATTGAGGTCTGTTCTATTATAATGCGTAGAAAATCTCGAGTTTGTAGCCCTTTATTGCTTCCTATAGGGGCACCAAGGGGCATAACGGCAACTGCACCGGCATCTTCGAGATGTTTACACAATACGGGGTCGGCTTGACAATAGGGCAATACAATAAATCCGGATTTAACCAATTCTTCTGTTGCCTTTAGAGTTTCTATGGAATCGGGCAATAAATAGCGAGGGTCGGGGTGTATTTCCAGTTTAATCCAATTGGTTCCAAAAACTTCTTTTGCCATATTAGCAGCAAACACAGCTTCTTCGGCGTTACGAACACCTGAAGTATTGGGTAAAAGTTGAATATCTGGGGCTATAATGTGATTTAATAAATCATCTTCTTTGTCATTTAAATCTATTCTTTTCATTGCGGCGGTAACCATTTCGGTACCTGAAGCAATGATTGATTGTTTCATTATTTCGTTTGAACTGAATTTTCCTGTTCCCAAAAACAATCGTGATGTAAATTCTTTATTTCCAATAATTAAATTTTCCATATCGTTACACAGTTATAGTTTTAGTAATTCTTTCATTTCTTCTATGGGATTTTGGGCTCGCAGTACCGACCCGCTTAGAGCAATGCCATCCACTCCTGTCGATAATATTGCCGGAATATCGTTACGTTCTATACCACCTATGGCGAAAACAGGTAAATTGATTCCATGATTTTTCATTTGATTTATAATGTCGGTATAGCCATTTATGCCGAGAATAGGACTTAAATGAGATTTTGTCTGAGTGAATTGAAACGGACCGCAACCTATATAATTGGCTCCATCGTTATAAAGTCTAAGTATATCGTTGAATGTATTGGCGGTACCACCTATGATGAACTTATCTCCTAATAGAGTTCGAGCTTCGGTAATTGGCATGTCATTTTTACCTAAATGAACGCCATCGGCACCTATTAACTTTACCAAGTGAACATAATCATCGAGAATTAATGTAGCTCCGTAATTAAGACACAAATCTTTCACTTTTTCCCCTATAGATATTACTTCATCGAGAGGTGAATTTTTCATGCGTAATTGAATCCATTTGCAACCTCCGGCAAGAGCCATGCGAGCCGAATCTAAGTAGCTATATTCGGCAGTATGATGTGTAATGAATTGTAGCTTAATCATAACTTAACCTCCACACACAGCTTTGATTATTACTATCTTAGAATCGCTTTTCAATGTATAGTAATCCCATTTTGTGCGAGGTATTATGCGATTATTTACCGCCACGGCTATGCCCGTTTGTGGTAAATTAATTTCAAGTAGTAATTCGCTAAGTAATTTTGCTGAAGTTTGCACCTCTTTGTCGTTTACAAGTAGTTTCATATCAACCAATTTTATTAAAATAAGTTAGTTAAAATATGAATCAAAGAAGGTGCCTGAGGCATTGGTATAAAAAAACGTATATCCTATAAGATGGACATACGTGTAAAAATCTTTATCTCTATATCCACAATTCCTACGTCAGTATTAACTGAATCAGGTTCGAGGGTATAATCTCAGCCTCTACACAAGAGGCACCCCTTTGTTTCGGGCACAAATTTATACTAATTTTTCGAAAAGAAAAACATTACAAAGAAAAAAAGTGCAGATGTTTCACAACACCCGCACACACAAAAAACCTTAAAAATCTAATCCTATGAAAAAACTTGTCCAAAAGTACTATTATATTCTTATTCATTACTTCTGCTTTATCTTAAAGAATGTTACCTTTAACATTTTATAAACAAGTAGCTTATATTAACGCTTTATCTTTAATTAATTCCTTTCGTTTATCTATATAACAATTAGATAGAGAAATATATTATAGA
>CAZHXA010000050.1:0-5092 GCA_964536025.1 uncultured Muribaculaceae bacterium
TTATTACATATTTGCGATCTTCATCGTTAGCAAATTGTGAATCATTCACGCAAAATAGCATAGGTTTATAGAATTCATGTTTTTTATAATTATTTCGATTGTCAATATGTAATCTTTGTGATGTATGTTGCGTAACGTAACATAATTTCCCTTTATTTTCGGCTAGTGCAACATAGGAATATAAATTACGTTGAATATCATTAGCTGAATGCATGTGATTAGATAATGTAGCACTTATTTCTTTGTCAAACAATTGTCTTGCGTATTGATAAGTACTCTTTTTGTAGGCATCAATATTATGATGTGTTTTATCATTGTAATAAGTTCCATATTTTTGTTCAACAAGTAAGGCTGCATTATGGATAGTTTGTATATAGTTTAGTAGTGTTTTTCCTAATATTTTTGTCTTAAATAATAGGTCCATTTCCTAAAAGGGCGACGATTAAAACGAATTATTGGTAATAAATCTTTTGTGAAAAAATATCAGGTTTTACCGGTTGATTTATAAACATATCATCGTTTGCATATAGAAAGTATTCCGATAATCCGGGAATTTTATGAATGTGATGTTCTATAACTATCGAATTAAAGCATGGTAAACATTCTTTTGGTAAAATAGTGGTGTGATCCACAATTTTAATCTTTGGATGTAATGTGTTAAGCCATTCCGGTATTTGATTATCTGTGACTATGAAAATTTTCCTAATCCATGGAGCATATTTTTCTATAGAACGTAAACTATATTTTAATTCATCGTTATTTTCAAATCGACCTTTGCAATTTTCTTCATTATTTGTGAAATGTTCGGTATATTTTTTTCGCTTTTCTATCCATTTCGGGTCATTCCCATTAACCCAAAGGTATATTAAATCAATGTCTATCATAATTTTATAGTTGATTAATAATTATTTTTTTAATTTCCGGATACTTTTCAAGTATAGTGTTTAGTGTCGTTGCGTTGTTGTCGGTTTTTCCTTTAAAATTGGTGGTTTTTAAAGAAATTTCTTTAGGCTTATCTAATCCGTGAGGCTTGTTGTAGCCAAATGGGACCGGAACCACTGAAAGTCCGTTAGCAACTGTTGCTGCCCAAAACCAAATATCATCAGTAGTAGGAGCAATTTTTGAAAATAATTCCACATCTAACATCTCTGATTTTAGAGAATGAGGTGGATATAGTACGCCTCCGACTCCAGTTGGCAGATTGAAGATGTTTGAATGAATTCGTTAAAACAAAAAGTTATACCAACGGTATTTTGTCCAACAACGATATGGCTTTCCAAGTTTTATACGCTTGACACGGTGAGCCACTACTGCGTTAGGCATTACCGAATGAAAGTTTAATAAATCACGAAGCATGTGTTTGTGATATTTAACGTCATCATCAACAGTTATAATGATAGCTTCAGGGAAGTCTATTAATGCCGGAATAAGCTTTCGGTAAGAACGTATGTCTCTGTCGTAGTTTCTAATTTCAAAAATGGGATTATTCTCAGATAATAACTTTAATTTTTTCGGAATTTTATTTTCCGGGAATTGAGAAAAAGTTAGATAAAGTATCAATTTGTCGGGTAGAACTGACCCTTTCAAAATAGAATGTATGGCTTTGACGGCATATTGTATGGCTTCGGGAAAAGAAGTCATAGAAACTATTACTTGGCGTTTTATATTTTGAGTCATAATATTAAGCAATTAATGAATTAATAAAATAAAAACAGATTTATTTTAGCAAACTTGTTTCTTCAATGTCGTTAAGGTCATATTGATAGAAATATTCTGTTTTAACGGTCCTTTGAGTGCCACTTGCTCTGCCTCGTGCTTGTTTTTCGATAAATTCTTCATAAGATTTTACGGCGTAGTGATTTATGCGAATGACATCTTGTTGTGGCTCGCGATTACGAAAGTTCTTTTTGATAGGGTAGTTATGCGAATCAGCTATATAACCTGATATTTTTGCAGCTTCGTGGCATCCTATCATAGTGAAAACGCGACGAGGGTTTACTATGCTCTTTACATGACGATTTAAGTAATGGCTTGGTTTGGAATGAAATTTGAATCTGTCCAGTACATTTTCTGAAGTTTTGTTTTTCTTTCCACTACTGCCATATATCAACCAATTAATTTCTACTGCTGCAAAAGATTCGAATTTAATTAAAAAATCGGGTATAGATGCATCTTTTATAGGGACTATAAATTCATCTAAATCAATAAATGCAATCCATTGAGATGTAAACCGGTTTTTTTCTAAACAATCATCATATGCGGCTAATTGTTTTCTATATCCGGGCCAATATTTATAATCCACTATACCGGATTTAATATATGGAGCTAATAGATCTTTTGTGTTATCGGTACTTTCATTGTCGTAGATATAAAATTTATCTACTCCATGATTAATGTGCCATTCAATCCATTCCTTAAAATATGGTCCTTCATTTTTTGCAATTGCACATACCGACAAGTAATGTATAGGTTGTGTATGGTCTTTTTTTATTTGTTGTTTTAATTTTAGTGCGTTTATTAAACCATATCTTAGAATTCCTCGCCATCTGTTTCTTTTCATTTTATGTGGAATTACTCCAGCTATTATTTCTGCAATTATTTTATTCATGCTTAAATTTCAAAACTTGATTTTTCTGGTAATATATGTTGAAATGCTTTCTGTATATTATTCATTACGAGGTCGTAATTGCGTATGTGAACGTTGTCGTTCAAGCATATAAGCGTGTATGACTGATTGTATATAGTCTGGATTGCTTGTTTTGCTCGAATCATAAGAGGAAACATTTTAGTATCATTATATGTATTATATGGCGTAAAATTTCCTTGACGTATTTGCCAAGTGCGAAAAAGTTCCGGAGTATAGTCGGATATAGACCTAAATCGGTTTAAAGATGTTTAAGTTAGTTCTTTTTCAGTGGCTGCCCAAACGTCGTAAAACGTACTTTTAAGGTAAGGTTGAGCATTGTGTGGTGTACGAAGAGTTATGAATTTATCATAAAATTTAAGTAGATAATTCCAACGAGCTTTGATGCCATAACTTTTGTCAAACCATTTGTTATGGTGAAGTGTCATAACTTCTTTTTTATTGAAGTGGCGATTGATAAGTATGATATTGTTTTTAATTCTTCTATACCATTGAGACCATGACGGGTTATAGTCAAATACAGCAATATCACAAGGGAGACCATTTTGAAAGAAACGTTCTTTTTTAATATTGTCTATAATATAAAAATCATCATTGAAATAGACAAAGTGTTCGGATAATCCGGGGATTTTATGAATATATCGTTCTATTACAGCCGAATTATAAGTAGGTAAAAATTGAGAAGGTATAAAATCCTCATGATTAACCAAATTGATTTTGGGATTGCTTTCATCAAGCCATTCCGGTTTTTGTCCATCGGTTATAAAATGAATTTTTCTAACCCATGGAGCAAATTTATCTACCCCGCGAAACCAATACTTCAAAAATTCATTATCTCTGAATCGAGCTTTAGATACTCCATTCTTAGAGTTGTTTTTATTGCAAGGAATATTATAATCTTCAATATTTTATATACCTTTGTATATATAAATCCTTCTCTTACGGAGAGATGGCAATTAGTTATCGTTATAAGCCTTTTAGGATAATTTTGTTAGCAGTGTCTATCGTGGAATTGTCAAGGGATGTTAGGTAAATTTGTGTAGTGCTTTCAGAATTGTGTCCTAATCCTTCACTTATTATAGAAATTGGAATATTTTTGCTTTTCGCTATGCTTGCCCATGAGTGGCGACTGACATACATTGTGAGGTGTGTAGATAATCCTGCCATTGTAGCAATTATTTTCAGTTTGTTATTGACAAATCTAAGTGCATTGCGATAATTTTCTCTTTCATTCCCGGTTGTGTTAATTATAGGCAATAAATAAACAGAACCTTTAGTATTATATAGATTGATTATCTCTTGCATTGATTTTCCCACTTTATGAAAATGATTTGCCCTGTCTTTTTTCTGCGATAGGATAGTATGCCATTTGATAGGTCTTTCTTTTTGAGGTATGCCATGTCTATAAAAGACATTCCGCGTGTGTAAAATGAAAAAAGAAATAAATCTCTTGTAAGTTCTAACGTTGGATTATTGGATAAATCTAACTTCTTGATACATTTTATCTCATTTAGTGATAATGCTCGTTTTACAGTCTTGTCTATACCAGTATAAACATGTTTAAAAGGATTGCGATTTTCTATTATTCCCTGCTCAACAGCTCTGTTGTAAACAGCTCTAAGTATCCTATTATAAAAAGAAGTAGAGTTAGGGATTAATCCACGATTATGTAGCCACGCCTCATAGGATTCAATAATTTCGGAGGTAATACAATCGAGCATGATATTTTCCTCCTTGCGAAAATGCTTAAAGCTGTTGAGTGTAGCACGATAGGTTTCCGATGTGCGAATCTTGCCATTTTCTTTTAGTTTAGCGATAATATTTTCCATAAAATTGAAAAGCGAATATTCACGGGTGTACCTTTTATATTCATTAATAAGATTATCGCAAGTAAAAGGAATTCCATTTGCTTCTAATTTGTTGCTTATTGTGATGAAACGTTTTATGTCATAATAAATTTGTGTACGTATAGATTTCAATAAGTCCTTACGTTCACTATTATTAGTTATGGTTATAGCCGATTGTTTGAAATTCCATTCTTTGGAAAAAAAATTATAGCGTGTAGAGAATTGACGAACAGTGCGATTGTGGATAATTTGATAATAGATTGCCCCCTTTTTGTTTTCAATCGTTGATTGACGAAATTTTACGTTAATAGAAGTTTTTATAAATTTTAAATATAGGTTATACATGCAAGTTTTCATAGGCTTGCATCATCATTTTGATGACTATACAAATGTATCTTTAACAGAAAGTTCTTGAAAAGATTTTTTTTGAAAAATAAAATAAGTAAAAAAGAAGAGCGTCATTTGCTTGTGAAAAGTTTGTGTATTTGAAAAAAAATATATAACTTTGCACTCGCAAAAAGGAAAGAGCCTTTTAAATATTAAAATAAAATGCGAAAATAGCTCAGTTGGTAGAGCACAACCTTGCCAAGGTTGGGGTCGC
>CAZHXA010000051.1:0-4140 GCA_964536025.1 uncultured Muribaculaceae bacterium
GCATCAGCCTTCCAAGCTGAGGGTCGCGAGTTTGAGCCTCGTCTTCCGCTCAAATTTGTTTGCCTGTGTAGCTCAGGGGTAGAGCACTTCCTTGGTAAGGAAGAGGTCACGAGTTCAAATCTCGTCACCGGCTCAATTGAATAATGTAACGAGGGCGGCATTGTCGGTCTTGTTGTGGTTATGAAACGAAATTAAGAAAGTTAATTATTTAATCAAAAAAAAATAACAAAGTTATGGCAAAAGAGAAATTCGAAAGATCAAAACCGCATGTTAACATCGGTACTATTGGTCACGTTGACCACGGTAAGACTACTTTGACTGCTGCTATTACTACAGTTTTGGCTAAAGCTGGTCTTTCTGAATTGCGTTCATTCGATTCTATCGATAACGCTCCTGAAGAAAAAGAACGTGGTATCACTATTAATACATCTCACGTAGAGTATGAAACTGCTAATCGTCACTATGCTCACGTTGACTGTCCGGGTCACGCCGACTATGTAAAGAACATGGTTACTGGTGCTGCTCAAATGGATGGTGCTATCATCGTGTGTGCTGCAACTGACGGTCCGATGCCTCAAACTCGTGAACACATCCTTTTGGCTCGCCAAGTAAATGTTCCACGTCTTGTTGTGTTCTTGAACAAGTGTGACATGGTTGACGACGAAGAAATGTTCGAACTTGTTGAAATGGAAATGCGTGATCTTCTTTCTCAATATGAATACGATGGAGATGAAACTCCAATCATTCGTGGTTCTGCACTTGGTGCATTGAATGGTGAACCTCAATGGGAACAAAAGATTATGGAACTTATGGAAGCAGTTGATAACTGGATTCCACTTCCTCCACGCGATGTTGATAAACCATTCTTGATGCCGGTTGAAGACGTGTTCTCAATCACTGGTCGTGGTACTGTAGCAACAGGTCGTATCGAAACTGGTATCGTTAAAGTTGGTGACGAAGTTCAAATCATGGGTCTTGGTGCTGACTTGAAGTCTGTGGTAACCGGTGTTGAAATGTTCCGTAAACTTCTTGACCAAGGTGAAGCTGGTGATAACGTAGGTCTACTTCTTCGTGGTATTGATAAAAATGAAATCAAACGTGGTATGGTTCTTTGTCACCCTGGAGTTGTTAAACCTCACTCTGAATTCAAAGCTCAAGTTTATGTTTTGAAGAAAGAAGAAGGTGGTCGTCACACTCCATTTAAGAATCACTATCGTCCTCAATTCTATATCCGTACTCTAGACGTAACTGGTGAAATCACTCTTCCAGAAGGTGTGGAAATGGTGATGCCTGGTGACCACGTTTCAATCAATGTTAAGTTGATTAACCCTGTGGCTTGCGATAAGGGTCTTCGTTTTGCAATCCGTGAAGGTGGTCGTACAGTAGGTTCGGGTCAAATTACTGATATCCTTGACTAATCTTTCGATTAGCAATAGATAAAATAAATCCGGCTGTTTCGGCAGCCGGTAAATACGGGAATAGCTCAGTCGGTAGAGCACTGGTCTCCAAAACCAGGTGTCGGGAGTTCGAGCCTCTCTTCCCGTGCTAAAGTTTAAAAGTAATGAAGAAATTAAAACTATTTACGGATATCGAGGAATCTTATAATGAACTTGTGTATAAGGTTTCTTGGCCAAACAAGAGTCAACTAATCGAGAGCAGTGTCGTGGTTATGGTAGCTTCCATCATAATCGCAATTGTGATATTTGCTATGGATTGGGTTATAGACGCGATAATGCACTTAATCTACGGTTTAGGTTTCTAATCGTTGAGAAAGAAAATTATGAATATTCAACTAGGTAAATCAATGGCTGAAGAAAAGAAAAGATGGTACGTTTTACGTGCTATATCAGGTAAGGAAGCTAAAGTGAAGGAAATTTTGGATGCGTCCATGAAGAATACTGATCTTGGCAAATATGTTTTTCAAGTGTTGATACCTACGGAGAAGGTCTATGCTACGCGTGGCGGAAAAAAGATTCTAAAAGAAAGGAATCTTTATTCCGGTTATGTGTTTGTCGAAGCAAATCTTACCGGTGAGGTCGTAAATACATTGGTTAATACAACAAACGTGATTGACTTTATTCGTGAACGCGGAGCCGAACGTCGTCCGGAACCTATTCGTGAAAGTGAAGTCGCTCGTATGCTTGGTGCTGCTGATGAACAGCAGGAAACTGATGATGCGGTTGCTAATGATTTCATTGTTGGTGAAATTGTAAAAGTGAACTTCGGTCCTTTTAGTGGTTTTACTGGTGAAATTGAAGAAGTTAATCGTGAAAAACGTAAACTTAAGGTAATGGTTAAGGTTTTTGGCAGAAAAACCCCTCTTGAATTGGATAATTCGCAAGTAGAAAGGGAATAATAAGCAGTTTTGTTACGATTGTAAATTATCCCGCTTAACTAACAAACAAAAAGTAAAAGAAAATGGCTAAAGAAATTGCTGGACAGATCAAATTGCAGATTAAAGGTGGAGCAGCAAATCCTTCACCGCCAGTAGGACCTGCATTGGGTTCTAAGGGTATTAACATCATGGAGTTTTGCAAGCAATTTAATGCCCGTACTCAAGACAAAGCAGGCAAAGTACTTCCGGTTGTAATCAGCTATTACACTGATAAAAGCTTTGATTTTGTGGTTAAAACTCCTCCGGTAGCAGTTCAACTATTGGAAGTTTCTAAGGTTAAGAGTGGCTCTGCTCAACCTAACCGCAAGAAAGTTGCTGAAATTACTTGGGAACAGGTAAAAACAATTGCTCAAGATAAAATGCCGGATTTGAACTGTTTTACTTTAGACTCAGCTATGAAGATGGTTGCAGGTACAGCTAGAAGTATGGGTATCACTGTTAAGGGAACTTTCCCGGAAAACAATTAAAACTTAAATTGACATGGGTAAACTTACAAAGAATCAAAAGTTAATTAAGGAGAAGATTGAACCTGGAAAGATTTATAACCTTAAGGAAGCAGCAGAGATGGTAAAAGAAATTACTTTCACAAAGTTTGATGCTTCTGTAGATATAGATGTACGTCTAGGTGTTGATCCTCGTAAGGCTAATCAGATGGTTCGCGGTGTGGTTTCATTGCCTCACGGAACAGGTAAACAGGTACGCGTATTGTGCTTGTGTACTCCTGATGCTGAAGCAGCTGCAAAAGAAGCTGGTGCTGACTATGTAGGTCTAGATGAATACATTGAAAAAATCAAAGGTGGATGGACTGACATTGACGTGATTATCACACAACCAGCTATCATGGGTAAAATCGGTGCTTTAGGTAGAGTATTGGGTCCACGTGGCTTGATGCCAAACCCTAAGAGTGGTACTGTAACTCCAGATGTAGCTAAGGCTGTTAAGGAAGTAAAACAAGGTAAGATAGACTTTAAGGTAGATAAAAATGGTATCGTACACGCTTCAATTGGTAAGGTATCATTTGATGCAGATAAGATTAAAGATAATGCTAAAGAATTTATTAGTACTTTGATTAAGCTTAAACCTGCTACTGCTAAAGGAACTTATCTAAAGAGTATTTATCTTTCAAGTACAATGAGTTCAGGTCTAAAGATTGATACAAAATCAGTCGAAGAGTAACACCTTAAAGATTAGAAGAAATGAGAAAGGAAGATAAATATACAGTTGTAGAGAATATATCAAATATTCTTAAAAGTTACAGTTGCGTATATTTGGCTGAAACTGCCGGACTTGATGCAGAAAAAACAAGCGATTTGCGTCGTGCATGTGCTAATGCTGATGTTAAGTTGGTAGTTGTAAAAAATACATTGCTTAAGAAAGCAATGGAACAGTCAGATGTCGATTACTCAGGTCTATATCCGGCTTTAAAGGGCTCGACCTCATTGTTGCTAAGCAACACCGGTAATGCTCCTGCTAAATTGCTTAAGAGTTTCGTTAAGAAAGGTGATACGCTTCCTGTATTGAAAGCTGCTTTCGTTGAAGAGTCAGTTTATATGGGTGCAGAACAACTTGATTTCTTGGCAAGCTTAAAGAGCAAGAACGAACTTATCGCAGATGTTGTTGCATTGTTGCAATCGCCTGCTAAGAACGTTATCTCAGCATTACAATCAAGTGGAAACAAGTTGCATGGCATACTTGAAACATTATCAAATAAAGAATAAAAACAAACAAATAAAATTATACAAAAA
>CAZHXA010000052.1:0-3571 GCA_964536025.1 uncultured Muribaculaceae bacterium
GACTATCGGAGGAGCTTGCCCATATCGGCGGCTTTGAGATGGATCGGTGTCAGAAACTCATCAGGCTATGTGAAAAGGAACGAAACAAAGAGAAAAAGAAGGGGGCAGCATAAATGTGTGAAACACGTTGTCAGCATGAGGGCGAACCGCTTTGCTCGTGCGTGCCGCTTGATCGCGGCAACGCAATCGAACTGGCCACACACATATCAGAAAACATGGAGCAGATCGAGTGGAGCCTGACCTACAACACGCTGGAGAGGATCGAACCCTACCGGCTTTGTATGGTCGGCAGATGCCATATCTGCGGAGGGCGGCTGTGCGCCGAGCAAAAGCCCTTTGAGAGTGACTCCACAGACGACTTTCTCTCCGCGGCATACTGGCATTTGTACCATTTCCATCTGGCGTTGATGCAGCCATTGCCCCGCGCGACCTTCCGGGACCGATTCGTAGAAATGTTCCGCAAGGAGAATCGCGCCGCAGTGGAAACTTGGCTGGCCCGGCCGGAACACCAATCGATCCGCACCCTGCTCCGCAAGCGGGCGGCAAGCATCTATACCATTGTCCACTCCTGGGGGGATGCGGATCTAGGCGAGTTCCCTCCCGCATCCGGCATGGCGTCCTTCCCCTTAAAGGAGGAAGCCCGCAAGGAGCTTGCGGAGCTTGTCGCGGAGGAAAAGGAGAATATTGAGATCCCGTTTTCTGCGGAAGAATACCGCGAGGAGTACGGCGAGGATTTCTGGGAGGCTTACCGGGATGGCTATGCCGCCGGTTGGTTTACCCGCTATGAGATCGTCGAAAGCCCGCTCTATGAAGAGACAGAAGTAAAAAAAGGGGGTGCAGCCAATGACGGTGCGAAAGCCGACCTGCTTTGATTGCCCGCACAATCTCCAATATATGGAGAATATGCCGATCAAGAAAAAAGGCGTCACTATGTATCCGGGCGAGCGCTTCTGCGTTGCGGGAAAGCGTGCGCGGAAATTCAGACGCAGCGACCCAAAGACTCATGTGCCGAACTGGTGCCCCAGACGCAAGATACCCTGCGAGCTGCGCATTTACGGCTTCAAGAATACGGACGAATGGATGATGCACGATTCCCTCTGCTATCATCTGGGCGAGGATATTCACCCGGAAGGACGGCGCTATGCGGTACTCTATGAGCTGCATACGGAGCTTACGCCCTGGGCGTTTTTGGGACGATGCAACGAGGAACCGGACGCCAGAACTTTGGGCGTGGCCGTACACCGGCATTATGTGGTGGAGATCGATGATGGCATCAAGCCCGTTTTCTTCTACAAAACGGAGAACGGCTATGCGCTTTTGGCGGTGTTTGATGCCGAGACCGCGAAGAAGAACATCATGGAGGATAATGATTGAAGGAATTGATAAAGCACTGCGATACCTGTTTTCATGCCTGCTATGAAAGCGAAAAAGACCTGAACGACGGAGAAAAGCTGACGCGGCTGCAGCATTGCAGCCACCCCATCTACCGCTCTCCCGGCTACACCAATAAGATGTTACTGGAGGATTGGGGCAAAGGCCATTGCCGCTTTTGGACGCCCGTACCAGAGAAAGGAAACGATCATGAAAAACAATTACTCTCTCGCCCAGCGAAATGCCCTTGTGGAAGCGAACCTTTGGTGCATTGACAGCGTGATCCGCAAAAACCGGTCTCTCATGAGGGAGGCACGACTGGAGTATGACGATGTGTACCAGCAGCTCGCCGTGCGGCTTATCAAGGCCGTGGCCGGCTTTGATCCCGAAAAGGGACGGTTGGAGCAGCACATCTTCGCCCAGCTCAAGTACGAGCTTCTCAGCTGCAAGTCCGCCCGCCGTCTGTGCGGTATGACCGGTACGCCCCGCGATTTCCAAAAGAGCCATATCATCTCCCTTGATGCCATCCCCGAAGACAGTGACCTCTACGAAGAGACGCTGGCGGCGTAAGGAGGGTGTAATATGACGCTGAGAGAAAAAATGCTGTCGGTCATTGCGGATGTCAATGCCAGCGTAGCCGAGCGGGAGGAATTGGTGGAGATGATCGCCATCGCTCTGCTGACACGGAAAAATCTGTTTGTGCTGGGCGAGCCGGGACAGGCCAAGAGCTATGCCATCAACCTCTTTCGTCGGCACATCACCGGCGCACGGCAGTTTGAGCGGCTTCTTTCCAAACAGAGCGACGAAGAACAGCTTTTCGGGCGTGTTGACCTTTCCAGCCTTCTGCCGGGCTCCGTGCCGCAGTCTGTACTGGAACAGGATGCGACCTACGAAAATCAGCGTTTCACGCTGCGCGTACTCGTTGACGCCATTGGCTCCATGAAGGACGAGCCTGCCACATGGGAAATGCTCAAAAGCGGTACGGAAAAGCTGGAAACCTACCGTGCGGCGCTTGCCGCGCTCCATCAGAGCGCGCCGGAGGTGCAGACTACCGGCAAAATCCCCGAATCGGATATTGTGCTGCTGGACGAAATTTTCAAGTGTAATGATGGTGTCTTAAATTCGCTGCTCACCGCACTCAATGAGCGCAAGTACACCAACGAGGGGCGTACATACGCCATTCCCACCATCTCTTTCTTTGCGGCCTCCAATGAAATTCCCAATTTCAATGATCCGCAGGAAAAGATACTGGAGGCGCTGTATGACCGGTTGGAGCTGAAGGTCGTGACGGATAACATCGAGGAGCGAAGCACCCGCCTTGCGGTTTTGAAGAATAAGCAGGCTGGCAGCTTCGGACAGATCACCGCCACGATCACCCTGGAGGAACTGACGCAAATGCAGCGTGAGGTGGCGGCGATCCCCGTGCCGGATGCCATGAACGAGCTGGCTGACGATATTCTCTGCGAGCTGCGCAAGACCATGGCGGTATCGGACCGAAAGTATCTGGGCTACTATCCCATCGCGCAGGCGAAGGCGTGGCTTTCCGGGCATGACAAGGTGGAGTCGCAGGACCTTCTGGCACTGAAAAACTATCTCTGGCGCCTTCCCACCGACCGGGAAAGGGTGGAGGCGGTACTCAACCGTCTCTGCGTCAATCCCATGCAGGATAAGGTCAACAATATCCGCGGCATGGCGTTGGAGTCGCAGGAGGAATTTGACGGCGCACTGGGCGATGGCAGCAGGGCTGATGTTTCCCGCAAAGCGTTCATCAAGCTGCGCGGTGAGCTGACGCGGCTCTATCAGATGCAGTGTGACCTGCGCGCGGCAGTGCAGTCTGACAGCGAGCTTACGCTGGTGGACGAACTGCTGTGTGATCTGGAAAAGATCAGCCGCAAGGCTCACGAGCAGACACATTTTACATATACGACGCTGGAAGAGATCGCGGCGTTAAATTAAAAATATTGGAGGAATTACAATGCTGAACAAGATCATTCTCATGGGAAGACTCACGCGTGACCCTGAACTGCGTAAGACCGAAAGCGGCACCGCCGTGTGCGCCTTCTCAATCGCGGTGGATCGGGATTTCAAGTCCAAGAGCGGTGAGAAAGAAACGGACTTCATCGACATCGTTGCCTGGCGCGCCACGGCGGAATTTGTGAGCAAATACTTCACCAAGGGCCGCATGGCCGTGGTGGAGGGT
>CAZHXA010000053.1:0-3339 GCA_964536025.1 uncultured Muribaculaceae bacterium
AAATATTATTTTTAATATTAATAATATTCACGGCTAATTATGTAAATGCTTGTACTTCGGCTATTATAGCTGCAAAACACACAAAAAATGGTCGTCCGTTATTGTGGAAACATAGAGATACAGGTGAAGAAAATAATAAAGTAGAGCGAACTCCTGCTAAAAATGGAAATTTTGAGTTTGTCGCTCTATATAATGCAAGTGATAAGGATTGTTCTGAAGCATGGATTGGATATAATAGTGAAGGCTTTGCAATAATGAATACTGCATCTTATAACTTAAAAGATGATAGTATAAGCGATAAAAGTATGGATAAAGAGGGCGTTTTGATGAAGCGAGCATTAGAAGTATGTCGTACTCAAGCTGATTTTAAGCAGTTTCTTGACACTTTGCAACGTCCATTGTTGGTTGAAGCTAACTTTGGTATTATTGATGCACAAGGTAATGGCGGATATTATGAGACAAATAATTTTTCGTATAAAGAATATAATCTTGCCGATAGTGAAAACGGTGTGTTGATAAGGACTAATTATTCTTATTCAGGTAGAGTAGATGATGATGGTATGGGGTATATTAGAGAGCAAAACGCAATAAAACTATTAAATCCATATTTGAAAAATAAAGATATAACTCCCGCTACTTTTACTGAAGATATATCGCGTAGATTTTACCATAGTTTATTGAATAAGGATTTTACACATAGTGGTGATGAATGGATTATAGATCAAGATTTTATTCCACGAAGGAGTTCGTCTGCATCAACTGTTATAGAGGGTGTAAAACCTAATGAAAATCCTCTACTTACAACAATGTGGATTGCTATAGGTTATCCTCCTTGTTCTGAAATACGTTATGTTTGGCTTGGGGAAAATGGAGTTCCTAATGATTTAACAGGAACGGGAAAGAGAGGACATTCTACATTATGTGATACTGTCGTTTCACGAAAACATAAAGTGTTTTCTATAAAAAGAGGAAGTGGAAAACATTATTTGAATTTATCAAAATTATACAATATAGATGGTTCTGGTTTTAGTCAACAAATGAGAGCGAAAAATGAATTAATCTATAAAGAAGGGTATCTTAAATTAGAAAAACGTAGAAAAGAATTATCCAAAAAGAAAAAATAACTATAACATTATGTGGCAAACAGCATTATTAACTGTGGGAATGTTGATAATTTCTAATATTTTTATGACATTCGCATGGTATGGACATTTAAAATTACAAACAGCCGGAATAAGTACAAATTGGCCTTTATATGCAGTAGTATTATTTTCTTGGTTTATAGCATTAGCTGAATATGCATTTCAAGTACCGGCAAATCGTATGGGATTTATAGGTAATGGAGGACCTTTTACTTTGCTACAACTAAAAGTTATGCAAGAAGCTATAACTCTTATTATATTTACAATATTTACGATTATTTTCTTTAAAGGAGAACAATTACATTGGAACCATTGTATAGCATTCGTCTTGTTGATAGTTGCAGTATATTTTGCATTTATGGATACATCTGCTAAGTGAAGGAAGCTATTTACATAAAAGAAAATAAGATTAGCATAGGGCGATATTTGCGTTATGCAATGGAGTTATATCTTAAGGCAAAATGGTGGCTATATGCATTACCTTTGTTTGTATGTTTATGTCTTTCAGCCGTAGATATTAAATTTTTATATGTAGCTATAATATTACTATTTCTTGTTTTTACTATGGTTTTGTTTATCATAGAAGTATATTATGGGCTTGTTCCTGAAAGTAGGTTCTCAACGATGAATAAACGAATAAAATTGATTGAGGACGGCTTACTCCTTTATATGAAAGACAAAATTGATGTTGAAGAAGATATCCCTAAAGAAAAGAGTGAAGAGCAAATTTTAATTTCTTGGAATATGTTTTATGGAATAGTTGCAAAAGACAATCACTTTTTGTTACTATTCAGAAATCCCAAATTTTCGTTTATTGTATTACCATATTCAGCTTTTGATGATGTAAATCATTTATTACGAGTTGTATTATTTATCAATTCTAAAATTTGAATGTATTTTATATCCAATATAAGCTATAATTACTGACATTATAGGGCACATATAATTAAACACACAAAAAGGCAAATAGTTAATTGTAGCAACTCCAAGAATTGCCGATTGGGTAATACCACACGAATTCCAAGGTATAAGAACTGATGTTACTGATACGGAGTCTTCTATTGAGCGCCCTAATAAACGTGCCTCTAATCCAAGTTTTTTATATAAATTTTTGAATAGGTTGGCAGTTATAATTATTGATAAATATTGATCACCTGTACAACTATTCATAAATAATCCAGAGCAAACTGTCGTTGATACTGCAGAAGATGGCTGTTTTACTTTTTTTAAACAAGAGTGTGTTAGACTTGACAGCATTCCCGTACCGAGCATAACACCGCCAAAAATCATTGCACTTAAAATTAAAAAAATAGTATGCAACATTCCTTCAACACCTCCTGTTATAACAAGTTCGTTAAGTAAGTCGTTTTTAGTGTCTATAAACGTTTCGGACAATAATAGTTGCATAATAGCAGAGAATTTACTACAATTATTTGATAGTATTGACAGAATTTCGGGTTCAAATAATATTAATCCTAAAATACCTGAAAATGTACTTATTGTTAATGTAATAAGCACATTTACCCTCATTACAATTAAAATACAAGTTATAATTGGTGCAAATAATAGCAATGCTGAGATATTAAAAGTGTTTGTTAAATATAATGTTAATTCACTATTTTGTGAAATTGTATTTTCATCGATTCCAATACCCATTATAAAAAAGGCCGACAAAGCAATTGACATTGCCGGAATCGTTGTTATAAATAAATATCTTATGTGATCAAATAGTTTAACTCCAGTCGTTGATGCAGCTAAAACAGTTGTATCTGAAAGAGGGGACATTTTATCACCAAAATAGGCTCCTGATATTACGGCTCCTGCAATCCAAGCGTCATTATATCCCATTATTGAACCTATGCCCATAAAAGCAACACCTATTGTTGCACATGTAGTCCATGAGCTACCGGTTAAAATTGAAATAATTGAGCAAACAACACAAGTAATTACTAAAAAAGTCTTTGGATTGATAAATTCAAGACCATAATAAATAAGAGAAGGAACAATACCTCCGTACATCCATGTTGCCGACACCATAGCAATAAGCAATAATATCGGAATTGCAGGAAGAATTTGTGAAGCACTTTTAGAAATTCCTATTTTTAACATCCTCCAAGAACAAGGATAAAATATGCGTGAAATAGAGAATGATAATAATGCGGCACTAAGTAAAATTAAATGGCTGTATTCAGATATA
>CAZHXA010000054.1:0-3019 GCA_964536025.1 uncultured Muribaculaceae bacterium
GTTGACAAACCTTTCAACCAAAAGTAGAATGGGTTTAATAAAGAAAAATGGAGGGGTTCACATGGAAAGACCGGGCGAATTGATGACTATTAAAGCCTTTGCTGAGGCTGCAGGCCGGAGCCAGCAGGCGATCTACAAGCAGATCGGCACCAGACTGGCTTCCTATGTCCATGAAAAGGACGGTCAGAAGTACATAGAGCGGCGAGCACTGGAGGAAGTGTTCAAAATTGGGGAGGTTCAACCAATTCAACCCCTTAAAACGGTAAAATCACCAGATGAGAACAACGTTGAACAACGGTTGTATGCCACGCTGCAGGCTACGATTGACCTCCTGCAGGAGCAGCTCCGGGTGAAGGATCAGCAGATCGAAAGCAAGGACAAGCAGATTGCGGCGCAGCAGGAGCAGCTTACTCAGCTTACCGCAGCACTGGAGCATACGACAACCAGTCTGCAGGCTGCCCAGGCACTCCATGCTGGCACGATGCAGCAGTTGGGAGCTGCAGAGCAGGAGAGTATCCAGGAAGATTTTTCAGATTCCGTGCCGGCACCGGAACCGGCACAGGAAGTTCCTTCAGAACGGCGCAGATGGCGGTGGCCATGGAAGAAATAATACAGGAGTTACTGAAAGTAATTAAAAAAGAAGGAATAGTCGTCATTTAACGACTATTCCTTCTGAAAGTGCTATGGCGTATTATTGAGGGAATAAAGAAAATCGTAGATTGCGTCCATCATATTTTTGCAATTATTTTCGCCGTAGAGAGAAAAACATTTTCCATCCGCAAAAAAATCATTACCGCCTCGATATTCGAAAATTAGGAGACCATTTTCCGCATATATGTATATCCATGGCAAATGGTTATTTTGATCCATAGGCAATATGCTTCGATGACAACGGTAGTCCTCCATAATTTCGAGGATTTTAATATATTCATCTGATCCTGATAGTATGGTTTGGTGTTCTGTTGTAAAAGTAGGAAGATTGGTTAGATCTTCAAAATGGGGCGTGACAACATAGATAGTAATAATATCACCGTACTCGGAATCGATAAAGTTGCGGCAATTTTGTGGCCAACAAAGTGCCGCAACAGAACTGATGACCAGCAGGAAACAGAGTAGACCTATCAGACGATGAACAGATCGACTATTACTGCGCATAGAGAGGGTAATAAGGATTGCTGAGCTCTGCCGTAGCTACAGTTTGTCCTTCAATTCCAGTTACAGGGAGTGCGATGATTAAAGATTGATAAACTCCGCTTCCAGATGCGAATTGCTTTACGGCCTGATAAGTACTATCATAGTTGGTAGGGGTAACTGTAATCTGTCTATTTACAGATTTGATGTACGCCGTAGAGTTCATGTTATTTACAACAAGTTTAGGAATGCCAATCAAAACACCCATGGATGCTTTATGATAACGGCCAGATAGTTTCCAACTATCTGCATCGTTCTTACGTACATATATCCAAGAACAGTCCTCTGCGAGGTTCCACTGATACGTTGCGGTTACGCTCGATACTGTGGAGGAGGTGTCCAATCCGGAAGTGGCATCATCCCAAATGTCGGCCAAATTAAGTACAGTATCACCGACTTTTGTGTATCCGATTGCGTAGTCTATACCCATCTTAAAGAGGTTTATTGCAACGATTTTAGCGGCGTTCGTATTATAAAGCGTCTTAGTAGAACTCTGATAAAGAACGGTATCTCCTGTGGTATTCATATTGGGAGATGCTAAAATTCTCATGATATTGTATGTAGTTCCGCTATATGTATAGGTAGTATAATAGTACTCAAATACAGAATTTTTGGTCGTAGAGGTACTATCTGGGGTGGCATACGGAATAGGGCCAGCTTCTTCGCCAAGCAACTCGGCAAGATCCTCATAAGAGATTTCATTAACTCCATACGCTCTAAGAGTACTTGTAATTTCAGCATAGGCGGCTGTATCATTATTGATGAGAGCAGATGTTCGAGTTTCGAGGAGTTCTTGGATATCACTTACAGTTACGATTGCCTCATTTTCTGAAGCAATTACCGGCTCGGACTGGAGCATATCGTCTTCAACGATTGTATAGTGCAGGCCGGAAGTTGCAAATGCGGGGAGAGCTAAAGATGAGATAATTGACAGGGACAATAAGAGGCAAATAAACCGACGCTTCATAAGAAAACATCCTTTCATATAAATAATCGGTGCAATTATAAATGGGATGATGGTATGCTTGCAACCATAGCAAGGTAAAATTTATTAGAAATATTTGTAAAATGCCTATTGTATCGACATTAACGGTGATACAATAGGCATTGTGAGTATTAACCGAGGAGTTTAATTAACAGTTTAACCGTGAGGGGAGTTATTGCCAGGACATCTGGAGCTGCCGCCGGTTATCGGCGCAGTCTCTCAGGTAGAGGTTGATCAGGGTCTGGTAGGGGATGCCTTTAGCTTCAGCTAAGGACTTGAAATAGTCGATGGTGCTGCCATCGATATTGATGGTGATCTGCTTCTTCAGCCGGCTCGCATAGGGGTTCTTTCTCGGATTCAGTTCACTGATGTTGTATTCATCTCTCATAATATCACCTCAAATTCCATCAAGATAAGCACGTTGCTCGGTTTTGGTTGCCTGCCTTGCCGAGATAATACGGATGCGGTTTTCTTGGTCACGATAGCAATGGCTTACAATGCAAATTTTTTCCGACTTGATCGATCCGATAATGAGGAAGCGTTCTTCCTCGATGGAGTGGTCCGGATCGTCAAACAGGATAGCGAACTCGTCGTAAAAGACCTCCTTTGCTGTCTCGAAAGATAAGCCATGCTTCTTTTTGTTGATCTCGTTCTTATTGGGGTCCCATTCAAATTTTAGTGTGTCCATAATTATATTATACATACGGTCTAATTATTGTCAAGGGGTGAGAGCGAGATCACAGAACCCTCTTGATTTTTTGCATAGGCTATGGTATAGTAAGGGTGGACAAAGGCGATGACGGCCATCCACTGGAACAAAAGCGAACACCCCAGGAGTTGCAG
>CAZHXA010000055.1:0-2646 GCA_964536025.1 uncultured Muribaculaceae bacterium
AGTATTGTTACAACGAACTTCATACTTGTAATGCTTATGATTATTATGTAGCAAATTTAAGTAAATTCTGTCGAATATAACTTAACATACTACTAAAATATCATTTATGCGACAGATGCTTGTTCATCTTCTTACAGCCAACCGGCTTTCTTATACCATGCTATAGCCTCTTTTACTCCGGCTTTTAAGTCATATTCAGGAGCAAAATTGAAATCTTTTTCGGCATCACTCGTGTCACATAGCCAATTTCGTTGCTTTATGATTTTATATTTATCACGGTTCAACGTGCTTGGTTGCATGCGTATTATGCCTATTATTTCAGAAATCCAACATATTATGTAAGTCAACCATAAAGGAGCACACACCGGTATAACAAATTTCTTTCCAAGCTCTTGAGCAACGATTTTCCTGAATTCTTTTTGCGTATATCCCTGCTTTTCGGCTATAAAATAAGTCTTTTTCATGGCTGCAGGCTCTTCAAGAGCTTTCATCATCGCTTCGGCAAGATCTTTCACATAAATGAACGTAAGCATCTGCTTGCGAAAGCCCACGCTGAAGTCAAAACCTCTTGCTATACTTTGCATCATGAGGAAATAATCCTTTTCATGAGGTCCATACACTCCTGTGGCACGGAAAATAACATAAGGAAAATCAGGAATGGTTTTTATTGACTGTTCTCCCATGAGCTTTGACACTCCATAACTTGTGTTTGGCACAGGTATATCGGTTACCTTAAAAGGTGTATAATTTTCGTCATCGCCCTGCCCCATTGTACTCAAACTGCTCATCAACAGGAATTTTTCGGGTACAGCATCACAACTGCACAATATATTGGCAAAATTCTTCAAATAATCGCAGTTTATGCGATTAAAATCGCGAAAATTGGCACATTTTGTGGCTCCGAGATTGTGTATCACATAATCCCATTTACCGTTTTCGGCGACAAACAGTGAAATTTGCTCTTTCAACACCTCAGGATGTGAAAAATCAAGTTCTATTATATTTATGCGTTCATCAGTGAGATATTCAAGCGATGTAGTGGCTCTCACGGCTGCCCAAGTTTCATATCCTCGTTGCAAAGCCGCTTCTACTATAAAACCGCCCACAAAACCGCCTGCACCGGTTATTAAAATCTTCTTTGACATAATGCGATATTATTGTTATCTACTACAAAGATAATCAAATTATAACTATTACTCATTACATTCTTATTTAAGATATGGTTTCCTGAGGAAACCATATCTACCTTTAAACTATCGACGTATAGTGCATAAAAGCAAAAAAAAACAGCTTCGTAAACAATACGAGGCTGTTTTTTCCAATATTTTTCACCATTAAAACCTTTTCATACTTTTTAATGGATGCGACATTATGATTATTCCTTTTGGCTATGATTCAGTCACTTACCTCAGTGAATCATTAATGTCTAACATTGAGGATTTTTTATTACTAAATTAAAAACTAAAAGATTATGAAAAAATCATTACTTATTACTGGTGCTGCACTTCTTGTTGCTGGCTCTGCTTTTGCACAAGTAAAAGAACCTACTTTAACAAAAGTATGGAAACATTCAACTGAAATAGAATCTCGAAGTGCAGCTGTATATAAAGGGACTGTTTATGTACAAAATGGTGGTAAACTTATTTCATGGGACGAAAAAACTGCTGAAAAAGAAGTTTTGGCTAAATCAGAATTAGCAGGTCACGCAATTACTTGCGACCAAGCCGGTAATATTGTATATTCACAAAGTAAATGGGGTACCGGTGCTACTAATTGGGGTTTCATACAAAGAGGTCAATCAATTAATTTTAATCTTGATATACCAACAGGTGCAGCAAAAGCAAGTTCAACAGATTCTTCAAGTCGCATTATTGGTGATATAACAAGCGAAGAAGGTGGTTATATGTATGTAGGTAGCTGTGCAATCGAAAAAGTGTTAATGTACCATCTTAAAAATATGGGTAAAGAAAATCAAGAAATTACTTTAAAAGAATCTTCGGCATTTGGTTTGGGTGATTTTAATGGAAATTACAACGTACAACCTATGGAGAATAATGTAGATGAAATTTCTAAAGCTACTAACCCTGAAAATTTGGTTTATGTTCGTAATCGTTCAAATATGCATATTTATTATTTAAATAATGAAGGTGATGTAGTTAATTTTGCTGCTCCTAAAGATGCATACTCAACATGTGGCTTTGATGTTTTTGTATTAAGTGATGGTATTAAATATGGTATTTATCCATTAAAATTAAATGGAAGTTATTCTACATCATTTGCAATAGTAGATTTAGCTAAAGGTAATGTTGTAGCTCAAAATGCTACAGAAGATGCTATTAAATCAAATGGAACTCAGTATAATACTTTGCTTGCTGAAAAAGTAAGTGATACAAAAGTAAATATCTATCAATTTACTTCAAAAACTCAAGTAGCGATGTACACTTTCGAAATACCTGAAGCTTTGACTACAGCTATCGAAACTGTTGATGTAGACGCTAACGCACCTGTAGAATACTACAACTTGCAAGGTGTTAAAGTTGAAAATCCTTCAAACGGTATTTTTATTAAGAAACAAGGAACAAAGACTCAAAAAGTTGTACTTTAAGTTTTTAAATTAAAGAAATTAAATGTTTAATGTTTTATATT
>CAZHXA010000056.1:0-2257 GCA_964536025.1 uncultured Muribaculaceae bacterium
AAATAGCTCAGGTCAACGCCCAGAGTGCCGAGAGCGACCTGAACCAGGCAGATACCGGTGGCGAAGGGCTTGATGAAGGGATTGCGGCCCAGGTTGGTGTAAACACCAAGGATCATAGCAACGATGGTCATAAGGATGTACATGACAACGCCGGAGGGCCAGCCAATCGTGGCTTCGACCAGGTCGCCCAGCAGACGGCAGACAGCCTGAGACACCAGGCCGACAGCAACAACGATAAACACATCCTGCACATTGGCCTGACGCTTCTCGCGGTCATCCAGATTGATGCGCTCGCCGGCAGCAATCACGGTGTCCAGCTCAGCGTTGACAAATTTGTTAAAGCGCTTGTAAAGCGCAGGAACGCCGGTCATCAGGAAGATCAGCCAGGGAGAATAGGCCAACTCAATCAGGATCAGCACATTGCCCATCGCGTTATCGGACAGGCCCACGCCATCCGCAACAGCAAACAGGTTTTCAGGGCCGCCGATGAAGGAAGCAACGATCGTACCGTAGCTCTCGGGGATCTCGGTGATATTCATCAGATTGCCAAAAACCATGGCGCTGATGATCGCACCAATGATAATGCTGGCAGCAGTGACCAGGAAAGTGGTGACCATCTTGGGGCCGAGTTTCATGATCTTGCGGGGGTCATTCTGAACGATAACCGCATAGACCAGCAGAGGCACGCCATAGTTGACCATCATCTTTTTGGTGGTAGCGACAGTCGCGCCATCCGCAAAGCTGAACAGACCCACATTGCGGCAGATCACGAAGAACAGATACAGCAGCAGCATGGGCGGAACAGTCTTCAGAAACTTGCTGTTTTCATACTTGTTGGAAAGATACAGGTAAAGTGCAAGCATGGAGAATACGAATGTAATGTAACCGAAGCCAGTTGATATCATAGTTTTCCCTCCACTTTGTTTTTTTCTATAACCAGTCCGCTTGCTTCCCCCGGCCGCGGAAAGCAAGCGGGCCAATCACCCGTTTTAACGCTTAGGAATCACAAAGAAAATATTCTGCTGTTCGACAAGATCAATCACCAGGCCGTACTTAGTCTCCTTCACATTTTCACCGGAGTTTTTCAGGCAGGCAGCGGTCTTCTCATAGTCAGGCGTTTCCAACACAACACCACCGGTATTGCGGCAATCGTCAGCCGGAGCCTGAATACCAAGCTCGTTCAGCAGCGTTGCGCAGTCACAGAAGGTCAGCTTGCGGATAGCGGTGCCTTCGCCCCAGTCACCCAGCCCCAGATCAAACTTGGCCAGATCTTCTGCCGTCTTGTCCACTCTTGCGGGATCATCACAGCAAAGCAGGATCTCGCTGGCACGCTCAATGCCGTTTGCGTGAATGTAGCGGTTGTTGTCATAGAACAGCTCTCTGGTCTTGTGGCAGACGGACTCCGTTTCGATATTGGGGATCACGTCCTCCTTCAGAGCAACGCACTCAAAATAGGCGGTTCCTTTCTTTTCGCCATGGTCAGCGTAGCGGTTGGCGAATACCAGGTCCGTGGTTTCAAAACCCTGAGCGACCGCGTTGTCTCTGGTCTTTACAATGTCTGTGCTGGCAAACTCAAAGTAATTCATGCCGTGAGTCGCGCCGCCATATTTTTCGGGATTGTGATTGATCGCAAACTCCAGATAGCAGTTGTCCAAAACGAAGCGCATACAGCGGGGAGGATTTCCGTTCTCATCCAGCGGCATCTGAGTGCAGCCGCCCTCGCCGGAAAAGCCGAGGCGGAACATCACATCCGCAGGATGGAACTGGTTGGAAAACATTCCAACATGGTCGATCTTAACAGGAATCTCTTTCTTCATTTCTTTCTCCTTTCAGGTGTTTGACCACTCACAGAACCACGCTTATTAATTAAGCACCTTAACTATACAGCAACTAAAGATTATATGTCAATAGAAAGCAGGATGCTTTTTTCAACAAAAAAACACCCTGCTTTTTATAAATAGTGTCTGATTTCTTAATTTATATTGCGGTGCTACATATAAAAAACGTACAAATCCCCTAAAAGCTTCATTCTATCCGCTTACGCCTGAAATTCCCGCAGATCCTCGTTTTGATAACTGTCCTCCACATCCATGGCAAAGGCACAGTTCAATTTTTCAAGTACTTTACAAAACGTCAAAATCTCCTCATCAGAAAAGCAGCCGGTCTCCTGATATGTCCGCAGAAGACATCTCTCTTCAAAATGCTCGTGGTCGTAAAAGACCCGCCAGCCTTCACCCGTCAGGTGAAGAAGGTATTC
>CAZHXA010000057.1:0-2253 GCA_964536025.1 uncultured Muribaculaceae bacterium
CAGATGGTTTATTGTTGGATGCCCCTGTGCCACTAACTTTGCTGTGGCATTGGGGTATTTTATCTAACAGCCTACACCTTACAGGTGCATTAGTATGTCTATTACTCTTAAATTCAGAGGTCAAGCAGTGGATTATTCACCAAAAAGCATTAACTTTGCAATAGTGAAATCAATAAACTGATTAGCCAATGAATTAAAGAACTAACAATGACATATTAACAGAAGTGTTTACTTCTTACTTGAAACAGTCCTAAAATTACCACAAAAAAGACTAGTTATCACAAAGTAAGAAAGTGAATGCTCATGCCATGCAGGTGTGGGTTTTCCTTTTTGTGTGATAACAGGCGTGTGATAATGCCTTGGACTTACAAGAAGATTACCCACACCTCTTTTTTAGGCCTAAAAATCAGCAAACAATATGGAATACCCAATAAATCATACAATATCAAAAGTTGGTCTGCCACTGATAGTTACTTCTGACAGCCCTAAGTTGTGTTTCCTTGTAGATACAGGAGCAACACACAATATACTTTTCAGCTTTGTTTATGAACACCTCAAAGATTCTTTTACTGCATATAGAGAGAAGAATTTTGTAATGGGAATAGATGGAGAGAAGAAAGAGACATTGCAGATAGAGGCTAATCTATCATTCGGAGGTCAAAACTCTAAAGCCTTATTCTCTGTCATTGACTCAGACAAGGCTGTTGCTCAAATCCAATCAGAAACAGGCATACAAATCCATGGAATACTTGGCATCCCTTTTCTGATTGACAACAAATGGATACTTGATTTCAGTAACCTTAAAATCAAATCAGCATGACTTGGTTAATAATCATCTTGGCAGTAATTGTATTGCTCTATGTACGCGGTCTATTTAATAAGAGAATGGATGCTACTGAAAATAAAAGAGCAAACAGAAATGAAACATCATTATGGGATGGCTTGTGCTTAAAATTTAGAAAGTATTTGGATTTCACTCAAAAAACCATGCTCTCTGATAGAATGGAAATAGTCAATCAGAAAGGAGATACAATTACTTTTCAAAAGTCTCTTACTGATATTATAGTTACTTACAGATTGAATGGCACACTAGAAAAAACTTGGAAGTTCCCATTTTGGGTTGCTCTTAATACTGCATACAAGAACATTGATGAATACTATAGGGCACAACTCCAGCCTAAAGCTTCAACTAAACACGTCTCAACAGAATGGATGATTACAAGCTCCCGACCTTTTACAGAAGATGAGATTATGGCTGTATCAAGTAATCGTGTGGTCAAGAGCCAATATGGATTATCAGTAGAGTTCACCATGAAAAAAGGAGGTGTAACTTATATCCCTCTATATCGGGGTAGTGATGATTTGATTGGTGCAGAAATAGATCTACATATTGCTGAAATATTTACTCTAAGTAAAGAGGGTGAAAAGAATATTTATCGTATTGATTATTTACCCTATTAACCTATGGATGAAGATACACCGAGCTTTGCAGCTGCTCTAATTATAAATATCATTTTCTATATTGTCATACCTTTGGTTATGGCATATAGACGTGGATATTTCTTTAATGTAAATGAGCACTTTAATTGGATTAAGACCATATTCAGAAAGAGAAATCAGTTTCTTCCAACTGAATGGACTATAACAGGTCTTAGGTCACTCTCCGCTTTTGAAAAGTATCAGATTGAGAAGATTGTAGTTAAACTTATGCCTTATGATCAGACTGGATATAGAGCCATAATACAACTCAAAAGTGGTAAGACAGCTGAATATCCTCTGGGAGAAAATAAAGGCTATTGGATTGACGATGTAATCCACAAGGACAACATTCTCATTAGAAAGTGGCAGAAAGGAACTCAATATAAGTATGATGTAATCCCCATTATAGAGCATGAACTATTCAGTTAAATATATCTTAAAGATATTCATTCTGTTGAGTTACTTGACTATCCTTTTATTCACCCTCGAAGATCATTATATTGCGATTGGTGAATGTGCTGCGAAGATATATTATTATCCTTTAGATAGACAAGATTATATTATGATACCTCTCTGGGGTATTTTTATGCTCTCCATCTCCCTGTACTTCAATCGTACCTCCCTAAAAATGAGGGTTGTTGAAGTGCTATTGTATTCATGTATCATCACAATAACTTTAATATGTGGTAATGATATACTTGCATCAAGAACAATAGATTGGCCAGATACATATAAAGTAGAAAAACTATAATCGTAAAACCACTCTTGGATATA
>CAZHXA010000058.1:0-2202 GCA_964536025.1 uncultured Muribaculaceae bacterium
GCCTCAGGCTACGCCTTCAGGCGTAGTTTCTAAAGCAAGACTACGATAAGTAGCTTAAGGCTATTCACAAACCTTATCCCATAGGGATTACATTTATGCGGCAGCGCGTTCTTTTCGGCGCTGTCGTTTTATTTTTAAACGACTTGTCCTTTTCTGTTCTTTCTGTTTCTGCTGATTCTGTTTCGCCTTTTCCGTATCAGGATGACGGATGATACATACATGTTCAAAATCCGGCATGTGTTCACAAAAAGCATCCGGATATGCTTTCCGCAGGATATTTGCGGATCCGTTCAGATCGGAATTAACGATCGTGCCATCTTTTGTTGTATACAGACCACGGAATCCGTCTTTTTTGTAGGAACCCTTATATCTGGTCGGTTTTCTTTTTCCGGAAAAAGAAAAATTCTCAGGTTCTTTTCCGTATACCGGGATAAGATCCTGATCCAGAAAACTGGCTTTGGAAGTATAGCTTTCTTCCTGTTCCACACAACGGATCCCATTCCATTCGCAAAGATATTTTATAAATCCACGCAATACGGTAAACGGCAATTGTACAAATTCCTGGTTTTGCTTGACGCCGATATCGATCCTTTGCTTCCATAGCTTATTCACACCTATCACAACGGTGTCGATACGGTTTTCTACGCACCATGTAATAAGATGTTTTGCACATTTATGCATCAGATCATAAATCTGGTCATTTCTGCGGTTTGTAACGTCATAATAAATTTCGTCCGGTACGAATTTCTTGCCGGTACGAAGTGTTTGTTCGCTAACAATTGCCGCAATCTGCTTATTATATCTCTGATTGACAGATTTTGCGATGCCACCTTTATAAAGCAGGGATGGGATACCGCAATTATTTGTAACAGCCATGAGATTATCTACACCGAAATCGATCGCGCAGATGCGTTTTGCCTCCTGTTTTATCTCTGGAAGCGCAGCATCGACTTCAAATACAAATCCAAAACAGTAACGACCGTTTTCAGGTGTGATCGTTACCTGTGCTAACTCCGCGTTTGGGATCGGGCACCCAATACAAAGAGGGGTCTTCTTTGCAAAAGGAAGTCCTGCGTACCATTTTCCGTCACGTAATTTTACTGTACAATCTTGATTTGTAACTATAACAGCAGTGTGTCCACCTTTCTTTTTATAGCCAGGAAGCTTTGGGACACCGGTAAACGCTTTTTCATTTTTCTTGTATTCCCGCCATGCCTGATAAAAACTTTTCATATCTTCCACAGCCTGCTTTAAAACGTGCTGAGCAGACTGTCTGGAAAGTCCGGCAGCATAATAATCAGGATTATCTGTATGTTTCATGATCGCATCCAGAAAGGTATAGCTAAGGAAATGTTTTCCTTTTGTCGGCATCGGTGAAGGTTTTTCCATGCGAGGGATCGTCTTACGGATCTCTTCCATAACCTGCCGTTCATTCTCTGTCCATTCAGATTCTGGTTTTGAGGTAGCGGAGATCACCTGACGCTGGCGGAAACGAGCTGCGTTACTAAGATTATTCGCAAGTGAAGTCACTTTTTCAGCATAATCAAATAAGGCATGGTCTTTTGAAACACAAACCTTTACTGTGCGCATATATGACATATCAGTTGTCTCCTTTCTCAAAATTTAAAAACGTTGAAAATACAAGGTTTCTGTGTTATAATTATAGCACAGAAACCAATCAGTTGCAACCACAAAAGGAGAACTTATGTTTTTACGCGAAGATGGCTATTATACAAACAGACACAGTTGCTTTTTACTCCAATATCATTTGGTCCTGATCACAAAATACCGACATCCCGTAATACAGGGAGAACTGGAAACTGCTTTAAAAGAATATACGACCGCATATTTTAAAGATCGGGATCTGACTATCCAGGCACTGGAATGTATGCCAGATCATATCCATATCCTGTTTGATGCAAAACCAAACATGGATCTTTCCGAATTCATCAATGCATTTAAATCCGCTTCTTCCAGAAAAATGAGAAGTCAATTTACGTCAGAATTGAAGGGCTACTATTGGAAGCCATATTTCTGGAGCCTGAGCTACTTTATCGGGACCGTTAGCGAACGGACAACGTTTGCGGTAAAAGAATATATTATACATCAAAAAGAGTGATATGTTTAAGTGATTTTTTATATCACGCATTCACCCATGTCTGATCCAGTAGGTCAGGCGTGGTACTCTGCGAAGTTAATAGA
>CAZHXA010000059.1:0-2177 GCA_964536025.1 uncultured Muribaculaceae bacterium
TCCGTGTACAGGCGGCACCCGCACTCCAGGGCGAGAAGCTGGAAAAGGCCATTGAGACTCTGTGCAACATTGAAAATGTGGAGGATGTCGCCACGGTCTGCGATCTGCTCTACTGATCCCCTGAGCCGTACATAAGTACGGACGCTACATGGTCATTTTCAAAGGCCAAAGCGCAATATTGCCACTGGCCGGCATACGTTTATGTCGGCCAGTGGCTTCTCTCTCATATCGTGTTGAAGCCTGGAAGTGGCCACACTGGAGGAAGATATGAAAAAAACAGCAATCATTGGCTTTGGCGGCGCTGGGTACAACGCGGCCAAAGAGATCAGGGCCAGAGACCCGGAGACCGTGATCGACGTCTATTCTGACACCAATATCGGACCCTATAACCCCATGCTCACTACCTACTATGTCAAGGGCGCCATCCCCTATGACGCCCTGTTCCCCTTCGGCAGCCTGGAGAAGATCCAGGCGGAGTTGAAGCTGAACTTCCACGGCGAGTGCCCTGTCACCGGCCTGGTCCCCGGTGAAAAGAAGCTGCGCCTGGCCGATGGCAGCGAAGCGGTATATGATGAGATCCTCATCAGCACCGGCGCTTCCGCCGTCATGCCGCCTCTGCAGGGTATCGATCTGCCGGGGGTGTTCAAAATGCGCACCGCGGAGGACGCTGTGGCGCTGCGGAAAGTGTTGGACGAGGGCAAGCTAAAAAGCGCCTTGGTCATCGGCGCCTCCTGGGTCGGCATCAAGGTGGTGGAGGACATGGCCGCCTACGGTGTGCCCTGCACCCTGGTGGACGGCGCCCCCTGGATGTTCTATGTGGCCGCCTTTGAAGAAACTGCCAAGCGGGCCCAGAAGGATCTGGAATCCAAGGGCGTGAAGGTCTCCTGCAATCAGATGCTGGACCATATCGAGCAGGAGGCGGACGGCCAGCTCAGCGCTGTGATGCAGAATGGCCATCGCTTTACCGCCGACACCATTGCCGTCTGCATCGGCGTGCGGATGAATGTGGGTTTCCTGAAGGACAGCGGCCTTGCCATGAACCGGGGCATCCTGGTGGACAAGCGGATGCGCACCAATTACGAGGGCATCTATGCCGCTGGCGACTGCTGCGAGGCGGTGGATATCCAGAACGGCCAGCACCGGAACATCGGCGTGTGGTTCAACGCCAACAAGATGGGCCAGGTGGCCGGCGCCAACATGGCTGGCGAGCCCATGGAGTTTGATGCCAACGTGCTGGTGAACCTGGCGCATTACATGGATTACGACTTCATCAGCATCGGCGATGTAAGCATCTGCAAACCGGAGGACGAGCTCTACGAATATGAGGATGAGACCTATTACATCCGGGCGGTGAAGGACGGCAGCGGCATCAAGTGCATCAACATGATCGGTTCCGCCCTGAGCAACGGCGTGGTGAAGAATATCTTCATCAAGGCCATTGAGAACAAAGAGGCGTGCCTGGATGTGAAGACGGTTTGCTTCCTGCGTGAGAAGGGCTTCCCGCAGACATTCATTGATTTTTTGGGAGGGGTTTCCATTGACTGAGTTAGAGAAGAAGATCAAAGCGAAAATTCCCGGTGAGGACACCGGGATCGAGATCAAGCATTCATTGTGCGCCATCTGCAGCCCTGGCATTCATTGCGGCGTGGACTGCTATGTAAAGGATGGGAAGATCATTCGCGTAGAAGGTACACCCGGTCATCCTCTGAATGATGGCAAACTCTGCACCAAGGGCTCTTCCCTGCGGAATTATGTCTATCGTGAAGACCGTATTAAAACGCCTCTGAAACGGGTGGGTGAGCGTGGCGAAGGCAAATTTGAGCCTATTTCCTGGGATGAGGCCTATGCCATCATCGCGGAAAAGCTCAATGGGGTAAAGACGCAGTATGGTGCCAATTCCGTAGCCTTTTTCAGCGGTTATAACAAATGGTACCGCCCTATGCTGCACCGTATGGCCCATGTGTTCGGCAGCATCAACTTCGGCACGGATGACAGCTCCTGCAACGCTGCCAAAGTGGTGGCGGATAAGGTGACCGCCGGTTGCGGCGCCGGTCCGGACATGGCCCACGCCAACACCTTCCTGGGCTGGAACTATGACGGTTACTATTCCCAGCACCTCTCTGTGGCCGGCGTTCAGGCGCTGAAGGAACGGGGCGGCAAGGTCATCATCATTGATA
>CAZHXA010000060.1:0-1949 GCA_964536025.1 uncultured Muribaculaceae bacterium
CTTTGCACAGCCCTGTGTTTTTGTTAAACAGTTGCCTGGACCTATTCTCTGCGCCTCACCTCGCAGTGAGGACCCTTTATCCCGAAGTTACAGGGTCAATTTGCCTAGTTCCTTAGCCATGAATCTCTCGAGCGCCTTAGTATTTTCTACCCAACCACCTGTGTCGGTTTATGGTACGGGTGACTATAACCTATGCTTAGAGGATTTTCTCGGAAGTCTGCTTACCTCCGCTATCCGCGCACCCGAGGGCTTGCGGTACTTTCAAGGTCGACATCAGTACGGCGTTTTACTCGCACCGATATATCTACACTCTTTAACGGACTATTCCGTCAGTCCGCGGGAGTTTCACTACTTCGTCTCCCCATCGCAGTTATAATCAGTACCGGAATATTAACCGGTTCTGCCATCGGCTTCGCCTTGCGGCTTATCCTTAGGACCCGACTAACCCTGATCCGTTTAGCGTTGATCAGGAATCCTTGGTCTTTCGGCGTGGAGGTTTCTCGCCTCCATTATCGTTACTTATACCTACATTTGCTTTTCTCATCTCTCCACCACATGTTATCACATGGCTTCTTCGATATGAGAATGCTCCCCTACCGATTATACTTAATGTATAATCCCACGTCTTCGGTACCGGACTTATGCCCGATTATCATCCACGCACAGTCGCTCGACTAGTGAGCTGTTACGCACTCTTCAAATGAATGGCTGCTTCCAAGCCAACATCCTAGCTGTCTCTGCGACCGCACTTCGTTATTGTCTTCAACTTAGCCCGGATTTCGGGACCTTAGACGGTGGTCTGAGTTGTTCCTCTCTCGGACATGGACCTTAGCACCCATGCCCTTACTCCCGAAGATCATTATCATGGCATTCGGAGTTTGTCAGGACTTGATAGGCGGTGAAGCCCTCGCATCCTATCAGTCGCTCTACCTCCACGGTATTATTCCCGAGGCTGCACCTAAATGCATTTCGGGGAGTACGAGCTATCTCCAAGTTTGATTGGCCTTTCACTCCTACCCTCAGTTCATCCGGAAGCTTTTCAACGCTTATCGGTGCGGTCCTCCAGTGGGCTTTACCCCACCTTCAACCTGACCAAGGGTAGATCACTTGGTTTCGCGTCTACGGCAACAGACTTTACGCTCTATTCGAACTCGCTTTCGCTCCGGCTCCAACACTCTTGTGTCTTAGCCTCGCCTGACACCGTAACTCGTAGGTTCATTATGCAAAAGGCACGCTGTCACGGCACTTAACCGCTCCAACCGCTTGTAGGCGCATGGTTTCAGGGTCTTTTTCACTCCTCTGTTCGAGGTTCTTTTCACCTTTCCCTCACGGTACTCGTTCACTATCGGTCTCTCAGGAGTATTTAGCCTTACGGGGTGGGCCCCGTTGATTCACACAGGATTTCGCGTGTCCCGCGCTACTCAGGTACCGACTCGCATTACATTCATCATTTCGTGTAAGGGACTGTCACCCGCTTTGGTACAACTTTCCAGCTGTTTCTACTATGATTCGTATAACACTCGGCGTCGGCCCTACTACACCGATATGGCCGCAACCATATCGGTTTGGGCTGTTCCGCGTTCGCTCGCCACTACTTACGGAATCACTTTTGTTTTCTTCTCCTACGGGTACTTAGATGTTTCAGTTCCCCGCGTTCGCTCAACGCTTTTGCGTCGTGTCACAATCGCTTGTGACGGGTTTCCCCATTCGGATATCTGCGGGTCGTTTCGTATTTGCCAATAACCGCAGCTTTTCGCAGCTTATCACGTCCTTCTTCGCCTCTGAGAGCCACAGGCATCCCCCATGCGCCCTTGTTTGCTTTTCTTTTTTCTCTATATTGTATTATAGTTTTTGCTCGAGTTAACAACTTTCACTCTTTTCCTTTTCAGTTTCGCGTGAAAGTCTGTCTTCTTGATTTGCGTTACCAGTATGTCAATGTGCGACTTTTA
>CAZHXA010000061.1:0-1858 GCA_964536025.1 uncultured Muribaculaceae bacterium
TTCAAAATATTTCTCCATCGCTTCCCTCCTAAATTTTCCGAATAAAATCTCGAATTCATTTCCATACAATATATAGTTGTTTATGGTAGTGCCGAACCACTATATATTGTATGTCTACATCTCAAATTATACATATAACTGATATTTCCTCCCAATCTTATCAATTACTTCACTTTCCATCGGACGAAAACCGATACAAGTCAAACATCGTCCTACACCGTTTTCGTCATATTCTTCGGGTTCTAACTCAGTTAAGCAGCAATCTTTAATCAAAAAGAAATCTTTACCTTCAACCATACCCATTTCTTCTGCCATTGTTTTAGCTTTTAAGAGATGATTTCTATTTTTTGCACCTAAAACTATTTTGGTAAAAATCCCATTAATCCATTCTTCGTATGTACTAGTATCAAAAATTAACTCTGTTTTATAAGAATATGTTGGGGTACATAATTCTAATTGTCCATACGGTGCATTTGGGTTTACTGGCTTAACATAAAAACCGGGTTCATTTTTTTCAAAGGATTCTTTCGCCCATTGTGATAAGTCTTCTCTCCTATAAATTAATGGCTTTTTCTCAATACTTTTTGCATCAGGATTACATGAATATTCATATGATGGATAATAAGATCCATTTTCAAGTCTCTTTCTGCTGTTTTGTCTAATTTGATTTGTCAAAAACGCCATAGAACCATGAGATACTTGTGCAGCTAATTTTCCTGCAGACATACTCAAATCTTTTCTTGCAATAATAATTTGCTTATACATGCATTTCACCTATTTCCCATCATCCGAAAATCTATCTTCTAATTTCATATTCTCCACTGACAGTCTTGCAACCTCACTAATTGCTTTCAGATAAGGACAAATTTCTAAGTCCTTATCTCCTGCATTACAATAACCCAACGTTGATTTTCTACAATATTTCTGTTTCGCCATTTCACATTTACTCTGCATAATCTTCCTTCTCAAATGGGATGAAAGTCTCATAGAAATCTTTTGTTACCAAAACAAAATATTCTTCATCTTCATCGTATCTGTATACGTTTATAAATAAATCGCCATAAGATGTATACCAATTCCATTCATTTTTGTTTTCTCTAAAATATGTAATAGCTCTCTGAATTTCTTTAATAATCTTATCTGAATTAATTTCAACAACATTTCTTAACCCCTTTGTTGTTCTATTAAAATGAATAGGAAATTCTAAATTGTCTTTTGTAAGAGTAATTCCTTCGAATTCATCCACCATTGCTTCTTGATTACAGCAAGGACATTTAATAAATCTTGCACCTAACCAACCGATATGAGTATCTTTCTCCGTAATTTCCAGTTCGGAATCACATTCACTACAACGAATTGTTAATACATCTGGTTTTTCTTCTTTTACAACCTCTTCTGTATTGTAATTATTCTTTAATACTTTCACTTATTTCTCCTTTAACTGTTCTTTGTATTGTCTCAAAACTTCATGTGTAATCATTACAATATTTTTATGTGCTTGATACCAACAATCAATTTTTTCTAATTTGTTACAATCTGTTTCAAAAGCATACCCACAACTACACTCATATTCCGATCTTGACCACTCTTGCCATCGAATAATACTATCAATTTCTCTAACAAGTGCATCGAATCCATAGATTACTTCTTCGTCTTTGTTAAACGGCTTATACAAAAAATTTTTAGGGCTTCTGAGATATTTTTTCACAGCTTTTTCTGTATATTCTTGAACATGAATATTTTGAAAAATATTAAACATTTCCACCTTTTGCTTGTTGTGATTATAATTTAAAACGTAAAACTCAAATTTCGTATTTATCAACTCCTTTCCATGTAAAAATTTCCTTTAAAATGCAAG
>CAZHXA010000062.1:0-1746 GCA_964536025.1 uncultured Muribaculaceae bacterium
ATAAAATTGAAGAATATAAGAAACTGCTACTGGCAGCCAGACCAAAAGATTAAATAATAATTACAGAAAGAGGTTATTTATATGGGGTTCTTAGATATTTTCAAAATAAATCAATTTAAAGCTGAAATATACGAATTAAAAAAACAGAATGCTCTTCTCCAAGATGAAAAATCTACTTTGGAACAAAAAATGAATGAAATCGGCGGTTTCGAATATTTCCAGTTAAAAGAAATGATAGATAAACTATCTGCAGATGTATCCAACCTGACTACTCAAAAAGAAACTGCGAGTGCTGAATTTGACAAACTTATAAAATCCACAAAAACCCAGACGAACAAGCTCGCACGTTCGAAAGAACTCGTTAAAGCAGTTGATTATGCTTTAGATCAGTATTTTAATTATGAACCAACGCAATCTGCACTGAAGATAACACCAGAACAGATTTCCGATCTTGAAGAGCTTAGCCCAAGCATTATGTTAAAATTGCATTGCATGGATGTAAAAGACCTTCGAAAAGCTTATCGTGCAAATGACAAACAGATTTCTGATTTATTAGAAAAATATGCTGCGCGGTATACAACGAAGACCAATAAAGCTATTTATAGTTTAATGGTAATTGCTTTAAGAGCTGAGTTGCAAAATATTCTTTACAATTTAAAGTATGAAAAATTAGATACCTCCATTGATCAGGTAAAAACTGTTACTCAGAAATATCTTAAAATCGCTGGCGACGGAAATCAAAGTATTGCCGGCACGCTTACTAAATTCATTGGCGAAATCGAGTATCTATTTATTAACGCTGTAAAAATAGAGTACAACTATTATGTAAAAAAAGAACAGGCTAAGCAAGAGCAGCTTGCTATTAAGGAACAAATGCGTCAGGAAGCTGAAGAACGCAAGGCTCTGGAAGCTGAAAAGAAAAAGGTTGAAAAGGAAGAAGCTAAATACAATATACAGATTGAAACGCTTAAAGCACAACTTGCTACTGCCGCTGATGATGAAATGGCAAAATTAAATGCTAGAATCCTTGAACTTCAATCGCAACTGGCTACTGTTGTAGTAAAAAAAGAAGAAATCACATCGCTGGCAAATGGAAAAGCCGGAAATGTCTATATCATCAGTAATCTCGGATCATTCGGCGAAGATATATTTAAAATCGGTATGACCAGACGTTTAAATCCACAAGATCGAGTTAATGAACTGGGAGATGCTTCCGTTCCTTTTAAATTCGATGTACATAGCTTTATCTTCTCAGATGATGCTGTTGGATTGGAAAATAAACTTCATAATATATTAAATGACAAACGTGTAAATAAGGTAAATCTGCGAAAGGAATTTTTCCATGTCACAATTAACGAGTTAGAGCAACTTGTTATGGAAATTGAGCCGACTGCTGAATTTAATCGCACAATGCTGGCCGAAGAATTCCGACAGTCACAATCTACTACCGAGGTTTATTCTAGTGATTATGATGTCGAAGATGATGAATTAGAATAAACATTTATAGACTTCGAGAATCTGTTATACTATAATAACTCTAGTATATATCAATTCAGCTTAAAGGGCATCAATATTGGTTTGAGTTATTATGTGAAGACCTCGTAGTTACTACGGGGTCTTTTACGTTGCATAAACAAAAAAGGACTGATCACATGAATTACGAAACTTTACAAACCCAGCACGACACATTGCACATCAAAGAAATGTGCCTGTCTGATGTAAATGGATTGAAGGGCTTTTACTGCG
>CAZHXA010000063.1:0-1602 GCA_964536025.1 uncultured Muribaculaceae bacterium
ACTCAATACTGTAACTCATATCTTAAATTTTCCTTTTCTATCCTATTTACTTATATTATGGAAAATAGGAAAAGAACAGAAAATTCAAGAACAAAAAGAGCTGTTAAAAGAATAGTAACCCAAAATATTAGAAAACGAACTGGGTTCGTTTTTTTTTGTTGTTTTAAAACTAATCCCAAAGAGATGAGAAATGTTCTTTTAAGAGGTCGATAGCTTCGTCTCGACAATCTTTTCTGTATCGATCCAAACGATTATTTTCTTCCCAATATTTTTCTGAAATTTCTTTGTATTCTGGAAGCTCGTCCATGAAGTGGATTCTATGGGAACATTTATTGTTGTTGTGATCCTTTAAAATTTGTCATTGAACTTGTAATTTGAACTACCCCGCCCGACTGCGTCGGACGAGGATTCTAAAAGATCAAAATATGACCTTTTGAATCGCGATTTCGTTCAGCACTACGCTTATCCGGTATCCTACATCACCTTTCGGTATTTCGTAATATCGGATCTTAGGCAATACCTTCCGCCGTCCATCCACTCCCGAATCTGCTCATACAATTGAACAGCATTCTGTTTAAGCCAAAGGCAAGTGGTAGCAAAAAGGTACGTTTTTGGTTACAAATTTATATACAAAGTTTACGGGTTACCATATTGGATCATTATAATATACAGAATTCCGGATCTTTGATCCAGGATTTCATTTCGGCGGCAAGGGTTTTTAAACTCGGCCGCTTCTTTTCTTTTAATACCTGATAAGGGATCTCCCGGTAAAAGAGATGTTTCGGGATCCCGTAAAACGTTCCAGAAATCCTTCTCCAGATATTCTGATAAGTTTCTTCATTCACAACCGGGATCTTCCCCTCTTTATTCTTCATCAGCTCCAGTATTCGATCATCTGGTTTTAATCTTTCAAACAGACCGAGTCCTACTAGGCCGATCACATAAGAAGCAGCCTGATGGATCGAAATACCGTATTTTCTCATAAATAAGATCTTACCGATTTGGCTGGTATAAGCAGGATCGATCTTTCGGAATGCGATCTGCCTCCGGAGAGACTGGTTTTCGATACAGGATAAGATCGTTTTATAAGCAAACAGGGTCATATGATGATTACCGACCCGGTTTCCATATTTTCTGGAAGCGAGTTTGATCGTCAGGTCGATATCTTCCACGATCAGTCGTTTATCTTTCTGCTCGCACCAGTCAAAGACTTCTTTCACAGCCATGCCAAGGATATCCGTATTCTGACCGGTTGTTTTTCCGATCAGATCAAACCGGATCATCTTCATATCCAGCAGATTTCCGTTTTCATCGAGTTCGGATAACACAAAATGATCGTAATTGATATCCATGGAAACGGCGCCATTTCCGTAATAGATGTTTTCATAAGATTGAAGTTTCATTGTGACAGATACGATCAGATATTGTCTGCCGTCACGGTCCCGTTTCAGATCAAAGTTATAACAAACGGACTGGCGTGTTTTCGTATCGCAGGTAAAATTTGCAAGGAACTGCTCCTGATATCGTGCTAGCTCAAAATAGCGGAATGTTGTAACCGCTCCGTTCGCACAAGTCACATAGAGAGTACCGTTTTTATATTTA
>CAZHXA010000064.1:0-1533 GCA_964536025.1 uncultured Muribaculaceae bacterium
TTGTTCTTGTCGGTACCGTCAAAATGAGTGACAGAGTGGTTAAAGAAATGATGGGGCTGTGATGCCCAAATAATCAGATTGTAATAGGGCAAACTATTATGGACATATTGACATTTTTATATAGACATTGTATAATGTCCACAACAGGACATTCGGAGGCGAATATATGAATATCGGAAGAGAAACGGAATTTATAGAGTTTAAAAAGTCAACATCGGAAACAAAGGAAGGTATTGTTTCCATTGCAAGTATTTTGAACAAGCATAAGAAAGGTACTTTGTACTTCGGAGTAAAGGATAACGGCGATGTTATCGGTCAGGATATAGGTAAAGATACCGAAAGGAAACTTTCCCGTGATATAGCCGATAATATTAAGCCGGCTATATGGTACGAGATAAGAACGAGACATTCGGATGATGGAAAAGCATTTATCGAGGTCACATTCAACGGTTCAAATTCTCCGTACTCTGCTTACGGAAAATACTATGAACGCTTTGCAGATGAAGATAAACAGATCTCAGATGAAGAATTAGAGCGTTTGTTCAAGGAAAGACAAAAGGACTATTCGGAATGGGAAAATTCGCTTTCTGAAGAAACCGTTTCGGATGTTGATGAGGAGCTTTTGAAAAAAGTAATTACCGACGGAAACGAAAACGGAAGAATAAAGTATGAATATACGGATGCTGTTTCGATTTTAACAAAACTCGGATTATATAATGCGGAGCAAGGTTTTTTGACAAATGCAGGCAAGGCTCTGTTTTCAAAAAATCATCCGATTCTTTTAAAAACCGCAATTTATGCTACATCTACAAAAGATACTTTTATAAAACTAAATCATTTCGAAGGCAATATTTTCGAATGTATAGAAGAAGGCATTTCATTTATTTTGTCTGCGATTGATTGGAATATAGTAATTGACGGCAATTCCAGAAGAAAAGAAGAACCCGAAATTCCTCAAAAAGCAATCAGAGAAATGGTTGTTAATGCATTTGCTCACGGGTGCTATTTTTCCAATACCTGTTTTGCAATAGAAGTATTCAGCGATAAGGTGATGATTTACAGCCCCGGATTGTTCCCGATTGGTTTTAAGCCGGAGGATTTTGCGGAAAATTCCGCCGAGCCTATTATGCTTAATCCTAAAATTGTCAATGTATTGTTTAAATGCTCTGTTATTGAGTCTTTTGGAACGGGTTTTGAACGAACTTTTAACGCTTGCAAATCGGCAGGCGTAAAATACGAATACGAAAATACAAAGACAGGTTTTCGCTTTGTATTTCATCGTGTTCATGGACATAAAAATGTCCATGAAATGTCCATAACCGAAAAGGCTGTTTATGACCTTCTTCGTGAATGTGACAGCCTTACAAATGCAGAGCTTGCATCAAAAATAGGAAAAACCGAGAAAACGGTTTACCGTGCAATAAAAGCATTAAAAGAAAACGGATATATCGTGCGTGAAGGTTCAAATAACTCGGGATATTGGAAAATTATCAAGTAAATATTTATAAATACAGAATGAGTCATTGTAAATTG
>CAZHXA010000065.1:0-1440 GCA_964536025.1 uncultured Muribaculaceae bacterium
AAGTCCTGCAAATGCGTAATCATAGCTTTCTGGACAAGACCAACTAACATTAAAAATAATGTTAATCCCTTGTTTTTGCCAAAATGCTGCAATCGCATTATTCCAAAATGAGTGGGACATTCGTTGTAATTGAGGCATATTTATGTATTGCGAACAATCTGGAGTTATAACATACCTATATCCTTTAAGGATATCAACATATTTGCTCGGATTGTTAAAAACTCGAATAAACTGGTTATCGTTAAGATAGAAATGAACTATTTCATCATAGCTGTCTGAAGAAATAGCACTCGTAAAACCAAGTAACGATTTTTTACTACGAATAAAGTCCTCGTCTACTATGTACCTATCAATAACTGGCATTTCCGTTGTTACGGAAACTGACTGAAAATCAGTCAGAGAACTTGCGATTGTGCTTCTGAACAGCACATCGTCTTTCTCTTTGTTTGTTTGCGACTTAGGTCGCGAATTCAAATTGTAAAATTTCGCCATTTAAAATGATTTAAAGCGATTAAACAATTAATTAAACACTTTTAACCGATTTAAAGGGGGTGGGATTAGCGCTATTTGCAAAAGATATGTTAACTTTGCAAATATAAAATGATTTTTCTCCCATGTCTATTTGTGGCTCAGGTCGCAATCGGAGAACAACCCTAATCCCACATCGTCCGCCAACAATGTGGGATTTTTATGCCCATTTGTTAACTTTTCATATTTTTTCTTATTAATTCTCGTTTGTTCATTTTATACACTCTGCCATTTAGTGATTCATCAAGTTCCTCTTTTCTTGTCAAATCAAAAATAATGGTTTTCTTTTTATAATCATAACCGAAAGCTTCAAACATCAACTTTGTTTGAATGTAATAATACATTCCGGATTTACACACTTTTAATGTGTTCGTCGAACTGTCTTTTGCTATGATTAAATACAACTCTTGAGTCTCATCATCTTTTGCAAAGTTTACAGCTTGCCCAATCTGAAGATTTAAACAGTTTGCAGTCTCATTAGTAAAGCCAAGTTTACCAGTCGCCTGAATGGTAGCTTTTAACTTTACGCTAAACTGTGATGTGTCTATTATAACAATTGCCATATCTAAATCATTTTCCACAAAGTTAATATATTTTTTTTATAAATTACCAAATAATATACCATAATATTTTGGTGATTCTATAACAATGGCATCCCTTCTCTTTTTATTGACTTAGCCTCTGCTTTATATTAGTTTAAACAATGTTTTTACACATGTTTATTTACACAACAAACTGTAGCGTATTTCTCTTGCATAGAAATTACCCTCTATTTTACCTTACTTTGAGAGTAGATCAAATTCTTCGAGGTAGGTTTCATAATAAGTTATATTCTCGATATAGATAGTTCCATTATGCTTACTTATTAAGCATAGTCTTGAGTTGTCGTTTATCTTGATTATAGATCCATTG
>CAZHXA010000066.1:0-1411 GCA_964536025.1 uncultured Muribaculaceae bacterium
ATCAACGTCATGGAAATCCGGCACACCATCTCCCCGGAGATGGAACTGATCGACGAGGTGGACTACAACGACATGGATTCCATGTTAGCCCGGAAAATCCAGCAGCTTATGATCTTCTTCAGCCTGCTGATTCCCGATATGACCAATGAGGAAGAGCAGATGCTGGATGAAGCCCTTATCAAGACCTACAACGAGTTTGGCATCACCCACGAAAACAGCTCGCTGTATGCCGACGACACCGTATTTCCACCGAAGCTGAAGAAAATGCCCATCCTGGGAGACCTGCATAAGCACCTGCTGGAAAATCCCATGACCGCCCGCGTGGCTGCCATTGTCAGCCGCTTTGTCACCGGTTCTGCCCAGAGCTTCAACCGCCAGACCAATGTGGATCTGACCAACAAGTACATTGTTCTGGATCTTTCCGAGCTGAAGGGCAAGCTGCTTCCTGTTGGCATGATGATTGCTCTGGATTACGTCTGGGACAACATTAAGGCTGACCGTACCAAGAAGAAAGCCATTATGATTGACGAGATTTGGCAGCTCATTGGTGCTTCGTCCAATAAGATGGCCGCCGAGTTCTGCCTGGAAATCTTCAAGGTAATCCGTGGTTACGGTGGTGCCGCCATTGCGGCCACACAGGATCTCAGTGACTTTTTCGGTCTGGATGATGGCAAGTACGGCAGAGCTATCATCAACAACTCCAAGAATAAAATCATCCTGAATCTGGAGCAGGATGAAGCCCAGTACGTCAAGGATGTGCTGAAGCTGACCCGGACGGAGGTGCGCTCCATTACCCAGTTTGAACGAGGAGAAGCCCTGATCCACAGCAATAACAATAAGGTTCCTGTGGTTATTAAGGCATCCGCTCAGGAAAAAGAGATGATCACCACCGACCGAGCGGAGCTGGAGGCCATCCTCCGAAAACGAAAAAATCAATCCACCTGATCCATGCGTTGTACTTACGGAAAGCTCTTGTAAGTACAACGCTTTTTATAAGTACAAGGAAGGAGTCTATTATGGCTTTACTGGAAGACGAACGGCTGATTTTACGCTGGCTCAGTGAGTATGGTCCGTTGGAACGACAGCAACTGCAGCACCTGCTTTATGGGAAATCGGAGCGTTCTATGAATGGTATCTTCCGCAATTTGAAGCGAGGCCGCTATATTACGGAAATCGAAAACGGCAACTATCTTGCGCTGGATCGCTACTGTGAGCCCCAGCAACGGATGGTAACGGCGGTCTGGGTGTTGCTCCAATTTGTGGAGCAAATCGCACCGGATGCCCACCGGCAAGCAGATACGCCTGCCCAAATTTTCTTTCTCAAAGACAAAACAGCCTATGAAATTGTTGTCCTTCATGAGGGAGAAGATCATCTGGTGCGGCTCCTGCAGCCCAAGCCGGATATGAAGTA
>CAZHXA010000067.1:0-1289 GCA_964536025.1 uncultured Muribaculaceae bacterium
CCGATGTAGAGGGTATCGAAAGCGTCGGTGCCGTCGGTGCGGTGTTCGAGCAAATCTTCTTCCGACTCGGCGAGCTTTTCACCGGATTTGTCTTTGCGGAAGCCGTTGCGACCACGGCTGACACCTGCGGATTGGATTGCAAGAATAAGGTCTTCGTTGTTGGAGCGGTTGAAGAACGGAACGAGGCGTTGCTTGCCTGCAAAACCCTGGTTGATGAGCAGATACTTCTCATCGTGGCGCATCGGATTGCCGAGATACACGGCTTCGCAACGCCACCCTCTGCGCTCAAACTCGTGAACCACCCACCAACGATAGTCTTGCTCGTTGACCGCATAGTTCGAGCCGAGAGCGGTAGCGTCGAAGTAAAAGACGACCGTCTTGTTGCGATGCTCAGCGTAATAACGGCAAAAGTCCTCGACGAGTGCCGGTATCTTTCGCTCGAACTTGACATAGAAAGACTTGACGACATTCAGTCGGCGGTCTTTCGGCTGACCGCACACCATCCAGTTGATGTTTGCATTGTAGTCCATACCGATGCAAATGGGTGCGTCAGGGTCAACGTCCTTGTCGGCACGCGAGTCCAACGAAGCGAAGTCGTAATCATAACCGAGCGAGTCGAGGTACTGATTATCGTTAGCATCATACTTATGCCCCTCACGCATCGATGAATAAAAACCATCTTTGGCGATTCCGATCCTCTGACAAAGTATAGAGGTTTGGAACGTCAAAGGCGTAAGGTCACGTTTCATCTGCTTGATGTAGTTCTCACCTAACAACTGCAAATTCTCGATGCTGCTGTATTCCCTATAATACACCGCCACCGAGCGCATCTTATTGAGGTTGGTATCAAGTCTGCGCAAATAACCTTTAAGATATTGAGGTACTTCCTCCCCCTTGGCGTTCATAGAGCGGATACGCTCCTTAGTGCGCCATATCTCATAGACAGTAGCCTCAATAGTCTTAATCAGTTCGGGGTCCATCTTGTCGCGATAGTGCAAGAACCACGAACCCTTTTGCGTCTGAGGCATATCCGAAAGTATCATTATAGAATGATTGAACGAGTGCTTGCCGAAGTAAGACTTGATACCACCATTAGCCGGCAAAGTCTCGTCTTTGAGTTTGGCGTAGTCGATGAACTTTGCTTCATCCACGAGTAGCCACGAGAGTGTAAGCGAGTTCGAGCTGCCGGGGCGGTCTTGCGATATAATAATCGCGACCGAACCATTGTAGAACGATATGACGTGTTCATAATCTTTCGGGTCAATGATAGGCTGCTTGAACGACTTCGG
>CAZHXA010000068.1:0-1250 GCA_964536025.1 uncultured Muribaculaceae bacterium
CCACGAAAGAAACCTCTTTTGTCTACCAAGACATGAGAGGTTTTTTCATGCTTTTCGGGGCAAAATTGCCATCAATATAGGTAAATACCGCCAAAACAGGGGTTGGAAGGGTCATTGAGGCCGTGTCAGCCCCTGTTTTTGCGTTCTGTGAGCAAAATGTGCGTGTTACTTTATGCGTTTCTTTACAGAGCAAAGAAGTTGGTAAAACAGCACCCGACGGGATTTGAATACGGAAAAGCACAGAGATGTCGCGGAAAAGTGACAGCAAAACCTTGTAAATCGACGGAATTTGTGCTATAATGTGTGGTGATAGTTTATACCTTTTTGAAGGAATACCCTTGGAGGTGGCACATGGCACAGGAAAACTGGCAGAAATATAAGCTGCTGAAGCTCCTTGAGCTTCTGCGTCAAGAGACGGATGAGCAGCATCCCCTCTCCACAAGTCAGATTTGCAGCAAGCTTGGAGAGATGGGCATTTCATGTGAGCGCAGGACGCTGACGAAGGATATCGCTGTTCTCAATGAGCTTGGCTACGAGGTCATGTGGAACTGGGTCGGTAAAGAAAAAGGGTACTATATCGAAGATCGTAGCTTCAGCGTTCCCGAATTGAAGATACTGATCGACGCGGTACAGGCAGCCAGCTTCGTTACAGAGAAGAAGACCGCAGAGCTGATCGACAAGATCGCAGCTCTCGGCGGCAGCCATAAAGCGGACATTCTGAAAAGCAACATGGTGTGCTTCAATACCCGCAAGCACAGCAACGAATCCATATATTATAATGTCGGATTTTTAGAGGATGCCATCCAGCAGCAGAAAAAGGTCATCTTCTACTACTACGATTTGAATGAGAACGGCGAAAAGGTTTACCGCCGTGAGCATCACCACTATGTTGTGGAACCTATCGCATTGGTGTTCAATGATGATAATTACTATCTCATGGTATACAGTGCAAAGCACGATAGCACCGCCAACTACCGCGTGGATAGAATGGATCATGTGGAGATCGTGGACGAAGCAATTTCCGAGAAGGCATTGACTTTCCGAGAAGGCATTGACAGCTACATCGAGCAGGCATTCAAAATGTATGGAGGCCAGCTGGTGGATGTGGTGCTGAAATTTGATGATAAGCTGATTGGCGTGGTTTACGACAAATTTGGAGAGGACACCAAGATGATCCGAGCTGGCGACAAATGTATTGCCACCGTCAAGGTACAGATCAGCCCCGTGTTCTGGGGGTGGCTGTTCCAGTT
>CAZHXA010000069.1:0-1223 GCA_964536025.1 uncultured Muribaculaceae bacterium
ATCTGGTTAGCGAGTAGTCCACCTTTATAGTGGTTCTAACAGAACTAGTCGCAAAGGTGCCACCGGCAGTGCAGTCATGTTCAGCCTGATCCAGACGGCTATTGAGAACGGGCTGGATCCATATAAATATCTGACCTGGTTGATGAAGCAGGCAAAGGATGCGGATCTGACAGATGCCGAGGTTGTACAGCGACTGCTGCCCTGGAATGCCGTGGCAGATTGTCAAACCAAATAACATACTTCGGCTCCGAGACAAATTCTCAGAGCCGGAGCTTTTTATATGCTATTAGAGTTGACGCTTACCAGACCACGACCTTCGCCTCCGAAACCGAGAAGTATATGGGTGTTCTACCGCTGTAAAAGAATGCCGCCCTCTGGGAACTGACCTAGAGGGCGGCAAACGCCATCCATTTTAAATTGTAGTGTCTTTGTTAAGAAGTGCCATCACGAAATCTCCGCTATACTTGAACTCACTGTAGATCATTCTTGCACCTCTATCCAAGTGCGCCTTCAGATACTTCTGGAAGTAGTCATCATCGTTGATATGTTTTTTCTCGAACATCTCGATGAGACTCTTAAACAAATCATCCCATTCACCTGTAATGGTCTGTCTATTAAGCTCTAATCCGTAAGAATCAGTATGAAAGTCGCGTTCCTCGAGCGGTTTGCCGCTCTTAATAGACATTGATATGGCCAGCTTAGAGAGAATGCTGTCTATGCAATGACCACGGGTAGCTTCACGCAGGTTGCAGAGGACAAATCTCCGACAGTGCTTGCCAGAGATTATAAAGACCCTACAGCCGTTTGCTACGGCATCGGCAGGGACACTTTCAACCAAGGCAAAAATGCAAAGTTCGCTCCGACATTCGAGGAAGAACTGCAACCCACCCTCGTTGCCAAAGGTCCCGGTGCCATTCAAAGCGGATACACTGTCCGCAGGCTGACTCCCACCGAATGTGCAAGGCTGCAAGGCTTTCCCGATTGGTGGTGTGATAACCTGGCAATCGAAGCGACCACGGATGACCTCCGCTATTGGTACGATGTATTTGAGACACACCGCAAAATTGCAGGAACTTCCACCAAACCGAAAACGCTGAAACAGATTGCCAAGTGGCTGCGTGACCCGCATTCGGATGCCGCCGAGTATAAGATGTGGGGCAACGGTGTGGCTCTGCCTTGCGTGGTTTTCGTGCTGTCCGGCATCGTGTACTATACACAGTCGG
>CAZHXA010000070.1:0-1196 GCA_964536025.1 uncultured Muribaculaceae bacterium
TGCCTATGAAATGGCAACTGTTGGCTATTTCTATGAAAAGAAAGGGAATAAGCCAAAAGGAGAACCAATAAAAGTTTCAGTAACTGATGACTGTGGCAAACCTCAAGTACACGTTCATTTAACAAGGAAAAAGGGCGAATTACTAAACTGTTGTATTAAATTAGATTCTCCTGAATACTTTGACCACGGGCTATATAGAGATTATCTTTCTAATGAGCAAGTCAATTTGTTAATTGAATTTTTCAAATCAACCCCAAGACAACCTGTATTTAATTTTAATGGGAAAAATTATAAGTTAAAAACAAACTGGGATTATACCATTATTCAATGGAATGAAGAAAATCAGTTAAATCCAAAAGTTTGGATAAACATAGGAAAAGATAAAAATGGTTATATAATTACCCCACCTATGCCAGACTATACTAAATTAAATAGGAGTAGTAAATAGTATGGAAATGATTGATAAAAAGATAAACGAAGAATTGAATAAGGAAATTTCAGCTACAGAAACAAGAAAAGAAGACGATTTGTATATGGTCGGTCCATTCTGGATAATTGGAGAATCCCTATCAGAGATAAATAAGGGAAACTTCAAACTTATCGCCCCTACAAAAGTATTGGTGGATTGGGAAGGCAATTACCAAACAAGAACAACAAAAGATAGATTTCTTCATAAATACCTGTGGAATGACTATAAACATTTGTATAACAATGTAGAGTATGATTATTTCCCCAGAGGGAGAGTTTCCTTTAATTCTATTGATAAAGAAATATGGGTTAACATACCACAAGGGTTAAATGAAAATGCTATAATTCCCGAAATATTAAAAGAATTTGATACTAAAATCAAATACCATATCAAATACACAGACCCAACTTCTGGGAACCATTATTCATTTGGGTTGAATTAAGGAGATTTAGAATATGGAAATGATTGATAAAAAGATAAATGAAGAATTGAATAAAGAATTAGAAGCAAATGAAAGTAAAAGATTTATAAAATCACAAAGAGCCTTATTTGGTGATCCAAGTGGCAAAATAAGAACTTTTGCTATTATATCACCAGATAATCCTGTTGGAATTTTTGATCAAGAAGAATGGTCAAAAATTAGTCAATTAGAGAGAACTTCATTTAATAAAGAAAATAGAAAGGAACTTCAACAACTATTATCCAGAGCCGAAGCCATAAAGAGAGA
>CAZHXA010000071.1:0-1184 GCA_964536025.1 uncultured Muribaculaceae bacterium
CCAGGGCATTATCCCAAATGTACGAAGGCTTTGCCCCCTCAACAGGAATTCTCCCTCTCAAGGCCCACTGCCTCACCGTTCTGCTATTCTCTGGCTTTCCAGCTCTCATAATCATTATATGCACCTCTCTCTTTATTATGGTCGCATTTCCGCAGGAACTATACCTAACGGCTTAGTATGAAGAAAAACAATTTCCCAGTAGCCAGCTCGGAAGTTGGCCCGGAGCTTGCGCTCCACCATGACATTACGATGTAGCCATTCCGTAGCATCTTTGTCCCGGATCATCTCTCCATACCCATCCAGATACACGCCGGTTATACCGATCTTTTCAACTGGCCATCCGCCCGATTCATCATCCCGGAACAGCTCAGCCATTTCCTTTCTGGCCTGTTCCTCTGTGAAATCAATTGAAAACGGCGTCTGCAGAACAGTCTCCCAAAGTCTCACTGTCTTTCTGTTGGCTCCATACTTGTAAGAATGGTCTTTTTCGGTGGAGCTGATCACCACATATCCGGAATGCTCCTTCTTGGGTTTCAGTTTCCTTGATGCGTTAGCTCGCTCTTTTGAAATCCGCAGCAGATTCGCATTCAAGCCCTGCTGATATTTTCTTTCTGCCCGTTCTGCAGATAATTCCTCCTGCAGCTCCCCTGCTGCCTTATCTGCAGCAGCTTGAATCTGCTGAATTTTTGCATCTGCCTGGCTTTTAATAGATCTCACTCGCTGATCAGCTTGGGTTTCTGCTGCAGACGCCTCTTTTTTTGCATTCTGGATCTGATCCAGCAGTCCATCATATTCTGTCTTTGTCATAATGACATGAGACATTTCTGGATCACTATAGCCACCGGGAACAAGCTTATAGCCTCCCAGGGCAGTCTTTTTCACAAACTCACTCACGGTAGCACCTCCTTACAATGCCCGAATATAGTTATTGGCCACAACCTCAATCCGATTATGCCCCAGAGCCTTGCTGCAGATCAGCATAGCAGCCTTATCCAACCGCTTACCTGCCTCATCCTTTCTGCAGACATAAACCTCACTCTGAAATTTCTTGCCGGTTCCCTTATTCACTCGATCAAACGGAATGTCCTCGATTGCCCTGGCATGAGCCTTGTAGATTGTAGTAGCGTAATCTCCACGGTAGGCATGAATATCTGCATTTGCATTTACATGCTGCCATACCTTTT
>CAZHXA010000072.1:0-1162 GCA_964536025.1 uncultured Muribaculaceae bacterium
CGGGCCCCCGTCAATTCCTTTGAGTTTCACCGTTGCCGGCGTACTCCCCAGGTGGGATACTTAACGCTTTCGCTTCGCCTCGCAAGTCTCATTCGACCCGGAAGGCAAGTATCCATCGTTTACTGCGCGGACTACCAGGGTATCTAATCCTGTTCGATACCCGCGCTTTCGTGCCTCAGCGTCAGATAAGAGTTAGTATGCTGCCTTCGCGATCGGAGTTCTGCGCAATATCTATGCATTTCACCGCTACACTGCGCATTCCGCATACTCCACTCTCTCTCTAGTTCATCAGTTTCAACGGCACAACGAGGTTAAGCCTCGAAATTTTACCGCTGACTTGACAAACCGCCTACGCACCCTTTAAACCCAATAAATCCGGATAACGCTCGCATCCTCCGTATTACCGCGGCTGCTGGCACGGAGTTAGCCGATGCTTATTCTTCGGGTACGCTCAATGCATCACGCGTGACGCTTTTTGCTCCCCGACTAAAGAAGTTTACAATCCATAGAACCGTCTTCCTTCACGCGACTTGGCTGGTTCAGTCTCTCGACCATTGACCAATATTCCTCACTGCTGCCTCCCGTAGGAGTCTGGTCCGTGTCTCAGTACCAGTGTGGGGGACCTTCCTCTCAGAACCCCTATGCATCGTAGCCTAGGTGGGCCGTTACCCCGCCTACTAGCTAATGCTCCGCATGCCCATCCGTCACCGCCGGAACTTTCACCACCAGATCATGCAATCTAATGGTTATATGGGGTATTAGACGACGTTTCCATCGATTATCCCCCTGTGACGGGCAGGTTGCATACGTGTTACTCACCCGTGCGCCGGTCGCCGGCAGTTAAAGCAAGCTTTAACCCCGCTGCCCCTCGACTTGCATGTGTTAGGCCTGTCGCTAGCGTTCATCCTGAGCCAGGATCAAACTCTCCGTTGTTGTTATTTTAACTTTCAAGTTTTCTTCTATTATTATTGGCTCTGTTAAACGATTTATTCGATTTAGTTTCACCCGGAACAAGAATCTTTTTCGTTGTTTCTTCAACTCAGAGTACCGCAGTCCCTTCAGTCTTGTTTCCCTTGTGCTTACTGTTTATCTCTTTATCGCAATTATTTCAATGTTCGCGTTCTCTTATCTTCACTCTTGACAACCGTTGTTCTCAAAAGCG
>CAZHXA010000073.1:0-1159 GCA_964536025.1 uncultured Muribaculaceae bacterium
TCGGTGTTTTCAATTGCCGCATCATTTAACTGCTTTTCTTTGTTATCCATTTTCTCAATAACCCCTTTCTGTTTTACGACAAAAAAAGTCCACAAAACTTCCGTAAAAGTTTCTGGACTTCGATGCCACTGAATTCTAATATACGCCGTTGTATATCAGTTCTTATTAAATTTTCATTGTTAAAGAGATATCGCTTTAATTGACTATATGGTAGCACTTCCCCAAGCCTTTGTCAATACTTTAACACTTTTTTATCTTGGAGTTTGAAAAGAAAAATGTGCCTTTGTTCCTTTTTCATTGCTTTCAACCGAAAATTCGCCTTTCAAACTGGATTTCACCAGACCATCAATCAAGCGCAGACCAAGTCCGTTTCCAGAATCTGGCTTCTTCTCTTTGTTAAAGCCATAACCGTCATCGCAAACTGTCAGCCCAGAATATTCCTGCCCTGCTTCTATCGTCAGTCTGATCTTACCCTGTTCGCGTTCTCCAAACGCATACTTTATGCTGTTTTGAATCAGCTCATTTACAATTAAGGCAATCGTCGATGCCGTACTTGCCGGAAGTTCCAGATTATCCCCATCGACCTTAACCTCAATCCGACATTCACAAATCTCTCGATTCTCCATCAGGTTATCCACAATCTGATTCAGCATAATTTTTAAATCCACCAGTTCACTTTCAGAATGCGCTAACAGATTATATGTTTCGCTCATGCTGCGGATATAACCAGTAATCTTTTTTGCAAATGTCTTCACTTCCGTTTGCTTCGTCTGAGCTGCCTGCAATCCTACCAGACTGATGATTGTCTGAAGATTATTCTTAACCCGATGATGAATTTCATGTATCAATGTCTCATGATACACAATCTCATCTTCCATCTGACGAATCCTGGTTTTATCCCGCAAGATCACTGCAATCCCCCGATAGACATCATCACTTCGAATCGCACAGATATTTTCCTCGAGAACAAAGTCCCGAAGCTTTACTTCATCTTTGATCATCGCATGCTCCATGAACACATCATTTTCCAGATGCCCCGTCAGCTGAAGTTCCTCGTATTTTCGTCCGATTACACCTGCACCATATCCAATCTTATGATACAGTTCCTCGGCTTTTGTATTAGCAAATGTGCAGATTCCTCTCTCATCGTACAGTAAGA
>CAZHXA010000074.1:0-1121 GCA_964536025.1 uncultured Muribaculaceae bacterium
ATCTTCTTCATCCATAGTATCATCAAGGTAATATTTTGCCAAATCTAATTTTATTACTTCATATTCATAACCTGTATAAAGTTTTTGTTCAATTTTAATTCCTAATTTTAGTAATGTTCCATAATATTTTTTATCAATATATTTTGTAACATCTATAAGTGCTTCTGTGTTATATCTTTCGTGCCATTTTTCAAATGCTAAACTTACATATACACCCATAACAATTAATTCCCCTCTTTAAATTTATTTATTACTTTTCTAAAAAAGCTTCGTTTTTCCTTTTTTTCTTTTATTTTCTCTTCTATGTGTTGACAGGTTTCTTTCATATTTTCAAATATTTGCATTTTTTGCTTGTACTCTGCTATAACTTCTACAATTTTTCTTTCATCACAAGGTTTGTGTATTAATCTTAATACATCTAATGAAAATGCTTTTTTCATTAACTCAAAATCATTATCTCCTGTAATTATAACAAACTCAGGTATTTTTTCAATTTCTGAATTTTTTATAAATTCTACAACTTCTATTCCATTCATCTTAGGCATTTGATTGTCGGTAAATACAAGGTCTGGTTTTAGTTCCTTTATTTTTTCAATTTCATCTTGTCCATCTTCTGCAATTCCAATAATTTCTATATCTTCTATTTTTTCTAATTGTTGTTTTAATACTTCACGAATTGGGGCTAAATCGTCCACAATTAAAACTTTTATTTTTTCCATTTTTTATTCTCCTTACTTTTTTCAATTAACTCTATAAATTTTAACATACTAAATTGTTATCTTTTGTCGAATTATGCGAATACTAAGGAAAAGTATAAATGCCTGTATTTATATTTTATCAAATATTTGTTGTAAAATCAATAAAAGCTTATTATCAAAGGAGTTTATTATGAATAATACACGTAATAGAGAAGGAAAACTCAATGTAGTCGGCGACAAGGTAAAATACTATCGTGAGCTAAACAATCTTTCATATCAAAAATTATCAGATATGCTTATGTTATTTGGTGTTGATATTCACAAACAAGCCATTTACAATATAGAGATAGGAATAAGAACTGTTGTAGACTATGAATTGTGTGCCTTAGCAAAATGTTTTAACATAACTGTAAATGATTTGAC
>CAZHXA010000075.1:0-1032 GCA_964536025.1 uncultured Muribaculaceae bacterium
ATTTACGACATCATCCCTGGATGCGGCAGATTCCATTTGCGATTCCAGGATGTTATCCAAAATGGTCTCTCTGGTATAGATGGTTTCTACAAGTTCCTGCGTACGCTCACTGCCGAGCAAGGCCGGGGTGGGGAGAATACCATGCTCATTCAGATAGATCAGCTCGGCAATGGTCAGGCGCAGCCCTGCCTCCCGGAGCCATTTCAGTTCGGTTTTCTCCGAAGCAGACAGGCCAAGATAAGGGTATCGACAATCCGCAGGAGCCAGCGTGCAACGGGTTAGTGCCCGGTATTTTGCTGCATCGGCATCCTCTGCCTTGACGGCCAGACTCATTCTGCACAGGTGTTCCAGATTGCGGATTTCGGAAGCACTTTTGGCATCCGAGAAGGCAAGGCGTCCGTTGAGCCAGACTGCGGCCAGCTCCCCGGCAAGTGTAAACTTGTGATTGCCTTTGCAGACTTCAAAGACATGCTCAGTACCCTTGATCATAACCGCTCCAGTAGAAATGTATTTCATAATCAGCACCTCGTTTTTAATGATTTACTAGATTACACGGCGCTTCCCTTCAAATTGCAACACTTAGAGAAAATATAGCATGGCAACGCAGAGGCCCACGGTAAAAATGAAGCCGATGCAGAGCAAGGCAATCTTCTGGATCAGCTCTTTATCCATGCCTTCCTGCTCACGATCCTGATCCGGGGGCAGGACATCGTTGTAATAGCCGTCATACCCATCGTCAACCGACTCGCCTACGATCTCGGGGATGGGCTTTGCCTCCTTTTTTCTGCATTTTTTCTTTGCAGGCTTACCTTTCGCTTTGGACTTCTTGTTTTTCTTGGCCGAAAGGGATTCTTCGGTGGGAACAGCAGAAAGCTGCTTTCCGCACTTTTCGCAGAAAGCAGCTTCGTCTAAAACCTTAGCACCGCAGTAGGAACAGTATTTCATTGCTTTTTCTCCTTCATCTTCGTAATAACAAAACTGAGTCCTCTTTCGAGGACCCAGTTTTTCACGATAGAATTATAGCATTTTTCG